>JAYODE010000008.1:0-3123 GCA_038106185.1 Gammaproteobacteria bacterium | reverse complement strand
TCTTTTCTCTTTCTATTCTCTGTCTTTTCTCTTTTTTTTCATTGCGTATCAATCTTCATACTGGTGCCGCGCCTTTGGCACCGCTGAGATACCAGCGCAGCAGCGGCAAATGCTGCCGGCCGTGAAAACATTCACCGCGATGAATGTAACCGGGCGAGCTGAAGACGCCGAGCAAGAGCAACTCTTCCTCCAGTTGCTGCAGGGCTTGAGGTCCAGGCCCTTGAACAAAATGCTGCCAATCCTCGAGATTGAGGCCCAAACCGGACAGAATCTTCGTCACCAGCGTGTTTGAGGTCATGCCCCGGCGAAACACCGCCTCGAACACCGCCTCAATATACCCTGACGCATCTGCCCGCACCTCATTGACGAAGAGCAGGCCGATGGAGGCAATTACAGCATCAAACGCGAGCCGACTATTCGCGAGCGGAATATCCAGTAACTGACTGGTTCGCCGCAGCTCTGCTTCCGCATTCTTCTGTCGGGCTGACGCTCGTCGTGCCTTGTATTCAGCGAGCGGATCCTGCTTCGACACCATGGGCTGTCGACTCGAGAGACGGCTCAATCCCGCGCTAAGGGGTAACCATTGCACGCTCAGATTCAAGTCCTTCACCAGTGCCAGGCTACCTGTGAGTGCCAGATAGCTGTGAGGATCGGCAAAATCGAGACAAATCACCAGATCCTGGGTCGAAGATACCTGTTTGAACTGGCTCATGGGTTCAACCTCGTATCATAGGCAATATCTGGAAAGGGTCCGGTCGCACCCGCCAAATGCCACCTGATCCTCGGCAACTGCTCCCGACCAAAATAGACTTCCCCGTCAATCACATAGGTGGGTACACCAAAATATCCCAAATCCAGTATCTTCTCTTGCAACTGGTCATGCTCTGCTCTTCCCGCCCCCGATAAATAGACCGAGAAGCCTTCCACGGTGGCGCCCGCCTCATGCAACAGATCGGTGATGACCTGAGCATCCTCTATGTCCAACTGGCGCTGCCAGAATCGCGTGTAAACCCTATCGGTATAGTTTTTAAGGATGCTCGCGCCCTGTTGTCGCGCCCACAGCATGCCAATAGCAGCGATCGATGAGTCCCATATTTTTTGCGTACCACGCAGGGTCAGCCCGCGCAGAGAGGCATAGCGGCGAGCATCCATATAGGCATATTTAACGGCAGCCCATTGTCTTGGTGAGCGCTTATTTTCCACTACATCACCCCTTTCACTCACCTTGGCTGTACCAAGGTAACTGCCGATATTCAGCGTCAGCGGCAGCCAATCAATCTCGACGTCGAACTCCTCGGCGAGCGCATAGGTTGGGTCCTTGGCGATAAATGCGTAGGGACTCTTGTAATCAATATAAACTTCGAGTCGCTGACTCATGTTGCTTCCTCATTGGTATTCGTACCAAGACCTGCTTCCCTTATACCTAAATTCGTTTTGGCATAAAAGCCGTGAATAGGTCTTTGAGCAGACGAATGTCTGCCTGCGGCTGCAGACCAAATAACCCTGACCGCCGATCGAAGGCAAAATTAGATCTGGTCAAATTTTCGGCTTGATCTATAATGCAGTGCACAATGAAATTTTTGTGATCCGTTGCGTTAGCGTAGGTGGCAAGCATGTTGTCAATGAACTCATCCCAGTCGAAATTCGAACGAAATATGCGTCGTGCGAGGACCCACGCTGAATGGCTGGAAGCCGCTAATGCCCATGACCAGGCGACAGGGCGCGGAAAATGGCGACTGGAACAACAATCGTCCCGGTATGACTATCTCAATATTCAAAGCCGAGTCGACGAGTTGCGCAAATTGCGCGCCAATCATGATGACGTCGGTCTGCTGTATGCGCTCAATCAAGGCATTCACGGCAATCAGGGTGGCATGGGCAATAGTGCCCTGTACGAGAAGTCGAAGGTCGGCACCAAAAAGCTGATCGAAGACTATGTTGATGAGATCGTCGATGCGCTCAAGCATATCAGCAGCCTGCCCGAGTCTGACGAAATTACCCATGAAGATAAGATCGACTTCTTTCATCGCGCCCATCTGTGTTTCGGCAGCTCGGCGCTGATGCTCTCGGGTGCTGGTTCGCTGGGCCATTTCCACCATGGGGTGGTCAAGACACTGTTACAGCATGACCTGCTGCCAGACGTTATCTCGGGCTCCAGTGCCGGATCCATCTTTGCCGCCATACTGGGTACTCACACCAACGCAGAGCTGGAAAAGGTCCTGATAGGCAACAACATGCTGGATCCCTTTGACGAAGACCTGGAGAAGCGCCCCTGGGGTATGGTGCGGCCGCAAATGGACGCTGATACTCTACGTCTGATGCTTGACTCGACCATTCCCAACATGACCTTTCAAGAGGCCTATGAAAAAACCGGGAGATCTATCAGCGTCACGATTGCGCCACTGGAGGAACATCAATCTTCGCGTTTGATGAATGCGATCACGTCACCGAATGTCTATATTCGTACCGCGGTCCTGGCTTCCTGCGCAGTACCGGGTGTTTTTCCGCCGGTGATGCTAATGGCTAAAAATGTTTACGGTGAACCCCAACCCTACCTGCCAAACCGCCGCTGGGTAGATGGCGCCGTGACCGACGACCTGCCTGCCAAACGGCTGGCCAGACTTTATGGCGTTAACCACTATATTGTCAGCCAAGCCAACCCATTGGCACTGGCGATGATGAGTACCGCCAAATTTATGCCAGTACCAGAGCTGACCAAGAATATCGTGCGCCAAACGACGCAGGAGGTCCTCCGCGCCAGCGAGAAGTTCTCGCGCCGCTTTTTGCGCCAAGTACCCAGCATTGGCCAGAGTATGAGTATGTTTTATTCAGTGATGGCCCAGAACTACCAAGGCGACATTAACATAGTCCCCAGCTTCAACTATGTTGATCCGCAGAAGCTCCTGGCGCGCTTGACAGGCAAGGAAATTGAAGCCCTGATACTCGAAGGTGAGCGAGGCACCTGGCCGCAGCTTGAGAGAATTCGAATCTGCACCAAAATCGGCCGAACCCTGTCACAGATACTTGATACCCATGCCGAGCACAGCATCAAATCCTTCTACAAGAAACGCAGCGCCGGCAAACGCAAAACAGCCATTGCCACGCAATAAAACCAGGCCTGGT
>JAYODE010000042.1:18635-27416 GCA_038106185.1 Gammaproteobacteria bacterium | reverse complement strand
GGCTCTTAATGGCTGAAGGCTCTTAATGGCTGAGGGCTCTAGACACTAATCGGTTTTCAGCTGAGACCAGGAGATGCGTCCTGTATGGACGCCGCCGGCGGTATCTGTCACAACGACTTTTAAGGTCTGATCACTGAGTTGAGTGACCAGCGTGTCGCCAAAGAAGGTGGAGTCGGTGGGTACCGAACCTTCAAAATACGTTGAGGCGACATAGTTGCCTGTTTCGGTTAAGTCCAGTTCGTTGATCGATGAGTCCTTGTTGATGTCAAAAATTCCCTTTCGAGTAATGCAGGATGTTGAGCCAGTATCGGGACAAAAGGCGTTAGCAGCGCCGCCTGCCTCGACGCTGCAGCTGAGCACGGCTTTGGGGATGACGCTGTTGACAAACACGATGCCGCCGCGCATCTGAATGTTTCTGATGGCGCGTTCACCCGGAAATTCAGCTTGGGCTATCCCGTCAACCATAATCGGCTCGGCCGCCGGGTTGTCGAAGTTCAGATACCAGCCAAACCGAGAGGCGTAGTCGACGGGATTCGTCGACAGAACTCGACCAGCGCCCACTTTTGCATCACCGGTGAATGCCGTATAGGTCTGTTGTACCAGATCTTGCTGGGTGACCAGGGTACTGCCAAGCCTGTCCCAGATACCATAAATGCTCTGGATATTTCGGTTAGTGTCATCATCCTCATAGATATAGCTACCAGTACTGAAAATGACGATATATCCACCACACAAATTCGACGACAGAACCTCGTTAGCATCAAATGCCGCGCAATTAACCCCGGTTTTGATGGTGGGATGAGCGATTACCAGCGGCTGGGTCGTGATAGGTTGCGCAAAGGTTGTACCCTCAGCATCCGTATAACTTGCACTGTAGAGCAGAGTTGAATGCCAGGCGGCGGGGTCAGGGTTGCGAAGGTCAAAGCGGAACAGGTTACCAAACCGATCGCCGGCATAGGCGATATCCAACGTACCATTGCCGTCAAGGTCTATTCCTCTTGGCGTACCTAAGCCGTTGGCGATCCCGGTTGCCGAGCGTCCAGCTGCGGTTATCTTGACGAAGTCATAGCCATCCCCTGCACCGTTATCGATGGCGCAACCCGCTTTTTCCGGGTGACACCACTCGCCGTCGGTGCCGCCGTCGACAAACAAAACAAACAACACGGCGTTGCCTGAGGTGCTGTCATAGCCATTACCAAGGACGGCTATCCAGCGATTGTCCCTATCACCACTCGCGGCGCTGATAGTGGCCTCGCTGACATTGCTGATCGCGATCGTTGGGGTGCTAAAGCTATAGCCTAGATCACTGATGGGCTGTCCCAGCGTGTCCACTGACCGATCATCCGAGTCGCCGGCGACGAGCATGTCTGCATCCACGTCGACACCAACGTCAATGACAGGCGTATCATCAAGCGCCGTGAATTCCCACATGACCACTCGGCTGGCATTGGCCTCAGTAATAGCCTTGCTCGCATCGTTGGCGCCTGTGGGATCGGTGATGTCCAGCGCGAAGTAACCCTTGCCGCCGGCGCGATAGCCGCCGATGAGCAGGGTAGTCCAGTCCTTTTCGACGGTGCCCGTGTCTCGACGACGGTCTGGGTCGAGATAGACATCATTGACTGCGGCGGCTAAATCAACACTGTATCTATGTGCATAATCCGTGCTCAGCAACTGCTTGATACGCTGGCTGTAAACGCCGGTGATCATTTCGCCGGGCAGATAAGCGAAGTGCTCCTCACCGGTATTCGCATTAAAGCCGTGGAGAAACCCGTCATTGGCGCCGACATAGACCATGGGCGTACGCGCCTTGTCATCAGTCTCGGAAAGATTGGTGAAAGACGCCTTGAAGGCCTCGTAGCTTTCCGCCGCGACCGTGGGGTAGGGTGGCAAGGTTCTTCGCGCTCTATCCGGCGTTGCATAAAAAACCGGGGTCGAGCTGACGATGTCGCCGAGTCGGCCTTTGACCAGTGGTCGTTCCCGAAGATTACCTGCGGGTCTCTCATGGCTGGAATCGCCACGCAGGTAATTGATATGTTTGATCATCTGCTGGTCAAAGAGGTCGGGTGAAGGGCTTGCCGCAGGATCAAACACAGGATCCCAGTCGAGAACACCCAACGGGTCGTCTTCCAGGGCTTCAGCGAGCTGTTGGTTGCGTTCCACAATGGTCTGAGGTCTAAAGGCGATGCCTCTGGCGCCGTTAGCCACACTCTTGTCGTAGGTGAGAATTTCTCGACGGTTGATTGTCGGCTGGAAAGCTGTCGGGTCTTTCAGATCGAGTTGCTCTGCCGCACTCCAGACTTGGCTGCCCAAGGTGCCGTCAGGATTAAAGCTTTGTGCCAGTAGATCGCCGGTGTTGTCCCTGACGTTATAGATAGCGCGATAAAGCAGTGACTCATGCTGCACTTCCTGTGAATTGAAGCTCACCGCACTGGCGGTGCCGATCGCTTGAGCGAATTGCGAAAAGGCATTGTCTAAGGCGGTTTTCAGCGCATTGGGATTGTCGGCATTGAGATAATCGCCGCGACCATTTACCGCCGTGTGCACCAGATCATTAAGTTTGTCATTGTCCGTCACCACATCACCCCAGTCGAATGCCGAGGTATAGTCAGTCGGCACGTCGGCGAGTGTCAGGCTTCCTGCAACGCCAAAAGCGATGACATAGGTCGACAGGTGTTGATGCATGGTGGGATTGATGTTCGAGCCACCAAAAGCCAGTGCTGCTGCGCCTGCCAGGTCTCGTGCCGTCGCAGGCACCTCGTCGCTTAATGCCGGATGCAGGTCCCTTTCGTAGAAATGCATGGCAATGTCAGCCAGCGTCGGTGTTATGGCGCCGTTCTGGGCATAGCGGCCATCATCCCAGGGGCTGTTGTTGTCACCATCAGCATTGCCCGTGTTCAGCGCCGCAGTATTGCCGTTCCAGAAGCCGGCGGTGACGATCAGGGAAAAGTTTTGCTGGCAGTTCCCTTCCGGTGCTGGCAGCACGGGGCAGGTCGCACCGCTGGTGATGATCGTGTTGTTACCGGTGCATTCGAAGTAATTACCAGTGCGCTCCAGACTGTCGCGTATTGGGGTTGAGTTTGATGCCGCGCTATTTCGATACAGATGGGTCAGCAAAGCCCCTTTGTTACCCGTCAGCGGTGACTCGTTCATTTCTCGAATGTCAATGTTGTCGCTGGTGCCGCCAAAGGCGCCAAAGCCAATTCTCATGTTGTCCGCATTCGCGACAACGACCCCGAGTGCGGTTTTTGCGGTGAAGTGTCGAGTGCGAGAAAAGCTGTAGAAATTCGCAAAATTCTGAATTTCCTCGGCGTAGCTGCAGGTGGCACCGGCGCAATCGGTTCTGGCGGGTCCTTTGGGGTAACTGCTTGTCGCCGGTGTGATGGTGACTAATGTGCCCTCGGTACAGATGCCACCGGGGAATGTCGCTGGTGAGGTGCCATCAACGACGCCGACGATATTATTGGGACAGTTAACGGGGTCATTGATATCTGTCCAGCGATAGTATTTTGGCAAAAAAACATCACGGTCTTGCCCCGGCATATCTTGAGGTATCGTCAGATTGATCTTTCTGCTGGCGGTCTTATAGGGGTCTGAAATTGCACTGGTTGGATCTGAGGCCACATAGGCGTTACCTCGATTATCCAAGCCGATCCAGGGTGAATAGGTTGTGCCCGGGTTGTAGTAGACCTTGTTATAGTCTTTGTTGCGCAATCGCCACAGGCCCTGGCCAGGTTGCTTCGCCTCGCTGGGTGCATAGTGATTGGTGCCATCCTCCGGTAAAAACCAGGTCTTGGTCTGATTACCAACCGCGTAGTAGCCCTCACTTTGGTCAGTCAATATGTCCGACGCCATCGCCTCAGAGTCGTCCAGCAAGACAAAGACGTTAGGTAGCGCTGGTACTGGCAGCTCAAGCGGACCCTGAGACAGAGTGCCGCTGTCGACGACATTGCCCTTATTAACTGCTGCCGCGGCCTTCTTGGCGATGTCGATATAGACAACCCCCAGCGCACAGCGAGCTTCGCTGGTCGTTCCAGGCGCATCACAAACCCGGTAGACAAAATTGTCGAGGCCATTGTCGGTGACATTGGTCCCCGCGGGTGGCAAATAGATAAATTCGCCTGTGTTACTGGCGGTACCGGATTCGTTCGTAAACGCCACTGTCGCCAACAAATCCGTAATATTCTGGCGCGGCGAGTAATATAAAAGTGTGCTGTCTTCATCCCAAGCCTTGGGGATCTGGCTCAGAAGTTGTCGGTAGTTAGTCGTTGCGCTGTTGGGCGGCGTGGGCAACGGTGAGACGGCAACGATGCGCTTGTCTTGCTCCATATGATAATCGTCAGTGGTGCTGATGACCCGATGGCAGGGTGTGGCTACAGAGAAGTCGTAGTATTCCAGCAGCGGACCTAAATAGCCGGGCAGGGTATTCAGTGGCATACCCGCTTCATCAAACTCTTCGCAGACCGTGATGCCAGGTGCATCTGGCTCATTCGTCAGATTGATCAAAATCGTGGCTGTATCCGTCAGACCGCCTTTGTCGGTGACCTTTAGCGTCAGACTATAGGTCGGTGTGGTTTCAAAGTTCAGTAGTGGTGTCGCCGGTGAGTGGGGGCCGACCAGTAGCTCGTCCCTGTCATTGACTAGAAATTCGACGGGTATGCCCAAGCCTTGGGTAATGACATAGTTGAATTCACTATCGCCCTGATCAATATCAGTGGCTTGAAGTTTCAGAACGAAGGTGCCGCTCACTGAGTTTTCAGGCACCGTAACCGTTTGATCGTTGATAACGGGCGCATCGTTAGCGCCGGTTACAGTCACTATCACCGTTTGTGTATCAGATCCCCCATCGCCGTCTGTGATGGTGACCGCGAAGCTCACATCAATAGTGGCATTCTGAGCCAGCGCCTGAAAGTCAAAGCCAGGTGCAAAGGTATATTCGCCGGTCGTTGAGTTAATGCTGACGCTCCCTTCACCGGGCGCCATGGGCGTGACGCTGAAGACGTGGGTGTCGCTCACATCGGGATCTGTGTAGCTGGACGTGGCGCTGACGGGACTGCCGTCTTCGCTTGCCGCAAGGTTGCTGACAGTTAAGGTGGGTGCATCATTGGTGGGGTTAATCACCAGGTTAACCGTCGCGACCTTGCTGAGTCGGCCGTCAAATAGTCGGTAGGAGAAGGCGTCGTTCAGGGTTTCAGAGCCGTTATGGAAATAGTTAAAGCTGCCATCGGCATTCAACGTAAACAGCCCCTTGTGGTGACTTGGACCACTGACGAGCTCGACGATCAACCCATCGGAGTTCGGGTCTGAATCATTGCGCATGACGCCAAAGGCGGCTGAAATACTCAGGCTGCTACCCTCATCGACGGTATAGGTATCATCGACCGCCGTCGGCGCACCGTTGACTTTGATCGTGATGGAGGCGCAAGAGTTGTCGAGTGAATCAGTAAAACAGTCGGTGAAAATATCGGTGGAACCATCGTCCTTGTCGGTGACTGCATAATAAAAAACCGCGATACCAGCATTGCTGCTATCAGCGGTAAAAAATAAACTTGGACCTGGCGTTGGATAGGACAGAAGACCGCAGTTACTGCAACCGCTTCGAGCAGTTGGGGTAAAATAACCCGTACCAACCTTGAGCGGCAGGAGTGCCGCTTCAACGCCATTCTCTTCATCATTGCTAACCACATTGATGGGACCTGAGGTACCGACATCGAAGATCAGGCTGGCATCAGTCAGGTAGGTATCATCTATGCCTTGTGCAATACCAACGGGCGGCGCTGAATGAGCGGTCACCGCATACAGGGTGAGATAGCATGACAGCAGGGTTAAAAAATATTGCTTAATGTAAGACCTCGCCATTTGTCAGCTTCCTGTCGCAGTTTAGCAGTGGTCGATCTCTAAAATTTCTTGCCGTAAGTGCTTTGCAGATACACTTTCGCGGCTGTGGTTTTGCCGCCCCCTAATGCGGTAATGCGAAATACCTGAGTGACATCTGAGCCAACTCCGCCACCAACATTATCCAGGTTCAGCTGGTCGTCCTCTGACAACACGGATTGAACGTATTCGATGATGTATCTCGGTTGAGTAACGCTGCCAGAGTAGCTTGCGGCAATGGAGTCAGTCTCGCTCCAGGTTTCCGGCATTTCCCAGCGCGGAGTGACGCCAACACCCTGCATCTGATACTTACCATTGGCATTTGATGCATAGACTTCGATTGATGTTTCCAGCTCAATGCTGGCCTCTGCCGCTCTTAATGCTGCCTCTGCTGCTGAGAAAGCGCTGTTGGCGTCGCTTGAGTTCCTAGACATGCGCTCCAGCAGACCCGTCATCTGAATAGAGGAGGTGCCGAGCAGGGTCACAATCAGCAGAATAATCAGAGTCATGATCAAGACCACGCCAGCTTGCTCTCGAGCTCGAGATGGCTTTTGAGATGGCTTTTGAGATGGCTCTTGAGATAGCTTTTTAAATAGCTCTCGAGACAGCTCTTGAGACAGCCCGCGAAACTCTTGCTGGTAACAACTAACCTGTGGAGTAAATTTCAGAGACATCTTAATGCTGAGTCCTTTTCCATCGCAGTCTAACGATATTTATGAACGGCCATTGCGAAGCGCAACAGTTTGGCTGAATGACCTGCGTAACATGCCATCTGTCTCGGTGCCTGGCTTGCAGTATTGCAAACCCGGCGTTGGGGTCGACGTCGTGCAGCCATGCGTGGGTGAAGTCGTTGCATCGACATTGTTAATTGAGGTGGCAACGACAGTGATGCGTAACGCGCGAACATCATCAAAGTCGATGACGGCATCGGCATCAACATAACGGTTTGGAACCTTGTCATTGTCCGTGTCAATGCCGTACTTGATCTGCAAATCCTCGATACCATCGACCAATTCTGTTGGCTTTGCCAAGCCCGCCTTGCGCCACAGTGACATGGGGTATTGGCTGTCATTGTTAGCGCTGGTGCTGGGTGCAATATAGTAAGTCTCTGAAACGATGGCTGAGACGTAAGCCTGATCGTTAAAACTGCCGAAGCGAGCAATTGAGTTGACATTGGTATAGCCGTCTGGATCGCTTGAGGTTCCATGCTTTAGCAGGTCGCCGGTAATACCGGTCACTCTGAAAAATGTCTGCTTCTCACAGTCGTGAAGATAAGCGATATGTTCTGCAGCAAAATCAAATTGGGTGCTGGCAGTTTGAATGTCTGCGGTATTGGTGGGCATAGGAACGGCCAAGCGATGTCTTTTTTGTGGCAGGTAGTTAAGCGTAATGATGTCGGTGCTGCGTAATATGGTGGTGGTATCAATACCTGTGCCAGCACCGATGCTGGCAGATTTGTAGACGTTCGTGTCCGTCGTGCCGACGGTTTTGGGTAGGCGTGTTTCAATGTTCGGCGACCAACCACTGGCTTCACCCTCGTAGCCAATAATGGGGGTATCCAGATTGAACTCGTAAGGTATGTCAGCAAGAAATGTTTTATGGACATCAGCATTAGTGGAAAAGCAGCCCTTATAGCCTGACGCCTGGACTGAACGGCTGATGACGCCAAGGGCGAATCTACCGGACTCTTGCATGGCAGATTGGCCGACAAGCAGGTTATAGGTATTTGAGTTTGCGACGAACAGCTGATTTACGCCTAACAGAATTGCTGAGGCCAGGCCCAGGCCAATGAGCGCCTCAACCAAGGTGAAACCTGCAGAGTTTCGAGCGATGTTCAAGTTTTGCTTCATGGCACCACGACCAGGTTGACTGACGAGGCGGTGCTGAATTTCAGGTCAGACCATTGCACGGTAATTGAATATTCGTTGCCCGTTTTGGTTAAAGACGCTTGGCCGTTCGGCAGCGATCCCACGATGCCCAAGTCTGAGCAGGCGCTGTAGGTTGACTCATCCGTGGAATTCGTTGAATTGATAGAGCACAGCCATTGCGTCGTATCGTAGGCGGCCATCTCAACCGGCGTGCAATTGTTTATGGTGCAATCGATGGCGCTGGATGGCGCTGTGGTGAAGGTGACGGGACCGTAGAGCGTTGACGGATTAACTTGAATGCGATTGACGATGTCACTCGCCAACTGAGTGGCTTCGATGCGAAAAAAGGCATTGCGATTGGCATCCAGTCCCCGCAGCTGCAAGCCGGTGGCACCAAGAACGCCGACGGACATGATCAGTACGGAGATCAACACCTCGATCAGAGTAAATGCTTGTATTGAATGTCTCACTACAGCGACCGCTACCTATCCAACAAATCTATTTAACAAAGCTATTTAACAAAGCTATTTAACAAAGCTATTCAATAAACCGATGAAAACTTAACAAGCACCCATGACAGCCCCATCTATCTTGGCACGACCTACTGGCGTTATGGTGATGAGCCGTTGCTTTTCGGGGGCACAAAAAAGAAAAGTCCGAGTCGCGCCGTCATTCGTTTCGCCAAAAGCGTTAAATGGCAAGGATGCGCTTTCAGAGTTGATGCGGTTAACGCCGACGGGCGCGGGGAAGGAACGAATCAGGGTTCCGTCGCAGTGACCGGGATTACCCGCGACGACACACCAACCCTTGCCAAATTTATTCTGACTGTCGCTGGGATCTGCGGCCTGAACGCTGATGACACCGCTGACCTTCGCGGCTTCGCTGCGGGCCAGGTTGATCGCGGTCACGAGTTCGTTGATTTGAGTCGTGGTCTGGTTTCTGCCCATTATTTTCTTGAAGCCAGGGGCGGCAACGCTCATCCCGAGGGCAAGAACTACCACCACAAGGGTTAACTCTATCAATGTCATACCGCCCATTGAAC
>JAYODE010000042.1:0-18535 GCA_038106185.1 Gammaproteobacteria bacterium | reverse complement strand
GCGGTCAGGCTGGTGGATCCGCAGAGTTGGCACGCCCAACGGTCGATTCTGTCGAGCCAGTGGGGCTGACCTTCAGCTCATCGGGTGAGGGCTAATATTGAATAGGTTTGAGGTAGAATTTAAACCTTCTTTGACGCACTGAGTCTAATCGTTCTCGCTTGCTGATCTCTTCCTGATCTCAAGCTGAAATGAAATGAGGTGATGGTGATTTATGCGAATTGAAAAACGTCTGTTGTCTCTGCTGGTAATTCTGGTGTTCTCATCGACAGTGACCGCCAAGAGTGCCGTTGACCAATCTTTAGCGGTGCCAAGTGATGCGCTGATCAACATCAACAACACCCGCGGCGAAGTGGCTATCATAGGCTGGGACCAGGCTAAGGTGGCGGTGAAGGGCGATCTTGATGATCTGGCTGAAGCCTTTATCTTTGACCTCAAAGACCAGCAGGTGGTGATCGAAGTCAAGGTGCCGCGATTGGATCTGAACCGGGGTAATGGCTCGAATTTGACGATTCAGGTGCCACAGAACAGCAGAGTGCGGTTTGTTGGAGTTTCAACGGACGTTGAGATCGAAAACATTCGCGGAGGCGTTCAGGTGCAATTGGTCAGTGGTGATCTCGAGGCGCGCAGAATCGAATCCCAGCTACTGATTAATACCGTCAGTGGGGATATCGAGATCAATGACGTCATTGGATCTGTGCTGGCATCCACCATCAGTGGCGACTTGGATCTGGTCACAACGGCCAAGTCACTTCGCCTGGAGACGGTCTCAGGCGATGTGGATCTGACGCTGAACGGCTTTGATCAGCTGGCGGTGCACAGCGTCAGCGGCAGTATGGAGATTGCTGGCCAGCTCAATCCTGCGGGTCAGATCGAGCTGGCGTCCGTCAGTGGTGACATTCGCCTGGGTCTGCAGCCTGGACTGAATGCGACGCTGGATCTCGATGGGGGTATGAGTGGTGATATCGTCAACGACTTGAGTGATGACGAAGTGGAGACCCGTTTCCCCTCTCGCCAGCGGCTGCAGGCGATAGTGGGTGATGGTAGCGGCAGAATAGGCATTCGAACTGTTTCTGCTGACATTACACTGAAGGAAAACTAAACCGCCGCCGTGATCGAATCTCAAACCAAGCAGGCAAACCCCGGTTGGCTGGTCAGTCTTTATGACGAGCTGAAACGCCGACGGGTGATTCGTACCGCCACGCTGTACGTGGTGATGCTGTGGCCGATCATTCAGGTGGTCGACATTCTTTCTCCCACCCTCGCCCTACCCGACAGTGCGATGCGGTATCTGGTGATGGGATTCGCTGCGGGTCTGCCCCTGGTGTTGCTGGCAGCCTGGCTATTCGATCTTAATCAGCGGGGTCTCGTGCGAGATCACGGGGCCAGCCACAGCGCCGAAACCGATCAGGGATTACTGGGTCCCCGCACCGAGCTGGCGATCATATTGCTGTTGCTGATGACCGTTGCGGGACTCTTCTATATTCAGCTGCAGCTTGAAGAATCCAGTGCCAACTCGGTGGCCGTCAGCAGCCTGCCAACGGCGCTCAGCGGGGTTGAGTCAAAAGCGCGAGAGCCGATATCGAGCAATCGAGTCGCGGTCTTGCCCTTTGAATCTTTCAGCGAGGATGCCAATGATCGGTTTTTTGCAGAGGGTCTGGCAGAGGAATTGCTCAATGTCCTGGCCGGTGTACCGGGGCTGCAAGTGGCTGCTCGCACTTCCTCATTTGCCTATCGCGGGGTTAGGAAATCGGTTCAGCAAATAGGCGGTGAGCTGCAGGTAGATGTCATTCTGGAAGGCAGCGTGAGACGAAATGATATCGACAACACCATTCGAGTCACGGCCCAGCTGATCGATGTCCGAGATGGCGCGCACCTGTGGTCGCAGGCTTACGATCGACAGTTCTCCGACCTGTTCAAGATTCAGGATGAAATTGCCGCCGCAGTGGCAAAGGCGTTGCAGATCACCCTGTTCGGTGTTGGCTCTGTGAACCGCCAACTGCGTGCTTCTGCCAACCCCGAAGCCATGATCCTTTACAGCATGGGGCAGGCAGAGCTGGATCGACGGAATGAGATGGGTCTAAAAGATGCCGTTAGATTCTTCCAGCGCGCATTAGATCTCGATCCTGGTTATATCGCCGCCTGGGTCGGTCTCGCAGATGCCAGTGCGCTGCAGGTATCTTATGGCTTTGAGTCGAGGGCTCAAACCCCAGGTCAGCCGGATCTGCTGGCCGTCGCGCAAGCAGCCGTCGACAAGGGGCTGCAGTTGGATCCTGAGTCTGGCATGGTTTGGGCCAGCCAGGGACTGATTTATCGAATCAAGTTTGATGAGGAGGCGGCCCGTGAGGCGTTGCTCAAGGCCATTGGTTACAGCCCGAACTACGCGATGGCGCACATGTGGTATGCCCCGCTGCTGGCAAATGTGGATGCGCAGCTCGCCGAGTTCGAGACAGCCCTTAAGCTTGATCCTCGGTCTTCGGTGGCGGGTTATAATGTGGCAAATCTGTATTTAGACCTGGGACGCGATGCCGAAGCGATGGAAGTCTTCGCAAGCATCGTTGATGCGAACCCGAATTACGCCCCTGCCTATCAATTGTCCGCGCGTATCAGCAGGTCCCGTGGCCGTATCGGTGATGCTATTCGCCAGTCTGAAAAGGCCTATGAACTATCCAACAGCGCGCAGGTCGCCTTTGAGCTCGCTGAATTACATCTGTCGCTCGGGAACTATGCTGAGGCCAACACCTGGGTCAGTATTGCGAAACCCGCTGATAAGCCCGAAAACGCCCTCAGATATGACTGGCTTGAGGTGCAGCGCCATGCAATGCAGGGAGATTTAGATCAGGTCCGGCAGGTGCTTCAGCGAATGGTTCAGCCAAGTGAGCCTGACTACGAACGTAGCCTGATCGCATCCTATGCCGCCTATCTGATGGGCAATCCGCAAACAGCCATTGATTATTGGCGGCAGGCGCAGAAGTTAGATGAGCAACACCCGCACAAGATGCGGCCTCTTGATCTTCAGCAGTTTGCCAGCTTGGGTGCTATTCATGCTTACCAGCAACTGGGTCAGCTCGAGTTGGCGGCAGACTTGCTCGATGCTCTCAAGGCAGATCTGGATCAAGCTGTTGCCAGCGCTGTTCGCGCCAATCCCGATGTCTGGTATCGGCACGCGCTGGCAAACCAGCTGGCTGGCCAGCAGCGCCTGGCACTGATCAGCCTGCAGCGAGCAATTGATGAAGGCTGGGTGGCATTCTGGCAGGCGCGCATCGAGCCCATCTTGCAGCCTGTGTCAGTCGAGCCAGATTTTCAGGCCATGATGGCGGGTTTGCAGACTCGAATCCATCTGAGCCGCGGTCAATACGAGCTGGAGCAGTCCTTCGCCGCCAGGCCCGCCACATCCGGGTCTGGTTCTGAGTAGATCCCTTGAAGATGGGCCAAAAGGCCCAAGCTTAGGTTTTTGCGCTTAGGTTTATAAGCTTAGGTTTTTGCGCGTAGGTTTAGAAGCTTAGGTTTGTATGCTTAGGTGTATAAGCTTAAGTTTATAAGCTTAGCTTTGCCAACAAGCTGAGGTTTACTGGCAAAGGTCAAGTAGTACCGGCTTGATGTCGCTTAGGGTGTCAAGGTCATTAAAAACGCAGGGTTACAGGATTGGCGTAGTCTTTACTGCAAGATCCTATAGAATGATTTGGTGTATGCAACTGATGCAACTGATGCGACGCATGGGACTTCAGCTTCAAGAAACAGATTGAGAATGCGCCTCGATACAAAAAAGCCTGGCCAGCAAGCTTGAACCAGTCAGCAGCCTCCTTAAAGATGGTGCATTAAACCCATGCTTTTAAACACAGGCTTTTAAACACAGACTCTTAAACACAGACCAGTCAACGGAGTAGGGTATGGATAACGAGATCAAATCTGCATTGACCGCCAAAGACACCTGGATTCGCGGCTTATACATGTTGCTGTTTACGGTGATTTACTCGGTGACGGAGTTTGTCCTGGGTTTGATTGTCATCTTCCAGTTTATTCATGTGCTTTTTACCCGCGATACGAATGAACGATTGCTGGATTTCAGCTCTGATCTGAGCGTCTACATTTATCAAATTCTGCAGTTTCTCACCTTTAACTCAAACGCCAAGCCCTATCCGTTTGCGGTTTGGCCCAATGGTCCTGAGGACCTGGAGAGCCTGGATCTGGAGGACAATATCTCAGTGAGTGAGGCGGACAGTGAAGACCGATAGTCTGAGCACCTGTCTGAGCAGCGCTTAAGAGTAAAGGTGTTGAAAGCGACTGCATTTCTGCGGTCGCTGATATACTCTGCTGCAGGCGGTCAGGCATTTGCCTGACGATAAAGCCAGGTTAGGCAGCGCTCCCAGCCGAGAATAGTCGAGAACTGCCTAGAATTGCCGAGAACTGCCGAGAATTGCCCAGAGTTGCCAAGAGAGTGAGCGCGCAACTGCAATGGACAGCTGATGCGCAGCAGATGTACAGAGGTAGAAAAAGATGCAAGCGTTAAAGTTCGCCAGCCTATTGATGCTCTTATTGTTATTACTCGAACCCGTCCAGGCAGGCTCGTCCACTCAAGAGCAGTCTTCTTTAGACAAGATCAGTTCAGATCAGATCACTTCAGACCAGATCACTTCAGAGAAGATGATGGCGCAGTCAGAAACTGCAGCGCTCGATGAGCCTAATGGCTGGGATGTGAGTCTGCCAGACTATTCAGTGACCGCCACTCAGGCCAGTCTTGATGTGCGCGAAGGGACCTGGATGAGCCTGGATATCTCGCCCGATGGCAAACAGATTGTGTTTGATTTGCTGGGCGATATTTATCGCATACCCTTCAGTGGCGGCAAGGCCGAGCCTCTGCGGTCAGGTCTCGCCTGGGAGATACAGCCTCGTTTTAGCCCGGATGGAAAATCCATTGCGTTTACCTCCGATATTGCCGGTGGTGACAACATTTGGGTGCTGGATCTGACGTCGAATGAGGCGCGTCAAATCACGTTTGAAAAGTTCCGTTTACTCAACAGTCCGAGCTGGCATCCTGATGGCCAGTATCTCGCGGCGCGCAAGCATTTCACCACTTCACGCTCTCTGGGTACCGGCGAAATCTGGCTCTATGATGTGCACGGCTCAAAGGCTGATGCGGGCGTCCCTATCATCGAACGTGCCAACCCGGCGCTTCAGAAGGAGTTGGGCGAACCCATCTTCGCGCCTGACGGCCAATCTCTGTATTTCACGCTGGACAGTACCCCGGGCAACACCTTTGTCTATCATCAGGACACGAATCAGGAAGTCTTTCAGATTCGCCAGGTTGATCTGGAGACCGGTGAAATCAAAACAGTGGCCGATGGTCCTGGTGGTGCCGTTCGGCCCACGCCTTCGCCGAATGGTCGATATCTGGCCTATATCAAGCGGGTAAGGGCTGTCTCGAGACTGTTTCTGAAGGATCTGGTCTCGGGCAGTGAGACCCTTTTAGTGGCGACCATGGACCAGGATATGCAGGAAACCTGGGCCGTACATGGTCTGTACCCTACCATGGCGTGGACGCCAGATAGCCGGCAAATCGTCTATTGGGCAGGTGGCCGAATCTGGCGGGTCGGTATCGATGGCAGTGAACCGGTCAACATCCCCTTTCAGGTTACCGATAGCCGTGACATCTATCCAACGCCGAAGTTTAGTGTAGAAGTCGCGCCCAATCAGTTTGATACCCGTATGGTTCGATTCGCCCAGTGGTCACCGGATCAAAAGTCCGTCGTCTTTGAGTCACTGGGACGGCTCTATGTTCAAACCGAGAATGCGGCCCCAAAGGTGGTGACTCGAGAGCAGCCTGACGGATTTGATTTCTCGCCCGTCTGGTCACCTGACAGTCGTTACATTTACTTCATTCGTTGGAACGACCAGAAGTTGGCGTCGATACGCAGGGTCAAGGGGCAGGGCGGTCGATCTGAGCCATTGAACCAGGAGAAGGGCCAATACACAGAGCTCTCTATTGCCGCTGACGGCCAAACACTGGCGTACCGAAAACTGGCCGGAAACCCGTTTCTGTCGCCTGACTGGGGGCAAAATCCCGGTATATATCTGCTGGATATCAAGACGCGCAAGAGTCGATTCGTCACAGACAGTGGCTCGATGCCGCGATTGCTGAAGGATGGCCGAGTGTCCGTGCTGAGTCGAAGCGCCGCGGCTGGCCGTGACAGCTCCATGGCTAAAACTCAATTGCAATCGGTGAACCAGGCAGGGCTTGATGTGCGCGTCATTGCTGAAAGTGAATTTGCCACGCAGCTGGTGCCGTCGCCCAATGAGCAATATTTGGCCTTTATTGAAAATCATCATGTCTACGTGACCAAGCTGGCGAGAACCGCGAACACGTTAAACGTTGGCCCTGATGTTAAAGGTTTGCCGACTAAAAAGTTGAGCCTGGTCGGCGGTGAGTACCTGCATTGGTCCAGCGACAGCGAAACATTGAGTTGGTCTGTGGGTCCCGAGCTGAAGTCGGTGAAGGTTGCCGATGCCCTGCGTTTGGCCAAAGACGAAGATCCAGTGGCCGCTAGTGTGAACCTGTCGCAAATCGTCAGCGCGGCCTATCCAAAGGGATTGCTGGCGATTACCGGTGCCACGGTGATCACCATGGACGCGCAGCGCAGCGTACTTGAACAGGCGACGATCCTGATTCAGAACAATCGCATAGTCTCGATCGGCTCAAGCACAGAGGTTGTGGTGCCGGCCGACGCCAGACGACTAGATGCAACCGGCCAGTTCATCATACCCGGCCTGATCGATATTCATGCGCATGGCGCCTACGGGTCTGGGCAGATCATACCCCAGCAAAACTGGGATTCTCTTGCGCACTTGGCCCTGGGGGTGACCACGCTGCACAATCCTTCCAGCCGAGCGACCCAGGTGTTCACCGCCGCCGAGTATGCGCGTGCGGGTTTGATATTGTCGCCACGAATATTTTCGACCGGCGAAATAGTCTACGGCGCCAAAAGCACTAACTGGGCGCCCATTGATGGTCTGGATGATGCTTTGAGTCACATTCGACGCCTCAAGGCACAAGGCGCCATCAGCATCAAAAACTATAATCAGCCGCGGCGAGAGCAGCGCCAGCAAGTGATCGAAGCTGCGCGACAAGAAGGTCTCATGGTGGTCGCCGAGGGTGGCTCTCTCTACCATCTGGACATGAATCTGATTGCTGACGGTATTACGGGCGTTGAGCATAATGTGCCGACGCTGGTGATGTATGACGACGTCACGCAGTTCTGGCGTCAATCCAGCTCAGCCTACACGCCGACGCTGGTCGTGACCTACAACGGCCTGACAGCAGAAGACTACTACTACCAGGAGTCTGAGGTCTGGAAACATCCAATTTTGTCACATTTTGTGCCGCCGGTGGTGTTGCAGCCGCGCTCAGTTCGGCGTCCCATGGCACCAGAAAGCGATTATAAAGATGACGACTCGGCCGCTGCCGCAAAGCAACTGATGGCGGCCGGCGTGCTGGTCAACACCGGCGGCCACGGTCAACGGGAAGGTCTGGCAACCCACTGGGAAATGTGGAGTTTCGCGCGAGGCGGCATGTCGTCAATGCAGGCGTTATCCGCGGCGACCATTAATCCCGCGACCTACATGGGCATGGATCAAGACTTGGGCTCTATCGAGGCAGGCAAGCTGGCAGACCTGGTGATCCTGGATGCGAATCCTTTGACCAATATTCGCAACACCGACAAAGTTCGCCAGGTTGTTCTTAATGGTCGAGTCTACGAGGCAGCAACGCTGCAAGAGGTGGTGACCGGTGAGCAGCAGCTTCAGCCATTCTGGTGGCAGAATCGCGCCCAGGATCAGATCCGTTAAGACATGGCGCGCCTTGAGCAGGCGGAATCCCCAAGCTGGTTGCAGACAGAGACGAGCAAGGGTTTATAGCGGGCTAGCGTGAAGTAGATAGGCTTGTAAGAAAAAGGCTTAAAGCAGAAAGGCTTAAGTCAGAAACGTGTAAAGCAGACTTAAGGGGATAAAACAGGAGCTGGAAAACAGAAGTTGGAAAAAAGAAGCCGGGGGCTTTTAGGTGGCTCCCCGACCTGGACTCGAACCAGGGACCCAATGATTAACAGTCATTTGCTCTACCAACTGAGCTATCGGGGAATACCTAAGGCGCGAATTCTATAGAGGCTTCTCTTATGGGTCAATATCTAAGTCGTGCAAAAAAGGCAGTCGTGCCAATTTTCAGTCCTGCAAGTGCTCATCCTCGGCAGATTCTGTTCGCCCTTATTCAAGAGCGATCATTAAACCACGAGCATTCTATAGCGAACATCCAATGGCGACCATCCATTGGCAAATAGGGTCACCCTTGAGCAGTCTGAATAGGGTATGATGTCGTAAGACTTGGCAGGCCCGTGACCCTTCGCAATTTCCTCGATTTTCCATCGGTCTTTCTAGGCAGGCAATAAACTCTATGAAGCCAGACCCCTTCAAAGTGCACTCGGAATACAGACCCGCTGGCGATCAGCCGGCCGCCATTAATAAGCTGGTGGAGGGGATTGAGTCCGGTCTGGCAGCCCAGACGCTATTGGGTGTGACCGGCTCGGGCAAAACCTTCACGATCGCCAACGTCATAGAACGTATTCAACGACCCACGCTCATCATGGCGCCCAATAAAACCCTGGCGGCGCAGCTGTATGGTGAATTTAAGGAGTTTTTCCCCAATAACGCCGTGGAATACTTCGTCTCTTATTACGACTATTACCAGCCCGAGGCCTATGTGCCCTCATCGGACACCTATATCGAAAAAGACTCGGCCATCAACGAGCATATTGAGCAGATGCGCCTGTCGGCGACCAAGGCGCTGTTGGAGCGCCGTGATGCGATTGTCGTGGCGTCAGTCTCTTCTATCTATGGTCTGGGCGATCCCGGCGCTTATCTGAAAATGGTGATGCATCTGGACCGCGGTGATCGAGTGGATCAGCGGTGGGTGTTGCGCCGTCTGGCTGAGCTGCAATACACGCGCAATGAAACCGAATTGCATCGCGCCACTTATCGCGTGCGCGGCGATGTCATCGATATTTTTCCGGCAGAGTCAGACAAAGAGGCCGTGCGAATCGAGTTGTTCGATGACGAGATCGAGGACCTGGCTTTTTTTGACCCGCTGACCGGTGAAGTGTTACGGCGAGTGCCTCGCGTCACCATATTTCCCAAGTCGCATTATGTGACGCCCCGAGAAACCATGGAGCAGGCAATAGATTTGATTCGTGATGAGCTGAATGAGCGATTGCGCGATCTCAAGGAGAATAACAAGCTGGTTGAAGCCCAGCGTCTCGAGCAGAGAACCCGTTATGACTTGGAGATGATCAAGGAGTTGGGTTATTGCAATGGCATCGAGAACTACTCTCGTTACCTGTCGGGTCGAGCGCCGGGTGAGGCGCCGCCGACCCTGTATGACTATCTCCCCGATGATGCCCTGCTGGTGGTGGATGAGTCCCATGTGAGTATTTCGCAAATCGGTGCCATGTATAAGGGTGACCGTTCTCGTAAGGAAACCCTGGTGAATTATGGTTTTCGCTTACCCAGTGCGCTCGACAATCGGCCCATGCGATTCGAGGAGTGGGAGAAGCGTGCGCCACAAATGATCTTCGTGTCTGCGACGCCAGGCAATTACGAGGCTGAGCATGCCGGGCAGGTGGTGGATCAGGTAGTTCGGCCAACGGGTCTGCTGGATCCCATCATCGAAGTACGCCCGGCGCAGACTCAGGTGGATGATGTGTTGAGTGAGATCAGGATCCGCGCGGCCAAAGATGAGCGAGTGTTGATTACGACCCTGACCAAACGCATGGCGGAGGACTTGACAGACTTTCTCGATGACAATGGTGTCAGGGTGCGCTATCTGCATTCGGATATAGATACCGTCGAGCGGGTCGAAATTATTCGCGATCTGCGTCTCGGCGAGTTTGATGTGCTGGTAGGGATCAACCTGCTGCGAGAAGGGTTGGATATGCCGGAGGTCTCGCTGGTTGCCATACTGGACAGCGACAAGGAAGGTTTTCTGCGTTCCGAGCGTTCGCTGATACAAACCATTGGTCGAGCGGCCCGGCATCTGGAAGGCAAAGCCATACTCTACGCTGACAAGATGACCGACTCCATGCAACGGGCCATCGGTGAAACCAACCGTCGCCGCGAGCGCCAGACAGCACATAACCTTGAGCACAACATAGTGCCGTTTGGGGTCAGGCGTCTGGTCACAGACATCATGGAAGGCGCTCGAGAGTCTGCTCGGCACAAGAAAGGCAGCAAGGTCGCGGAAGCGAAAGGCCGCTATGCCGCTGAAATACTGTCGCCTGCCGCCCTGGAAAAACAGATCAACAGCCTCGAGAAATCCATGTTTCAGGCGGCGAAAAATCTCGCCTTTGAGGAAGCGGCCCAGCTGCGGGATCGCATCGAAGAACTTCGCCAGCAATTCGTTAACAGCTAGTGTTAGTCAGAGGCGCAGCAGCCGCGTAAAATTCTGCTAAGCGCCCCATTCAGGCTGGCACCCGTGATGAAATCCTGCTACATTACGCGCGCTTGGGGCAGCAGCCGAAAAGCCTGTATTGTCAGCAGGCATTTAGCGTTCAGAAAACGACAAGCAGTGAGTCAGCAGTAAAAGGGAGTGTAGCTCAGTTGGTTAGAGCATCGTCTCGACAAGGCGAGGGTCGACGGTTCGAATCCGTCCACTCCCACCAACCGCGTTAATTTCGCCGCAGGCGAAAAAACGCGGCCCGGCAGGTATTTACGCAGTAAATACCGAGAGGGAACCAAAGTTAATTTCGCCGCAGGCGAAAAACGGCACCCCCAGCCCCCAAGTGACCCCTCGTACAGGTCACCACTGAAAAGAGGACAATATGCCAGTTATCACCTTGCCTGACGGTAACCAGAAACACTTCGATCACCCCGTCTCCATCCATCAAGTCGCCGAATCTATCGGTACCGGTCTTGCCAAAGCCGCTTTGGCAGGCAGAATCAATGATGAGTTGTTGGATACCAGCTATGTCATAGCCCAGGACGTCAACCTGTCGATCATTACTGCCAAAGACGATGATGGCCTGGAAGTGTTGCGCCACTCTTGTGCGCACCTGATGGCTCAGGCTGTTCAGCAGTTGTTTCCTACTGCACAAGTCACCATAGGTCCCGTCATTGATGACGGGTTCTTTTATGACTTTGCCTTTGAGCGCGCCTTTACGCCCGAAGACCTGGATAAAATAGAACAGAAGATGGTCGCGCTGGCGAAACAGGACCAGCCAGTCAATCGTTCGCTGATGAGCCGTGATCAAGCCGTCGCCTTCTTTCGCGACAAGGGTGAGTCCTATAAGGTTGAGATTATCGAGAGCATTCCGAACAATGAGGACCTGTCATTTTATCAGCAGGGCGAATTTATCGACCTGTGTCGTGGCCCACATGTGCCCAGCACCGGTAAATTACAGGCTTTCAAACTCACCAAGGTAGCGGGTGCCTACTGGCGCGGCGATGCCAACAACGCCATGTTGACGCGTATTTATGGCACCTGCTGGGCTGACAAGAAAGCCTTAAAAGAGTATCTGTTTCGACTGGAAGAGGCTGAGAAGCGCGATCATCGCAAGCTGGGCAAGAAATTCGATCTGTTCCATACGCAGGAAGAGGCCCCGGGCATGGTGTTTTGGCACCCTAAGGGCTGGCAGATCTGGCAAACGATCGAGCAATATATTCGCGGCGTTCAAAAGCAGCACGGTTACCAGGAAATACGCACGCCGCAACTGGTGGATATGTCTTTGTGGCAGCGCTCCGGACATGCTGACAAATTCGGTGATGGCATGTTCTCGGTGCATACCGATAACCGCCATTACGCGATCAAGCCCATGAACTGTCCTTGCCATGTTCAGGTGTTCAACCAGGGACTCAAGAGCTACCGAGATCTTCCAATTCGTTTGGCAGAGTTTGGTAGCTGTCACAGAGATGAGCCGTCTGGCACCTTGCAGGGCATTATGCGGGTTCGGGGGTTTGTTCAGGATGATGCCCACATTTTCTGCACCGAAGCGCAGATACAGTCAGAAGTGCTGGATTTCATCAATATCATTCAGGGCGTTTACAAAGACTTCGGCTTTAACGAGATCATCATCAAGCTCTCCACTCGACCGGCGCAGCGGGTCGGCAGCGAAGCAGACTGGGACAAGGCGGAAGCCGCTCTGGCGACAGCGCTGGATACCAAACAGCTGAAATGGGATCTGTTGCCCGGTGAGGGCGCCTTTTACGGCCCCAAGATCGAGTTTTCTCTGAAAGACTGTATTGGTCGAGTCTGGCAGTGCGGGACCATTCAGGTTGACTTCTCCATGCCGGGTCGTCTTGACGCCCAGTATGTTGCTGAAGATGGCTCGCGGCAGGTACCCGTGATGCTGCATCGGGCCATGCTGGGCTCGTTTGAGCGTTTTATCGGCATTTTAATCGAAAATTTTGCCGGCGAGATGCCCGCTTGGCTAGCGCCAGTGCAGGCGGTGGTGCTGAATATCACCGATAGCCAGGCAGAATATTGTGGAACCGTGCTTAACGCCTTGAATAGAAAAGGCTTTCGAGTTGAATCGGACTTGAGAAATGAGAAGATCGGCTTTAAAATCCGCGAGCACACGATTCAGCGGGTGCCTTATTTGATCGTCATCGGCGATCGCGAGGTCGATAATGGCGAGATTGCAGTCCGCGCTCGCAATGGCGACGATCTTGGATCTATGTCGGTAGAGGCTTTTTCGCAGCTATTGCAAAATGATGTCGAAAAAATGGGAAGAGTTGCCTGAAAGTGGGTATACTCGCCGCCTCGACCGGTAGAGGAGAAACGGAATTAAGAAAAGCGATTCGAAAAAGTCCCGAATAAACGACGAGATAGACGCCAAAGTCGTCCGTCTTATTGGGGCAGATGGCGAACAAATAGGTGTTGTGTCTATCGCTCAGGCGTTAGAGGCGGCGGTGGCAGCAAAGCTGGACCTGGTCGAGATTGCCCCCGATGCCGATCCCATAGTCTGCAAGATTCTGGATTACGGCAAACATATATTTGAAGCCAAAAAAGACAAGGCTGCGGCGAAGAAGAAACAACGTCGCACCCAAGTAAAAGAAATGAAGTTTCGCCCAGGGACGGAAGAAGGGGATTATCAGGTAAAACTACGCAACCTGACACGTTTCCTTGATGACGGGGATAAAGCCAAAGTGACCTTGAGGTTCAGGGGTCGCGAGATGGCACACCAAGAGCTCGGCATGGACTTGTTGAAGCGAATCGAAGTTGATTTAGCTGAAATATCCGTGGTCGAACTCCATCCAAAGATGGAAGGTCGTCAATTGACGATGGTGCTAGCCCCAAAAGGTAAGAAGAAGGGTACCCAGGTATCAGCCTGAGCCCTTGCAATGTTTGATGGATGCCAACACTCGAGAAGGTCATCTCCATGGAGATGGCCTTTTGTTGTTCAGGCATTCAGCCAGCATTCACCAACCAATCAGTACAGATGCAAAATTGCGGAGTTAGAAAATGCCCAAGCTAAAAACATGTAGTGGTGCGGCCAAGCGGTTCAAGGCAACTGCTAGCGGCTACAAGCACCGTCAGGCGCACAGAGCGCATATCCTGACAAAAAAGAGCACCAAGCGGAAACGTCATTTGCGTGGCACCAAGAGCATTGCAAAGAGCGATATCCAACTGGTTAAACGAATGCTAGGTCACTAGATCAGACCCTGTCGAACAGCAGTGAAGTACAGGATCTATTGAATCTCGTGAGCCACGACTCGAGTCAGCCGATACCTCGGCGATCCGGGTCAAAAGCTCGTAGCTTATTTTTCAGGAGTATGAAATGCCAAGAGTCAAACGCGGCGTCCAAGCACATAACCGCCACAAGAAAATTCTCGACCTTGCGAAAGGCTACTACGGCGCTCGCAGCCGAGTCTATCGCGTTGCCAAACAAGCCGTTACCAAAGCCGGCCAATATGCCTATCGTGACCGTAAAGCCAAGAAACGCATGTTTCGTGGCCTATGGATTCAGCGTATCAACGCTGCTGCCCGTGAGTGTGGCTTGTCTTACAGCCGCATGATCCACGGTCTGGCCCTCGCCGGTGTCGAAATCGACCGACGCGTGCTGGCTGACCTGGCGGTGCACGAAATGGATGCCTTTGTTGCGCTCGCAGATAAAGCCAAAGAAGCCATCGCCGCCGCTGCTTGATTGCAGTGAGGATTCATCGCGACTGACGCCAGGCCAAGGTTGATCCCCTGGTTGCTCGTCAGTCGTGAGCGAGTCTTCAGTATCGCCCCAGAAGCCATCATTCGATGGTTCCATAGCGGGTAACCCTAGATACGCGTAGTGAATGCTGATGTCAGACCTAGAAAAGATCACGGCTCAGGCCATAGCTGCCATCGAGACTGCAGGGGATTCTGCGGCGCTCGATCAGGTTCGCGTGCAATATCTGGGCAAAAAAGGCGAACTCACCGACCTGCTAAAGGCGCTAGGTAAACTGCCTGCGGAAGATCGACCCACCGCGGGTGCTGAAATCAATGTCGCCAAGCAGGTGGTTCAAGACCTGCTCAATCGGCGCAAGCTGGTGCTGGACAATGACGCCATCGCAGCGCGCCTGGCATCCGAGGTGGTGGATGTCACCTTGCCCGGTCGCGGCGTCGATGTGGGCGGTCTGCATCCTGTGACCATGGTCCTGCAGCGCATCGAGGGATTTTTTCGCAGCGTGGGCTATGAGGTGGTGGAAGGCCCGGAAATCGAGGATGACTACCATAACTTCGAGGCGCTGAATATTCCTCAGCATCACCCGGCGCGGGCGATGCACGACACCTTCTATTTCAATCCGAATTTACTGCTGCGTACCCACACCTCGCCGGTGCAGGTGCGTACCATGGAAAACCGCAAGCCGCCGTTTCGAATCATCTGCCCGGGTCGAGTGTATCGAGTAGACTCAGACTTGACCCATACGCCGATGTTTCATCAGATCGAAGGTTTGTTGATCGATCGTACCTCCAGCTTTGCCGATCTGAAGGGCACCATTGCGGAATTTCTGCAGGTATTTTTTGAAAAGGAACTCGAGGTGCGCTTTCGGCCCTCCTATTTTCCGTTTACCGAGCCCTCCGCCGAGGTCGACGTCCAGTGTGTTCACTGCGTTGGCAAGGGCTGCCGAGTCTGCAGCAATACTGGCTGGCTGGAAGTTATGGGGGCCGGCATGGTACATCCCAGCGTGCTTGAAATGTCGGGCATAGACTCGGAAGAATTCAGCGGTTTTGCCTTTGGCATGGGCCCTGACAGACTGGCCATGCTGCGATATGGGGTCGACGACCTGCGCCTGTATTTCGACAATGATTTAAGGTTTCTCAAACAGTTTAACTAGCGGCCGCCGGGTCGCGGGTGCGCCCGTGAAATCTGGTTGGCGTGACGCAGGAACACCCTATGAAATTCAGCGAACAATGGTTGCGAGAGTTTGTAAACCCGTCGCTTACCACCCAACAACTGATTGATCAACTGACCATGGCCGGGCTCGAAGTCGATGGCGTTGAGCCAGTTGCGGCCAGCTTTTCTCAGGTGGTTGTCGCTGAAGTGCTTGAGACTTTCCCCCATCCGGATGCCGACAAACTGACCGTCTGCCGAGTCAATGCCGGTGACCGGGAAGTGCAGATCGTCTGCGGTGCCGCCAATGTGCGTCCGGGCATCAAGGTGCCAATGGCAAAGGTCGGTGCCAAACTCGACGACTTCAAGATCAAGAAAGCCAAGCTTCGCGGCGTCGAGTCAAACGGCATGCTGTGCTCGGAGCGTGAACTGGGTTTGAGCGACAACCACGAAGGCCTGATGGAATTGCCATTGGACGCCCCCGTGGGACTAGACATGCGCAGTTTCCTGCAGCTGGATGATGTCATCATCGATCTGGACTTGACCCCCAATCGCAGCGACTGCCTGGGCATACTGGGCCTGGCGCGAGAAACCGGCGTGATCAATGGTCTGGACGTCAAACCCTTGACTGTCTTGCCCGTGCCGGCAACCCATGATCAAACCTTTGGCGTATCGCTGGCGGCCGGCGCGGCTTGTCCGCGGTTCGTGGGCCGAGTGATTACAGGTATTCGTTTGGATGCGGAAACCCCGCTGTGGATGAAAGAGAAGCTGCGTCGCTGTGATATTCGCTCCATAGATCCTGTGGTGGATGTCACCAATTACGTGATGATGGAACTGGGTCAACCCATGCACGCCTATGATCTTGATCGGCTGCAGGGTGAAATTCGAGTGCGCACCGCGACCGCCGATGATCAGGTGACCCTGCTTGACGGCCAGCAGATCAGCCTGCAACCTGACACGCTATTGATCACCGATGCCTCCGGGCCAATCGGTATCGCCGGCATTATGGGCGGCCTCGGCACTTCCGTCACCGATAAGACCACCAACATCTTCCTTGAGAGTGCGTTTTTTGCGCCCACCGCCATCGCCGGCCGGGCCCGTACCTATGGCATGAATACCGATGCGTCACACCGCTTCGAGCGGGGCGTGGACTGGCAAGGTCAGGCGCGTGCCATTGAGCGTGCAACGGCCCTGCTGATCGACATCTGCGGTGGTGAGCCAGGGCCGACGGTAGAGACCCTGGATCCTGCGACACTGCCCGTCAGCCAGCAGGTCAAACTTCGCGCCAGTCGCATAGAACGGCTGTTGGGCGTGAAAATTGCTGACCCGGAAGTGGACAAGATGCTGGGTCGGCTTGGCTTTGAAAACCAGCGCCAGCTTCACGAGGGAACCAGCCTCTGGACCGTGACAGCGCCATCCTTTCGATTTGATATCGCCATCGAAGCCGACCTGATTGAAGAAGTCAGCCGCATTTATGGTTATAACAACCTGCCGGTCAGAACCCCGCGGGTCAACCTGACCATGGCGCCTGTGGCCGAGGATCGCCTGGCAGTGAATCGCATTAAAGATCAACTGGTATCCTTAGGTTATCAGGAAACCATTACCTACAGTTTTGTCGATCCAAAACTGCAGGCAATCCTCGACCCGGCAAATTCCCCCATCGCACTGGCGAATCCCATCTCGGCGGAAATGGGCGTCATGCGCACCACACTCTGGTCAGGCTTGCTCAAGGCGCTGATGTACAACACGAACCGACAGCAAAGCCGCATTCGCCTGTTTGAAACCGGTCTGCGTTTTCTTCAAGCCGCAAATCAGCCAAACCTGGCCCTGGAAAACATCACCCAGGAAGCCATGTTGGCCGGTGTTGCCTGCGGTCCTCGACTGCCAGAAAACTGGGCGCAGAAGTCCCAAAATATCGACTTCTTTGATATCAAGGCTGATGTAGAGGCCATTATCGGCCTCACGGGTCTGACGGATGAGTTCAGCTTCAAGGCCGCGGAAATCACCGCGTTGCATCCTGGCCAGTGCGCCGCCATTTACCGCAACGGCCAGCGGGTGGGCCATGTGGGCTTGATGGATCCGCGAGTGCAACAGGCCCTGGGTTTGGACCAAGCGGTCTATCTGTTTGAGTTGAAACTGGCCCTGCTGAGACCGAAACGACTGCCCCATGCTGCGCCTTTGTCGCGATTTCCCGAGGTTCGACGCGATATTGCGATTATCGTCGACAACCAAGTGCATGCCGCTGAAATCAACGCCTGCGTCATTCAAGCCGCCGACGAGACCTTTCGCAACCTCAAGTTGTTTGACGTCTATCAGGGCAAAGGCATTGATCCTAATAGAAAAAGTATCGCGTTGGGCTTGACCTTCCAGCATGTATCGCGCACTCTTACCGACGAAGAAATCAGTGTGTCTGTGAGCCAGATCATCACGGCGCTGGAAAGCCAATTGGCAGCGAGTTTGAGGAATTAGGCGACATGGCGGCGTTAACCAAAGCGGAAATGGCTGAAAAGCTGTTTGAAGAGCTGGGTCTGAACAAGCGGGAGGCGAAAGAAGTCGTCGAACTCTTTTTTGAAGAAGTGCGCGCCTCGCTGGAAGTGAACGAACAAGTTAAGCTGTCAGGCTTTGGTAACTTCGATTTACGCGACAAAAGCCAGCGACCCGGGCGTAACCCCAAGACCGGCGAAGAAATTCCTATTACTGCCCGCCGCGTAGTGACATTCCGGCCTGGTCAAAAACTCAAAGCAAAAGTGGAAGCCTATGCTGGACCCAGATCATAACGCTGAACTACCGGTAATCCCCGGTAAGCGATACTTTACCATTGGTGAAGTCAGTGGTCTGTGTGCGGTCAAGCCACACGTGCTGCGCTATTGGGAGCAGGAATTCCCTCAGCTCAACCCGGTAAAACGCCGAGGCAATCGCCGCTATTACCAGCGCCAGGACGTGCTGATGATTCGGCAGATTCGCGCGCTGCTCTACGATCAAGGCTTTACCATCGGCGGCGCGCGCCAACGACTTGCCGGCGACGACCCGGCCGAAGACAACACCCAGTACCGGCAGATCATTCAGCAAATGATCACCGAACTGGAAGAAGTGTTGGTGGCGTTAAAAGCTTAGCGCACGCCGCAAGGCATATCGCTCGCCATCCCATTTCGAATGAGTTAGAATCCGCGTTCCTCGTGGTAAGGCGTCCTCCAGAC
>JAYODE010000072.1:0-4270 GCA_038106185.1 Gammaproteobacteria bacterium | reverse complement strand
ACGAAGACATCCGAGCAGAGATTCCCCTGAAGCGCATTTGGGTAGTTACTGCACCGCAGGAGTAGACACTGCTCCTGAGCGGAGCGCATGGCCTCGATGATTCGCTTGTGCAGCGTTCACTTGAGCCCTCCTGCCCAGCAGGACTCGAACGGCTGCAGGATTCAGAGGCCTTTCCGTTCGGCAGATGAGCCAATTTCTTGAATTCACCCTCAAAGGGATGCTGAAAAGTTACAAAAATGCTAGAGCAAACCATTGCACACTATCATCGACACGCCGCGCGTTTTCAGGCGCAGTATGACTCGGTGGCGGCGGAAGAGGTTCATACCGACTGGGTCCCGCTGCTGAAAGGGCGTACACCGGGCCGGGCGCTGGATGTGGGGGCTGGCAGTGGTCGCGACGCGCTCTGGCTGGCACAGCAGGGATGGCAGGTGACGGCGGTGGAGCCGGCACAGGGGTTGCGGGAACGTGGGCAGCGCACCACGGGTAAACAGGTGCAGTGGTGCGATTCCCGACTGCCGGTTCTGCCTGGGCTGGAGGCGCCCGCACAGGGCTACGACCTGATTCTGCTCTCCGCCGTCTGGATGCATCTGTCAGCCTTCGAACGTCCGCTGGCCTTCGCCCGCCTGGTTGAGCTGTTATCCGCAACCGGCCTGCTGATCATTACCCTACGCTTTGGTCCCTCTGACCCCGAACGTCCCATGTATCCGGTGAGCGTGGATGAACTGGCACAACTGGGGCAGTCACAGGCGTTGGTGTTGTCCGCGCTTGGAGAAGGAGAAAGTCGGGATCGTCTGGCCCGTGCCGAGGTGAGTTGGCAGACGGTCTGCCTGCAAGCAACCGAGGGTGAACAAGCATGAGTGCCAGCGCTTATTTGATTACCGGCGGCAGCGATAATCAGCTGTTGCCGGCGCTGCGCCGAGCGCTGACGGATGCTACCGAGATCGAGATTGCCGTTTCCTTTGTCCGCTCCACGGGTCTTGCGCTGATCTTTGATGACCTCGCAGCGGTGTTGCAGTCTGAAGCCCGCGATGTGCGCCTGACCCTGCTGACCAGCGATTACATGTGCATCACCGATCCCAAGGCACTGAAAAAGCTGATGCTGCTGGCGGAGCGGGGCGCCGATGCGCGTGTCTTTGAAACCGGTGCCAACGACAGCTTTCACCTCAAGGCCTACATCTTTGTGCGCTCGCAGCAGGGCGAGTTGATCAGGGCCGATGCCTTTGTCGGCTCTAGTAATATCAGCGCCAAGGCGCTCACCGATGGCCTGGAGTGGAACTACCACCTGGACTACCCCAACGAGTCTGATAGGCTCGCCGCCAATCGCATCGATGAAGTGCGCCAACAGTTCCGTCAACTGCTGCAACAGCCGCAGGTAAGACCGCTGGAGCACGCCTGGATTGATGCCTATCAGCAGCGTTATCAGCAGGCGCGCAAGGTTGTTTCCATCGAAACGGCCAAGGTCGATGAGCAGGAGCCTGAACCGCTTGTCCCCACCCCCAAACCGCATCAGCAGGACGCCTTGCAGGCGCTGGCAAGCAGCCGTGCGCGCGGTGCCATGAAGGGCATGGTTGTGCTGGCCACCGGCATGGGAAAAACCTATTTAGCCGCGTTCGATGCCGCCCAGTTTGAAGCGAAGCGGGTACTGTTTGTCGCCCACCGCGAGGAGATTCTGCTGCAGGCGGAAGAGAGCTTTCTGGCAATCCAGCCGCACAAGCGGGTGGGCCGGTATACCGGCAAGCAGAAAGACAACGAGTGCGATCTGCTGTTTGCGTCTGTACAGGCGTTGGGGCGTGTGGTCCACCTGCAGCGCTTCACTCCGGACTATTTTGATTACATCGTGGTGGACGAGTTTCACCACGCCGCCGCGGGCAGCTATCAACGCTTGCTGGAATACTTTCAGCCTCAGTACCTGCTTGGTCTGACGGCCACGCCCGATCGTACCGATGGCTCCGATATTCTGCGCCTGTGTGACCATAATCTGGTCTACCGCCGTGACCTGTTTGACGGAATCAATGACCAACAGCTCAGTCCCTTTAGTTATTACGGCATCTTCGACAGCGAAGTGGATTACACCCATATTCCTTGGCGCAATGGCCGCTTTGACCCCGACAAGTTATCCACGCAGCTCGCTACTCGTGGCCGTGCTAAACATGCGTTGAAGGAGTGGCGTGCCAAGGCACAGCAGCGCACGCTGGCATTCTGTGCGTCGCGCAGGCATGCCGACTATATGGCGCGTTATTTCCTCCAGGCGGGCGTCCGGGTTGCCAGCGTGCATACCGAGTCGAACCTGACCCGATCCGAGGCGCTTGAACAGTTGGGCAAGGGGCAGCTGCAAGTGCTGTTTTCGGTGGACCTGTTCAACGAAGGGGTCGATCTGCCGCAGATCGATACTGTGATGATGCTGCGCCCCACCGAATCAAAAATTTTGTTTCTACAACAGCTTGGTCGTGGCCTGCGCCTGAATGACGGCAAGGAGCGGCTGGTGGTGCTGGATTTTGTCGGCAACCATCACAGCTTTCTCAATCGCCCCGAGATGCTGTTCGGCTCGGCCTTTGCTCATAAGCCAACGCGCAAACAGCTGATTGATGCCGCCCATAACCCTGACGCACTGCTGCCGGATGGCTGCTATGTCAACTACGATCTGGGCTTTATCGAGTTTCTGGATAGCCTGGCGGGTGACCAGCTTGACGTCCAATACACCAAACTGAAGCAGAACCTCAAGCGTCGACCTACGTTGACGGAGTTTTGGCACAGTGGCGCCAACCTGACCAAACTGCGCAGCAACTACGGCTGTTGGTGGGAGTTTGTCGATGAACAGGGCGACGCACTCGCCGATGAACTGCAGGTACTCGAACACCATACCCAGTGGTTCCGCGACCTGACCATCACCAAAACAAGCAAATCCTACAAGCTGGTACTGCTGCAGACCCTGCTGGAGCAAGGGGCGATTAGCCGCTCCGTGACGCTGCAACAGCTTGCCCACTGGGCCAAAGCCTGGTTCATGAAACATCCCAATTGGCAGGCTGACCTGCCGCTGAGCCTGCAGTCTCTGGATCAACTCAGCGACAGCCAATGGCTGACCCACTGGCGCAAAATGCCAATTCATCACTGGTGCACGCCGGAGCGGGGCTCGAACATCGAATGGTTTGCCCGGGACGGCCTGAACTTCCACTACCGACCCAGCCTGAACGCCGCCGACCTGCCCAGCTTCAATGCTATGACTGCTGAGATACTGGAGTGGCGACTGGAGTATTACGCGCAGAGCACATTGCCCAGCCAGCAACCAGAAGCACCAGCCATCCCGCCAACAGCGGCCCAACTACCGTTCTTTCCCAATATCAAAATCGCCTGTGGATATTTCAAAACTGGCCACGCCGATGTGGAAAAACAACTGCCTGCCCCCAGCGGGTTTGGTCACTTAACCTCGGATCGTCATTTCATTGCCCGAGCCTCTGGCAATTCGATGAACGGCGGCAAAAGCCCGATTGATGATGGCGATTATCTGCTGTTGGAACAGGTCACGCCGAATAACGCAGGCAGCATCAGTCATCAGATCATGGCGATCGAGCGCCAGGATGAAACCGGCAATAATCAGTACCTGCTGCGCAAAGTGTTGAAAAACCAAGATGGCAGTTACACCCTAAGAGCCAATAACCCTGACTACGACGACCTGATTGCCGACGAAAGCATGATCACCTTTGCCCGCTTCAAGGGCGTTGTGGACCCGCTGGAACTGCTGTTGGGGCAGAGCTTCATGCGCGAAGAGATCCCGCCGCTATTCGGCGTCGAGTTCAATCCAGGTAACTGGAATTCCGGCCATGTGGTGCTGCAAGGTTCGCAGGTACAGGTGTTGTTAGTGACGTTAAACAAGCAGGGCAGGTCCCGCGATCATCAGTACCATGATTACTTTATCGATAACGAGAGTTTCCACTGGCAATCGCAAAACGGTACCAGTCCCGAGAATAAGCGTGGCCGCGAGATTATCGAACACCAACGCCAGGGGTGCCGGGTTTTCCTGTTTGTGCGTGAACATAAGCTGAGAAATGGTAAAGCGGCACCATTCAGTTTCTATGGTGAGGTGGTTTATCAAAGCCATGAAGGCAGTGAGCCGATGAGCGTGGTGTGGAAGCTGAAAAATCCTTTGGTTGAATAACTCGAAAAAGTGATACAAAAAAGTGTCCGATAAAGAGCAAAGCTGACGACCAGATCGTGGTCGGGTAGTCCAATTTTTGAATGATGATTTCTTTGAGTTTTAACTGCCTTGAGAGGA
>JAYODE010000007.1:100549-103805 GCA_038106185.1 Gammaproteobacteria bacterium | reverse complement strand
GGACCTTGCGGACCTGTCGCGCCGTCGAGGCCATTGGCACCATCAAGACCGTCAGCCCCGGCGACTCCCTGTGGACCTATTGGGCCGGTTTCACCCTGGACACCTTGGGGACCAATGGCACCGATAGTCAGATCGTATTCATCAGAATAGCCCGCAGCACCCACGGGCACATATCGGGTGAGGTTCAATGCACCGAACTGATCACCTGTCGCCAGAGGTGCTGAGCATGACATGTGAATTGACAGTTGCTGAGCTAGCTGTCCATTACTGAAAACATCCAAGTCAAAGTTGTTAGAAAGATTTGCACCTAACGTAGTAGAGGTGACGGTAAAGGTTTCTCCGATATTAATGCCGGAAACCGGGTCGATAATAAATTTGCTCGCATCTCTACCAGTCGCCTCTATATCGATACTTGTTCCGAGTCCTGACAGATCGATACAGGTATGTTTGAGACTACCACTGGGGTCATAGGTACTCGCCGAGCAATTATCGCCAGTATAGGTGAACAACAATTCGACCGGTTTACCATCTACCTCACAACTCACGTCCGCAACAGTACCCTCCAACAAAAGAAGGTAATCACCGTTAGGTGAACCTGGCGGAACATCCGCGACGACACAATCGGTACCTAGTGTTTCCAGAGGAGCAGGGGGTAGATTCACCGCGTAATCACAGGCGAATTGATTGGCGGAAATGGTTAAGGGTGGATCTTGCGTCCCGAAGTAGACAATCGGCTTGCCAATTCCAGGCGGCCCAGGAACAGTTGTGCCAAAATCAGTACCATAGATGACCAGAGCCTCTGGTTGCCCATTAAGACCGTAGACAACTTGGACCTCCTGAATCTCAACATCGGCCATGGCGGTCGAGGTGATCACTGTTAAAACTGCGAAGAACATATATAGAAAACGCGTCGGTGATAGTCCGATCATAAAGTTATCCAACCTGGTATTTGATGTGAATAAGGTGCAGGCCCACTTTTCGTGCGGCAGTAGGCATGCTCGAAGTGCAGCAGCTAGCAAACTCAACAAAGCGCAAAAAATTTAGAGCAGAAAACAAGAAGCAAGAAACGAGAAACAAGAAACAAGAAACGAGAAACAAGAATCAAGAAGCAAGAAACAAACAGCAGGAAACAAAAAAACAAGTGCTAAGCGTCGAAAGGTAGGAAAAATAGCCTGAAGTCGCCTTTTATGACTTGCTCTCTGTCAATTTTGAATGCGTTGATGAATCCGGTTCGTCGAATAGACCTGCTGTTTTCGCGCTGCGCAGCACATTCTTTATTGGCTAGGACTCAACGCAAGTACCACAACTTAGAGATGCCCCTCCAGTTGAAGCGCCGATTTGTTGTGATGAGTATGAACCTGGCTTGATGCAGCAGGATGGCGCTATCGAAAGATGTCGTTCGCAAAAGGTGAGTCCCAACCCGCGCCTCGTCTGTTTACAGCGAGTAGTCCACAGTAGATGGGGTCTTTTAATGACTATTTTTACTGGGTGAGTAGGAGTCAGGTTCAGGGCGCACGGTCTTTTTCACTTTTACTTTGCGCACAACGGAATGAGGATATTGCGGTCGAGTAGGAGGGCGCTGGATGATCCTGTCATTATAAAAAGTTAAGGAGCCGACCTGTTTGTGAGTGCGCACCCTAGCAGAAGGAGATGTGGCTTAAAGCGAGGTTATCTTGTCCGTATTCTTTCCGTAAAGATTGATATAGCGGCGCCTCGCCCATCGGGCATAAACAGAGTTGGCGACTGGGCTGATGAGTGGCAGTTGAAGTATTCTCCATAGCCAGCCAACGCGAGTAGAAGACCAGGCGCGTACGGAGGCATCAACGCCGGTCACCCAATGGCCGTCGCTGGTTCTCAGATGAAGGACTTCGAGCAGCTGCTTGCGTGGCGGCGCATCAAGCTCTGACAGGGCATGAATATCGACCAGATTAAGCTGAGCGCTTTTCATTCTGCCGAGCACTCGCATTTCATGGGAGCAAAGGGGGCATTGTCCGTCGTAGTACAGGGTATCTTTGTCAGTTTTCATACATCAAATACGTAGGAGCCGATTTTTCGGATCTGTCCGTCAGGAGGGTCACCGCAACATGATACTCACCTTATGCTACAGCGGGGTGATAAAAGTAGATTAGGAATCAACTGCAAGCCAGGCGGCAGGTCAGATCCGGCCATACACATAGCCAACAAATGCAATGCATCGAAGACTTGCGAATGATGGAAACCCAGACACTTTTCGCTGTTTGCCGAGTTTGTATCCAGACAGTCTGCGGCCCTCCCATGATGGCTCTGTCGACGAATAAATATTGACCGATTGTTTAACGAGTAAAAACGTGGTTTATTCAGGGGGCTAGCCGTGAAACGGTATGCATCGATATTGGGCTGTCCATAATGGCTATCAGTCAACATCGGCTGCAACTGTCCGATCGTGAAAGGAAATGAGGTGTTGTATGTTGGCAAATCTATTACCTGCTCGATATTTGTTTTTTGTTGGGTGTGTCCTCGCGTTTGTTGGTTCGACTGTTTTAGCGTCAATGGGTTATAACGAGTGGTTGTGGCTGGCAGTCTTGGTCACCGCATTTCTAAGCCTGGTGGGTGTAATAGATATCACTCAGAGCAGTCAGTCTATTCGCCGAAATTATCCTGTGCTGGCTCATCTACGATTTCTGCTTGAGTCAATCCGCCCTGAAATCCGCCAGTACTTCCTTGAGAGTGACACTGAAGAAATACCTTTCTCACGAGTCCAACGTACTATTATCTACGAGCGCTCCAAAAACCAGGTTAACAAGCGCCCCTTCGGTACTCAGTTAGATGTGTATGAAAACCACTATGAGTGGCTTAACCACTCGATAGCGCCATTGGAATTAGAGGATCATGATTTTCGTGTACAAATAGGGTCGCCTCAGTGCGGTAAGCCTTACGCTTCCTCGGTCTTTAATATTTCTGCTATGAGCTACGGCGCTCTATCTCCCAACGCCATACTGGCGCTAAATGAAGGTGCCAAGCGAGGTGGGTTCTACCATGATACTGGTGAAGGATCTATCTCTGCTTACCATCGCCGACATGGTGGTGACTTGGTCTGGGAAATTGGCTCAGGCTATTTTGGTTGTCGAAATGATGACGGTACCTTTAGTGCGGAACGTTTTGCGGCTAATGCAGCCTCAGACCAAGTAAAAATGATTGAAATTAAATTGTCCCAGGGTGCTAAACCTGGCCATGGCGGGGTGTTGCCTGGCCCCAAGGTCAACGCCATGATTGCTGA
>JAYODE010000007.1:96581-100449 GCA_038106185.1 Gammaproteobacteria bacterium | reverse complement strand
GGTGAGGGTGGTACTGGTGCTGCGCCACAGGAGTTTACAGATCACATGGGTGCGCCCCTCGCAGAGGCGCTTATTCTGGTTCACAATACACTGGTTGGTATCGGTCAGCGTGGCAACATCAAGATCGGTGCTGCGGGCAAAATAGTTTCGGCGTTTGACATTGCGCGCACCCTGTCAATGGGCGCGGACTGGTGTAACGCCGCGCGGGGCTTTATGTTTGCGCTGGGCTGCATTCAAGCACAAACTTGTCACACAGGCATGTGTCCCACGGGTGTGACATCCCAGGATCCAAAGCGTTATCGAGCGCTGGTCCCTGAGAATAAAGCGACGCGAGTTTATAACTTTCATCAAAATACGCTTAAGGCTTTGAAGGAACTGATTGGCGCGGCCGGCTTACGGCATCCAAATGAGCTTGGCCCTGAGCACATTATTCGGCGGGTATCATCTACGGAGGTACGTTCAATTGCCGCCCTGCATCAGTGGGTGAAACCTAACGAGTTAATCGATGGTAATGTGCCTGAGCATCCGGTGTTTAAGGTTTTCTGGGATATGGCAAGCGCCGAATCGTTTAGCGCACCACCTAGTGTCCTGGCGACGCGAACGACCAAAATGCGGTAGCGATACTTTGGTCGTTTTATCCTAATCGCTCTACTGCTGTCGCTGTTATTCGCAAATGCGGGTTATTTTCCGGGTGTGCGAATAACCAGCAGTCGAATTTCCGTCATGTCCTCAATGGCGAAGCGAATACCTTCGCGACCCAGACCACTTTCTTTGACTCCGCCGTAGGGCATGTGGTCTACCCGCCAAGAGGGGACATCGCCAATCACAACGCCGCCCACCTCCAGGGTATCCCAGGCTTCTTGCATCTTGTATAGGTCGCGGGTGAAGATTCCAGCTTGAAGGCCGAATTGGCTGCTATTGACCTCGGCGAGTGCGGCACTGAAGTCACTGAAACTGCTCAGATTGGCCAGCGGCCCAAAAGCCTCCTCTGTGTTAGCCTCGCAGCCGCGCGGCACATTTTCCAAGAGGGTGGCTTCAAGCATGTTGCCGGTGCGCTTACCGCCGCACAATAGGGTCGCGCCTCGATGCACTGCAGACTCTATCCAGCCGTGCAGACGAGTCGCTTCAGCCTCTGAGATCATGGGGCCAACAAAAGTTTCTCTGTCGCGCGGGTCACCCATTTTTAGCAAACGGGTACGCTTGACCAGTTCCAACTTGAATGGCTCATAGATGCTTTCATGTACCAGAATTCGCTGAACGCCGATGCAACTCTGACCCGACTGGTAAAATGCACCAAAGATAATGCGCCCAACGGCGTCGTCTATGTCAGCGTCATGGTCGACAATCACTGCCGCGTTGCCACCAAGCTCCAGCACAACAGGTTTTTTTCCGGCTTTGGATTTTAGCCCCCAGCCGACTGCCGGCGAGCCCGTAAAGCTCAGCAGCTTTAGGCGTTCGTCCGTGGTAAACAAATCAGCACCATCCCGGCGGCAGGGAAGGATGGAAAACGCGCCTTTCGGTAGGTTTGTCTCCGCCAGTATCTCGCCAATGATGAGGGCACCAATGGGCGTCAGACTAGCCGGTTTGAGAATAAAAGGGCAACCGACAGCTATTGCCGGCGCAACTTTGTGCGCTGCCAGGTTTAATGGAAAGTTGAATGGACTGATAAAAGAGCAGGCGCCAATGGGTACCCGTTTCCACATACCATTGTAGCCGCGCGCTCTAGGACTGATATCCAATGGCAGGATTTCGCCGGTGATGCGCACCGATTCCTCTGCGGCAATCTTGAACGTGTCTATCAGACGAGTCACCTCGCCCTCTGCATCCTTGATGGGCTTGCCAGCTTCAATGCATAAGGCTTCAGCAAGCTCGTCAAAACGCTCCACAAAACGTTTTACGCAGTGCTCCAGAACCGCTTTGCGTTCATAGGCTGCCATGCTCGCGCAGGCATGTTCCGCGGCCACTGCCAGCGCGATAGCTTTATCGATGGTGGTCGCGTCGGCCATGGCGACTCGGGTTGCTACCTGGTTGGAAAACTTGTCAGCGACGGCCAGGTCCTGGTTTGCATAGACGGGTTCATTGGCAAGATAATAAGGGTAATTTTCTTTCAACATATTGTCGTGCTCCAGTTAGCTTTGATCGGTCAGATGGACAACGCGATTTCGCCTAAACGCTTGGTGAGTAGCATGTTTTCACGGTAGTCGATAGGAACCACTATCAGACTCGGGCCTGGCTCAGAAAATGCTTTTTGAAGCGTAGGAACCACATCTCCTGCAGCCTTAACCATGTGACCGTTCCAGCCAAAAGACTCTGCCAGCTTCAACCAGTCGGGATTGTTGAAGCTGAGCTCTGTGTGTTTTCCAAACTGGCTTTGTTGTTTCCACGCGATCAGGCCATACGCATTGTCTTCCCAAACCATGACGGTGATGTTGACGTTCAGGCGCTTGGCTGTCTCCATCTCCTGCATATTCATCAGGAACCCCGCGTCACCAGAAATCGCCAGAATATTCCTGTCGGGATACACGAGGCCTGCAGCAATGGCGCCAGGCAAGGCAAAACCCATGGAGCAGAAGCCGTTGGGAATAAGGCAGGTGTTCGGCTCGTGACACTGGTAATGGCGGGCTATCCACATCTTGTGGGCGCCGACATCAGAAAGCAAAATATCCTTGTCGCCCATGACTTCGCGACAATCCCACAGGACTTTCTGCGGTCTGACAAGACCCTGAGTATCATCATCCTTGTGGGCGGCGAGCTCTTGGGACATGACTTCACGTGCGCGCGCCTGGGATGATAAGTCCCAGGCGGGTACGCCGTCGCGTGCAACGCGCTCATTGAGCATCCATAGGGTATGGGCCAAGTCGCCAATGATTTCATAACGGGGATGATAGTCTTGGTCAATTTCCGCGGGCAAGAAATCGGCGTGGACTACAGGCTTCTTGCCGTTAGGATTCCAGAGACTCGGATGGTATTCCACCATGTCAAAGCCAAGCGTAATGATCAGGTCAGCTGAATCTATAGCATGAAAGACGACGTCCCTGGCCTGCAGGCCAGCAGTGTAGAGACAGTAGGGCGCGTCCATGTCAACGCAGCCCTTGGCCATAAAGGTACTGATGACACCTATACCGGTCTTGTCACAAAGCTTGCGTAGTTGATTTGAGGCGCGCTTGCGAATGCAGCCGTTACCCGCAAGAATAATCGGATTCTTCGCACCTTTAATCGCTTCCCAGGCACGGTCAACAGCCTTGTCATCAGCCACAGGTCGACGAAAACGGATGGGCATCAAGGGTGACTTTTCTGTCGTGTTCTTGGCGATATCCTCGGGCAGCTCTACCAGGGCAGCACCGGGTTTTTCCGTGCGTATCAGGCGGATACTCTTGCGAATGATCTCCGGGATCGTATCGGCATGCAGTACCGTCTGAGACCATTTGGTGACAGGCTTGAACATACCAACCACGTCCATGACTTGGTGCGACTCTTTATGCAGACGCTTCGAAGATCCCTGTCCGGTCAATACCAGCATGGGTGCACGGTCCATATTGGCGTCAGCAACGCCGGTAATCAGATTGGTTGCGCCAGGTCCAAGGGTACCCAGACAAGCTGCGGGTTCGCCAGTCAGGCGCCCGTAAATTTCGGCCATGAAAGCAGCTCCCTGCTCGTGTCGACAGAGAATGAATTGAATCTTTTCCGAGTTTTCCAACGACATCATAAAGTCGGCATTCTCTTCACCCGGAACGCCAAAAATATACTCTATACCTTCGGTTTCGAGGCACTTCACAAACAGATCTGATGCTTTCATTTGAACTTCCTTGGTTTGCTGGAATTGTGTCATAGAAATTTTATTTTTGTTTTTTAACTTTCTTATGCCAAG
>JAYODE010000007.1:89819-96481 GCA_038106185.1 Gammaproteobacteria bacterium | reverse complement strand
TTCTTATGCCAAGTATTGAGGAAATGTAGCCAGAATAAGCGCCTGATCGAAGCAGACATGCCGAGTCATTTGTATGCCACGGCCTTGGTCCGCCGAGCGTCTAAAGACTTGATTCAAGGCTACCACGCCTGTTGGAGGCGCGCTACTGGGTGGAAAATAGCGAGGAGCCTACCCGTTGCAACTCCGCCAGAAAAAAATGACGGTCTCATCATGCGCGTCACTTCAGTCTGGTGATTCGTGTGACGCGAACACCAGTGCGATTCGTCGCATTGGCTCGACTTGTGAAAAGGGGATCAAACGCTCACCTTAGTACTCCATCAGACATTCGAGCCTGAATAGGATCCTTAGGAATTTGATCGATGTAGTAATCGTACCCTAGCTCAAGATGATGGCGGTGTCCGTTGAGATACTATACAGTGGTGAAAGAGATGGACGGCAAAGCTCAGGCAATGGTGTAGAGCGGCAAAAGCCGAACGAGTATCCGATAGGTGTCACGAGTAATGGGTCATTCGACGCCCAATGATGAACTCGCAGATCAGGCAATAGACTGGTTCGCCAGGCTTCGTGCAGATGATGTGAGTAAAGCCGATCGACGCGCCTTTTTCTCCTGGTTAGCGACAGGTCAGGACGCGCAAAATGCTTTTGTAGAGATACTGAAGCTTTGGGATAATTTGTCTGTTGTCGGGCAGATGTCATTTGAGGAGCTTGCCGATTTTCCGGCGCTCTACCATCTAAAAGCCAAGTCGCCACCATCTAAAAGCCAAGTCGCCACATCAGACGCGCTGAAATGGACCGGCGACTAAATCTCGCTTTTGGGGTTATGTCGAATAAGCGTTAGTGCCTTGACGATGGATATTTCGACTTCCCGAGGCGAGATCTGCAATGTCTTTACCTGGAACCGCAGCAGCCCGGTTGCCAACATCCTGCCAGCAAAAGCTCAGGGTTCCAGAGTGAAGTGAATCTAGAGGGCTAACTTCAAGAAGTAGAGGTTCTCGTCGCTCTGCATGGGTGCAACGGTTTGACCAAATTGTGTTTCCTTGGCGTTACCGTGGCTACGGTGCTTAATCACCAGTAGAGCCATGGTATTGGGTGCTGAATCGATAGAAGTCGGAATGTGCTGAAATGTCGAAGCATCCAGGCCCTCAATCTCTATGTCATAGAAAGCGACATAGGCCGTCGCCTGGGGATCAATTCGAGTGCCAGTACGATAGGCAGGAAATTCGACCAGTTGTGCAAGGCCCTTAGCCACCTCTGCCCAACGTTCATCAGGGTAGGCGCTTTTACTCTGAAGCTTGCTGAAGATGACTTTATTAGCCGAGATCTTGCTTTTAATCTCGTAAAATCCTTTGTACGGCGCGCTCAACAGGACTTGCGCAGTGGCGCTATCCACTAGCTTTTCGATCAAGCGATTGTCGACCGTGTCGTTAGCGCCCAGGGTATTGTCGGCGTTCATGGCATGGGCTGATATCGAACCAAAATACAATAGTGCGAGGAAAAACAGGCTTTTACTGAACATGATGATATCCTTATCCATTATCGAAACTACATTATCGAAACTTCATTATCGACAATATATTGTTGATTGAGCCCGTCAAATACGAGCGGATGGTTGTGGTCGCCACTGAGCCGATGAAGCTAAATAATTTCTGCGAGTCAGTTTTCTGTGAGTTATTGTCTGCGAGTCAATTTTTTGAGCGCTTGTTTTCTGCGCGCCTCGTTTCTGCGAGCCCAGTTACAGGACACCAATCTACTCTTTTTGGTCGCAATGGGTAGCTTTTTAGGATGAGTTGAGTTCTTTTGGCGGTGGCAGGTCAGATTAGCCGCATGGGACGAGGCTTGAGACTCGACTGGCCATTCGCTGAGGTAAAGTGAGCGTTACAGTTTAACCCCGCCGGCCTCAAGCTGTTGATACAAGGGCGTGAGCTCCCGTTTGAAATGTTCCCAGTTGGCCACCGAACGTTGGTGAATCTTCTCCCTCACCTGAACTGAGCTGGCAGTTGCGCTGGGTGCCGCATTCTGGTCAAAGTCAACACAGGCCTGCTCAAATGGCAGCTGTAGTTGTGCCAGCAAGCGTCGAGTCTGGTTGACCTGATCGGCGACCAGCGTTTCATAATCAACCACCACTAATCTTTCACCGAGCAATGCTTGCCAGTGTTTGAATAGGCGCTCAAATGCCAGGTAATAAGCGCCCAAGTCTGCCAGCGAATACGCGTAGCGGAAGAAGGGTTGCTTATACATCGCGAAGCAGACGTCCATGGGATGTCGACGCAGATGGACAATGCGGGCCTGAGGAAATGATCGAGCAATAAAGCCCAGATACATGAAATTTTCTGGCAGTTTATCGACAAAAAAGGGCGCCTTGCCGAGTTTGTAGTCTATCGAATCGCGATAACTTCTGGCGATGACAGACGGCTTCTTGCGAGCTGCGGCGCGCAGCATGCTGGGGCTGATGGCACCCGGCGCCTGGTTACCGCCGGCTTTTCGAATCGCTGCCTGCAGAAAGAAGGTTTCGTCGGCACTTTCCACTTGTGAATGACTGGAAATGATTCGCTCTGTCAGCGTGGTTCCTGACCTGGGAAGGCCGACAACAAATACAGGCGTCTTGTCTGGTGGCTGACTAATCTGCATTGGCTGCTCGTTTAGCCAGTCAGCATGGCAGGTTTCTATGATGCAATTGATCAGAGCCAGGTCCTCGCCGACATCATAGTCAGCGACACTGGACACCGCATCGCTTGCCCGTTGATAGTAACTGAAGGCCTCTGGCCAGCGCTGCAAGTCTTCGAGCTCTTTGCCGATGGCGTAATACAGAAAGATATTCTTATTCGGCGACTGGCCATTACGCTCGATAATATCGAGCATCTGGTTCAAGTGGTTTGAGTCTTGGGCTTTATCCAGTCTGGCGAGTTGATAGTGATGCCGCTGGTGTTGCGGTTGACGGACCAGTAGTTCGGTATAGAGCGCTTTCGCCCGCTCAGTCTGACCCAATATCACGGTGTTTGCTGCCAGGTTTGCCTTGAAGATGTCGACATTGGGCTGCAGTTCGTGGGCCCGTTCCAGTAACGGCTGGGCCGCCACAAACAAGCCGAGGCGACTGTAAATGCTGGCGCTCAGGTCCAGGTACAGGGGGCTGTTCTGTAGCGATCCCGTATAGCGGCGAAGCAGGTTCAGAGACTCACTATGGTTTACCGCCAACAGGTGCTGATAAGCCAATTCGATGGCCGCATCGTAGCGTGTCCCATCTATTGCCAGCACTTTCTTGAAGGCACTGGCGGCCTTGTCGAGGCGCGAGGCGGCCTTATATGCCAGCCCTTGAAGGAAGTAGCCCTCAGCACTGCGGCGATTGAGCTGGATCAGGGCCGTCGCGCACTGGTCGACCAACGGCCAGTTTCGGGCCTCAACCGCGCGCCTGGCCATGGCGCTCAACTGATGCTGCTGTTCATTCACCGTAGCCTCGCGTGCCGAGTCAGAGAGCGTGCGGCGCTAAACAACGCTAATGCCGGCTTGCTCAAGATGGTCTTTCAGCGGCGCTAGCTGCGCCTCATAGTGGCGCCAGTTTTTGACTGACCCCTGATAGATTTTCTCTCTGACCTGCACCGAGCTGGCGGTAGCACTGGGCGCTGTATTCTGGTCGAAGTCAATGCACTGTTGTTCAAAGGGTAGTCCGAGGCGCTCGAGCAACAAGCGCGTCTGCTGCTCTTGGTCACCCACCAGGGTCTCATAATCGACTTCGATCAGGCGATCCTTTAGCACCCTGTGCCAGTGTTGTCGCAGCCGCTCGTAAGCGACGTAGTAGTGCCCCAGGTTTTCAAGCGAATAAGAGTATTTATAGGCCCAGGTAAAAACCTGCTTATACATGGAGAAACAGGCATCCATGGGGTTACGGTGTAAATAGACGATACGTGCCTCAGGCCAGGCTTTGGCGATAAATCCCAGGTATTGGAAATTGAAGGGTAATTTGTCAATGAACATGGGGGTATCGCCAAATCGATAGGCGACCGAATCCATATAACCCTTGGCGACCGCGCCCATATCGCGGCCAGCAAGCGCGCGAAGCATAGTTGGGTTCATGTTCTCAACGCTTTCCACCCCACTTTCTCGACGCAGCACCATCTGCAGGAACAGGGTCTCTCCCAGGCTTTCAACTTGAGAGTGGCTGGAGATGATGCGTTCCGTCAACGTAGTTCCGGTGCGAGGTAGACCCACAATAAAAATGGGTGTTCTGGCGTGCCGGTCGTCGGGCTTTATATTCTTGTTCGTCGATAGCCATTGCTCGCTACAGGTCTCAATGATGGTATCAATCAACTGGATATCGTTCTTCACTTCGTACCGAGCAATGCTGTTGACGGTATCGCCACCTTTTTTAAAGTAGTCAAAGGCTTCATCAAAGCGACCCAGGTCTTCCAGCTCTTTGCCGATCGCGTAGTACATAAAGATGTTTTTGTCCGGCGTCTCAGTAGAGGTTTTCAGTACCGCCTGCATCTGTTTGATATGGGAGTCGTCCCTCGCCTTGGCCAGCCGCGATAGCTGGTAATGGTTGCGTCGATGGCTTGGCATTCGCGCCAGCAGCGAGATGAATATGTTTCGCGCCTCGTCGATCTTGCCAAGGTAGACGCTCGCCGCCGCCAGGTTAGCCTGAAACAGATCTATACCTGGCTGCAGCTCATTGGCTTTCTTGTACAAGGGCCAGGACTTGTGCACCAGGCCGATATCATTGTAGATACTGCCAGCCATATCCAGATAGCGAGGGCTATTGTTCAGCTTGTCTGTGTAGTTCGCCAGTAACGCAGCGGCTTCGCCATTACGGCGCGCGATACAATACTGGTTTGCCAGCTCAACAGCCGCATCATATCGATGGTCATCCAACGCCAACGCGTATTCAAAAGCCTCTATCGCCTTCTTGGGTTGCCGTGACGCTTTGTGTACCAGGCCGAAAAGAAAGTGACCTTCGGGATCGTTGGGTGCCAGGCGGAGGATTTCCGTAGCTAACTGCGCCACCTTAGCCCAGTCTTGATGGTGCGCCGCATGTCGCGCTGCACGGCTTATAGGGTCGATGTCAGTCATTGTCGCGGGCGGTCTTGGGAGGGTGGGAGTGTAGCAGATCAAACTACTGTTATAGAAGTGGCGCTGCTATACTCAAGGCTTCGTTCCGACCTTAGTGACCCACGCCCTATGGCAAATTCCGACGCACCTCAGGCCCTCGCAGGGAAGAGCTGGGACGCTTACTGGCAGGGCATCGCCGGTGTCAGTAAGCCGACTGAAGGGGGCGCGCGATTCCTTGAGCTTGAAGCCTTTTGGTATCGGTTTTTCAGCGGCGCACAACAGCGGTTTAACAGGCCGGCCTTGCTCGATATAGCGACCGGTGATGGCGCCTTGCTGTCCAGCGCGCTTTCAGTTTTTGGCAAGGAAGGCGCAGATTTTAGTTGTGTTGATATCTCCGCCGCTGCTATCGCGATGATCCGCGAGCGATTTCCCTACGTCACGGGTACCGTTGCCGAGGGTCGAGCAACTTCTCTTGCTTCAAGCGCCTATGATCTGGTGACCAGTCAGTTCGGCATTGAGTATGCGGGGCCCGATGCGTTTGCAGAAGCAGCGCGGTTAGTCGCAACCGATGGTGAGCTGGTACTGGTTATGCACCATGACCAGGGCGTCGTTTTCGAGGAGTCAGTGCAGAAACTTGAGGCACTTCGTTTGCTTCAGCGCTCAGACTTTATTGAGGCAGCGAGCAAGATGCTGAGTCTGGGCTTTGCTGCGGCTCAAGGTGGCGATCGCCAGCCCTATGAGACGGCGGCTAAGGAATTGAATCCGGCCGTTGGCGCAATGGAGCAGATCATGCTGCAGTATGGCCAGCAAGCGGCGGATGGCATGGTCATGTATCTATATGATCGAGTGGCGCAAATACACGAGAATCTTCTTCGATATGACCCGCCGGAAGTCTCTCATTGGTTGGCGCGAATGAGTCATGAGATAAGGTCCTACGAGCAGCGCCTGGTTTCTATGTGCGATTCAGCCATTAGCCAGGTTCGCTTCGAAGCGCTGTGTCAGCAGTTTAGACAGCTTGGGTTTGAGCTTCTACGGGCCGAATCGCTGCTGACGGAAGCAGACAATAGACCACTGGCTTGGCTGCTAGTAGCCAGAAATGGTCAGATCACGCCACAGCGGCAAAAAGTCGCTGATGCACCCATTAAGCCATCTTCGACTGCATCAGATTCGACCGAGTTTGGCCCCAGTCGCACACAAATTCAGAGCTGGATCGGCAGCACCAAAGACGCGATCATCGATGAGCTCACTGCCACAGGTAAAGTGACAGAGCGGTTTTTTGAAGCGTCCGTCGTCTGGGTACTGCCATTTGAATGCCTGATAGGGCGGTTGAGAAAGCCGCAAAGCGCGGAGGATGCCGGCTGGTTTATCGGCGGCCAGCTAGGGCCTGTTGACTATATTACCGCCGCAGCCGCGACCACACCTCGAGCCGCGGCCCGATACTTCGCTTATAAATGGCAGTTGGAGGCTGAGCAGGTGGAGAGTGCCTACAAGGGTCCTTTGATCGCAGCAGCGCAGTCGCTCTATGCGTTATCTGAAGATGACCAGCTTTGGTCTCGATGACGCCATGAGTTATCCCCTGGACTGATCTGTGAAAAAACCGCTGATCTGTCAATAAGTACTGA
>JAYODE010000007.1:86593-89719 GCA_038106185.1 Gammaproteobacteria bacterium | reverse complement strand
AATAAAAAACAGGCTCGCTGAGCTATGTCGCCGCGCGCCATGCCAGGGACCTGCTGTTGATCTTGCTGCCTGACAAAACCGCAGACAAAAAAAAGGCCGCGTCAGCGGCCTTTTTCTCAATTGGACAGTGATGCCAATTATTGTGCCCAAGCCAGACGAACATAATAGCCACGACCAAACTCTCGATAGGTCGCTGGGTCAGTGTTCGCATTGAAGCCAACATCCAGGTACGGAGGCGCTTCGTTGGTCACGTTAGTGACGCCAGCTGAGACTCGTATGTTGTACGGCGCAGCGTAGGTAGCAGTAATGTCATGATACAGCTGTGAGTCGACTTCTTGAACATAGCTGCCATCAGGACGGTTACCAGCACCACAGTTACAGAAGGTGTCTGCATCCAGAGCGCTGATGTACTCGCCTCGATAAGTCACGCTCAGGTCGTTCCAACCCCAGCTGAGGCTGTAGCTGACCTTGTCTTCAGCAAAGGCTGAGCCAACGTATCTACCAGCGTAATCACTCTCGGGTTCGCCAGCAAACGCAGTGTTGGTGCGCTCAAGCATGTGTGCCCACAGGACTGATGCTTCCAATTGACCAATACTTGAGTCGTAGTTCCAACGCGCTTCTGAATCAACGCCCTTGGCGGTCAGTTCGGAGACGTTCAGTTGAGTATCACGTACACTCAATACTGAATAGTCAGCGGCTCGAGTAATCAAGGCGCAAGCACCGGCGCTTTGCTCAATGTAGCAGTTGTTCAGTGTCGTCTGCACGCCTAAAGAGCTGATGCCGTCTTCCAGTTCAATAGACCAGTAGTCAACGGTTACAGTTACGCCATGGTCACCAAAGGTGGGTGTCCAGACGAGCCCTGCGGTCAGCGTATCACCGGTCTCAGGTGTCAGGTTAGGGTTACCGCCAACTTGCGCGTTAACCTGGCTGTCAAGCTGAACGCCAACCTGCGCACAACCCGCTGGCAGAACTTCGGTACCTGTAATCACACAGGGATCGCTGTACTGTGGAAAGGAGTCAACCAGACCACCGAAGAGATCAAAGATGCCGGGTACACGGAAGATGGTGCCTGCTGTTGCGCGCAGTTTCAGGTCTTCAATGACCTGGAACTCAGCACCCAGTTGCCAGGTGGTGTCACCTTCAAACGCATCCCAGTCATCGTAGCGCCAGCCAGCCTTCAACACGACCGATTGAACGCCGTTGTCAAAAACAGGGGCCAGTACTTCGGCAAAGACGCTGTCGTTCTTCAAGGAGCCAACAGTGCCCGCGCCAACGTTACCAGTAACCGCACCGATAGTTTTGGCGGAGTCAGGGGTGTAATCAAATTCCTGCAGCCAGTAATCATAGCCCACAGCCCATCCCAATTTGCCACCGGGTAGTTCAAATGACTCGCCAGAAAAACTAAAGCCAGCGGTCGTTTGTTCAGCCGTGTAGGTATCAACCGTGTCCAGGGAGACGTAGTCGATCATATCCTGAGTCAGAGTAGACGCGGTGATTATACCGGTCGCACGTTCAACAGAACCACCGCCAAAGAGGTTAAGCGGTACGCATCCTTTAATGAGGGTAGCTGGGTCTGCGACATCGGTGTAGCACTCTGGCTGACCGTTACCATCCAGGTCTGCTGATGGCCCAAGGGCATTGTACAGGCGACGACCAGAGAACTGACCGTAGTCTTTAGCGGTCGTGCTGTTGTAGCCTTTGTTAACGTAGACATTCCAGTTCAAATCCTGGAACTCACCGGTGAGCTCAATCAGACCTTCGTACTGAAGGACGTCCTGCGTGAAGTAACGAGTCGTTTCAATCATACGGCGACGTGGATTGTTGAGTGGCTGGTACACCAGAGCAGCTGTGGTGCCTGCAGTGATAGCAGCCGCAATAGCAGCGTTGTAGGCATCGACAGCCCGACGCAAATAATAGTTTTGGTCAGATACACCAGTATAAGCCGTGCCATTGAAGGTACCTTCATACATGGGGTCACCGCCAGTAAATGGCAGAGGTGCGAGTTCCTGCTTAGAGGTACGATTGCTCGCGCGGAATGTCGCATTGAACTGCACATTGTCTGTGAGGTCAAAGGCACCTTCAGCGAACAGGTTAGTACGCTCATACGGAGTCTGCATGAAGTTGACCGGCGCATAGTTGTAGGTGCGGCCGTCATGCTTAATCATAGTGCCGACTTCATAAGGCTGGCTAGCTGGCGTACCCACCAGGAAAGTACCCTGGGTGAGGAAGGTCAGGCGACTCTCTGGAATACGTGAAGAGCCGATGGGAAAACAACCTCCAGTGGCGGTGCCATCGTAGGGTGCCGCAACCTGATTTTCGCAGCCTTCCGGATAAATGTAGTAGCTGTCTTGCATGAAATCCCAGGGCGTGTCGCGCTGGTAAATGGCTTCCTGCTTGACGTATTCTGCGCCAAACACGAAATGACCTTCATCAACTTGCTTACCTATGATCAGATTGACAGAGTCTTGATTACCATTCTCTGTATCTGCCCAAGTAGATGACTGAGCGGAAACCTCGATACCGTCAAAGCTTGAACGGGTAATGATGTTTACCACGCCAGCAACCGCGTCAGCACCATAGACAGCCGATGCGCCATCCTTAAGGATTTCAACGCGCTCGATCATATTGGTGGGTATTGTTTGGTAATCACCACCGTCAACTGTACGGTGACCGTTGACCAAACTCAGTGTGCGTGATGAACCCATGCCGCGCAGGTCAACGCGAACAGAACCGTCACCACCATTATTGGTGGTTGTTCCGATCGGCGATCCTGACGCAGAGGGCATGCTCTGCAGAAACGCACCCACATCAGTGTTACCGGAAATGATCAATTCTTCACGGGTAATGACTGTGACAGGGCTGGCGCTTTCCAGGTCGGCACGCTTGATGCGTGAACCAGTGACTACTACTTCTTCGAGTGCCTCTTCTTCGGCAATCGAAAATACCGGTACGGCTACAGCAGTGGCAGCCAAGGTACTTGCGATCGTCGTCGAATTGATCACACTCGCTAATCGAGTTTTTCTCAACATCTACTAAACCCCCAAGAATAAAATGAAGCTTTACAAATAAAGCTCTTTGTTAACCGCTTTGAAAACAGCCGTTTTTGACGACAGACTATTTTCGCCC
>JAYODE010000007.1:65281-86493 GCA_038106185.1 Gammaproteobacteria bacterium | reverse complement strand
CTCTTTGTTAACCGCTTTGAAAACAGCCGTTTTTGACGACAGACTATTTTCGCCCGCGAAGTTTAGCCCAATAAATCAAGTTGTCACATAAAAACTGGAGAAAATGTGAAAAAAGAGCGATATTTTTTTAAAATTTCGACAATTTAGTGCCAATTTGGTGCGCTGCAATCGGTTTCAGTACCCATTGCTGCAGAACTTATCCGCGATAATAGTGTCACCTGTCAGCTTTGAGGTAGGTTAAACTTAGCATCCAGGTTACTCTACGCGCACGACGCCCATGGTCCTGCCCTGCGCGATAAAGGTCATCTCGTAGTAGCCGAAAAAAGTTTTCCTGATTTCGACTTCAGGATTCTCGAGTCTGATATACCATGGATTCGACAAACGCTGTTCCCAGACTTGACCATTCTCGAGAGTGACTCGCGTTTTGCCCCGCCAGCCATTAAAACTGCCGATAATGCGCGAACGAATGGTTTCATCTCTGACTCGCTGAACCTCTGGATTCTTGTCGATCAGCTTCGGTGCGTCTTCCGCTGTGTAGCGAATCAACCAGTCATTCAGCGCCCTAATCTGTTGTGGTGAAAGATTGGAGACACCGGTTTGGGTTTGTTCCTCTTGCGACATCAGGACCTCAACGCCCGGGAAATTCTCATCCAGGCTCGCGGCCCAGGTTACCTGGGTAACCAGTAGCGGGCAGAGGGAAATCAGCAGCAGCATAAATTTAGGTTGCATAGCGGTTCAGCCATCAAATAAAGCGATACAGGATAGCAATATACGCTGTTGCAGGCCGCAGCAGAAGCAACCAGTTGATGATTTGATGGGCAAGAAGCGCCGCTTTCGGGCGCGGTTAACGGGTGTGAAATTCAATCTTCCTTGCTGGATTCTCTGGCAGACGCGCGTCGAGCTCGGTGAGCGATTTTTCCAGGCCATAGCTTGTGCGCGATCGCTTTGCGGTGTCGCCAGGGTTTGCAGTATCTCGTCGATGTCATGATAGTAGCGCGCAGCGAGAAAAGCCTTTTGAGCTCTGCACAAATTCTTGGCACACTGTGCCTTACCCTATTAATCAGCGCAGGAAAGTGGCCGTGGATACGCATAAAGATTTTTCCAAACTTGACGTCATAATTGTTGGCGCCGGTTTTAGCGGTATGTATATGTTGCACAGACTTCGCGGCCTTGGCCTGCAGGTTCAGGTGCTGGAAGCAGGCAGCGATGTGGGGGGTACCTGGTATTGGAATCGTTACCCTGGCGCCCGCTGTGATGTGCCCAGTATGGAGTACTCTTACAGTTTTTCTGAAGCCCTTCAGCAGGAGTGGGACTGGACTGAAGTTATGGCGGCGCAGCCTGAGATACTGGCGTATGCGCGTCATGTCGCCGATCGCTTTGGCCTCCGAGAAGCGATCAGCTTTGATACGCGAGTTACAGCGGCCCATTATGATGAGGCTTCCAGGCAGTGGCGAGTGAGCACTGAGGCGGGAACCCACTATCAGGCGCAGTTCTGCATTATGGCCACGGGCTGTTTGTCAGTGCCCAATACTCCGGTGATTGAGGGGGCGGATAGTTTCGCAGGCCCCATTTATCACACGGGACAATGGCCCCATGAAGGGGTCGACTTCACGGGTCAGCGTGTGGGTATTATTGGCACGGGATCATCAGGTATTCAGGCGATTCCAGTCATCGCGGAACAGGCCGAGCATCTGACGGTGTTCCAACGCACCCCAAACTACACCATGCCTGCGCATAATGCCCCGCTGACAAAAGCCTTTATTGACAAGGCTCGAGCGAATTATGCTGAAATCCGCGAAACCCAGCGCCAGTCCATGGCGGGTATCATCGGCTATGGTTTTGGTTTTGGCGGCGCAGACAATGTCGAGCCGGTAGACCTGATCAAAGAAACGACGGAGCAGCAACGCCTGGCCAGGCTTGATGAGCAAGGGTTTGCGGCAATCCGTACTTATGCAGATATTGGTATTGACCTTGACGCCAACGAGATGGCCTGTGATCTCTATCGGCAACAGGTCAGCCGAACCGTCAGGAACCCTGAGGTCGCTGAGGGCCTTAAGCCCAAGGCCTACCCGATCGGTTGCAAACGGCCTGTGATAGACACTAACTATTACGAGACCTATAACCGCGCTAATGTGCAGTTGGTCGACCTGCGCCAAGGTGGAATTGATTGCATCATGCCTAACGGTATCAAGACTCAACAGGGCGATTTTGAATGTGATGTCCTGGTTTATGCGACCGGCTTTGACGCCATGACAGGCGCGCTGCTGAAGATGGATATTCGTGGCAGAGGCGGTGAGACGCTGGGTGAGCACTGGGCGGCTGGGCCCAAAACCTACCTTGGCTTACAGGTAGCTGGATTCCCCAATATGTTTACGGTCACTGGGCCTGGCAGCCCATCGGTCTTGAGTAACATGATCGTCTCTATCGAGCAGCACGTCGACTGGATTGCTGATTGCATCAGTTACCTGGGCCAACATCAGTATGGTTCAATTGAAGCTGAAGCGGCAGCTGAGAACGAATGGGTTGAGCATGTCAACACCGTGGCCAATGGCACCATGCTCACCGCGCCCTCCTGCAACTCTTGGTATCTTGGCGCCAACATTCCAGGAAAGCCGCGTATCTTCATGCCCTACGTGGGCGGTGTCGGCAACTATCGTGCCCACTGCGATGGGGTTGTGCAGGCAGGCTACAGAGGCTTTGCTTTGTCTGCCTGAACCTCGGTCTATCGGCATCATGGACGCCGTCGATAGACCAGGATGTCCAAGGTGGCGATGATGGCAAACAACAGCAGGCCAAACAGAATTCTGAAGTCGCCAGGATAAAAGACCGGTTCAACGGGAAAGGCGATGGTTTTCGTGAGAGCTGCCATCTTGTAGTCGTGGCGTTCGTCAAACGCGGGATTCGTCGCAATCGCGATGACGTCGCGGCGGCTTCGATAGCGAAACAGCGCGCCTTGATCCCAGTGACTTGCGCCATCAATGCCTGAGATGTCCATGGCGTCGGCGACTGCGCGTCCAAAGAATATGGGATGGCAAGCGCGTTTGAATTGCTCGGGATACATATGCTCCATGTAGTAGTTAATCAGCTGCATGGGTTCGGCCCCCGGGCCTGTAGCGGGAAGTACGGGAGGCGATTCGTTCATATCCAGCAGGTTCACCATAACGAAATCGCGACCAGTATCAGATCGCATGAAATGCTCCAGGGTCTTCAGTGACTCGAGTGATCGTCCGTTGGCCTTAGCTTGTGCCAGCACAGCCGTAATCTCATCGTCCTGCATAGGTCCATCAAAGCTCGTATACCAGCTGAAGAAGAGCGCGTAGAGCAGCAGTGCGATAAGCCAAAGGTGTGAGCTTTTCAAGGGTCATTAACTCCTGTTAAGAAACGTAGGCTCTTCTGAGTCGGCGTAGCCAACGCAAAATGACGAGCCGCACACCTGCATGACTCATGCGCAACCCGTGGCAGTCATAAACATTCAATCACTTAGGCCTGATGACGCAGCACCGAGCCGGCTCTCACGCCAGTTAATTCGCCATTCAACAGACTAACCTGACCGTTGACGATAGTTGCCTTGAAGCCCTTGGCCCGCTGAGTATAGCGGGGTGCACCGTGGGGGAAATCGTGTATCAGCTCTGGTTGAAGCTCTGCAACCTCGTTAGCATCAAAGACGTTGATGTCTGCTCTAAGGCCAACCTTGATGAGTCCGCGGTCTGTCAGCCCCATCACCTTGGCAGGTCCGGCTGTCATCTTGTGCACCGCATCCGCCATGCTGAATTCACCCTGGCTTCGAGTCCAGTGTGACAGTATGAAGGTCGCCCAGCCCGCGTCCATAATCTGGGCGACATGCGCACCTGCATCGCCCAAACCTGGATAGATGTTGGCGCTTTTAAACAGTTCGCTTTGCTCTTTCATATCCGTGGCAAACATACGGTAGGTGAAAAGCCCTTTGCCTCGAGTCTGGCGAGTCAGGCGTATCAGCGTCTCGGCCCAGTGCTCGCCGGCAGCTTTGGCGAGCGCCGCAATGCTGGTCGTGGTGGTGTAGTCGGGGCTGTCGTCAGCGCCGAGGAAATAGGTTTGGTCTAAAGGCACCTTGGCGGCGCCCGGTAGTCTTGCTTCGGCAACCAGTTGGGCGGCAAACTCATCGTTGAAGATGGCTGTGACTCGGTCAGTAAAGTTCATCTCATAGAGCTCGCGCCAGGCGGGTCCGCGAAAGGGTAAGCCGGCTTGAAGGCCGAACAGATAACCTGAGCCGCGAACATGGGATACGGCTGTGATATTTCGATTTTTACACAGCGCATCGAGATTTTCCGCAGCTCGTTGGCCGGAGCCGGCGCCTGGACCCGTGCCGTAACTGAACAATACTCGGCCGCCCGCCTCGTCTGCTATGGCCTGCAGCACATCAAAGTCTGCTCCGACCGCCTGCATCAGCCCATTGCGATGTGCGACCTCTCGAGCAATGGTGGTGAGTTCGCCGACTTCAGCATAGGTGCCTGGAATAGGTCGGCCATCGGGGCCAACGTGAGCCGCAAAACGGTTAGTAGAAAAGCCAAAGGCGCCTTGCTCTATGGCGGTTGACACTATGTGGGCCATTTCCCTTCGTTCGGCTTCGGTTGCCTGGTCGTCTACAGCACGTTCCCCCATCACGTAATAGCGTACGGCGCTATGGCCGATGAGGCCGGCGATATTCACCGTGGTGCCCAAACGCGCAATAGAGTCCAGATATTCGCCATATTGTTCCCAGTCCCAGGCGAGACCAGAAAGAATCGCCTGCTTGGGAATATCCTCCACGGTTTCCATCATTGCAGCCAGCAGTTCACGGTCTTCTGGTCTACAGGGTGCAAAGGTGACGCCGCAGTTACCAATTAAAACGGTGGTCACGCCATGCCAGCTGAGTGGCGTCAAGTCAGGATCCCAGCCAATCTGTGCATCCAGATGAGTGTGGATATCGATAAATCCTGGCGTAATTGTCAGGCCTGTTGCATCGATTTCTTGCAGTCCTGTTTCACTGACTTTGCCGCAGGCTTGAATAATGCCGTCCTTAATGGCGACATCGCCTATGTGCGGTGCTGCTCCGCTGCCATCGACGATCATGCCATTGCGTATAACCACATCAAATTTCATTGCTGTTCTCCTGCGGATTGATACTAAGTGCCGTCTGGCGTCTCATATCTAGTGTGCCTGCTCGTGTCTACATGCGCGCGTCCATCTGCGTCCATCTGCGTCCATCTGCGTCCATCTAATAGTGCCTGAGTCTCTAGCCACAGACCAGTGCCTAGAACGGTGAAAGCGCGAGTAGTGAAAGCGCGAGTATTGCAGGAGCGATTGGTGAATCTGCGATTAAGGGGTCGGCATTGTCTGGTGGCTCGACGTTGCTATACTGTGCCGGATTCTTTCAGGTGCGACTCATGCGCAAAGTCCCGGGCACGGCCACTATTATTACTCGCAATGAGGCCCATCATATTGCTGCCTGCATACGTAGTGTCGGCTTCTTTGCCGAGGTGTTGGTGATTGACTCGGGTAGTACAGACGATACGGTAGCGCAAGCTCGCGCGGCAGGCGCTCGAGTGGTCGAGAACGCCTGGCCCGGGTTTGGCCTGCAAAAGCAATTCGCAGTCGACCAAGCAACTTTTGATTGGATTTTCAGCATTGATGCGGATGAGCGGGTGTCATCGGCGCTGCAAGCCAACCTAGAGGCGCTGTTCGACGCAGGCAAGTTATCGACGGCTGAAGGCTACCAGGTTAATCGATGTAATCATTTTATGGGTCGCGCCTTGCGTCACGGAGAGGGTTACCCAGACTGGTGCTTGCGCCTGTTTAATCGTCAGCACTGCCGCTGGAGTGCAGATGCGGTGCATGAAAAGGTTTTATGCCAGGGTCCGCTGGGTCGAATCGAGGGGGACCTGGACCACTTTTCGGCAACATCCTTGGCAGACTATCTGGACAAACAGAATCGCTATACCAGCCTGCAGGCCGCAGAGATGTTTGCCCTCGGGAAACAGGCGTCCATCGTCAAACTGACCTTGTCACCAGTTCTGCGGTTCATCAAGTTTTATGTTTTTCGAGGTGGCTGTCTGGACGGTCTGCCGGGCTTGGTGCACATCATGATCGGCTGCTTCAATAGCTTCAGCAAATATGCCAAGTTACGTGAGCTTGTGACTCAGCAGCACTTCACCCGCCCGAGCGATGAGGCTTAGATCGAAAGTCGGCTTCAGTCCGCGAGGGGCTTGAATTCAAATACTTGCTCCATCGCGTGCATCGCCCGCAGAACACTAAGGTCCTCCCGCTGTCGGCCTATGACCTGCAAGGCCAGGGGTAGACCTACTTCGCTAAAGCCAATTGGCACCACGCCCGCGGGGTTACGGGTCATATTCAATCCCATCGTATAGCCGAGCCAGCTGGGGGTCTCAGTGCCGTTAACTAACCCGTCCCCGGTGAGCTTTGGCGTATGGCCGCAGGTTCCAGGTGTCAAAATCAGGGGTGCTTGCGTGAATGCGGTCTCAAGTTCAAAGTTCAAGCGGTGGGCCGCATCGATAGCCGAGGCGTAGTCCGGACCGGACATTTTGGTGGCGCCGATGCTGATCATGGTTCTAAGTACAGGATCAATCTTTTCCCAGTCAGCGGTATCCATAAGATGTTGTTGGGCCCTGGCTCTGGCGGAGAACCAAAAAACCAGCCACGCATTTAACGGGTCTGTAGACCAGATGTTGTCGATCTCAATGACCTTGACCCCATGGGCGCGCAATTGCGCGATGGCAACCTCAGACTTGGCCCGGATCTCATCATCAAGGTTCGCAAAGCCCATGGTCGGTGACCAGATTACCGTCGTCGGCAGTGTCGCTGACTGAACACTGGCATACCAGCTTTCAGTCTTGTCAGGCAGGCTGAAGATATCGGTCTTGCAGTCGCCGACAGTATGATCGAGTACATAGGCCGTATCCAAAGCGGTTCTAGCCATGGGTCCCTTGACGGTTAACAAGCCACTGCCCGGTGGGTTAATACCGCCGTTTGGAATGCGTCCTTGCGACGTTTTGATGCCGCTTAATCCACAGATCGCTGATGGTCCTCTGATTGAGCCGCCGCCGTCTGAGCCAGTGCCGAGGGGAATCATGCCCGCTGCCAGCGCGGCAGCCGTGCCGCCGGACGAGCCGCCAGCTGTGTAGTCCAGGTGCCAAGGATTGCGCGTCGCGCCAAAGGGAATATTGTCAGTCTTACCCTTATGACCGAATTCTGGCGTATTGGTTTTACCCAGCACCACACATCCTGCTGCCTTGAGACGCCGGACCAACTCTGAATCAGTTGTAGCAACGGGGTCGTTGGTGTGCAAAGCGGATCCGAAGGTTGTCACAAAGCCCTTGGCATCTTCCAGGTCTTTAACGCCAATCGGAATGCCGGCCAGAGGTAGTGCTTCGCCTCGACGGATTGCGGCATCGACAGCGTCGGCGTCGGTTAATGCCTGTTCAACATTGACCGCGCAGAAGGCGTTGATTTTGCCATCCAGCCTGTCTATGTTGGCCAAGGCTGCCTGGGTAACTGTCCTGGCGGATAACTGACCGTTTCGTACCTGTGAAGCTAGGGACACAATTGACGTTTGACGAAAGTCCATGGCAAGGTTCCTGGTTTGACGAGATGTGATGAAATATGACCAGATGTGGCAAAGACAGAATAGTGTCTAAGATAACCATTGATTGCCAGTAGATTCCAGGTTCTCACGCGTACGGTCAAGCTGGCAGCTGACGAGGCCAAGTCCATGTCTCGATGGGCAAGGTCGGCCGTAAGATCTATAATAAGCCCGTTTCCACTCATTTTTGCGTATATCATTGAAATTACTTCTCGCTATTCCCACCAAGTTTGTCGGCAATTTGACGATTGCCCTGGCGACGATCAGGGCGGCGATTGACGCCGACTATGAAGTCACGCTACTGATTGATGACAACTTCACTGATCTGCTGCGGCTCGCCGTCGGCGCTGAAGCCAGGATTCTCAGCTATCCACGAAGGCAGCTGGCAAAAGGCTCGGCTTGGCGTCGGGCTCGGGTGTACCTGGAATTTCTCTCACGGCTTAGGCGCGATCGCTATGACACAGTGCTGGATTTGGACGGTACCGTTGTCTCCGGACGTCTGGTCGGGTTGGCGCGGGCTCAGACAAAAATAGGTCCTGAGTTCACGCCTCGACAGCAAGCCTATCAGCGGTTGGTACCCATTGAATCGGCTCAGCAGCATTGTTTTGATGATTATACGGATATGCTGCAAGCGCTCGAAATCGATCTGCCGCGCGGCGATTATCTGCTGCTGCCCTCTAGCCCGGAAGGGCCAGCGGTTCGCCAGAAATTAGGACTCAAGACCGATCAACCCGTCGCGACAATCCACCCCAATGCCAGTGCTGGCAAGGAATATAAGCAATGGTCTTTAGCCGGTTTTGTCGCGTTGACTCAATGGCTGGAGAGTCAGGGCTGGCAAGTGGTCATCGTTGGTGCCGGTAACGAAGAGCAGATTCGAGTTGATCAACTTGTGGCGCAAGCAGGAGCCTTGGTGGTGAATGCCTGCAATCGATTGTCAATCACCGAGTTGGTGGCGCTTTGTCAGATGTCCAAAGTTTTCATTGGCAATGACAGTGGCCCCATGCATGTTGCGACCGCCGCTGGCTGTCAGGTTATCGCGCTGTTCGGGCCGAGTGACTCGATACGCTGGAATCCCAAGGGCGACCATGCGACAGTGCTCAGGGGTGCTTTGCCGTGTGATGCCCGTTGCGCATCTGAGCGCTGTGAACGAGATTACCAGTGCATGCACTCTTTGAGCCTGCAGCAGATTCAAGCGGAGGTTAGCAAGCTCTCGCATGAAGTCTAGCGGGTCTAGCGAATGATACTAAAGAACAGGTGTGCGTCTGTAATTCGTGATGAAAACGCCTTGACGCATCGCTCTCGATCGTTGTTTCTCAGGATTGCTCTGCCGCCATCCATTCAGTTAGGATCGCCTCCGGATTAAGGTGCGAACAGTTTTCGCTGAGGCAAAAATGAACCAGGCTTACCCTCGATATCGGCTAAAAAGTGGCTGGAACGCACTGCTATCGAATCGTTCTCCACGGGCGTCATTGCGCGGTCAGCAGGTTGCCGATGTCGTCGTGATTGGTGCAGGATTTACCGGTTTAGCCTGCGCTCGAAGGTGGCAAGAGCTGGCGCCCAGTGCTCGCGTGGTCGTGATTGATGCCAGTGAGATAGGTGAGGGTAATCCCGGGCGTAATTCCGGGTTTCTGTTGGACATTGCGCTTGCAGAAGATGCGAACCCAGCGAACATGCAACGTATGTTGACCTGCAACAGCCTGACACAAGCGGCCATGCAGTCGATTTGTCGGGATGTGGACGCCAGCGGTGGCTCAGTTGATCTGGTGCGCGCTGGCACCTATCGTGCAGCCGCAAGTTCAGTCGGTCTCAAGTCGCTGACTCACTACACGCAGTTTCTTGAAGGTGCCGGGTTACCTTACCGGCAGTTAGATCAGGCGCAGTTACGTCAGGAGTTGGGTACCGACTTTTATCAGGCGGGTTTGTACACACCCGACTGTTATCTGGCGCAACCGGCGGCGGTCATTCGTGCCATTTTCAGTCAGCTACCCAGCACGATTACCCTGTTTGAAAATACGCCAGCCCTCAAAATTAATCAGCGGCTTGGCCAGTGGAAGGTCACCACGCCCGATGGTGAGCTCACCAGCTCCAAGCTGGTGCTGGCAAACAATTCGTTTGCGAAAGAGCTGGGTATCGCTCGCTCTCGAATGGCCGCTGTTTATACCTATGCAGGCCTGACACCACAACTGGATAAACAGCTTCTCGATAGCCTGGGTAGTGTCAGCAATTGGGGACTTTTACCTGCTCATCGACTGGGCAGTACTCTTAGGCGCACTGCCGATGGTCGCCTGCTAGTGCGCTCAACCCATGGCTATGAAAGTGAGACCGCCGAGTCGAAGGTCACAGAGATGTTACAGGACCGGCTCTGGCGGCGCTTTCCTGTATTAAAAGGCCAAAGTTTTGAGCATGTTTGGGGGGGTGCGGTCGGTTTCACCTTCAATGGTGCTCCTGTCTGGGGCGAGCAAAAACCTGGCTTGTTTATTTCCGGTGGCTGTAATGGTGGCGGGACGGTAAAAGGTACCTTGTTTGGCAAACTTCTTGCGGACCTCGCATTAGGTCACGAGGTGCCAGATATGGAAGGGCTCTTTGGCGCTGCCGCCTGGATGCCGCCGGAGCCTTTTCGGCGTATCGGGTTTCATATCAAGTCGGCGCTTGAGAGCTGGCAGGGCAGCGAGGAACTTTAGCCCAAAGAGATGCCAAGCAAGGCGCTGCAACTTTCAAAAATTCTGCGTTTCTTTGTTACTGTGAATGTGTCGCTGCGCTTTATCGAGTAATCGGCTACTATGCTGATCAGGCTTTCTGAGGAGCGAAAGCCCGGCCGATAATCAAGGCTGACTGACATTCAACTCGAAGCAACTGAAGGGCTCGGATCAACTCCACATGACCACTAAACATCTAGACGTAGGTTGCGGCTCGAAGCCCAGAAATCCTTTCAACCAGGAACAATTATTCGGCGTCGACATTCTGAATCAAGTTGTCGATTTCAATTACAAGCAATGTAATGTCACCCTAGAAGCCTTGCCGTTTGCTGACAACTTTTTCGATTCAGTGTCGGCGTACGACTTTTTAGAACATGTTCCCAGGCTCATCGTAAAAGATAACAAGACGGTATTTCCTTTCATCGAATTAATGAATGAGATCTATCGAGTGCTAAAACCAGGCGGTCAGTTCTATGCCATTACTCCCTGCTATCCCCGCGCTGAAGCGTTTGTGGATCCCACCCATGTGAATTATATCGCAGCGAAAACCCATCGTTATTTTTGTCAGCCTGATCTGGGCGCCAAGGTGTATGGATTCAACGGTGTCTTTGAATCGCTGCAAGTAAAACGGATACGTTTCTCGCAGGGCATCGATAAAGGTCATTCAGCGCTGCGACGAAAAATCGACGATATCTACTACTCCATCTATCGCGCAAAGAAAGGACACATTCTCTGGCACTTTTCGGCAACTAAATAGTCGTTGCCCGCCGCCTGCTGTGGCGAAAAATCAAAGACAACCCAAGAGCCTGCCGGTCGGCTCAAGGCGCGTGTTTAGGCGCCAGGCTTGGATGTATCGATAGAGAATTTCAGCTGCTATAGTCGAGGTCGTGCTGCCGGCCATCAGGGTGGTGCGCTTCTCCATTGCATGACGAATAATGAGCGAAATCATGGCGGCACAGGGGTTTACCCAAGGCTCGATCAAGGGGCATGTGTTGAAACTGTCATCGGTGATGATAGTCGGCTTTTTGGCGATGACGCTTGGCTCGCTGATCGAAATATTCTACTTGGGCATGGTTGGTAAATTAGAGTTGGCGGCGATCGCCTTCTCCTTTCCTATGGTCATGGCGCTCAATGGCATGACGCGGGGTGTCGGAGTCGGTGCGGCGTCCCTGATCGCACGGTCCATGGGCGAGGGTAATCGCGAACAAGCTGCCCTGCTAGTCACCCACTGTTACCTGCTAATAATCGCTTTCACCATCAGTTTCAGTGTGGCTGGTCAATTTCTTGTGGATGATTTATATCGGCTGATTGGGGCTCGTGGCGAGGTCCTTGAGCTGGCCAGTGGTTATGCACACATTTGGCTGCTGGGGTTTCCTTTTATGGGTTTTGCGCTGGCCTCCAACGGATTGATACGCGCTTTTGGTAATGCCACCTACCCGGGTTATATCATGACGATTGGACCCGGCGTGCAGGTTTTCCTCGGTCCAGTATTCATCTTTGGTTGGTTTGGCGTGCCTGCGATGGGTCTGCAAGGGGCGGCATTAACCTTTGTATTAAGCGCCTTCTGTCAATGCCTGTTGGCGGTCTATTGGTATTTGTTCAAGGAGCGCCTGTTACGTTTGACCTTTGAAGGGTTGCGGGGATCCACCAGCGGCATTCTTCATGTCGGTATTCCTGCCGCTGCGACCAACCTGATTCAACCTGTGTCGATGGGTGTGGTTACCTGGCTGCTCGCTGGTTACGGTGTGTCTGTGATGGCAGGCTTTGGCGTCGCGAGCCGCATCGAATCGGTAGTCGGCATGGTTGTTATCGGAATCTCAACAAGTGTTGTTCCCTTGGTTGGTCAAAATTGGGGCGCTTATCAGTTCGATCGTGTTCGAGAGGCTCTGAACACCTGCTATCAGGCGTGTCTCGCCTGGGGGGTCATGGCTGCGGTCATCATGTGGCTGGGTGCGCCATTTTTTGTCAGCCTGATTAATGCAGACCCGGATCTGGTTGAATCGGCCGTCGCATTTTTGTACATCATTCCCATCAGTATTGGTTTTATGGGCATGTTGACGGTCTCGACTCACAGTTTTAACGCTTTGCGACGCCCCGGGCCGGCCTTGATGCTGTCGCTGGCACGGCTGCTCGTGATCTATATTCCGTTAGCACTGATCGGCAGCCATTTCTTGGGTTATGTTGGGGTTTTCATCGCGACAGCCGCGACCAACGTTCTGGTCGGTCTGCTCGGTTACGGCTGGAATCGGTTGGTACTGGAGGCTGAACAGACAGTCATGCTCGCCAATCGCGCTTCGGCGCTACGGTAAACGGACGGAAAGTGGGGTAGAGGCGGAGCTTTGGACAGAACTATGGACTGAGCTTTCTATTTAAGAGCAGCGAGCAAGATGACACTCAAGAAGGCAGGGTTATGACAAGATTGATCAGAGTTTCAATGGCAAGAATCGGGGCGAAGATTGTCGGGCATCTTTGGCTGTTATTGCTGATCACAGCCATGCCTGCTGCTGCAGATTACTTTCCAGGCCAACAATGGGCATCAAGAACGCCGAAAGCCGCCGGCTTTGACTCAAGCAAGCTGGCGGCGGCGATTCAGTTGGCGCAGGAGAATGAAACCCGGTTGCCGCCGGCGCTGGCGCAGTATCTGGACGTCAGGGATCTGCCGAAGGTGAGGTCCATGTACACCTTCACGAATGAGCCATTTGATGAAGTCATAGGCCCCATGGCGCCAAGAGGACCCTTCACGGGGCTGGTCATCAAGGATGGCTACATCATCGCGCAGTGGGGTGATGTAGAGCGGGTTGATATGACCCACAGTATTTCCAAGACTTTCCTGTCGAGTGTCGCAGGACTTGCGGTTGATGCGGGGCTGATCCGTAACGTCGACGACCGAGTGGCAACCTATGTACCCACTGATCACTTTCAGGGTGCCCATAATAGCCAGATTACCTGGGACCATTTACTTCGCCAGACCAGCTTCTGGCGCGGTACTTTGTGGGGCAAGCCTGATTGGGCAGACCGCCCCGGTAAAGAGCCTTGGGCTGAGTTCGCACGTGAGACGCCAGCACCTGGCACCCAATGGAAATACAATGATGTTCGAGTGAATGTGCTGGCCCTGGCGTTGCTCCACGTCTGGCGTCAGCCGCTGCCGGTTGTGCTTAAAGAGCGTCTGATGGATCGAATCGAGGCCTCTAATACCTGGCGCTGGCACGGTTACGATAATTCCTGGGTCGAGCTGGATGGTCAAAGGGTGCAATCTGTATCCGGCGGTGGGCACTGGGGCGGTGGCATGTTCATCTCGGCGCTTGATCTTGGTCGACTGGGACTGCTCGCCTTGCACCAGGGCAAGTGGCGGGACCAACAAATTCTCTCAGCCGCCTGGATTGCTCGATCTCGGCAGCCGACGCCGGTCAATCCAACCTACGGTTATATGAATTATTATTTGAACACAGATCGGGCATTATTGCCGAGTCAACCGGCAAACAGTTATTACTTCGCCGGTGCCGGTTCGAATATCGTGTTTATCAATGAGAGTGACAATCTTGTCGTGGTTTTACGCTGGATCGATGCCAAGGCGCTAGACAAGGTGCTGCAAGGCATCTCTGGCGCCCTCGTTGGCGCCTTAAATTAAAATGGGGGCGCAGACTGCTGGTTTTTTTTGGAAGGGATCTTTATCCTCTGTCCTTCGGTATGGGCTGGCTAGGCCGCCGCACAAGGTGCTGCCACCACTGCGGAGCAACAAAATACATTCAGCAAACGAGGCAATTGCGTCGGTACCCGTTTAATCATTAACAATGAACAGTTGGGAGTTAGCAATATGGACAGTTTTAAAGATAAGGTGGTGATCGTCACAGGCGCTGGTGGCGGTCTGGGTCGTGCACATGCGCTGGAGTTTGCTCGGCGCGGTGCCAAGGTTGTGGTGAACGACCTGGGTAGCAGTGCTGATGGCAGTGGTGCCAGTGATATGGCCGATCAGGTTGTCGAGGATATTCGCAAGGCCGGTGGTATAGCGATTGCCAACAAAGCATCGGTATCCGATCGAGTGGCGGCAAAGTCTATCGTCGATGACGCCGTCAGTGAATTCGGTACGGTTGATATTCTTGTCAATAATGCGGGCATCCTGCGTGACAAGTCTTTCAAGAATATGTCTCTGGACGACTGGGATCTGGTGATGAATGTTCATCTGAATGGCACGGCCTATGTGACCCATGCGGCTTGGCCCATCATGTACGAAAAGAACTATGGCCGGATCTTGTTCACCAGTTCTACCTCAGGAATATTCGGTAATTTTGGTCAAGCCAACTATGGTGCAGCAAAGATGGGCATGCTGGGTCTGATGAATGTATTGGCCATTGAGGGTGCCTCGCATAATATCAAGGTCAATACGCTAGCGCCGGCGGCGGCGACGCGGCTAACCAACACCATCCCCGGTCGTGATGAAGACCTGAGCAACCCTGATCCCGCTCGTGCGCCGGGTTTGGTGACTCCGGCAGTACTGTTTATGTGTCGCGACGATGCGCCAACAAACAAAACCATTATGGCCAGTGGTGGCAATTTTGCGATTGCCAGTATCTTCAAGAACGAAGGGGTCTCCTATGGCGTTGATGCCACACTGGAGCGCTTGTTGGAAGACGAAGACAAGTTGTTGGACATGAGTGAAGCGCGAGAAGGCTGGAATCGAGCGGGATCTGCCGCTCGTTAAAGGCCGGGCACTGTCGGTGGACCTTACTCAGGTTCACCGATAATGCCGAATAGCTTTTCTGGGGTACCGGCGAATTCGTCAGGCAGGTGCGAGGGCCGCTGGCCCTGGCGGCCAATACAGCCGTTTTCGCTTCTGGTAAAAATCATCGATAAGGTCAACGAATTCTCCTGCTGGGTTCGTTGCGTGTTCTCTCGTGATCGATCCTGGTCACAGATGACAGAGGTGGATTCAGGCAAAAAAAAGCCGGAACTGCATCCGGCTTTTTCCAGTGCTGCATACAACCACTAGTGCTTCGCGTGCAGTACCACCTGCAGGTCATCGTAGCCCTTGACGAAGCTCGATTGTACTCGGCTCGGCTCTTGCAGAACTTCGACGTATTCGAAACGTTTCATAATTTCTTCCCAGACTGTGCGCAGTTGCATCTCAGCCAGACGGTTGCCCATGCAACGATGCAGACCAAAACCGAATGACATGTGATGACGTGAGCGATCACGATCTATGATAAAGGCATCGGGGTTTTCAATGACCTCATCGTCTCGGTTCGCGGAGACATACCACATAATGACCTTGTCACCTTTTTTGATATGTTTGCCGCGCAGCACATAATCTTGTGTCGCTGTGCGTCGCATATGTGCCAGCGGTGTCTGGTAGCGGATAATCTCTGACACCATGCCGGGAATTAACTCGAGATTGTTGCGCAGTTTGGCGTATTCGGCAGGGTTTTTATTCAAGAAATACACACCGCCTGTCAGTGAATTGCGTGTTGTGTCATTACCACCAACAATCAACAGAATCAGGTTGCCCAGGTACTCCATCGGATCCATGTTTTGTGTATCTTTGCCATGTGCAAGCATGGATATCAGATCATTGCCTGGTGGTTGGTTGATACGCTCGTTCCATAAACCGGTAAAGACCTCAAGGCATTCAAGCAGTGCAGCTCGACGAACGTCCTCCGGTGTCGTGCCGCCGGAGAGCACTGAAGAGGTTGCCATATCTGACCAGTAAGTCAGCTTGCGTCTGTCCTCAAAGGGAAAGTCGAACAAGGTTGCCAGCATCTGTGTGGTTAATTCAATAGAGACCAGGTCAACCCAGTTGAAAGCCTGGCCAATGGGCAGAGCGTCGAGAATTTTTCCGCAGCGCTCTCGAATGATCGGCTCTAGCAGCGACAAGTTCGTGGGTGCAACCACCCCTGTGACGGTTTTGCGCTGAATGTCATGTTTCGGTGGATCCATCTGAATAAAACTACTGGTTTTAAAATCATTTTGTCGTTCAGTGATGGTGATCCCGCCGACTTCAGATGAGAAAACTTCGTGGTTCTTCTCCACCTCCATGATGTCGTTAAATTTAGTGATGGACCAGTAGGGGCCAAATGCGCTTTTTTTGCAGTAATGTACCGGGTCTTCCTTACGCATGCGCTCAAAGTAGGGCCAAAACGCATCGGCTTTGAAGAGCATGGGATTAGAAACATCCATGTCTTCAAGAGGCATGGTGTGGGGATCTGGAAACTCTGGTCTGCTAATGGCTTCGCTCATCTGTTCCTCCTGTTGTCCTTGGCGACTTGAAGCTCGTGCCCGAATCAGGTGAGAGAACCAGGACGGGGCATTGACTTGAGTGTTTATCGTTGCAGTAAGATTAGAGCTAAAAAGGATTGCCCACCATAGCTGTTGATGCCATGATTTTGTTATTTGATGCCAAATTGACTAAATACTATGGATTTGATGCCATCAGCCTACGCCCTCAATCTGATTGAGGTCGCACGTCAGCAGGATATTGATTTACTCGAGGCGACAGGACTGACCATCGCTGAACTCGAAGCCGAGGTTTATATACCCTTGTCCTTGCATCTGCGTGTGGTGAATAGCTTCAGTCGACTGACTTCGGATCCTGCCTGGGCGTTTGATTTCGGTCAGCGTCTGGGAATCAATGCGCACGGTGCGCTGGGACTGGCAGCCGTCAGTGCGCCGACGGTCGGCGCAGGTATGACCAGTCTTTGCCGTTATCTGCGAACGAGAACCTGCGCTCTCGACGCGACGACGAGAGTGTCTGGCGAAGATCTGGTTGGCGAATTTATCCATACCGGGGACATTCGCCGCCAGTTGCCCCATGCCTGTGAAACAGTGGCGATGATCATTCAGAACTTCCTGACGGCGACAACAGGGCGGGTCGGTCTGCCTTTGCGTTGGCATTTTCCCTATGTGAAGCCTGCCCATGGCGATCGCTATACGGATTTCCTTTGGGGCAAGGTCGAGTTCGAAGCAACCAGTCTGCGGGTTGTCCTGCCCGGTTCACTCACCAGGCTGACTTCATTACTTAAAGATGAAGCCCTGTCGGCTTCCGCGGAACGTAAATGCGCTGAATTACTTCAAAGCTTGTCGACAAATCCCGATGTCGAAGCTGTCAGGTCTTTACTTGGCAAGGCCTATGGATTGCGTGTTCGCGAGAGTCGGCCTGTGACTCGAATTCCAACCGCGTTCGAGGTGGCGTCGGATTTACATATCTCCACCAGAACCTTGATGCGACGATTACAAGAGGCTGACACCAGCCTGAAAGACATCAAAGACCAAATGGTGGCATCACATCTGCGAGAAATGCTTCGGCATAAAAAATATTCGGTCAGTGAAATCGGTCAACGGTTAGGTTACGAGAATCCGGGTAATTTCACTCGCGCCTGTAAAAGGTTGTTAGGAAAAACTCCGCAGGCTCTGCTGCGAGCAACAAAGTTGAAAACGCGGTGATAGACTACAAGAGATGGCAGCTCAGAATCTGGACTAACAAACACCCTGCTGTTTAAAAATGGCTATCTGGCTTTCATTATAGCCAAGAGAGAGCAGCACGCGCTCTGTGTCCTGGCCGAGTCTCGGTGGCGTAGTTCGAACGGTAGGTCCGTCACTGTCAAGCAGGTACCCGGCTTTTACTACAGTAAAGTTTTGGGATTCGTCACAGGGGTGAGGCAGTGTTTGAAAAACTTCGCGATGATCAAATTGCGGATCTTGCATGACTTCCGGCAGGCTTCTGATCTCTGCCGTTGGAATTCCAAGGGCAGACAATTTGGTCATCCAGTGCTCTGTAGTTTCTTTCTTGATCTGCTCTGCCACCGCGTGACCCACTTGGGTACCATTGCTGAGTCGAGCCTCCGGACTGGCGAAAGCGTCAAGTTCAAGCAGGTGTACTGCGTTGATTGCCGTAAACAACTTTTCAACTTGTGGCTGACGCAAGGCGACGATCTGAATATAGCTATCTTTGGTTGCGAACACATTTGCGGTGGGTTGCCGTGTGGGCGACGAGTTGCCGATCAATCCGATCAAGTTTCCCTGGTTCAGATAATTGCTGTACTGCGGTGCTTGCATCACGATCGCCGTATCCATCATGGCAACATCAATTCGCTGGCCCAAACCCGTGTTGGCGCGTCGAAACAGGGCCGCGGAAATAGTGAAGGCCGTATTCAAGCCGGTGGACATGTCGACTGGCATATAGCCGGTTCTCGTAGGCCCAGTCTGCTCGTGACCGTTCTGGGACATCATGCCGGAGGATGCCTGTATGGCACCATCGTAGGCCGCCTCACCGGCCTTAGGTCCGGTTTGGCCGTAGCCTGTTACAGAGCAATAGATTAAATCAGGCTTGATTGCTTTTAAGTCGTGATAACCAATGCCCAGGCGCTCCATCGTTCCGGCTTTGAAGTTCTCCACGAGGACATCTGTGGTCGCGATCAATTTTTTGATGATCTCGACAGCCTGGGGTGATTTCAAATTGAGGGTGAGGCTTTGTTTGTTAAGGTTCATCGCCAAAAAGGAGGGTGACATTCCCTGGTCTTCGCCGATGTTCATCAAGCCTCTGGTTTGATCACCATCAACAGGATGTTCAATTTTAATCACCTCTGCGCCCAGTAAAGCCAGTTGCATGACCGCAAAGGGGGCGGCCAGCACCTGTGAAAAATCAATGATTCGAATACCATCAAATGCTTGGGGCATGGTGAATGTCTACCTGTAATGGATGACCACTTGTTGAGAGGCCCCTCCTGTTCTAACTTTCCTCAGGCAAGCCTGTCAAGTTCGTTAATCCTCGCTTCGGTGAGCACTTTGCCTTCCCGTACCAGCGCAATGGCACGCCAGGGGTCTGCGGCAACAACGAACTCATCATCCCAGAAAACAGGCCGGCGAAAATACAGAGAGAGATCAAAGGCATGTAGTGAGCCTTCTCGATAAAGGGTGTGAATTAAATAATGCACGCCCATGCCACCGCCTATAATAGGCGCGCGAAACCCGGCGCTATTCGCGGCGGCCATATCATAGTGAATGCTATTGCCTTCAAGGGAGTAATCCTTCACCTGTTGTGGTGTCAACGCATAGCGCCCAAAATGGGTGAGCGTATCAATGCTGTCGATAACAGCTGCGGGTCTTTCTCCAGCGCCTCGAGCTTGTGCCTTGTCGGGATTGGGTCGCAATGATTGACGCGGTGCGCTGACGACTCGCTTGCCAGTCTGATCTTCAAACCAAACATCTGTTTCAATCGATTGTCCTCGAGGAACCTCTGTCACCTTGACAATGGTGCCTCTGGCGATAAGCGGTTCGTCAAGGTTTACAGGGCGATGCTGCACCAGTCGAGTGAGCATATTGACGTTGCCTTCGGCACTAATACCATTGTTGATGCCCAGTCGAATCCCGATGGCGATAAAAAACGCGACATCGACATGACCGCCCAGGGTTCGGCTGTCGAGTCCGCAGGCCGCAAGCTTTGCGGACTGAAATGCTGATGTCACAACGACCTCTTCCGGATTGAACGCCAAGCCGGGTGTCGGTTTTTGCCAGGTAGCTTTATCCATCCGCTAAAACCTCATGCACTGTTGCGGGCTTGTGAGATATCCGCTGACAAGGTTCGAGCGGCGAGAAAATAGTGAAGAGCACACCACAAATTCACCAGCGAGAAGATCATCAAAGAGTAACGCAGTGACTCCAGGCCATACTCAGCGCTGAACACGTCGCTGAGTATGCCCACCGCCTGAGGGCCTATGCCGAGGCCGATAATATTCAGCAGGAACAAGCAGATGGCTGCCGCCACCGAGCGCATCTCAGGCTTCACCAGGCTCTGGATCATGGCGAAGGTTGGTGCGAGATAAAAGCCGCCGAAGAACGCCGGGATCAGGTAAATCAACATGGCTGGCAAGAATTCCGCCGTCAGGAAAAACCAGACCAGAAAGGGCACCAGGCCGCCCTTGCCGATGGCAACGACCCAAGCAAACCAACGCTCATCTCGTCGACCTAAAACGTCAGCCAATTTGCCGGCACAAAAGGTGCCGATGCCACCGACCACGCCGGTCATTAATGCCAGGGTGAGGCCGACGTCTGTCTGGCTGAGACCGTGCGAGCGGACGAAGAAGGCAGGTAACCACAGTACCATGCCATAGCCGACGAAGCCCGCCAGGGCACTCCCAAAAACCACATGTCGGGTTGCCGGAGTGCGCCACATATAACCGGCCACATCCCAGAAAGGCGGTGCCTTAGCCATGACGGTCTGAGCGTCAGATTGTCCTCGTAGCGGTTCTCGCACAGTGAATTTGACAACCAACGCCAGTAGCAAGCCGGGCAAACCGACCGCTACGAATGTCATCCGCCAGCCCCAGTGCTCACTCATCCAGCCGCCGGCCAGATAAGCGACCAGCAAACCCAGATTGACCCCCAGTGCGTAGATGCCCATGGCGGTGCCTCGCTGCTTCAGCTCGAACATATCCGAGATCATGGAGTGCGAGGGCGGACTTGAGCCAGCCTCGCCAATACCCACACCGATGCGCATGAGCGACAGTTGCAAAAAGTTCTGGGCGTAACCGCAGGCCACGGTCATGCCGCTCCAGATAGTGATCGCCAGCGTGATGATATTGCGCCGGTTGGTGCGATCAGCCAGCATTGCAATGGGCATACCGAGGGTTGCATAGAACAGGGCGAAAGTCAGGCCAATCAGAAATCCCATCTGAGTGTCTGAGGCGCCAAGATCATTCTTGATGGGCTGCAGCAGTATCCCCATGATCTGCCGATCAACGTGACTGGAGGTATAGACCAGTACCAAGACGCCGAGTGCGTACCATCGATACCAGGGTGCAGTAGAAATCCGGGTTGGTTTTACCGTGTCAGTGGCGTCGGTCATGGGTTTCTCACGAGGCTTGGGTGAAAGGTATTGGTGGCGAGCCAGGCGCCAGGTCATGCGCCAGGTC
>JAYODE010000007.1:60085-65181 GCA_038106185.1 Gammaproteobacteria bacterium | reverse complement strand
GCGCCAGGTCATGCGCCAGGTCGTGCGTCAATGAATTCTTTTGCGCGCGACCTGGCAATCATGCCTGCTCAGCTGGCCTTTAATTGGCGCATAATCTCCTGCTGATGTTCGGCGTCCCTGGCAGCGAAATTAGCGGTAGTGCGATCCACGACATCACCGAAACGCTGTTTGAAGCGGGCAACAGCCGTATCAGTTTCACCAACCAGTGCAAACTGGTCGAGGATTTCGTCGCTGATGAGGGTGCCCATGGTGTCCCATTGACCTTGTTTTGACAGGCGGTTGAGCTCGAGCTGCAAGTCGCCCCAACCATGGACTGCCAGTACCGGTTTGTAGGCCGGTGTTGATCCGTAAAAGGCAATCTGCTTGCAGACAGCCTTCTTGGTGGCGTTGAACTCCTCTTCAGTTCGACCAGTGACGACGAAGCCGGGATAGGATATCTGGAAATTCTCGCGACTTCTGCCTGAGGCCGCCAGACCCTTTTCTATCGCGGGCAAGGTCACCTCGCGCAGATATTTCTCTGTGGTAAAAGCATGCAGAATCACGCCGTCAGCCACCTCGCCAGCGACCTGTGTCATGAGTGGTCCGACGGCAGCCAGTATGACCTTAGGCGCACCAAAGGCGTTGTCGGTCGGTGTGAACATGGGTGTCATCAGACTATGGGTGTAATAGTCGCCGCGAAAATTTAACGGTTCACCCTCGTACCAGCAGCTCCAGATAGCCCGCATCGCCAGAATAAACTCGCGCATGCGCTTTGCAGGGTCAGACCAGGGCATGCTGAAACGCTTGGTGATGTGAGGCTGAATCTGAGAGCCGAGACCCATAACAAATCTACCCTTGGACAAACTGTTCAGGTCGTGGCCTATATTGGCGAGCAGCATTGGGGTTCTTGAAAAGGCTACGGCAATAGAAGTGATAAGTTCAATTCTTTCGGTGCTCGGGGCTGCTAACAGCAAGGGGAAAAAGGGGTCATGGGCCATCTCGGCGGTAATCGCGCCGTCATAGCCGGCGGCCTCTAATTTCGCTGCGCTGGCTGGCGCATCTGCCAGGTTACCCATGAGTCCGCTATCTAGTTTCATGTGCTCTCATCCTTAATTATTGAAACTTGAAAGTAACACTGATTGCTGCGGCCACCAATAGCTGGCCGCCAGCTTTTGCGGAGTTGATTTAGCAGGCTTGCGTTGGCCTTCCAAAGGCGGCATTCTTGCGATCACTCCCCACTCGCTCGGTAGAACACCTATGGTCGACAATAATATAGTCCTTGAGGTCTTCACTGACTTCGTTTGACCCTGGTGTTATCTCAGTACAGTTAGTATTGAACGCCTGCAAAAAGAAGAAAATGTGGAGATTCGCTGGGTCTACTTTCCACTGCACCCGGAAACCCCTTCTGAAGGGCGTCTGTTGAGCGATTTGTTCAAGGGCCGAGAGGCGCAAATCGCCGATTTTCAACAGCGAATGATCCAGTTGACGGCAGAGCAGGGTTTGCCCTACGGCCATCGCGAGAGGACGTTTAATTCCCGTCTGGCGCAGGAGTTGGCTTGCTGGGCAGACACCCAGCCAAACGGTAGTCGACTTCATGCGGCCTTATACCGGGCCTATTTCGTTGACAATTTGAATATTGGCGATGTTGAGGTGTTGCTGAGCCTGGCCGCTGCTGCCGGTCTTAACGTTGAGCAGGCCACAGCTGTCCTGACGGAACGCCAGTTCGCTCCTCGTGTCGACGCCGATTGGCAAAGGGCACGGCCAGAGGGCATCACCGGTGTGCCGACCTTTGTCAGCGGGGGTTTGTGCGTGGTTGGCTGTCAGCCTTATGAAATGTTATTGCGGTTCGTGAATCATCTTCGCGGCCTCGAGCACAATAAATGACCGAGTTAAGCCATTTGGACCTATGAGAATGTGTCTGCCTTTCTGTTTCTACGCTAACGGATGCCGATGATGGAGCCAGCACAGTATCTAATGGGTTTTTTGATGGACCCCTATCAAACCCTAAATCTCGAGACAGATACGTCGCTGTTGTGCATTGACGAATTGCAGCGCCGCGGTCATCGAGTGTTTTGGCTCGAAACGGCGAACCTCGACCTGGTCAATGGCGAGTTGCAAGGTGGCTTACGAGAGGTGCTGGCCACTTCGCCACTCAGATTGGGTGCCGAAGAATCGGGTCCCTTGAGTCGGCTTGATGGGTTATTGGTCAGGAAGGATCCACCGTTTGATGACAGTTACTTACATCTGACCTACCTGCTCGATTTTTTGCCGCCTGGCGTCGTGTGCGTGAACTCGCCGCGCGCATTGCGTAACATCAATGAGAAGCTGGCAACCTTTCACTGGCCAGCTTACTGCCCAGATTCGTTGGTGACTTTCAATCCGAATCGCTTGCTGAGCTTTGCCCGCCGCTACCAACGGATCGTGGTGAAACCGCTGGATGAGTGCTCGGGGCGCGGCATACGCTTCTTTAATGGGGCTGATCCAGACCTGGCGTCACAACTAGTCGATGTTATGCGCGGCACTGATGGGCGGCAACGTTATATGCTGGCTCAGGAATACCTGCCCGCTGTCAGCGCAGGAGACAAGCGTGTGTACCTGCTGGGCCAACAGCCAGTGGGCTGGGTCAACAGAATTCCAGCGCCCGGCAGTGACCTTGCGAACATTCATCAAGGTGCTCGTTGCGAGGCAACCGAGCTGACAAATCATGAACGAGAGGTCTGCACCCAGGTGGGTCAATGGTTGCTTGCTCAGGGTGTCCTGCTTGCCGGTCTCGACTTTATCGGTGGCAGGTTGACTGAAATCAATGTCACAAGTCCGTCGGCGGTTCGACAGATCAACGACGTTATGCAGGTGAAACTGGAGATACAACTCGTGGATGGGCTTCTTGAATGTCTGGATCGAGCGCATTCCCGCTAATTGAACCCCTACACTCGCCTGCGGTACTCGCGTGTGGTTGAAATGAAACAAACCCGTCCAGCTTTTGCTAGACTCAGACATTACCGACTAACGAGTGAATTCATGCCAGCTTTGATGCCAGATTTTGACCCCGCCAGCGTGCCAGTGCGTTCAGCTGCGACCGTGCTGTTAATCGATGACCGACCAGACCTGCAAGTCTTTATGATGAAGCGCAATGTCAACACGGCGTTTGCCGGTGGTATGTGGGTTTTTCCAGGCGGTTCGGTGGATGTTGGTGACGCAGCTGAAAAGTATAGCGACTACTGTGTTCATCGCTCCGAGGCTCAGGCTTGTAAGACGTTAGGTTTGGCCCGTGGTGGACTCGCGTTTTATGTCGCCGCGATTCGCGAGGCCTTTGAGGAGGCCGGAATCCTGCTCAGCTTGCACCGAGCCGACAATTCAGTGCTGGAGCTTGATTCGGCCGACAGGATCCAACGGTTTGACCGGCACAGGGACGGCGTGAATTCAGGCGAACTTGATTTTCTTGAAGTGTTGAATCAAGAGTCGCTGATCCTGGATGCAGCGTCCATGCATTATGTGGCGCGCTGGATCACTCCCCTGGGGCCGCCACGGCGATTTGATACACGATTCTTCGTCGCCAGAATGCCGGCGTGGCAAAAACCCATGCATGATGACCATGAGCTGGTACATTCCAGTTGGATGGCGCCGGCAGAAATTTTAGCCTTAGCGGCGAGTCAAGAAATTAGTCTGATGCCTCCCACCATGCGAATGATTGAATGTTTGGCGCAGTTCGGTTCCACAGCGGCAGTGATAGCGGCGGCTGAGGCAGACCTACCTGATGTCAGAGTGCCAATGAACGGTAGTTCTGCCGCGGACCCAGCAGATTTGATGGCAGGATCTCAGAGGACAGCGGAGCCCGGTTGGGTGCGCTTAAGACCCTTGAGTTAAGTTGGCGAACAGAGCCTGGCTTAGCGGGATGGCTTGAAGCGTGCGAACAGCCCACCCACGCCGCGTACCAGCCAGCGTGGCTGATGCTTTGCCCAAGTGACAGCAGCTTGATTGGCGACACCTGGAATGCGGATGACCTCATTGCCCATCAAGGCGTTGTAACCTTCACGGGCAACCGTTTCGGTACTCGACAATAAAAACGGTGGAACGTCTTGCGCCATTAATTCCTCGACCAGTTCAGTTCGGGTCAGGCCCGGGCACAAAGCGGTGGCTGTCACGCCGGTGCCGCGAAGCTCCTCAGAAAGAGACTCAGTCAGGGATAAAACAAAGGCCTTGCTCGCGGCGTAAACCGCCATTGAGGGTACTGGCTGAAAGGCGGCGACGGACGCCACATTGAGAATTTTGCCGGCACCACGCTGGACCATGGGTTGGCTATAATGCTGAGTGAGACGGGCCAGGGCGGTGATATTCAGTCTGATGAGCTGGTCAATGTGAGCCGCGTCACTGGTATGAAAGCTACCGCTATGGGCGACGCCCGCATTGTTAACAAGAATATCTACGTGCTTGTCCAGTCGTGCTACGGCCGCGATCAGGGTGGCTGGCCCACCTTCAGTCGCCAAGTCGCTGATAACAATATCGACAGACACCTGTTGGCTAAGCTCTTGGGCCAAGGCCTCTAGCCTGTCACCGCGACGAGCAGTAATGATCAGGTCGTAGTCATGGCGGGCAAACTCTCGGGCTAAGGCTTCGCCAATGCCCGACGAGGCCCCGGTGATCAGTGCAGTACCCTTACGCATGATTATCGCCTGATTTTTTGGCTTGAGGAGCGGATGAATCGTCTGTCGCCTTACCCATCATTTTCTGAATCCACTGCTGATAAGCCATCATGGGTTGCATCGCGGTCGCGATCAGCTCTCCATATTGGCCACTTCCAGACTCCTTGAGATAGGTCTGGGCATTCTGCAGAATTTGCTCTTGGAGCTTTTCGACATTCGGCAGGCCAATGAATTGGCGCAGCTCTTCAGGCGTGATATCGATATCGACTGTAATCTTCATAATGGATTCCTCAGGCAAGGTTGCTGGCTTCTATCCTAGCGCAAAACGAAAGAAGGGCGTAAACGCCCTTCTTTCTTGCTGACCTAACCGTTTTGGCCGAACTGCGTGAGCTCAGCGCTCTGCTCTGCTGTGTTGATCCGATAAAAGCTAATCCGATAAAAAGCTAATCCGATAAAAAGCTAATCAGCTAAACAGCT
>JAYODE010000007.1:25454-59985 GCA_038106185.1 Gammaproteobacteria bacterium | reverse complement strand
AAAAGCTAATCCGATAAAAAGCTAATCCGATAAAAAGCTAATCAGCTAAACAGCTTGGCTGAAAAATACGGCTTGCAAGATGAATCTCTCAATAGCTTGCGAGGCCGGCGCCTAATTTATTGCGCTTCAGCAGTAAACACTTTGCGTACGGCTTCGCCAGTTTCTTGAACGGCAGATTTCAGAATACCCGCTTGTGATTGCGTTGATTCCTTGATGTTGCTCCAGAGGGTAGCGCCGTATTCACGCTGTAATTCCACAAAGGTAGTGACGTCACGAACTTCTGGAAGACGCTTGCCAAAGCTTGCGTTCAGCTCAAAGTATTTCTGCAGATTTTCCTGCTGTGTACGCACGATCTCTTGCATGGCATTTTGGTTGATTTCAAACAGGCTACGACCAAAATCGACTTGTTTTTGAATGATGTTCATGGGAATACCTCGGTGATATTTAATGGTTGTCTGTGCTTTTAATGGTTGTCTGTACTTTTAATCGTTTTCTGTACTTTTAATCGTTTTCTATAATGGAGACCGAATGATTGTGTACCAAATTTGGTGCGTCGCAACATTATATATTGCAGTGCACCAAAATCAAACTTTTTTTATCCATTGTTCATTGGTTTTTAGTCAATGGTCTTTGCCAAACCGATCCTTAGACCGGCTCAAACGCTAGCAGGGGTCGCTTCGACCGTCTTGGCAGTGGTTTTAGCTTTAGCCTTAGTCTTGGCTTTGGGTTTAGCCTTGGCTTTGGGGGCTGCTTTAGTGACGGGCTTTTCTCTGCCAGCCTCAGTGGAGAATGCTTGCTTGAGCGCTTCTCGGGTCTCTTCGATGGCGGTTCTGAATAGCTCATTTTGATTTTCAAACGAGTGTTTTACGTTTGACCACAAGCTGGCACCGTACTCGCGCTGCAGCTCAACGAAGCCACTGACGTCTTTTACGGCAGGCAATTTTTCGCCAAAAGCGCGATTGGTTTCCAAATACTGCTCGATATTTTCTCTTTGCAATGCGGCAAACTCTTTCAGCGCATTGACGTTAATGTCATACAGCGATTTACCCAGTTCTGTCTGGCGCTCAATGATGTTCATGCTGACTCCTCGTGAAAAGTGGATAGGTTGGTGCGCTGCAACATTATATGCTGCGACGCACCAATTTCAACCCCCGTTGGCAAACTTTTTTGTGGAAGCCTTTAAGCGACCTTTGTAATTGGCGCAATCGTGTTCTCAGGCGCATTCTCGTTCGCAGTCGGCTCTGCCGCCTGCTTGGGCTTCAGTGTCGAGATGTTGTAGGGAATAACGAGTTCCTTAAGCTCCACAAAAGCTGCCTGCATGTCGTCCCGTAAACGGTCTGCATCGGGTAAGGCTTCAGCGCAGCCGGTAATTGCGAAGTACAATCTATCCACGTAGCTCTGTACCGTGATATTGACCCCGGCGCCGTGTGCAGGAATCGAAACGGGGTAATGTGTCAGTACCTTAGCGCCATTGGAATACAACGTCTCTTTGGGGCCGGGCACGTTGGAAATAACCAGGTTGACAGCCACTGGCGCGAAGTCGCCGGCGCGAGAGGCTTCAAGAAGCTGGCTAGTGGCACGCAGTGCTGCGGGCAGACCGGGCAAAGCAACTTCTGCGTCAAAGCCTGCAGCCATATCGGCTGTGACCTCTTTTGCCACCTTGGCAGAGTCGCGGATCGCCAGCAGACGAATTCTCGGGTCGGCATATTCCGTTGCCAGGTTGACCTTCATCATGGTGACCTGGTTACCGAGCCTCGTGTCTCCAGGCTGCCGCAGAGATACCGGACAACCGGCAATAAGGCTGGTGACGGGCAGGGCATCCTGGCGCAGTAAGTAGCGTCGTAAGCCACCGGCAACAAGACTCATGAACACGTCGTTGATCTTGCAGTCGAGGTTTTTACCGATCGCCTTGATGTCATTAAGTGAGTACTCACCAGCGGCGTAACTGCGTTTAGCGCTAATGGCTCGATTGAAGGGCGTTCGAGGTGCGATTTCACCTAAGGCGCCGAACTGCTTTGAAGGGTCGGCGGCCCGCTGAGCGACTCGAATCATGGAATCTGCTATGCCAAGGCTGCGAGTAGCGCTATCGAGCTGATATTTGAGCAGATTTTCAAAGGACCTAAGAAGCGTCTCACCAAGGTTCACAGAAGTAGGCTGGTCAAAAAACGCATCGGGTACGGCTTCTTGTCTGGGCACTGGCGTGGTATCCATCATACTTGTGATGGCGGTTTGTCCAGAAATGCCATCCAGGCAAGCGTGATGCACCTGGTTGTAGTAAGCAATCGTGCCATCCTCAAAACCGGTGATGACTTTGATCGCCCACAGAGGTCGGTTGCGATCCATCGGCTCAGCGTGCAATTCAGCAATTTTTGCCTCGAACTGGGCAAAGGTGCCAGGTGCTGGCAGGGCCACGGCGGTTACATGGTGATGGATATTAAAGCCGGCGTCTCGAACCCAGAAAGGGTGATCAAGCTGTCCCGGAACCTCTTGTAGCTTTCGAGTCAGGTAAGGAATCAGGTGCAAGCGGGTCATCAAGAGCGCTTTAAGCTCATCGATAAAAGTCGGAATGTCTGTGCCATCGGGCAAACTCAGTTTTTGAATCGAGGCAATGTGATTCAACATAGAGTCGGTCTCAGAGTACAAGAAGGCGGCATCAGCCGCACCCAACTTTTCCATTTTTTCTATCTCCTATCGTTCATCTAAAATAATCACCATTGGCCACTGTCGTGGAGCGCCAAAGGACGAGTTGAGCAGCCAGCGGGGATGCCCGGTAGCCGGTCCAAGTGCATGCTAGTAGCGCATGCCAAACAGGGCGGTAACCCAGATCAGGCTTTCTGCAACAGGTCTTTGCAGTGCTTGATTTGCAAAGCACGTACCAACTCAGCGCAACAACCGTAAATCTGAGCGATAGGCTGCCGGCCCCATAAATAAGGGCGCATCAATCAATTGTGACGTTGAACGCGAGAGTAGAGGGCAGCGATTTCATGGGGCATTGCCAGGAAAGTTGAGCCGTCTTGGTGCAGTGCGGGCGCATTATAGGAGTCTCGGGAAGGGTGTCAATTAAAAAATGGTGCAATGCGTCAAAAAAATCAAGAAAATTTGATTTAGACCAAAATTTGATCGACCGAGGGTCTTGCATCGTTTTTCTGTCGCTTTTTCTGTAGCTATTGATAACCGTACCAATCTTGGACAAACTCTGTTGATCCAGCCGGTCAAGGCGCAGCGTGAGCCTGGGCACAGCAGGGTTTGCAGAGTCGGTAAGCGCAGCAAAAGGGGTAGAGGATTGTACGAAACACTGGAAGTCTCGCAGTATCAATCTCGTCCACCATCATTTTTAAACGCCCTGACCGAAATTCCTCGAACACTGTTTGAAATGAACGCGTTGTTGCTGGCGATGCCCTTGCTGAGCCTATTGCCTCGGGGTGATCAGCATACGGTCATGGTTCTGCCGGGGTTTATGGCCGGCGACGAGTCGACGGCCGTTTTAAGGCGCTATTTGTCCAGTATGGGATACGAAGTGATGCCATGGTTACTGGGGCGCAATACCGGCCGATTAGATATTATGCAGCACCGACTGCAAGATCGGTTTGAAGCCGTCTTTGCGCAGAGCGCAGGCCCCGTCAGCCTCATAGGTCAAAGCCTTGGCGGCATTTATGCGCGCGAGCTCGGGCGCTTGTTTCCGAACAAGGTCAGGCAGGTGATTACCTTGGGCAGCCCATTTGGTGTGACCAATGGCCAGGGGACTAATCCGCTGGTACAGCGACTGTTTGAACAGCAAGCGGGTATGACAATTGAACAAATGCGAGACGCGCTCATAGCAATGGATCCCAATCAAACGCCACCCGTTCCGCTAACGGCGATCTATAGTAAAGGCGATGGGATTGTTAACTGGCGAGTCTGCCGAGAAATGCAAGAGAATCATCAGACCGAGAATATTGAGGTCTGTGGCAGCCACTGTGGTATGGGTTTTAACCCGACTATTTATCGGATCATCGCGAATCGGCTGGCGCAATCCACCACGGGTTGGCAAAAATATCAGCCCTAATGTCATTGTCCGGACAGAGTAACGCAGCCGTTACAGGCCGCGACTCACCATTGATTAAACCAGAGGTGAAGGTATGCGGGAATTTAAGAAATATCCCAATCGCAGGTTGTATGACATACAACAAAGCAAGTATGTCACAGTAGAGGATATACGGTTGCTAGTGCTGACCGGTGAAACTATCACCGTGAAGGATTCAAAGTCCGAGAAAGACCTGACGCGTACTGTGTTGCTGCAAATTATCGCCGAACAAGAGGATGAGGGCCATGAGCCGATTCTGACTAATCGCGTGCTGGAGCAGCTGATTCGGTTTTATGGCGCACCTATGCAAAGTGTTGTCGGACGATATATTGAGCAAAGCATCATGACCTTCCTCGAATATCAGGAGCAATACCGACGCCGAGTGCAGGAAGTCACCGGTGGCGACCCACTCGCCATGATGCGCAAGGCGCTGGAGCAGAATATGGAATTCTGGAACCGCTTCGCACCCAAACCCTTTGATCGAGACCGTAAAGGCTAGGACTCTCGTTATGCTGTTTGCCAGTCCCGCAGTAGAGGCATCAGCTCTTCATACCTGTCGATCACCAAAATTGCATCTGTGAGCTGTGACCGCTCGACGTAGGGGCTATTGACGGCGATCACTGACATGCCTGCTGCCCGGGCCGCAGCAATGCCATTGGGTGAGTCTTCAAACGCAAGGCACTGGCCGGGCTCGACGCCCAGTGCCTGGGCGCAAAGCAAGAAAATATCGGGGGCCGGTTTACCCTTTTTGAGGGCCGGATGGTCGCCACAGATGACCTGATGAAATTGTTTGCCCCAAGGCTTGTTTGAAAGTTTGAGTTCGCACAGGTGCTGATGGGAGCTGGTCGCCAGCCCAAACCTGAGATCAGTTTGGGCCAGGGCATCGATAAAGGCACCAGCGTCAGGCATTTCCGGCGCATCGGCAAATAAGCGGATTAAATACCCCTCGCGCTGGCGTAGATATTCGTCGACAGATAATGGTAACTGGCCATGATCAATGGCCAGTTGCGCACTGCGTCGAGAGTCACCGCCCATGGACTTTTGCTTGAGTGCCAGGGTATAGGTTGCGCCATAGGGATCCATGACCTTTTGTGCCGCCATGGTGTACAAGGGTTCTGTGTCGAGCAGGGTGCCATCCAAATCAAATATCAGCGCTGCAGGGCGAGGAATGGAGTTCATGGACGTGTACTTTGAAAGATTCGAGGGTCAGTTTACCCTGAACTAACGGCTAAGTATTTGAGATTCTGAGAGGCGTAAAGTGAGGTCTGCCCAGTCTTGGCTTTCGGGTCTATACCCCACACAGCAGGGTAGGAGCTATTGCATGATCAGGCGCGAAAACTTGGCTGTGCCTTGGGTCAACTCCGCTGTTGGTTGACTTTTCGAGCCACAATAATGGCGCTAAGATGGCGTCTTTTTCCAAAGGACGAGAAATGATAGAGATCCGTCATCTGGTTAAACGCTTTGGTAATCTGCTGGCGGTTAACGACCTGTCTTTTTCCGTAGCGCCAGGAGAAGTACTGGGTTTCCTGGGTCCCAATGGCGCCGGAAAGTCGACAACCATGAAAATATTGACAGGATTCCTCAGGCCCAGTGCCGGAAGCGTGTCAATATTTGGTTGCGATATAGAGCAAGATACCATCGCCGCCCAGCGTCAATTGGGCTACCTGCCAGAAGGGGCGCCCTGTTACGAGGAAATGACCCCTCGCACCTTTTTGCAGTTTGTTGCCGCAGCACGGGGGTTAAAGGGCGAGCATGCCAAGGCTCGGTTTCAGCAGGTTGTCGAAACTATGTCGCTACAAACGGTGCTGGATCAACGGATCGAGACCCTGTCAAAAGGCTTTAAGCGTCGAGTCGGTCTCGCTCAAGCCATTATCCACGATCCTCGGGTTCTCATTCTGGATGAACCCACCGATGGATTGGACCCGAATCAGAAACACCAGGTGCGGGAGATGATTCGTGGCTTGGCAAAGGACAAAATTGTCATTATTTCCACTCACATTTTGGAAGAGGTGACTGCGGTTTGTACGCGGGCCATGATCATCGCTCGTGGCCAGGTGGTTGCTGATTGTGAGCCGCAAGCGCTTGAGCAACAGTCAAAATATCATAATGCCCTGACCCTCGTCTTTGAGGAGTCGGTTGCGGCGCAAGATTATCAGAATCTGTTTGCCGAGCTCGAACCGGTCGCATCGGTTGTGGCCCTGGAGGGTGATAATCAGCTGACCCTGTTTCCCCGTCAGAAGGATCAATCCATGCTGTTGGAGGTAAGCCAGCTGGTTCGAGATCGAAAGCTGCCGGTGACGAGCATTAGTCAGGAAAAAGGTAGGCTTGATGAGGTTTTTCGAGCGGTGACACAGGAGTAAGGGTCATGAATGGTATCAAGGTGATCGCTGAGCGAGAATTGCGCAGTTATTTTTCAACTCCGCTGGCCTACGTTTTTATTCTGATATTTCTGGTGCTCTCGGGCGTCTTTACCTTCTACATGGGTAATCTGTTTGAGCGAGCGCAGGCAGATCTCACACCCTTCTTCAATTTTCATCCCTGGCTTTATCTGTTTCTAGTGCCGGCGATCTCCATGCGGCTCTGGTCGGAAGAGCGTAAGTCCGGCTCCATTGAGCTGTTGCTAACGCTGCCGATCACGCGTTTTCAGGCTGTGCTGGGCAAGTTCCTCGCAGCCTGGCTGTTTGCCGGCTTGGCGCTGTTCCTGACGTTTCCGACCTGGCTGACAGTCAACTATCTGGGTGACCCGGATAATGGCGTTATAGTCGCCAGCTATCTTGGCAGCTGGTTGATGGCCGGGGGGTTTTTGGCGATTGGGTCCTGCATGTCGGCGGCAAGCAAAAGTCAGGTAATCGCCTTTATATTGACCGGTACTGTCTGTTTGTTATTCGTCTTGGCAGGATTTCCGCTGGTGCTGAACGTGTTTAGAGATTGGCTGCCGATGCTGGTTGTGGACACAGTCGCCAGTTTGAGCTTTATGACCCATTTTGGTGCGATCGCCAAAGGTGTTCTGGGTCTGCAGGACCTGGTGTACTTCTTCTCCGTGATTCTGGTTTGGCTGATCGCCACCACCGTCGTCGTTGAAATGAAACAGGGGCAATAGGAAATACGATGAATAGAAACCGAGTTTCTGCGATTGCCTTGATCCTGCTGGCTGCAGCCTTTTTAGTATTCACCCTGTTGAATAATTTGTGGCTCAGTGGAATCAGGCTCGACTTGACGGAAAACAAACTGTTTACCCTGTCTGCCGGCACTCGAGAGATCACAGCGCAAATCGACGAGCCAATTAATCTGTATTTTTTCTTCTCTGAAAAAGCCAGTGAAGATCTGACGACCCTTCGGGCTTACGCCACCCGTGTTCGTGAATTATTGCAGGAATATGCCTTGCTGGCAGATGGCAAGATTAACCTGCAGCTGATTGATCCTCAGCCCTTCTCCGATGCCGAAGATCGCGCTGCCGCATTTGGACTTCAGAGTGTGCCGGTCAACAATGCCGGCGACGAGTTGTATTTTGGACTGGCTGGCAGTGACGCTCTGGATAACCTGCAAATCATCAGTTTTTTTCAGCCAGACAAAGAGGCATTTCTCGAGTACGAAATCAGCAAGTTGATTCAAAATTTGCTGGTTCAAAAAAAGCCAAAGGTAGGCTTGCTGTCATCGCTAAAGGTCCAGGGCGATATGGACATGAACACATTTCAAACAACCCCCGCCTGGGTGGTTGTCGATCAGATAGACCAGTCTGCTGAGCTTGAGGTAATTACGCCAGATGCCGAGATTCTGCCCGCTGACCTGGATCTATTGATACTGATTCAACCAAAAGGTCTAACTGAAGGTCTATTGATCAGCATTGATCAGTTCGCGTTGGCCGGAGGCCGAATCTTGGTTTTCTTGGATCCCATGGCCGAGATGGATCAGTCTCGAGCAGCACCAATGCTGGACATGGTTGCTAATGATGCGGATTTCGATCTCCCGCTTCTGGAAAGCTGGGGTATTCAATTGCGCCAGGACCTTGTGCTGGGTGATGCTCAGCAGGCGCTCACGGTCAGTGGTGCTAATGGCCAGCCCGTCAGGCATCTGGCAATCCTCGGATTGCAGGCGAGTAACTTCAAGGTCGATGATGTGACGTTATCGTCGTTGGAAACGATCAACGTGAGCACGGCAGGGATTCTTGATGTCCTTGAACATCGAACCACCGAGGTGGACGTGCTGATGTCCTCCAGTGAATACGCCATGCCCATGGATCGCGTTCGGCTTCGAATGCTGAGTGATCCGAGTGAGTTATTGGCAGATTTCAAACCCACCGGATTGCATTATCCGATTGCTGTGCGTATCACTGGCCCTGCCGAGACCCATTATCCGGCAGAAGTGGGTGAGCGAGTCACTGTGTCAAACACGAAAAACCTGAACGTCATAGTCGTCGCCGATACCGATATCTTGTCTGATCGTCTCTGGGTGCAGTTGCAGGATTTCTTTGGCCAGAGAATTGTTAGTCCCTGGGCCAATAACGGTGATTTCGTCACCAATGCTGTTGATAACCTCACGGGCTCTTCGGCATTGATCAGCATTCGCAGCCGAGGCCGTTTCAGTCGTCCCTTTGAGGTTGTTCAGGACCTGCGAAGAGAGGCCGAAGCCAGCTATCTCAGTAGTGCTAACGATCTGCAAATGCAACTTGCTGAAACCGAAGCCCAATTGGGTCAACTTGAAGCGAGTCGAGATGAGCAGAATCTGATCAGTCTGAGTCCTGAGCAGGAGGCAACGTTGGTCCAATTCCAGCAGGAAAAACTGCGAATTCGCAAAGCCCTGCGGGACGTACGCCATCAGCTCGATCAGGATATTGAAATGCTGGGCACTACCTTGAAGTTCGTGAATATAGTTCTTATGCCATTGTTGTTGACGCTGGGTCTCCTTGTGTTGAATTACTTGCGTCTTTACCAGTCCGCTAACAGGCGTGATCCATGACTGCAGAAGTCTCACATCAAAAGGTGGCTTTAGATGGGTAAGCGATTCATTGGCATGCTCGCGCTCGCCATTGTCTTGATGACGGGTCTTATCTACCTCGCCCTTGAAGATACTAAAACGCAGCAGAGTCAGTTAGGGCGATTGGTTTTTCCCGAGCTCAAAGCCAATCTCGAGCAGATCACCGAGATCCATATCAGTGCGGGGGCACAATCCGTCATTTTGGAAAAGCTCGAGGGTGGGTGGCGACTACGGAACCGCAGTGGCTATCCGGTTGACAGACTTCAACTGGCGCGATTATTGAGGGCGCTGGCCGAGATGGTCTACTTAGAAGAGAAAACCCGCAATCCTGAAAGGTTTGCCGAGCTGGGACTCGGTGACACCGATGGCCAACAGGGCGCTGCGACGGGGATTGAATTACTCGCGCCGAATCAGCGTTGGGCTCTATTAGTTGGCGCAAAACCCAGTGGGCGAGAGGGGCAGTACATTCGCTTACCGGCGCTGAGTTCGACCTGGCTCATCGACCAAACGTTAGACTTGCCGCAAGATCCAATCAAATGGCTCGCGCCACTGATTATGAATGTTGATTCGGCACGGGTGAGACAGGTGATCCTCAATCAACCCGATGGGAGTCGTGTTGTCATCGACAATCGAAGTGCGGTCCAGGGAGGGATTGAAAGTGCGACCGTCACCAATCTTCCCGTTGGCGCCTCATTGATTTATTCGGGTGTTGCAGACGAGGTCACTCGTGCGCTTGTGAACCTGCGTCTGCAAGACGTACAAGCCGCTGAAAACCTTGACTGGCAGCGCGCGATAGTTGCTCAATACGAACTGGTTGATGGCAAGACCCTGTGGATAAAGGGGGTTGTTGTCGACGGCGAGTCCTGGATCTCTGTATCTCTCGTTCCGGCGTTTTCACAACAAGAACGTTCGGCCTATGACCTGAGTAATGATGTAGAGAATTGGGCTTTTAAGATTAGTCAGTATGACTATCAAGTGCTGTCTCGTGGACTCAAGGATTTTGTAGACAGCGAAAGTTAAGTATAGTCTTCGATTCAGTCACAGGGTGTTTGTCATGAGTTCTAATTCGCCGCAAGTCATCTCTTTTGAAAATATCGAATTGGAAAGACTTGAGCATGTGACCTTCGTAAAGCTCAACCGACCTGCTGCTCTGAATGCCTTGAATACTGGCTTAATGCGTGACATTGAGCAGGTCAGTCGAGGGTTCATCGATGACGAGCAAACCCGAGTTGTTGTTTTTGTGGGTAATGGTAAACACTTTAGTGCCGGTGCGGACCTCAAGGAATCACGAGTTGAACCGAACCAATCCATGGTCATGCGCCGCCGCCACCACGGTTTAGGTGCGAGAATGATTCGAGCGATCATTGAGATCCCGCAGGTGACCATAGCCGCGGTGCAGGGCGCAGCCTTGGGTGGTGGGGTCTGTATTCCGACGGCTTGCGATTTTAGAATAGGCGCCGAAGATTGTTTTTGCGGCTATCCTGAGGTCAACCTCGGCATCAATCTGGCATGGCACGCGCTGCCGCTGTGTGTCCGCCTGGTGGGTCCGGCCAGGGCTAAGCGGATGATTATGCTCGGTGAGCGCGAGAATGCAAAAACCCTGCTTGAGTGGGGGTTTCTTGACCAAGTGGTCCCGGCCAAAGACCTGTTGTCGACGGCCCTTGCCATGGCGAACAAGTATGCCGGCCAGCCGCCAGTCGCCGTACAGATGATCAAGCAGAGTATCAATGCGGTGAGTGCCTCAATGGATGATGCGCTGATGCATATGGATGCTGATCAAAACATTCTGACGACCCTAACGAAAGACAGGGCGGAAGGGATATCTGCCTTCTTTGCGCGGCGCCCAGCGAGCTTCAAGGGCGACTAAGTGGGCTAAGGCCGCTAAGCAAGCTCGCCGCTGAATACGGGTAAGGGGTCAGTCAGGAGCAATGATCGCGATGACCTGGTCCTCGCTGACGCTATCTTCTTCTTTTACTAACAGCTCTACCAAGGTGCCAGCGCAGGGTGCTTCTACCGGGATTTCCATTTTCATGGACTCGAGGATCATGATCACGTCTTCGGCTTCAACTCGGTCACCAATGTTTTTTTCAATTTTCCAGACGTTTCCGGTGACCTCGGCTTCTATCGGCAGATTTGACATAATATTCTGGTCCTAATCAATAATGGATTGGTAAGCGAGTACTCGCATTTCCCGTCGAATCGGATATGCCGAAGAGGGCATCAACTGGGTCAAAAAAATCACCAGCATATCTTCCTCGGGATCGATAAAGAAGTAAGTGCTGGCAGCGCCGCCCCAGGCGAATTCACCTTTCGAGCCCAGAATCTGCGCTGTTGGCGGATCTATCATGACGGAAAATCCGAGCCCAAAGCCAATACCCTCGTAAGTACTTTCGCTGAAGACCGACTGGCCCATGCTGGCCAAGTCGCCATTGTGGGGCATGTGGTTGCTAGTCATGAGTTCTACAGTCTTGCGTCCAAGAATGCGCGTGCCTTCATACTCGCCCGCATTCAACAACATGCTGGCAAACTTGTAGTAATCGTGCACTGTCGAGACGAGTCCACCACCCCCGGAAAATAAACCGGGGCTGCGACGATAATGGCTGGATTCTGCTGCATCAAACAGGTGCAGGCCATTGTTTTGGGTTCGCTGATAATTGGCGGCGAAACGATGAATCTTCTCGTCAGGTACGAAAAATCCTGTGTCCTGCATACCCAATGGCTCAAATATCTGTTCACGTAAAAACTCGTCAAATGGCGTATTCGCAATTTTTTCGACGAGATAACCACAGACATCGGTTGCGACACTGTAGCTCCAGCGGGTGCCCGGAGAAAACAGCAGTGGGATCTTCGCCAGTTTCGCGATCATCTCTTCCAGATTCTTTGACTGCTCTACGCCTTGGTCGCGATACATCGCATCGACTGCCGTCGACTGCATAAATCCGTAGGTTAACCCTGAGGTATGGGTCAACAGGTCCCGAATGGTCATTTCGCGTTCGGGCACTGTATGATTGCCGTCAGCGCTGAAGACCTTAAGATCTTTAAAGCTTGGAATAAAACGGGATACAGGATTGTCCAGTTGAAATCGCCCGTCTTCATACAACATCATCAAAGCGACGCTGGTGACCGGTTTTGACATGGAATAGATACGAAAGATCGTATCCTCTTCCATGTCTTTGTCGGCCTCCAGGTCCATTTTGCCCTGGCAGGTCAAGTGCGCAATTTCTCCCCTTCTTGCCACCAGCGAAATGGTGCCGGCAAGGCGGCCGCGCTTGATGTAGTCACGGGTCAAATGATCGATCTTGTACAGTCGTGCAGCAGAGAGACCAACGTCTTCCGGTGTCATTGAGGTCAGCCTATTGATCAAACATGATAATATGCCGCGCTTCCTGACCACTTTTAAGCGCGTTGAGTGCATCGTTAACCTGGGCCAGCTTGATATGTTTTGAGATCATCTGGTCGAGATGCAGCTTGCCATTGAGATAAAACTCAACGAAACGGGGCATATCTATGCGGAATCGATTCGAGCCCATATTCGAGCCCTGAATCTTTTTCTCAGCCAGGAAGTCGACACCGTGCAACTCTACCATTGTGCCCACTGGGATCATGCCGATGATAGTCGCAGTTCCGCCAGCACCCAGCATTTTGAAAGCCTGCTCAGCAGTTGCTTTCAAGCCGATCGCCTCGAAAGTATAGTCGCAGCCGCCACGGGTTAGCTCAAGCACCTCGCCAACGGCGTCACATTGACTGGCATTAATGACATGGGTGGCGCCCATGACCTTGGCCAGCTCCAATTTTGACTCAACCCGGTCAATGGCGATAATGACGCCTGCGCCGGCAATGGCTGCGCCGTTGATGGCGGCCAGACCTACGCCGCCACAGCCGATGACAGCAACGGTTGAGCCTGGCTGGACTCCGGCGGTATGGAAAACCGCGCCAACGCCAGTCGTGGTTGAACAGCCGATCAAGGCGGCTCGGTCGAAAGGCATGTCATCACGCACCTTGACCAGCGCATGTTCGTGGATCAGCATCATTTCGGCAAAGGAGGACAGGTTGAGGAACTGATGGATGGGCTGACTATTGGAAAGCAGCCGGCTTTCCTCGTCGGCCTTGCGAGAGACTTCCGGGCTCTGACAGAGTGACAGGTGGCCTGTCAGGCATTTGTCACAATGCCCGCAGAACGCCGATAGACAGGTGATCACATGATCACCTTTCTTGACGTAGGTAACGTCTGACCCGACTTCTTCAACGATACCGGCGCTTTCGTGGCCCAGTATGGTGGGCAGCCGATAGGGGTAGGAGCCGTCCATGAAGTGCAGATCACTATGGCACACGCCCGCCGCAACTGTACGAACCAGAACTTCACGGGGTCCAGGCTTGGACACCTGTACTTCTTCAATTTCCAGGGGTCGGTTGGTTTCACGTAAAACCGCAGCTTTCATGACTATTCCTTAAAAAATGGTGAATGGGACGCGTGTTCGACTAAAACTAGCATGATTGCTAAGCCAATTGCTATGCATGACGAGCGGCAAAATGCAGGTAGAATAGCCCCATGTCAGAGATATCCCGCTATCGCACGCTTGTGGCCTTCGGTTCCAATTTGGGGAATCGCGAGCGTGCGATCGATTCAGCCCTGATTGGGCTGAGGCGCCTCAGTGTGGGGTATTTCGCGTGTTCTTCCTGGTGGTCCTCTGAGCCAGCGCAAATGGCGGCAGATGCCGGACCATTTATCAACGGTGCTGTGGCGTTCGACACCGAGCTTGCCCCCCTGGATCTGTTGCAGGCTCTTCAGGCTCTTGAGCGCTCCGCGGGTCGACCGCAGGTGCACGGTGTCAACGAGAGCCGAGTATTGGATCTGGATATCATTTGGTATGACGATCGAACCATCAGTCTGCCATCGCTGGTGGTGCCCCACCCGAGAGCGCTTGAGCGCCTGTTTGTGCTAATGCCGGTCTGGGAGCTGATGCCCGACCTGAGATTGCCCGGCCAAACTGAATCCTTGGCTGCACTGATTGAGCTGGCGCCCGAGATGGGGTTGAGTCGATGGTCAAGGCAGAGCGATTAGGCTGCACTGGCGTTTAGTAGCAAGTAGCGGGTAAGTCGGTAGCAGCCAGTGAAAACCAGCCCGGCAATGCCGCCAGAGAACGGCTGGGAGCCTGGATTGGATTAGTCGGGTTTTTTCGGGCGATTTTTCGGGTTCAGGGCAGAAACCGGAAAGTGGGCAATATTGCCCGACTTGGCCTCACTGATTTTCCCGGCCCCCTCCTTGGCGACCTCGTCGATTCGAACAATTGAATGCATCGGCACGTAGGTTCGAGAAACGCCATCGAACTCGGCTTTGAGCTTCTCCTCGCTGGGGTCGACAACCAATTTTGACTTCTCGCCGAATACCAGTTCCTCTATTTCGATAAAGCCATAAAGGTCGCTTTGGTAGATCTGCCGGGCATAAACTTCAAAGATTTCGCCCTGATTGTAGAAGATGATCTTGAAGATGGGTTCGTTCGACATCGTGTCTAAATACTCTCTGGTGTAGCGGCAGTTTTGGTGCTAGTGGATCGAAAGTCAACTGGCAAACATATATGGTCTTCGAATTATCGAATTCAAGGGCATCCGGGGTTTAAATTTCAGGTTCTATCGTCCTCAACAAGTGTCTATAATGGGGCCCCGCTTTTTCCGGCGTGATGCGCGCCAAGGCAACGAAGCTTCAGTGAGTAAAGTATTTATTAAGACCCACGGCTGTCAGATGAATGAGTATGACTCATCCAGAATGCTGGATTTGTTAAAGGAAACTCATGGGTATGAAGTCACCGAGTCGGAAGCAGAGGCTGACCTGTTGTTGCTGAATACTTGCTCGATTCGCGAGAAAGCCCAGGAAAAAGTTTTTCATCAGCTTGGTCGTTGGCGCAAACTGAAGCTCAAAAATCCTGACCTGAAAATCGGAGTCGGTGGATGTGTTGCGAGCCAAGAAGGTGCGGCGATCAGCAGACGCGCGCCCTATGTCGACATGATTTTTGGCCCGCAGACACTGCACCGGTTGCCCGAATTGCTCGATGGTATAGCCGGTTCCAGTTCGGCTGTAATCGATATCAGTTTTCCGGAAATAGAAAAATTTGATCGTTTGCCAGAGCCGTCGGTCGATGGTCCCACTGCCTTTGTTTCAATTATGGAAGGCTGCAGCAAGTACTGCTCATTTTGCGTGGTGCCCTATACCCGTGGCGAAGAGGTTAGCCGACCGCTGGTTGATGTATTGCAGGAAATCATCCAGCTGGCTGACAAGGGTGTGCGTGAAGTCAACCTGTTGGGCCAGAACGTTAACGCCTATCGCGCCGAGCTGGAAGATGGCAGTCAGGCTGACCTGGCTTACCTCATCAGTCTGGTGGCTGAAATCGAAGGTATTGATCGCATCCGTTATACCACGTCGCATCCGGTAGAATTTTCCGATAGTTTGATCGATGTCTATGCAGAGGTACCGGAACTGGTCAGCCATCTGCATTTGCCCGTTCAAAGCGGATCTGACCGAATATTGGCGCGCATGAAGCGCGGCCATACGGTGCTGGAATATAAATCCAAGATCAGGCGGCTGCGAAAGATCAGGCCTGATCTCAGCATGTCATCGGACTTTATCATAGGCTTTCCTGGCGAGACGGACGCGGACTTTCAAGCGACGATGGATTTGATTGAGGAAATTGGCTTCGACCAATCTTTCAGTTTCATCTATAGCGCTCGACCCGGCACGCCTGCCGCAGACCTACCTGACACAACACCCATGGAAGTGAAGAAGACGAGACTGAAAACACTCCAGGATAAAATCAATCAGCAGTCCATGCGCATCAGTCGTAGCATGGTTGGCAGTCACCAGACGATTCTGGTCACGGGACTTTCTCGAAAGGATCCTGGGCAGTACCAGGGACGTACCGAAAATAACCGAGTCGTTAACTTTGCTGCCGACTCGCAGAATCTGACCGGTCAGCTGGTTACGGTCGAGATCACTCAGGCCCTGCCGAACTCTTTGCGCGCGATTCTCATCTAGCGCTGCGGCCTGCCGGCCGTCGATGATGATCCGATTCTTCCCTTTTCCTCCCGCGACGAAGGGTATATTCTAGGAGCCCAATAACATTACGTCAGCCAATTTGAATATTCACACAGAGCCGCTCCAGATAAAGCTGGAGCCCAACGACAGCCAGCAACTCGCTAATCTATGTGGCCCTTTCGACGCACACTTGCGCCAGATAGAGAAACGCCTTGGCATTACCATTAATAATCGAGGCAATGCCTTTCACCTGATCGGTGAGCGCAACATCGTGCGCTCTGCTGGGGCGCTGCTGAAAAAGCTTTATCAAGAGGTTAATCGCGGCACGCACTTGACGGCGGACCTTATTCATCTTCATCTTCAAGACTCGGGCGTTGAGGCGCTTCTCAGTGATGAAACGGATGCGAATGACTTTCTGATTACCACCCGCAAGAAGACGATTAAACCACGGGGTAAAAACCAGATTGGATATGTTCAGGCCGTACGCTCCCACGATATCAACTTTGGCGTGGGTCCTGCTGGTACGGGAAAAACCTATCTGGCTGTTGCCTGCGCGGTGGAGGCGTTGGACCAAGAATTGGTTCGACGGATTTTGCTGGTTCGACCAGCGGTTGAGGCAGGTGAAAAACTGGGTTTCCTGCCGGGCGATTTGAGTCAAAAAATCGATCCCTACCTGCGTCCCCTATATGACGCTTTGTATGAAATGATTGGCTTCGAGCGAGTTGAGAAGTTAATTGAAAAGAATATTATTGAGGTTGCCCCGCTGGCATATATGCGTGGCCGTACTCTGAATGAGTCCTTTATTATTCTCGATGAGAGTCAAAATACCACGACAGAGCAGATGAAGATGTTTCTGACCCGAGTCGGTTTTGGCTCGACAGTAGTGGTCACGGGTGATATCACTCAAGTCGATTTGCCCCATCGAACAACCTCCGGTCTGCGGCATGTGCTAGACGTTCTGCCGGATGTTGAAGGTATCTCATTTACCCATTTCAGCTCGCGAGACGTTGTCAGGCACCCACTCGTGCAAAGAATTGTCGAGGCCTATGAAAAATTTGAAGCCGGTGGTGGTAAATCGAAATGATTTTCGAGCACCTTTGCCAACCAGGTCAATCATGAAACAGGTACAGGAACCTTGTCTGCTTGATGTCCTCTGGGATGTTACCAAGCCAACTTGGGCGCCTTCTGATCAGCAGCTGCAGTCGTGGGTGCTGGCGGCAATGCAGGCTGGTCTTGGTGGGTCTATGCCGACCGCTGGCGTCGAAGTCTCTCTGTTGTTAACCGATGCCAGTGAAATACGCCGCTTGAACCGAGAGTATCGACAGGTAGATAAAGCAACTAACGTATTGTCTTTTCCCGCTCAGACACCGGTTGAAGATCAGCGGATACTAATGGGAGATCTGGTGATATGCCCGTCTGTGGTCGAAGCCGAAGCGCTGACCCAGAGCAAGTTACCCTTGATACACTTGACTCACCTGGTCATCCATGGCGTATTGCACTTGGTGGGATACGATCATATCGAGGATGCTGACGCGGAGCAGATGGAGTCAATCGAAATTAACCTGATGGCCAATCTTGGCTACGGTAATCCCTACGCTGATGCGTTAGGAATAAACAGTGAAGAGAGCAAGCGAGCATGAGCGAGGAAGGGTCGAGTAGTGAGAAGAGTTGGTTGGAGCGCCTGTCCATGGCCTTCACCGGAGAGCCCTCTTCTCGAGATGAATTAGTGGAACTGTTGCGCTCAGCCCATCAGCGTGACTTGTTGGATGCAGAGGTCTTGAGCATTATCGAAGGTGCGCTGGTGGTATCCGACATGCAGGCCCGTGAGATAATGATTCCAAGATCTCAGGTGGCGGTGGTTCGGCTGGACATGAAGCCTGAGGAGCTATTGCCGGTGGTTATTGAGTCAGGTCACTCACGTCTGCCAGTGCTGGGCGATGGTCCTGATAATGTGGTCGGCATTTTGCTGGCCAAGGATTTGCTACCCCTGGCATTGGCTGAGCGCCGACAAAAGTTCAATTTGCGGGATATTCTTCGCCCTTGCAGCGCCATTCCTGAAAGCAAGCGTTTGAATGTGCTTCTGCAAGAATTTCGTGCAACCAGGAACCACCTGGCCGTCGTCTACGATGAGTACGGCGGTGTTTCTGGCATAGTGACCATCGAAGATGTGTTAGAGCAAATTGTTGGTGACATCGAAGACGAATATGACTTTGATGAAGACGACTTTATCAAGGCGCATGCCGACGGAGTCTTTACAGTTAAGGCACTCACGCCTATTGAGGACTTCAACGCCTTCTTTGACGCGCAATTCAGTGAGGCAGAGTTTGACACCATAGGCGGTATCGTGACTCAGTCCTTCGGTCATCTGCCCAAGCGCGATGAGCGGGTAGTATTAGATGGTTTTCAATTCAAGGTTTTGAACGCCGACAACCGTCGAATCAGGCTTCTACAGTTAACGCTGCCAATAGATGAGTGAGCGAGTCTCTGGGCCTGCTGTCCTTCGCATGCCCGCCTGGTTAGGTGGATTGCTTGCACTGGCGGCGGGCTGTTTGTTCTCTCTAGGACTCTCCCCCTTTGACTGGTGGCCCAGTCTTATTGTTTCCATTTTGCTTTTCCAATGCCTGCTTCATGGCGTTTCTCTTCGTCAAGGGCTTGTCATCTTCTACTTATATGGTGTGGGCTTTTACGGTGTCGGCATCTCCTGGGTGTACGTCAGTATCCATGAGCATGGCGGTGCCTCGGCCCTGCTGGCGGGACTTCTGGTGCTCTTGTTCGTATTGGCTATGGCGCTGTTTTTCTGGGTTCAAGGTTATCTCTACCTGAAATTTTTTCGTCATTCGTTGGTCGGTATGACACTTGGTTTTACGGTGCTGTGGGTTCTTCGCGAGTGGCTTCTGACATGGTTTTTGACGGGTTTTCCGTGGTTGTTCGCAGGCTACGGTTTTCTTGATACCTGGCTGGCGGGTTATGCGCCAGTATTTGGTGTGCTGGGCATCAGTTTCATGGTGCTGTTGCAAACCAGTCTGCTTGGCTGCGCCTTGGTTTTGCTTTCTCGTCGGCGCTCGGTTGCTGCTGCGTTCGGGAGGACAGCGCCTGTGGTTCTGATGATCTGGTTAGGTGGCTGGCTTCTATCGCAGATCCAGTTTGTCGCGCCAGATGGCAGGACTCTGACCGTCAGTGCGGTTCAGGGTAATATTGATCAACACACCAAGTGGACGCGAGCCATGGTGACGCCGATTCTGAGTACCTATACGAATCTGAGTGAAACCGAATGGGGTCGAGATTTGATCGTCTGGCCAGAAGCTGCGGTGACGCTATTCAGGTCGACGGCTGACAGTTTTCTTGAATCTTTGGACGCCCGCGGCCAAGCCACGGGTACCGCCCTGATTTTGGGTATTCCGGATCGAGATCCGCAAGGTTATTTCCTCAATTCAGCGATTGCGTTGGGCCTGGGCGAGGGGTCTTACATCAAGCGCCGGTTGGTACCATTTGGTGAATATGTGCCACTTGAGGCGCAGCTTCGAGGGTTGATTTCCTTCTTTGATCTGCCCATGTCTCACAATGTGCCCGGTCCTCAAATTCAAACCGCGATTCAACTGAATGATATGAGGATCGCCATGTCCATATGCTACGAAGTGGTTTACCCAGATCTGGTGCGAAAGTCGGTATCAGATCCAGATTTGTTGCTTACCATCAGTAACGACACCTGGTTTGGTGCCTCGATAGGCCCTTGGCAGCATCTGCAGATGGCCCGTATGCGGGCCCTGGAGAATGGTCGATATCTGGTTAGGGCGACGAATAATGGTGTGACGGCGGTGATTGACGAGCGTGGTCAGCTGGTGGGGCAATTACCACAGTTTGTGCCGGGTGTATTGCGCGCCGAGGTGTCTCTGATGCGCGGTAGCACGCCATTTTCTGAATACGGACAGACAGGAATACTGGCGCTGTTACTGATTTCCCTGATGGCTGGTAGCAGGATGGTCTCACCGCGGCGAAATGTCGCGGCGCTGATGTCATGAATGCTCGCCATGAATGGACGCCATGAATGCATGTATCCCTTGCGATGATCGGGTAGAATCTGCGGTTTTCGAGCCGGTAGTGACGAGCACATCATGAGTAAGCCAGAAGACATCAGCAGAGACGAATCTAGGGGTTACCATCATCGAGCGGTTGAGCGAGAAGTTCAGCAGCGCTGGATGAAAAATGGAACCTTTGTCGCGACAGAAGTCAGTGATAAGCCGAAATTCTATTGCCTGTCCATGTTCCCCTATCCGAGCGGCCAGCTTCACATGGGGCACGTGCGTAATTACACCCTGGGTGATGTTATCGGTCGGTTTCAACGTTTGCAGGGCAAGAATGTTCTGCAACCCATGGGTTGGGACGCCTTTGGTCTGCCGGCAGAAAATGCGGCAATAAAGCATAAGGTGCCGCCCATGAAGTGGACTCGAGAAAATATTGCCTATATGAAGCGGCAACTTCAGGCGCTCGGGTTTGCTTATGATTGGAGTCGCGAACTGGCGACTTGTGAACCGGAATATTACCGTTGGGAACAATGGTTTTTCCTGCAAATGTTTCGACGGGGGCTCGTCTACAAAAAAGCCGCGATGGTGAATTGGGATCCCGTTGATCAAACAGTACTGGCCAACGAGCAGGTCATAGATGGTCGAGGCTGGCGCTCTAATGCGCTGGTGGAACGTCGCGAACTGGCGCAGTGGTTTCTAAAAATCACCGATTACGCCCAAGAGCTACTGGATTGTCTTGACGGTCTCGATGGCTGGCCAGAAAAAATTAAGACGATGCAGCGCAATTGGATCGGCCGCTCTGAAGGCGTTCAGGTGACATTTCCGTTGCCGGCTGGGCAGGTCTATGAGTCAGCGGGCTTAACCGTTTATACCACTCGCCCTGACACCCTGATGGGCACGACATATCTGGCTGTCGCCGCCCAGCACCCCCTGGCGCTCGCGGCCGCCGCGACGAACTCAGAATTGCAACGATTCCTGGAAGAGTGTAGCCAGGGCAAGGTGGCTGAGGCCGATATGGCCAAAATGGAAAAGCGGGGCATGGCGACCGGTCTGGTGGCCAGCCATCCATTGAGTGGTGAAGCCATTCCCGTGTGGGTGGCGAACTTTGTGTTGATGGAATATGGCTCAGGTGCAGTCATGGCGGTACCAGCACATGATCAGCGAGATTGGGAGTTTGCTGTAAAGTATGGCTTGCCCATCAAGCAGGTCATAGCACCTACCGATGTCAGTGGTGAGACTTGCGACATCAGCGAACAGGCGTATACCTCAAAACAGGGTATTTGTATTCACTCTGATGAATTTGATGGCCTGGCGTTTCAACAGGCATTTGACGCCGTGGCTGAAGCTCTGATTCAACGGGGTCTGGGTGAGCGGCAAGTGAATTTCAGGTTGCGTGATTGGGGTGTCTCACGCCAGCGATACTGGGGATGTCCGATACCGATTATCAACTGTGGTCAATGCGGTCCGGTACCGGTTCCTGATGCGCAGTTACCGGTTGAGTTGCCGACCCAAGTCGAGTTTGAGGGTGTCGGTTCGCCCTTGAAGAAAATGCCCGAATGGTACCAGGTCCCCTGTCCTCAATGCGGTGCCAGTGCCGAGCGTGAAACGGATACCTTTGATACTTTTATGGAATCTTCCTGGTACTACACACGGTTTCCCGCCAGCGGTGCGACGACCGGTATGCTGGATGCAAGAACCAAGTATTGGGGTCAGGTTGACCATTATGTAGGCGGCGAAGAACACGCCATTCTGCACTTGTTATATGCTCGGTTTTTCTACAAAGCCATGCGTGATGCCGGCCTGGTTGAAGGTGATGAGCCCTTCCACAAGCTTCTGTCGCTGGGTATGGTGCTGAAGGATGGCGCAAAAATGTCTAAGTCCGCGGGGGATGCTGGTGACCCTCAGCACTTGATGGACAAGCACGGCGCTGATGCAGTCAGGATGGCGATGATGTTTGCAGCGCCCCCTGAGCAGTCCTTCGAGTGGTCAGAGCGCGGCGTCGAGTCTGCTGAGCGATGGCTCCGAACACGACTTTGGAATACGGTAGAGCGCCATCTGGAGGCGGGTCAAGTCGTCGAATTGAAGACATCGACATTGTCTGCTGCACAGAAAGACTTACGTCGCATAACTCATGAGACTCTGGCAAAGGCTGACGACGATTATGGGCGTCGTTTGACGTTCAATACGGTGGTTGCTGCAGTGATGGCTCTGATGAATGAGGTTAACCGTTTTGATGACGAATCGCCCCAGGGACGTGCTGTCGTGCGTGAAGCATTGTGCGCGGCGGTTTTGATTATGTCGCCTATCACGCCCCATATCACAGAGGTGCTGTGGCAGAAGTTAACCGGTGAGGCCATCGATAAGGCTCGATGGCTGGCTGTTGATGTGGCCGCCTTGACCAAGACGAGTATCGAGTTGGTGGTGCAGGTTAATGGTAAGGTACGCAGTAAATTCCAGGTTGATATGGACATGCCCCGTGATGAAGTTGAGGCGCTGGCGCTGCAGGATGAAAACGTCCAGCGGTTCATCGACGGGAAATCGATTCGAAAGGTGATCTATGTGCCGAATAAGCTTCTCAACATTGTGGTCTCAGCCTGATCGAGGCAAGCCGTTGGCAGTCATCCTGGGCGGGTGGGGCAGGCTGTTACTGATCGGCCTGCTTAGCCTGGTGGCCAGTTGTGGATTTCAGTTGCGGGGTGGTATCGACTCTCGGGTTGGTTTGGTCGCGCTGGATGTCAGTGCCACCCACACCTACGGTCAGCTGGCGACTGAGATGACCCGCACACTTGCGCAGCAGGGTATCATCGTGAATCCGAAGGAAGGCGCTGACTACAGATTGCATCTGCTGGGTGAGCGTGCGTCTCGACGGGCTATTTCCACAACAAACCAAGTGACCGTCGCCGAGTATTTACTGCAGCTGACGGTGGACTTTGAGCTGTTGAACTCAGCGGGTGATTCGGTATTACCTGTGACGAGCCTGATGGTTGAACGCGTTTACAGTTTTGATCGTGGCAGCTTCGTTGGCAGCAGCGAGGAAGAGGCAGTGCTTAGTCGAGAAATGCAAACCGATGTCATTCAACAAATTTTGCGGCGAGTGGATGCGGCACTTAATGACGTCAAGACAACCGCGGTCAATCGAGTGTCTGTGCGCCAATGAAGGTCTATCCCGAAAAGCTCGCGGCTCGACTCAAACAAGGCGCGGATCCTTTGTACATCGTTTCTGGCGATGAGCCGCTGCTGGTTCAGGAGAGTTGCGACTTGATTCGACATGCCTTACGTCGATCAGGCTACAGTGAGCGCCAGCTATTTCACGTCGGCGCGAAATTTGACTGGCAGGAAGTTCTGTTCAACGCCAATAGCATGAGTCTGTTTTCTGAACAAAAGCTGCTGGAAATTCGTCATCCCGGAAAGTTGGATAAGACGGCCATTGACGCGCTTAAAACCTATGTCGCCGATATACCGGCAGATACAGCGATGCTGTTGGTTCTGCCCAAGCTGGACAAGAAGACCGAAACGACCGCCTGGTTCAAGGCGCTGGATAAGGTGGGCGTGCATGTCGCAATTTGGCCCGTTGCCGTTGAACAATTACCCAAGTGGATTGCTGCCAGGTTTGTGGCTGCAGGTCTCAAGCCGAGCAATGATGCCGTCACAGCCATGGTCGATCGAATCGAAGGCAATTTGCTCGCAGCGATGCAGGAAATTGAGCGGCTCAAATTGATTATCGAAGGCGATACCATCGATGCCGAACAAGTGCTTGAAGGCGTTGCCGACAGCGCGCGTTATAGCGTATTTGCGCTCATAGACGCGGCGGTGAGCCAGGATCCAGTGCGGACCCTCAAGGTGATTCAGGGTAACCGAGACGAGGGCGCTGAAATGGGCTATATCGTCGCGATGTTGGGTCGCGAGTTACGTACGCTGATCAACATCTCTCGATCGGTCGAGCAGGGACAAAGGGTTGATACGGTGATGCAAAGTCACTATGTTTTTGCCAATCGACGGACCTTGGTTGCAAAATGCATCGCGGCGAGACCACGCCGAGTGCTGGAGGCAGTGCAGCGTCAGGTCAGCCAGTTGGACAAGCTGAATAAGGGCATTGGTGTCGGTAACAGTTGGGATCTGCTCACCCGACTGATGTTAGAGTTAGCCGGCAAACCAGTATTAGTCAGCAGAGACTAATTGACGAGGGTTGCGGCTTCAGCGCCCCGCTGCACCAGGCGTAACTCGACGCCATCTGTCTCAAGAATCGTAATAGAGCCATTATCCGGGCGAAATATGAGCACTCTGTCATCGTCCGTGGCCGCGCCGACAGCGGCATTGATAGCGACATAATGGGAAAAAATTGCGGTGTCGGCTGTCATTTCTGTCAGGCAATTCACCAGTTCTTTCTGCCAGGCCTGCAAGTCTCCATCCTGGTCGCGCCAGTGACCGCTCATTACCTCACGTAGCCAAGGACCCCGTGCCTCGAGTGAGAGTCCCGGAGAAGGTATTTCTGCGACTCGATTTTCAATCTCGATAGTTTGGCCAGTACTGCTGATCAGGGGCAATGCTGTCTCTCTGGCCCGCTTCAGCGGACTACTTTTCAAGATGAGTGGCAGGTATTGGTGCAATTGACGACAGGCATCTTCCGCTTGCTGGGCGCCGAGGGCGTCAAGTCCGGGATCAAGGTCGTCGGTGAAGGAAGCGGCGGCCTTGCCGTGTCGAATGAGATAAATAAGTGCCATGGTCAACTCCTGTGGATGGAAGAAGTGTAACACCTCGAATGCCCTCAGGGACGATCAACCAGGTTGGTATTTTGCCTGATTAACAGATATCCTTTGGCTCCCGCCTGGCACTGGCCTGGGATCATTCACATGTAATAGGCATTGGTAATCATGACAGAAAAAGGCAACGCGCTGGAAAGCAATGGCATCCCCGATACAGAAGTCGATGTTCGTCAGACTTTTGGTCTTGATATCGACTTAAAGGTGCCGGCTTTTTCCCGGAAGAGTGACCATGTGCCGGAGATAGACAAGAGTTATTTGTTTAACTTTGAAACTACCCTGGCGATCCTGGCTGGATTTGCGCATAACCGTCGAGTGATGATTCAGGGCTATCACGGCACGGGTAAGTCCACTCATGTTGAACAGGTAGCGGCAAGACTCAACTGGCCCTGCATCAGGATCAACCTTGACAGTCACGTCAGTCGCATGGACCTGATCGGTAAGGATGCCATTGTTCTGAAAGATGGCAAGCAGGTCACCGAGTTCCGCGAGGGGCTTTTACCTTGGGCTTTGCAAAGAGCCTGCGCATTGGTCTTCGATGAATATGATGCTGGCCGTCCCGATGTGATGTTTGTGATTCAACGTGTTTTGGAGGTCGAAGGTAAACTTACCCTGTTAGATCAGAGCAAGGTCATCAGCCCGCACCCCTCGTTCCGCATGTTTGCAACCACTAACACGATTGGCCTGGGTGACCCTAGTGGCTTGTATCATGGAACTCAGCAAATTAACCAGGGTCAGATGGATCGCTGGAGTATTGTGACGACGTTGAACTATCTGTCTCATGACAAGGAAACCGACATAGTCTGTGCCAAGTTGCCAGATGTTGAACGAAAGCAAGTCTCGAACATGGTATCGGTTGCAGAGCTAACCCGTCAGGGCTTTGTTAATGGTGACATCTCCATCGTTATGTCGCCGCGAACTGTCATCATGTGGGCTGAAAACGCCAAGATATTCAAGGATTATGGCTTGGCATTCCGGCTAACCTTTCTGAATAAGTGTGATGAAACGGAGCGATCGATCGTCGCTGAATACTACCAGCGTTGCATGGGCGAAGAGCTGCCTGAATCTGCATCTCGCCTGGTTCTCGGTTAGACCCAATAGCGCCTAGTCGAGATGGAGGAAAACCGTGTCGAACGATGTTGATGCCACGGAGATATTTAAAGAAGCGGTAACCTCAACCATGCGAGCCATTTCTGGCAATCAGGAATTGGTGGTGAGCTTTGGGCGCGGCAAGCCGTACATTCAGGGAAATCGTGCTCGTATTCCTTTGCCTGAAAAGGCGCTCACGCCGGACCAGTTAGCTGCACTGCGAGGTACAGCAGACGAGATTGCCCTGCGGCTGAGATTTCACGATGATGATTATCATCACCGCCACCAGCCAGAAACGAGCGCCGGTCAGGAAGTCTTTGATGCGGTAGAAGCCGCACGTATTGCAGCGATTGGCTCCTACCTGATGCGTGGTGTTCAAGCTAACCTTGAGGCTGAACTCGAGCAGGCGTGTATCGATCGAGGCTATGACAGCGCCAAAACGCAGCAGGATGTGCCACTGGGCGAAGCCGTTGGATTGCTGATTCGAGAGAGAATGATCGGCGGACTGCCGCCGGCTGCCGGTCGCGCCCTGGCACCTTGGCGCGACTACATAGAGCAGCATTTGGGAAGCCAGCTGGTTGATCTCAATGCCGTTATGTATGACCAGGCGGAATTTGCCAGGCTGACTCGAAAGATGATCCATGATCTCGGGCTGGGTGATGACTGGAGTGACGACAGCGGCGAAGGCGAGGCCGACGAGGAAAGCCAAGAGTCTCAGGAGACCGAGACTGAGGCTGGCGATGACTCGTCAGAGCAGGAGATGTCAGGCGAAGCAGATATGGCCGATGCCATTGAAGGCGAGGTGCCAATGGACGTTGATGCGATGGAAATGGTCGAGGCCGAGGGTGATCAGGATGATGCGGGTGCACCGCCAGACTCGGGTGCTGAGCCTAGCTGGCTAAGGCCCAAGGAAAGTGAATATAAAGCCTATACGACCGCCTTTGATGAGGTTGTCTTCGCTGATGAGCTGTGTGATCCGATCGAATTGGAGCGTCTGCGCGGGGTTCTGGATAAGCATCTGCAGAACTCTCAGGTCATCATCAGCAAGCTCGCCAATCGATTGCAGCGTAAATTGATGGCGCAGCAGAATCGAACCTGGGAGTTTGACCAGGAGGAGGGAATGCTCGACACCTCCCGCCTGACGAACGTGATTCTTGATCCATTTCATCCATTAGCCTTCAAACAAGAGAAGGATATGAAGTTCAGGGACACGGTGGTGTCCTTGTTGATCGACAGTTCCGGTTCGATGCGTGGCCGGTCTATCACGATCGCGGCCATGTGTGCTGATATCCTTGGCCGAACACTGGAGCGCTGCACAGTCAAAGTCGAGATTCTCGGCTTTACTACGCGCGCCTGGCGAGGCGGCCAGTCTCGCGAGCTCTGGCTACAGCAGGGTAAGCCAGCTCAGCCCGGAAGGCTCAACGACCTGCGTCATATAGTTTACAAGTCGGCTGATATGCCTTGGCGTCGAGCCCGGCGCAATTTGGGTCTGATGATGCGTGAAGAGTTGCTGAAAGAAAATATTGATGGTGAGGCCTTATTGTGGGCTCACAATCGAATAGTCGGTCGACCCGAAGACAGGCGTATTCTCATGGTTATCTCTGACGGTTTGCCGGTCGATAACAGCACCCTGCTGGTTAACCCCAGTAATTATCTCGAGCAACACCTGAAGTATGCGATTGATCGCATTCAAAACCATTCGCCGGTAGAGCTGGTAGCGATTGGCATAGGCCACGATGTGACTCACCACTACCGTCGAGCCGTGACGATTACTGATGCTGAGCAGTTGGGCGATGCGATGACGGAGCAGCTCGTGGGTTTGTTCGATGAGAACCTGAATCGTCAGCGAGCCAAGGATAAAGCCGGTTAGATCAAGTAATTCAGGATCGCTAAAAACAACTCATCACCATCAGGCTTTCCATGCCTCATCGTCAGAAGCTCAATCAATTGATCAATCGATACGAGCACCGCTATCCGTCAGAGGATGCGGTAATAAGACGCATTCGGCATTTCATTCAGGCTAATCCCGAGTGTTTTCAGCGGCACTTGGCTGCCGGCCATGTTACTGGTTCGGCATGGGTGCTGGATGCGGAGGGTACTGCGGTGCTGTTGACGCATCACAAGAAGCTTAATATTTGGGTTCAGCTGGGTGGACACGCTGACGGCGAATCGAATATTGCCGAAGTGGCGATGCGAGAGGCGCGAGAGGAGTCGGGGTTGGACAGGTTAAAACTGGTTTCGCCGGAAATATTTGACATAGATATTCACGCTATTCCTGCTCGTGGCGATGAGCCAGCACACTGGCACTATGATTGTCGTTTCCTGTTTCAGGCGGCGGCTGGCCAGAACCTCGTCGTCAGCGATGAGTCGCACGCGCTGGCGTGGGTTGCCCTGCCGGCAGTCAATCAAATCTCAGCAGAAGCTTCGCTGCTGCGAATGGTCAGCAAAACTCCCAATGGATTGGGTTCGATAGGCGGTGGCAAATCCTAGGTTGACTCAAATAAATGGCAGTTCACTGTGTGATTGTCAGCGATGAAGGTGGTCTTGGGTGTCACAGTTCGACACTGGCTCATGACCTTGGGACAGCGATCAGCGAATCGGCAGCCGGGACCCAAATTGATGGGCGAAGTTATCTCTCCGGCAATGGGTATATGCCGACGCAGGCGTTCGCTCGCCGGGTCTGGCTCCGGGTTTGATTCTACTAATAGCTGTGTATAGGGATGCTGCGGATGAAAGAAGACAGCGTCAGAGGGACCTGATTCTACCAATGAACCCAGGTACATCACTGCCATACGATCAGAGACATATCGCACCATAGACAAGTCGTGCGCGATAAACAGCATGGTAAGGCCCAAGTCGTGTTTGAGCTCTTCCAGCAGGTTAACCACCTGCGCCTGGACCGAGACGTCCAGCGCCGAGATGGGCTCGTCGCAGACGACAAACCGAGGCTGTATGATCATGGCGCGAGCGATGCCTATGCGTTGGCGTTGGCCACCGGAAAACTCATGCGGGTAACGTGACATGTGATCGGCATTCAGGCCGACTTTACCGAGCCAGACAGCCACTTGGTCCTTGACGTCATTGCGAGAAACTTCGCCCCGAATCAGCAAACCCTCTCCGACTATGTCCAGTACTGTCATACGTGGATTAAGCGATGAGTAGGGATCCTGAAAGATCATTTGTAATTCTTTTGAGTATTTCAGGTGGTCCGCGGCGGTAAATTTGCGCGGTAAAATTTCGCCATTATAAATCGTCGAGCCAGCAGTGAGAGGGTGCAAGCCGATCAGTGCCTTACCAAAGGTCGACTTGCCGGAGCCGCTTTCACCCACCAGACCGAGAATCTCATTCTCCTGAATCTTCAGGCTGACGCCATCGACAGCATGTAAGGTCTGGCCGCGGCCAATCTGGAAGTGTTTTTTCAGATCTTGAGTTTCAATCACGGTGTTCTGCTCTCGGCTGGTTCAGTAGCGCATGGCGCGGTGCTCCCTCGTGTTGCAACCAGCAACGTGACTGATGCTCAGCTTCACTGCCCGTGAGGTGATATTCTGCGGGACTATGATGCTCGCAGACCTTCATCGCATAAGGACAGCGGGCAAAGTAACCACAGCCGGTGGGCGGATGAAACAGATCCGGCGGACTGCCCTGGATGGGCATCAGCTTTTTCTTGCCGTCGTTTTTATTCGAAGGCATAGCCTCTTTGAGGCCAAGCGTATAAGGATGACTGGAACGGTAAAAAATATCATCTACACCACCAGACTCAACGATCTGGCCCGCATACATCACAGCAACCTGGTTCGCCATTCGAGCGACCACTGCCAGATCGTGAGTAATGAGGATGATTGACATTTTCTCTGTTCGCTGCAGCTCCGCCATTAACTCGAGGATCTGGGCCTGAATGGTCACGTCCAGCGCAGTGGTGGGTTCGTCGGCGATCAGAATAGAGGGGTTACAGGCCAGACTCTGAGCGATCATGGCTCTTTGCAGCATGCCGCCGGAAAACTCAAAGGGATATTGTTTGGCGCGTTTGGCGGCCTCGGCAATTTTAGTCTTGTCGAGTAGCTCGACGGCACGCTTTGATGCATCTGAGTGACTCATGCCGCGATGAACCATCAGCGTCTCGGAGATCTGATCACCGATCGTCATGGTCGGATTCAGAGACGTCATAGGATCCTGAAATATCATGCCAATTTCGACGCCTCGAAATCGATTTGCCGCGCTCGGCGGCAGACCTAAAATGTTTTGACCGTTAAGTTTCGCGGTGCCACCGGTAATTTTTCCAGGTGGCATGGGAATAATGCCCATGATCGCCTGAACCGTGACTGACTTGCCGCAACCTGATTCGCCAACTATGGCGAGGGTTTCACCACGATTGACCGCAAAGCTGACCCCGCGAACTGCCTTGACGTTACCGCCATACGTTGCGAACTCTACGCAGAGGTCCTCAACTTCCAGTATCTTGTTCGACATGTAGGCTTACCTTGATCGCATACGAGAATCGAGGGCCTCAGTGAGGCCATCCCCGAGGAGATTGAATGCCAGTACCGTGACGCTGATAAACAGTGCAGGAAAAATTAATTCGTGCGGATGACTCAGCATGGTTTTGACACCCTCGTTGCACATAGACCCCCAGGAAGGGGTAGGTGGCGCGACCCCCATGCCAATGAACGACAGAAAGGCCTCGGTAAAGATCGCTCCAGGCACTGCAAAGGTCAAGGTGACCAGTATGACGCCCATCGTATTCGGCAGTATGTGGCGAATAATCAGGTAGCTGTTCTTGGCGCCGAGCAGGCGAGCAGCGTCGATATAGCCATTGTTTCTAATCTGCAGCACCTGGCCGCGGACCAGTCGCGCCGTAGCCGGCCAGCCCAACAATATTAATGCGATTAACATGGGCACGACTCCGCTCTCTCCAGGGCCTATGCCAAAGGCTATTTTGAACAGGATCATGAACAGTAAAAATGGTAGAGCGACGACAAAGTCTGCAAAACGCATCAAGAGAGAGTCTAACTGACCACCAAAAAAACCGGCAAAGCCGCCATACAGAATGCCAAACAGGACAAACAGGAAAGGTGCGCAGATGCCGATAAACAGGGAGACTCTGGCGCCTTGCATCAACCTGGCCAGCATATCACGGCCCAGATAGTCGGTTCCAAAGGGGTGAAAGCGTAACGAAAGTGACTCGCCAATCTGGATGTCGGAGTCGGCTGCAATGAGGCCTCTATGGATTGCCTCTTCGCGAGTGATAGCAATGGTGGGTACGACTTTTATGGTGCTATAGCTATTGGCCTCATCAAAGCCATCAGTGGGTACAATGGAGTAGTAATATTCTCGTTGCTCGAGATTCAGACGATCTTCATAGCTGATCTCATTGCCGCCAAGGGTGGTTGCCAGAGGCAGGCCCAGATCATTGAGTCCCTCGGGCATATGCTGATTACGGTAAATGCTGTAGCCTCCCGCGCCGACAACCGGGTTCCAGCGCAGCCGGACCTGCTGAGTGGTTGGCTCTCCCAGAGTATCGACACCAGTGGGCGCTATTAGCAGTGTCAAGTCCATATCAATTTCTGGTTCGCTGGGAAAGTCGTCAAGAATAATTGGCTGCCAGCGCTCATAGGGATCAGCGAGTAAAGCCCGCTTCGGCAATGAAGGCGCCTGAGAGATTTGGTTAAGATCCTGCAATGCCGGGTCGACCTGCCAGAGCAAAGGCCCAGCCAGTGTAAATAAAGCCAGACCAACAACTATGTATAGGGAGATAATCGCGCGAGTATTCTGCCGCAGACGAATCCAAGCATCCTGCCAATAGGAGAGAGATGGTCTTGAGAGGTGCTCAAGGCTTTGGCCATGGCTGGCTGGAGCAAAGTCAGGGACGAAACTATCGCTCATCTACTGCAGCCTCACTCTTGGGTCAACAAAACCGTAGATAATATCAACCAGTATGACCATCAGAACCAGAAAGGCACCAAAAAATACAGTGGTACCCATGATCACGGTATAGTCTAGTTGTTGTACCGCCTGAACGAAGTAACGGCCCAGACCGGGAATCGCAAAAACCAGTTCAACGACAAAGCCACCGGTTGTAATGGCGGCGATGGAGGGTCCAAGAATGGTGATCACCGGCAGAATAGCGTTTCTTAACTGATGTTTGAAGAAGATCCGCAGGGGAGACAGGCCCTTAGCCTTGGCGGTCTTGATATAGTCCTCGTTGACAACCTCCAGCATGGATGATCGCATTAAACGCGTTAGCAAGGCCATGGTACCAAGTCCCAGGACCAGCGATGGCATAAGCATGTGGGAAAAGGTGCCCCAGCCAGCGACAGGAATCAGGGAGAATCCCAGCAGCCCATTAATGTTAACCAACAGGAGTTGACCAAGGGCGGCGAACACGAAACTGGGTACTGAGATGCCAAGTATCACCAAGAACATGATGATAATATCCGGCAGACGATTGCGATAGAGTGCGGTTAAGGCTCCCCAGATAATACCGCCCGTCGCGGCAAAGAAAATCGCAAGCAAGCCCAGTGTCGCTGAAACCGGAAAGTGGTCGCGAATGATATCGTTGACTCGACGATTCTGTTGAGTGAATGAGATACCGAAGTCGCCCCGAAGCATATTGCCCATAAAAATAAAATATTGCTCAGTGACTGGCTTGTCCAGGCCGTACTTGATCTCAAGATTCTTTCGAATCTCAGCGGTCACAGCCTTGTCGTTCATCAATGGGTCACCTGGCACCATATGCATGGCCATAAAAGTCGCCGTCGCGATAAACCAGACAGTGATGATGCCGGCCAGCAGTCTTTTCAGGGTGTACGCTAACATGAGTCAAACCTTTGGTAATGACGGCTAGTCTTTTTGATCGAGCTCGATCACCTGTGCGTAAGTATAATCCGGGTCGGCGCCAACAACGCGCCTCACCACTCCGCGCAAGGCGGGGTGCAGCAAATAAATAACCCCCTGTTCATATTGAGGCAAAATGACGGCATCATCGAACACAATTTGCTGAACCTTACCCATGGCATCCATGCGTACAGCCGGATCTGCGCTGTTCATGGCGATGCGCACTTGCTCGTCGTAGGCAGGGTTATTGTAACGCCCGCGATTATTCAGATTCCAGGACGTCAGCAGATCGCCAAAGGTCATAACGTCGTCAAAATCAGGGCCCCAGCCGGCAGCCACTATGTCGAACTCGCCAGCGGTCATTTTCGCCAGGCGTTGTTTAAAGGTTTGAATGTCTATTTTGATATCAAGGCCAAGGGTTGCCTTGAGTTTGCCCTGTAGATACTCCGCTTGTTTGGCCGCGGTGGGGCTGTCACCAACCAGTAAGACTAAGGGTGGAAGAGTCGCAAGGCCCAACTCTGCCTTAGCTTGCGCGAGATATTGTCGAGCCTGATTCAGATCCAGTGGCGCCTCAGGTGCCCGGTATTCCTGGCGAAACTTGTCGTGTTTGCCTTTGAGCCAGACCGGAAACAAGCTTTTACCGGGCAGATTTCCCGGTGTTGCCAGTACCTTGTTGACCATTTCGTCGGGATCAAACACGTGCTGGATCGCTCGACGTAGGTTCAGGTTGCGAGTAATCCGATCGTCGCGATGATTATATTCGAGAAAGAAGACGGTACCGGTCGTAAAACGTCGAATACGAAATCGTTGGGTCAGGGCGTCTTTGTAAGTTTCGCCATCCAGCTCGGTGCTGACAATCTTGCCGTCTATAAAGAGGTTCAGTCGAGATCGAGTATCGGCGGTAATATAGTCGGCATTGATGGCATTCAGAGTGATATTGTTGCGATCCCAGTAATAAGGATTCTTGGTCATGCGCAGTGATGCGCTATGAACCCACTGGCTGATCTGGAACGGGCCGTTGTAAAGCAGGTCCGTGGCGTCAGCGCCGAAACGTTGGTCTCGGGATTCGAAAAAATTCTGTCGAGCTGGAAAATAGGTCACAAAGGCTGTGAGCTTGTCGAAATAGCCAGTGGGTCGCTCAAAGCGAATGTGCAGAGTGCGATCATCAATAGCCTCGACACCAAGGCGAGCCGCATCCATCTCGCCTTTATTGATGGCCTCACCATTTAAAAGCGGGTAAAGGATAAACGCATATTCAGAGGCAGTCTCAGGCTTTAGAGCATTACGCCAAGCGAAGACGAAGTCGTGTGCTGTTACGGGTTCGCCATCACTCCAGAGGGCATCTTCTCGTAGCCAGAAAGTCGCATCTTTATCGTTGATCTCCCAACGTTCTGCGACACCGGGCACGATATTTCCGCGCCTGTCATAACGAGTAAGGCCCTCCATGACGTGACTCAGGATCAGAATGCTGACCTGGTCAGTCGCCTTCATGCCATTGAGCTGAGGCGGCTCCTGGGTCAAGGCGATAGTAATTGTCTGAGTCTCAAAGTTGACCGAGGTCGCTTTATTTTGGGCCCAAATTAGACCGCTGAAGCTCAACAAGAGCAGCATTGCCAGGCAATTTTTCATTTATCTCTCGACACATTTTTGGCAAGTGACACAGTGTAGCACATTAGCAGATCTGCGCTGGCACTGCTCGTGTCAGAAGAGCTCAGTGCCTGAATCGACCGGGTTTTCCGCCAGACGTGACAGCAGAGCCTTTCCA
>JAYODE010000007.1:21921-25354 GCA_038106185.1 Gammaproteobacteria bacterium | reverse complement strand
CAGCAGAGCCTTTCCAGCAGAACCTTTAATAACCTGCTGATCCGGAGTTTTTCAGTCATTCTGGACATGCGCTCACTTTCAGGTTGAGACCAGTGACTGGCGAGTAGTTCGCTGCGATAAAAACTCAGATAGCAGGCTGGGCTGAAGGCCCTAAAGGCGTAGCAAGTGGTCATAAAAAAGGCCGCTTACGCGGCCTTTTTCTTTTCTGCCAGTTCAGGTGCTATGTCACTGACGCATGGTTCACTGGCGCATGGTTCACTGGCCTAAAGGGCGCAAAGTTTCACAAGCAGACACCCGCTTACTCGCTCATTTCCCAGGACAATCGCACATAGTAGCCGCGCCCAAATAATCTATAGGTTGACGGGTCGGTCTTGGCGTTAAAGCCGGTGTCGATGAAAGGTGGCTCCTCATCGGTGATATTGGTAAGGCCAACTGTCGCGCTCAAGCCGCTATCCTTGTAGGAGTAACCCAGAATGATATCGTGGTAGAGCTGCGAATCAATGCTCTGGGTGTAACCTACGCCAAAAGCATCGTCACCTGTCATAGAGCCAATCATCTCACCCAGGTAAGCAACATGAAAATCACCTCTTGACCAGTCTATGGAATAGCTGACCTTATCTTCAGCATAGGCATTGTCGCCATCGTAGGTGCCGGCGATATCCTCTATGTCATCACCAGCAAATGCCTGTTGAGTTCGCTCAAGCATATGCGACCATAAAACCGAGGCGTCAAACTGACCGTACTCAGTATCAAAGGTATAACGTACTTCAGTATCAACGCCTTCAGCCGTAGCAAGGGCGACATTCAAGGGCGCATCCAGTATTTGCGCAATGCTATAGTCGGCCCGGCGAGTGATCAAAGCGCAAGAGTTGGCGTTTTCCTTGTTGTAGCAATCATCAAGGATATAGTTAACTCCAAGCGTACTGATCAAGTCCTCCAGGTCGGTTTTCCAGTAATCGATCGTGAGAGACGCTGAGCCGTAGGCGAACTCAGGCGTATACACCAGACCTGCGGTAAAGGTGTCGCCAAACTCGGCTGTCAAATTAGGATTGCCGCCAACTCTGGCCAATACCTGTGAGTCAAGTTGAACCCCTTCCTGTGCGCAGCCTGGCGGCAGTGCTGAGCCTTCTGCTGGAATACAGGGATCCTTGTAAGTGGGGAAGTCATCCACGACCCCCGCAAAAGACTCGCTGATGTTGGGCGCACGAAAAACTTCGCCATAGGTGGCTCGCAGTTTCAGATCCTGTGTCACATTCGCTTCGAGGCCAAGTTGATAGGTCGTATCATCGCCAAATGTGCTGAAATCGTCCCATCTCAGTCCGGCAGTCATCGTCACTGATTGCTCGCCATTGTCAAATACGGGTATCAGCAACTCGCCAAACACGCTGTCTGAGCGGTAGCCACCGGTTGTTCCAGCCCCCTTGTTGCCGGTGACTGCGCCCTTTTGCTTGCCAGAATCCGGGTTGTAAGCATAGGCCTCTTCTCGATGTTCGAAACCAACCGCCCACCCGAGTGCGCCAGCGGGTAGTTCCAGGCTAGAGCCGGTCAAGCTAAAGCCGTACTGGTCCGTCTCTTGCTCAAAGGTATCTACCAGATCGATGGCGACATAATCGATCATTGCCTGTGTCAAAGCACCGGGCCCGCCGAAGAAGTTCATGGGTACGCAACTTGCGATGAGGGTGCTGGCATCAGTGATATTGGTATAACACTCAGGAGTCCCGTCGCCATTCAGGTCGGCCGAGGGTCCCATAGCATTGGCAAGGTTGACGCCAAAGAACTGACCATAGTCAATGTCTGTGCGATCACGCCATCCTTTGTTGTAGTAGATATCCCAGGTGATGTCGTTGAACTCACCGTCAAGGCCAAAAACGACTTGTAGTTGGTCAACGTCCTGAGTAAAGCTGCGAGTGGTTTCTACCATGCGCCGACGGGCGTCACGAATAGCGAAACCGGTGGTGTTGTAATAGTTATCTGGCGAAATACCGCTATAGGCGATGGGAGCGACAACGCTGCCAAGGGTTTGGTTGGCAGTATAAATGCTGATGGTGTCGCCATCCGAGTTAATGGCGTCAACTTCGCGCAGGGGCAGGCCGGTGATCGGATCCAATGGAATGTAGGTGCCATTGTAAGCGGGATCGGTCGGCGAGTTGTAGGGTTGTGGCGCCAACTCCTGGGCTGACTGGCGCTTGTTGTAACGCATAGCTGCAGATACGTTCACGTCATCTGTCAGCGCGTAATTCAGGTGGGCAAACAGGTTTGTCCGCTCGTAGGGCGTCTGAATGTAGTTCACTGGCGCATAGTTGTAAGTGCGACCGTCATAGGCCACCAGGCCATTACCCTCATTCATAAAAACTTTGGATGTGCTGAAGGTAGGCACCGCATTCGCTGGATTGTATCCGGCCTCGCCATTCAAGGCGTCGTTGATAGGGTCATACAACCTGGGTGTGCCGTCAGCGTTCTTACGTTGAACATACTCGGTGGTGTTCAGACGGCTTTCGGGTATACGTGAAGAACCAACCGTATAACAGCCGCCAGTCGGCGTGCCGTCGTAGGGTGCCGTCAGCTGCGCTTCGCAACCACCAGGGTAGATATAGTAGGAGTCTTGAAAGAAAGCCCAAGGCGCATCAGATTGATAGGCTTCTTCCTGCTTGACATACTCGCCACCAAACATGAAGTTCCCGCCATCAAACGACTTTCCGGCAATGAAATTGTAACTGTCTTGCTTGCCAGACTTCATATTGTTGTAGTCGGTGGTAAACGCTTCAACCTTAAGCCCTTCAAAATCACGCCGTGTGATGATGTTGACAACACCTGCAACCGCGTCAGCGCCATAGACTGCTGATGCACCATCTTTGAGTATCTCAACGCGTTCAATCATGGTCGCCGGAATGGTCTGATAGTCGCCACCGTCAACCGTACGCTTACCATCAACCAACGTCAGGGTTCGAACCACACCAAGACCCCGCAGATCGATTTGTACAGAACCGTCACCACCGTTGTTGGTGGTAGTGCCGATAGGTGATCCGGCCATGGAAGGCATACGCTGCAGTAACTGGCCGACATCAGTAAAACCCTTATTTTCAATCTCTTGGCGGCTAATTACGGTGACCGGGCTGGCGCTTTCGAGGTCTGCGCGTTTGATCCGGGTGCCTGTAACTACGACTTCATCGATGATAGCCTCGTCGGCTCCGAATGCTGGCATGGCCACACTGGTGGCGACCAAGGCACTCGCGAGCGACGCAGAGCTAATCGCGGTCGCTAGTGGTGTTTTTCTCAACATAGCATCTTCCCCCAAACTCATTGGATAGTGATTTAGTGGCGCCTTGCTGGGCAAACTCTGTCGTCCTGGCTTTATGCAAAAGCCGTTCTGCAAAAGCTGTTCTGCAAAAGCCGTTCTGCAAAAGCCGTTCTGCAAAAGCTGTTCTGCAAAAGC
>JAYODE010000007.1:10839-21821 GCA_038106185.1 Gammaproteobacteria bacterium | reverse complement strand
GTTCTGCAAAAGCTGTTCTGCAAAAGCCGTTATGCAATAGACGTTCTGAATAGCCGGTCTGCAAAGCAGGTGTCGTGCCGGCGAATGTATTCGCCGGTAATTGAAAGACGGACAAGCCAGGCAGTACCCCAATGAAAATGGAAAATAATTGGATAAAAGATAGGAAATATGAAGAAAGATGATTTTTGGCGCAGAAACCGTTCAATACTGAAAGTTGATATCGAAAGTCGATTTCGAAAGTCGATATCGAAACAGGCAGATGCGAAAGGTCACAATTTTTTCAGTTCTGCTCGAAAGCGGCTCAAAAGTTTAACCAGTGGCAGAGTAAATGCAGTACCCCGTGCAAAAAGTGTGGAGCAGGTTGGTGAGCGCTTGCTGCGAACCATGAGCGAGCTAACGGGCTATTTCACGACGCAGTAATTTCAACGCTTCAGTAATATATTTCTCCACCATGCTGTTGGAGACGCCCATCTCGGCAGCGATTTCCGAGTAGCTAAGACCTCTGCCACGGTGTAGCAAAAATGCGACCTTGATCTTGTTTGGCAGTTTATCGATGAGCTCATAGAGTTGCGCGAGTTCCTGTTTCGCAGCCAGAGTGCGTTCCGGAGACGGTGCTGAGCGATTCTCATCCTCTTGGCCGGTCTCTGGAGTTGATGCAGCTAGCAGGTAATTCACATGGAGTTTGGAGCGTCGTAATTGATCAATAGCCAGGTTGTTGGCTGTTTTGAAAAGAAAGCCGCGCGCATTTTCCAGGGGTTGCGACTGCTGGAACTTGTGCATGCGGAGGAAGGCTTCTTGGGCCAAGTCGTTGGCGTCATCAGTACTCCAGCCCTTTTTAGCCAGATGCCTGACTAACGGTAGGCTGAGCTCGGCGACGAGCGCAGAGAGTAACTGGTTCTGAGAGGTTGACGCTTTATTTGCCATAATTGCCATTCAGCCGTTAGCGAGTGACACGAGGTAAATTTGCTGCTTAACATCTCTGGCAGGAATACTACCATGCTTGACCACCGTGAGGCCATGTCTGGGCAGACCGTTTGAGAAGGTCAGCACGAAAAGGTCTGCATCAAAAGGACAGCATGAAAAGGTCTGCTTGAAAAGGTCTGCTTGAAAAGGTCTGCATGAAAAGGATGGCGCTAAGAAAGGTCTTGCGCCAGGCGAACCACCGGCAGAAAGAAAGAGGGTTAACGATCTAGCGTCAGGGCGCACGCTCAGCAAAGGCACTGCAATGGCAGCAGTGCCTGGCGTGTCGAGTTAGCCGGCCGTTTTGAGGAGATTCGAGACTACGCGTTCCAGGTGCTGCAGTGAGTTGCAGACTTCGGCTTGGTGACAGGCGGCCGTGTATTTCTTCATTTCCGAGTCGCCAACCGCCCAACTCGAGCGGGGCTCGGGATTCAACCAGATCACCCGCTTGGCCTTGTCATACATTTCACGAAGTATTTCGGCGCGTGCATCACCGTAATTGTTTCGTGCATCGCCCAGAATAATAATGGTGGTTTTATTATTCACATCGTCCATACAGTGATTTTTAAAATCCTGGAACATTCGGCCATAATCTGTTGAGCCGTTGCCATAGTCGCGCATGGTTTTCGACAAGGCATCCTCAAGACTGCTGTCTTCAAACAGTCTGGTGACCTCTCCCAGATCAGATGAGAAAGCGAAGGAACGGGCTTTGGGTAAGATACTGGCCAGGCTATACAGAAACATCAGCAGGAACCGAGAGTAATTGCTGACTGAGCCGCTGACGTCACAAATACACATCACCTTGGGTCTGTCGACCTTGCTGGCCTTCCATCGCAGGTCGAAAAACATGCCGTCGTACTGCATGTTATGCCGCAGGGTTTTGCGCACGTCCAGTTGGCCACGTTTATACGTCTTGCGGCGCTTTGAGTGAATCGCGATCAGCTTCTTGGCCATTTTTAGGACGATTTCCTGCACGTCCTTAAAATTGCGTTTTTCGAGGCTGGAGAGTTTGACTTTTTTCAGCAGCTCTTCTCGAAGTTGCTTGCCTTGCTCATCTGCGTGAAGAAAAAACTGCCGTTCGACGTAATCGCGAACCCGTTCACGAAGCTGATCTCTGGCCACCTTGAGTCGTCCGGCCAGCTGTTGCTCGGGTTTACCTGCTCGGGTTTGAAGTTCACCGATCTCGTCCTGCAGGCCTTTGAGGCCCATGGCATCCATAATTTTGCGGGTGTAGAGGCCTTTCTGCGTGAATACAACAATCTGGTTGACCTCGACTGCGCGACCGGACTCGGCAATCTGAATCATCAGTTCGGCGCGGCTGCCCTGGAGCAACAGTTTGCCCAGTGTTGAAGTGGGTGGCAGGCCGGCAATCTCTTCTTCTGCTTGCTGCTCACCGGCACCCTTGCCGCCACCTTGACCACCACCTTTGCCAGATTGTTGGTTGCCGCTTGAGTCATCATCAAGGTCGCCATCATCGAAGGAATCATCCCCCTTGCCGCCCTCAAGCTCATCGGTTGTTTCCTGACGAAATTTGTCGGCAGTAAAAAAACGATTGAAACAGGTCTCAAACGCATCCTTTTCATCTGTGGTTTTTGCCAGAACCATAGCCAGTGAATCTTTGAGAAAGCGTCGGTCTTGGTACCCCACCAAATCCATGCATTGCATCGCATCCAGCGTTTCAGCCGGCGAGACCTTCAGGTCTGCGTTGCGCAGCGCTTTGACAAAATCCACCAGGGTCGAATCTACCACGTTAGGATCCCTGATTGCCCTTCAAAGCTTTGTTAGTGAGGGTCTGCAATTCTGAATCTACAGCCTCTATGTCTTCTTGAAACTTAAGGATCACATTCAGTGTTTGGCGCACCAGTTCAGGACTCAGGGATTCCGAATGCAGCAGGATCAGAGTGCGTGCCCAGTCGATAGTCTCGCTGATCGCAGGGACTTTTTTCAGATCCATTTCGCGCAGTTCCTGAATAAACGTCACCAACTGATTTCGCAGGTTCTCGGCAAGCTCAGGTACTCGAGCCTGAATAATCTGCTTTTCAAGCGCAGCGTCAGGAAAGGGAATATATAGATGCAGGCAGCGACGCTTGAGTGCATCACTGATTTCTCGTGTGTTATTGCTAGTGAGAAAAACCAGAGGCTTTCGGTTCGGGTTGGCTTTAACCGTACCAATCTCAGGAATAGACAGCTGAAAGTCCGAGAGCATTTCAAGCAACAGAGACTCAAACTCGTGGTCAGATTTGTCCACCTCGTCAATCAGTAAGACACAGCCTTCGTCGTTTTTAAGCGCTTTCAGCAGAGGCCTGGGTTCGAGGAAATCCTCCGAGAAGAAGATGTCACCAAATTCATGCAATTTACCGACTGACTGAGCCAGCCCCTTGGCGCCCTCAAGAATTTCACTCAATGTCTCTTTCAGAACTTGGGTGTAAAGCAACTGTTTACCGTATTTCCACTCGTAAATCGCCTTGGATTCATCCAGCCCTTCATAGCATTGCAACCTGATACATTCGATACCGAGCAGTTCGGCCGTGGTTTTCGCCAGTTCTGTTTTACCGACGCCGGGAGGACCCTCGATCAGGATCGGTTTGCCAAGGTGATAAGCCAGAAACACGGCAGTCGCTATCTGGAGGCTGCAAATATAGTTGCGCTGCTCAAAATTGTGCTGAATGACCTCAACGCTGGCCAGTTTATCTGCGTTCTTCAGTGTCACGGGGTATCCCTTCAATGAACCGGTGGATGTGCCACAGCAAAAACAGACGGCACTTTAATGGGTTGCTTTGGCAAACAAGCAAGCGATGCATTATGTAAAGCCCACTGACAATTGTACAGCTAATGGGCTTTTATCATGGATTTCTATTGGATCTGATCAGATCCGCTGATTGCTGGGATTCCTGTCGTCAGGCGTTGCGAATACCTCGCTTGATGCACTTCAGGCGGGATGCAATCGCATCAAGCCTTCCTGAGCAACAGACGCAATCAGCGCGCCGGATTGGGTATAAATGCTACCTCTGCTCAAGCCTCGACCACCGCCAGCAAAAGGACTGTCCTGAGCGTAGAGTAGCCATTCGTCCGTTCGAAATGGACGGTGAAACCACATGGCGTGATCAAGGCTTGCGACTTGAAATTTATCGTCAGTCCAAGCGACACCATGAGGTCGTGCGGCGGTATCAATCAAGGTCATGTCAGACGCGTAGGCTAACAAGCACTGGTTAAGACGAATATCGTCGGGCATGGTGTCCACGGTTTTGATCCAGCAGTGCTGAGATGGAGGCATCTTTTGTGGCTTGAATTCATTGAAGGGTTCCGCAAAACGCATGTCGATGGGCTGCGGTCGGTTCACTGATGTCTTGTATGCTTCAGGAACATCCTCGGCGTACAGCTTGCGTAGATCGGCATAGCTCTGACATTGCTCCGGTGGTTTGACGTAAGGCATATCAAACTGGTGCTCAAAACCAGATTCGATGACTTGAAACGAGACGGCCATACTAAATATTGCTTGGCCCCTTTGCAGGGCAACCACTCGGCGAGTGGTAAAGCTATTGCCGTCGCGGATACGATCGACCTTGTAGACGATGGGAATCGTCGTATCACCAGGCCGTAAAAAGTAGCCGTGCAATGAATGCGCAGCGCGGGTGACGTCCTCTACGGTACGAGAAGCAGCCACCAGTGCCTGGCCAAGGACTTGTCCGCCATACACTCGCTGCCAGCCTTCGTTAGGACTGACGCCTCGAAAGACATTGACTTCAATTTGCTCGAGGTTAAGAAGTTCAAGCAGGTCTTTTAATTCTGGTCGCATGGCAGTGAGCTTAATGGCAGGTGGCGAAAGGTGCGCCGCATTGTCGCCGATCTGTCGCGCAGAGTCGATGCCGATGCCTCAAGCGGTAGCAAACCAACTTCGCAGATCAGAGATCCCGACCTGCGAAGCTCCCAAGAAGGGATTGCCTAGTATTTATAGGCTTCTGGCTTGAAGGGACCTGCTGTGCTGACACCAATATATTTCGCCTGACCTTCGGTCAACTGCGTGATGACACCACCAAAGCCCTTAACCATGTAGCCGGCAACTTCTTCATCAAGCGCCTTTGGCAGTACTTCGACCGTAATAGGTGGACGTTGCTGCGGATCATGGTCAGCCCACTGACGTTCAAACAGGTACATTTGGGCAAGGACCTGGTTTGCAAAGGAGCCGTCCATAATACGCGAGGGGTGTCCAGTAGCATTGCCCAGGTTCACTAAGCGACCTTCTGACAGCAGTATCAGATAGTCCTTTGGGTCGTCACTTCGATAAATCTTGTCGACCTGAGGCTTGACGTTTTCCCAACGCCAGTTATCTCGCATGAACTTGGTGTCTATTTCTGTATCAAAATGACCGATGTTGCAGACGATCGCATTCCTGCTGACGCTGCGTAAGAGGTTTGCGTCGCAGACATTGACGTTGCCCGTGCAGGTGACAATCATATCCGTCTCACCCAGCAGTCGCGTGTCTACGTCCTCGAGCTTGCCGGTGTTCAAACCTTGTTTGTATGGCGAAACGACTTCATAGCCGTCCATGCAGGCCTGCATCGCGCAGATAGGATCGATCTCGACCACCCGGACTATCATGCCTTCCTGGCGCAGGCTCTGGGCGGAACCCTTGCCGACGTCACCGTAACCAATAACCAGCGCCCGCTTACCTGCCATTAGCATGTCGGTCGCGCGCTTGATGGCATCATTAAGGCTGTGACGACAGCCATACTTATTGTCGTTCTTGGATTTGGTGACCGAATCGTTAACATTGATGGCGGGGACCTTCAGCTCACCCTTGGCCATCATTTCAATCAAACGATGGACACCGGTCGTGGTTTCTTCCGTGATGCCATGGATCGAGTCAAGCATCTCCGGATATTTTTCATGGACCATTTGGGTCAGGTCGCCACCGTCATCGAGAATCATGTTGGCGTTCCAGGGCTTACCATCTTTCAGAATGGTTTGCTCGATACACCATAGAAACTCTTCCTCAGTCTCGCCTTTCCAGGCAAATGTTGGAATATTCTTGTCGGCCATGGCGGCGGCTGCATGATCCTGGGTAGAAAAAATGTTGCAGGAAGACCAGCGGAGCTCAGCGCCGAGCGCGACCAGCGTCTCCATCAGCACAGCCGTTTGAATCGTCATGTGAATGCAGCCCATGATGCGAGCATCCTTGAGCGGCTGCTGTTGCATGTATTTTTCGCGTAATGTCATCAGCGCGGGCATTTCAGCCTCTGCCAGTGCGATCTCTGCGTGGCCAAAGGCCGCCAGACCTATGTCGGCTACCTTGTAATCGGGATTAGTCATATTGCCTCACTGTCAATGGAAGTTAGGGATTGATCGGGTTGATAGAACAGGCGAGCCTGAATTTGAAAACCGTTTTTAAGGCCAAGGTAGATACCTTGGCCGCGAATCAGCCTGGCGTCTTGAGCCCAGCTGTCGAGATCGCTGGGCTCAAAGCCCAGCCATAGATCACCGCAGGTGTCACGAGCCCAGTCCTGATCGTGGGGACATAGGTCCACAATGAGCAAAAAGCCGCCAGGCGTCAGTAATTTTCCGACGCTGGTAAACAGTGCTGCAGGAGATGCCATGTGGTGCAGGACCATATTCAGCACGACCAGTTCGTAGCACCTGTGCTGAAGCTGAGCAACTTGATCAATGTCGGCGTGAATAAACTTGACCTTGTGGTGTAACTCAGGATCTAGGACCGTCTGAGCGCGATCCAGCATGGCCTCAGAGTTGTCGATAGCCGTGATGTGCTCGAAGCGCGTTGCGAGGGCGTTGATCAGTTCGGAATCACCGGGTCCAACTTCCAGTACACGACTGGAGATACTCAGTGGTTCACTGTCCAGCAAGTCATTAATACTGCTCGCGTAATATTCGAATTCAGCGATCTGGTTTTGATGTTGTCTCAAACCCTCAGCATTGCGGCTGAAAAATTGCCGGGATCGTTCGGCCCGCTCCGCATGGATCTCAACCGCTCGATCAAAGACTTCGGCCGCCAGTGCGACTCGGTCTATCGTGGCATAAAGGGCCTCAGTGAGTGCGCGCAATGGGCTGCCACTGGGTATGATCGCGCGCCTATAGAAGATGGTATTGCCTTCTCGCCGAGTAGCGACCAATCCTGCACTAGCGAGTACCTTGAGGTGGTGACTCATACCCGGCTGGGGTGTCGCGAAGATGTGGCAAAGCTCGAGAACCCCAAAGGACTCTGCGCTCAAGACCCTTAAAATATCCAGACGCAAGGTTTCTGCCGTAGCCTTGCAAAAGGTCAGCAGTAGAGTCGAGTCTACGGGCGTATGGGGATCAATAGATGCGTTCACTGGACTAGCTATATCAATTTAGATCGATATAGTATCAAGACTTCATCGACGAGACCACCTATATCGATTATTTTTTATATAGATGCCGAGTATTGTTTAGGCCAAGAGCCTTTGAAAATTGCGTTGCAGGACCTTACAGAATAGCGCCAGGGCCAAAATACGCCGACACCGCCGTCAGTCCAGTGACTCATCGACCTGGCCGGCAGGTTTGTACAGTGGCAGCGTAACCTGAATGGTGACGCCATTGCCGCTGAGCAGGTTCATGGCTTTAACGCTACCGCCATGGTGTTTCGCGATAATTCTGACGACATACAAGCCAATGCCGAAATGCAAGCGGTTGTCAGTATTTGAGAGTCGCGCTGAAACCATTGAGTCAAAAATGTTGTCGAGCATATCGTTTGGTATCAGCGGGCCGTGATTGGTGACGAACAGCATCAGGGTATCGATCTCTTTCGTTAGCCCGACAGTGATGGTGCTGTTGACTTCAGAAAAGTCGATTGCGTTATCAATCAATTTATCCAGCAATTGTTCAATGCGATAGTCGGACACCTCGCTCAGGACTGCTCGCTGGGTGCCACGATACTCAAATATTCGGTTTGGGTGGGCGGTCCTACAATTGCTGATATAGTTTTCCACCAACATTTGCAGGTCTATCACCTCAAATTCTTCAGCGGCCAGTGCATCTTCGAGGCTGGCGGCATCAGCCAGGTTTTGAACGATCAGGCCTATGCGGTTGACCCCTCGTTTGGCGCTCTCCAGATATTTTTTCTTGCCGGATTCTGTCGTCTCTGTGGCCAGATTTTGCAATGAGGTGCTCAGGGTGTTGAGAGGGTTATTGATCTCGTGGCGCAATGTGCGGGGCATATTCTCAAGAAATTGATTGTGCTGATGCAGGCGCGCGATCATGCTCGAAATACTTCTTGCTAAATCACCGATTTCGTCGCCGGCATTGGTTTCGCTGCGCAGTTGATTAGTTTTCAGTCGACCATATTTGTCGATTGCATTGGTCGCCTCGACCCCGAGCTTACGGATCCGCCGAGTCAGGTGTACTGAAAAGGCGAGAATCAGCGCCGCAAAGATAAAAAGGGAAAGGATCGAGAAATTGATAATTCGGTCCAACCCATCCCGGCGCAACTCGAGAATGCGGTCGGTGTTTTGTTTCAGAACGACTGCGCCAATCGTCTTATTCTGGGCAATGATGGGGTAGCCAGCGATGATGGTTTCGCCTTCTTCCAGCGTATAGCGACGCTGAAAGCTGGCTTTGCCCGCCAATGAGTCTCGAATAACACTGTCATCCGATAAGTCAGACCTGTCCCGTAATCCCATATCGATCAGGCTGTAGGTCTGATCCAAAATCTGGCTGATCACCAGAGGCACTTTTTTATACCAGGCGAGCGTAGTCGACTTGGGCGCTTGTGCTGGTTGGGCGTCATAGGATCCGACCTCGGCTCTGACTCGGCGCTGCGCATCTATGACCTGAATATTGGCACCGGAGTACCCAAGACCCTCAATGATTCGAAGGACCTCAGGAGACTTGAGCAGCACCAGACCGAAAGCCTCGCGCCCAGCCGAGGGCAGAGTTCCCGTAATCGATTGGATCGCGCGGGTTTCCGGACTGTCAACGTCGACCACGGCCAGACCAAAGTGCTTGGTCGAGCCCAGTAACGCCAGTGGTATCCTGAATTCGATGGCGTAGCCGTCGGCCGTCTCTGTCATGAATCCCTGAACTCGATTTTCAGCGACGCCCTGAATAGCATAGCGCCAGTCGTCGTCCATCGCATAAGCCGTTGTGACACCTGGCTCTGTCATGGTTATAACTAATTTTCGCACTTCACCTGACTGACCTGTGAATGTGATGCGGATGTGATCCGAGAGATCCAGGCGAAGAATGTTGCGGTCGCGGAACACCAACTTGTCGTCGCTCACCTGAACCAGTGCGTAGACCTGGTCGTTGTGTTCGCCAAGCACCAGGTAAAACTGGTTGGGCGCAGCCTCGGTGCTCTCGAAAGGTTCCAGTGCGCCAAAGCTGACATTGTAATTAAGCACTTCCTCCCAATCATTATTTTTGCCATCAATACGAATAGGCGTCGTCAAGGGGTGAGCATAAAGCTGTTCATAGCCCTCGGGTGAGAGTGGCAGTTCATAGAACAGGTCGGGTCGACCGTTAAGCAGGGTAGAGATGCCCTCGGCTGTCAGTAGCTGTGCATTGGCCTGACCGTCAACCAGAAAGCTTTCCATTTCTTTCAGGTACAAGTAGCTGAACCAGGGAATGATCACCAATGCCAGGCTCATGAGGAAAAAAAGCTTTGTTGCCAGCCGCGGCCCTCGGAATACTGTCGTTGTCATCTAGGGTTACCCGCGAGATCTTCTACTTTGCTGACCAACGATAGCCGAAGCCATACTCGCTTTTGATGCAATTAAATCCCGGATCAATGCTCTCGAACTTTTTGCGAATATTGCGCATATGAGTGTTGATGGTGTTGTTGGTTACCAGGCTCTGCATCGTCGCATTCATCAATGTGTCATAGGAAACAGCATGTCCTGGTACGCGAACCAGTTTGGCGAGCATACGAAACTCAGTGCCAGAAAGGTTGATGGGTTGATTTTTCCAGGAAACCAACAGCGCCTCCTGGTCAATGGACATATCGCCAACCAGTTTCGCACTGGATGATCCCTGATTGTACTGACCTCGCGCTTCATGAATGCGCAACAAAGAGCTGATGCGTTCTGCAAGATAGTCGAGCGAGATGGGTTTCGGCAGATAATCCCATGCGCCGAGACGCAGGCCACTGATCTTGTCGATTTCATCAATCCGTTCGGTGAGAAAAATCACTGGTAAGGATGCAGATCGCGAGATCAGATCGCGACAAATCTCAAAGCCGGCATCCACTTCATCGCCAAGAATAATATCCAGAATGGCGAGATCGGGTAATTCCTGCTCGAAGCCGCTGAGTGCTTCTCGACGATTGCTGTATGCAGTTACGGCATAACCCTTCTTGGTTATCGCATCGACGTAATTGCTGCGTTGGTCAGGGTCATCTTCGACTATGACGATACGCTTGGTCATGACGGTTCCTTCATTGCGACGATTAATCTATTGTATGACATCGAAAACAGGAAGTATTTCCCTGATTTGCCCGCTCGAATGAAAGGTGACGTAAAAGTGCGGTAAAGGCGAGCGAAAATAGCATTCCTGGCTATCGACGAGATTAACGGGTGTCTGCAGGCGATTTGTCCATAGCTTCTCCATGATCTTCAGCTACTCCTTCACTATCTTTAGCGCACTACTGAAGCTCTTTTGTGTTTCAATGTTGCGATAAAAGTCGCCGCCCAAACTGCGACTCATGAAGACAAACTACGCGAGAAGACGAGATTTCATATGAAAATATTTATTCCGATGTCGGATCGAACCGTTGACGAGCAAGGTGTTCTGTCTGGCGAACTTGTGCCCTTTAATCCTGAATTTCTGGCACGAGATGCGGTCGCTGACCAGCGTCGCCCGAGAAATTGGATTAACGATTCTGATTATGCTTCCGCTTGTCGCCGCTTATTCGGCAGGGCTTCGCAAGAGTTATCTTTAGGTTGAAGAGCTTGGGTTGAAGAGCTTGGGTTGAAGAGCTTGGGTTGAAGAGCTTGGGTTGAAGAGCCTGACCTGAAGAGCCTGACCTGAGGAGCCTGACTTGAAGAGCTTGGACT
>JAYODE010000007.1:0-10739 GCA_038106185.1 Gammaproteobacteria bacterium | reverse complement strand
TGGACTGAAGCCTCTGGACTGAAGCTCCTATCTTGAAGTACTTCCAGCAACCATTGGTTTAGCCTTGGATCAAGTGTTAGCCTTTGATCAGGAGGCTGATAACTAAGCAACCATAAAAACTCGGATCTGCCGCGACTCGCTCTGAATAGCTTCGCAGAACAGCTTCACAGAATAGCCTCCCAAAATAGCTTCACAAAATAGCTTCGCAGATCATGCCAGCGAAAGCGCCGGGCCAGGATGAATTCGGAAGACCCAGTCTCATCAATATCCAGTTTCATCAATATCCAGTCTCATCAATATCCCGTCTTATCAATAGTCAGTTTTAGAAAGCGCTGTCTCTGTTAATCGCCAGTTTGAGCTCATTGCGTACTTCTCGGCGCGGGTACCAGCAACGCCGATACCAAGGCATGAAACGCGAGTTGAGAATTTTCCGATTGACCTTTTTGGTTCGAAAGCGTCCAATCGAGTCATGGATCTATTCGTTAATTCGCTGTTTTGGGTGATTGCCGGAAGTGCCCTGGTGGTTGCAGAACTGATCATTCCCGGTGGCATTGTGGTTTTTCTTGGAATTGCCTGCCTAATGGTCACTGGCGCCTTGTGGTTGGGCTTCATTTCCACCTGGGTGGGTAGTCTGACCCTGTTTTTTATCGCCTCTTTGACGCTAATACTCTTATTGCGAAGTCTTTTGTCAGGCTTTTTTGAGGGCGACTCCAGTGTTGCCAATACAGATGAAAGCCTTGATGAAGTTAATCAGATCGTGCGGGTTATAGAGACGATCGGTCCGGGACATCAAGCTGGTGTCGTAGCGTTTCGTGGAACACACTGGCGAGCGCTGAGTCATGACGTAGTCATCGAAGCTGGCAGTCAGGCGAAGATTGTCTCGCGGGAAAACACGACAATGATTGTGCAACCTGAGATCAAGTCTGCCGATGAGCTATTGAGAACAATTCGCTGAAAACAACTCGCTGAAAACAACTCTTTAAAACAGGATGCTGTAACGATGCTTGCGATTCTTACGTTCGGGCTGCTGATGATGGGCTTTATCGGCTACAAGCTGATTTTAATCGTGCCAATGCGAGAGGCTTGCGTCATTGAGCGGCTTGGCAAGTTCAAGCAGGTCATGAATCCAGGGCTGCATATTCTCATTCCCTTTGTCGACAGGGTCGCTTATCGGCATGAGACCCGCGAACAATGCCTGGAGATTCCGCACCAAAGCTGCATTTCTCGTGACAATATTCAAATCGAGGTGGACGGCTTGCTGTATATCAAGATGATGGATGCCTATAAGGCCAGCTACGGTATCGAAAATTTCCTGTTTGCCGCCCAAAATCTCGCCCAGACCACTGTGCGTTCCGAGGTGGGCAAGCTCTCTTTGAGTGAAACCTTTTCTGAGCGTGAACGCCTCAACGAAACCATCGTAAAAGAAATTGATCGAGCGTCAGAACCTTGGGGTATTAAGGTCATGCGCTACGAAGTGATGAATATTACACCTTCAAGTAATGTTATCGATGTGTTGGAAAAACAAATGGAAGCCGAGCGGCAAAAGCGTGCAGAGATCACGCTGGCTAACGCGGCCCGAGACTCCACCATCAACCTTTCTCAAGGCGAACGCCAGGAGGCAATCAATATATCCGAAGGGCAACGTCAGAAACGCATCAACGAGGCAGACGGTCGGGCGCAGGAAATTTCAATCCTGGCAGCCGCAACTGCAGAAGGTATGAAGGCGATCGCTGATGCGATTGAGAAACCCGGTGGCGAACAGGCGATGAATGTGCGCCTGGTGCAGAGTTACATTGATCAAGTTGCTGATTTATTCAAGCAGGCGGATGTGTCCATCGTGCCGGCAGAGCTGGCGAAGATGCAGGGATTTTTTGAGGGCATTGAGACAGTGTCGAAAACGGTTAACCCAACGACCAGCAGGAGCTGAAGCATGGATCTGTTCGTTATGGCAATCTGGGCCGCGATCTTTCTGCTGCTGATCGTCCAATTGTTCCAGTCGATTCGTCTGGTCTCGACCCAGTCGGCGCATATTGTTGAACGTCTGGGCAGATACCACAAGACGCTGGATGCGGGGTTTCATGCCTTAATTCCCTTTATCGATAAGGTGACTTTTGTGCAGGACCTGCGCGAGGAAGCAATCGACGTACCACCCCAGGATTGCTTCACTGGCGATGAGGTGAAGGTCGTCGTTGATGGTGTGATCTATATGTCTGTCTGGGACCCGGTGAAGGCCAGTTATGGCATTGTAGAATATCGCAATGCTGCGGTGCAGTTAGCTAAAACCACGACGCGCTCGGTTATTGGTACCCTGGATCTTGATCGAACTTTTGAGGAACGCGACGTTATCAGCGCCAAGGTGGTCGAAGTGCTGGATCAGGCGGGGCAGGCCTGGGGTATCAGGGTTCACCGGTATGAAATTAAAAATATTACACCACCCAGTACGGTACGGAATGCAATGGAAAAGCAGGTCAGTGCCGAACGTGAACGCCGCGCCATCATGGCAACCAGTGAAGGCGACAAGCAAAGCCGAATTAATCGCTCTGAGGGTCTGAAAGCTGAATTGATTAATATTTCTGAGGGCGAGAAGCAGCGGCGAATCAATGAGGCGCAGGGTTATGCGCAGGAAATTCTGTCAATTTCGGCAGCAACCGCCGAGTCCATAGAGAAGGTGGCGGAGGTGGTGAATCGCCCGGGCGGCAGTGCTGCTCTCAAATTGCAGTTGAGCGAACGGTATATTGAGGCGATCAAAGGATTACAAGACGCTCGAGTGATTTTACCCGCGAATATTGTCGATTACCGAGCTTGGCTTGGAAATCTTGACTTGGGCAGCTTGGTAGACAGACCAACTAAGGACGAGCGCTAGCAGTGCGTGAAACCGTTTGAAGTGGTAGACAAGAAACAAGCAGGGCACCCACAAGTGCCCTGTGTTCGTTGGCAAAGATGTGCCTAGAAAGACTTGCCGATGGTGAAGACCAAAGACTCGTCTGCTGCGGGGTTGCCTGAATCGTCGAGTTCAAATGACAGCTCCTTGCTGGCAAGGATCAAGGCGATACCCAGATCGAGCTCTGCGACAGTGGTGCCATATCCAATCTGGATGAAGTCGCCGTCAAATTCATCGCCCCAAGTACCATAGGTACCGTACAGGCCGGACTCAGCCTCAAGGGTCAACGCCAGATAGGTGTAGTCCTCGTCGCCGCCGCCCTGAATGTCGTGTTTGCCAATGGCGTAGTCAACAGTCAACAGACCGTAACCAGCGCTCAGATTGATCTCTTCATACTCGGTGTCAAAAGTGTCCCCTGTGTAGTAGTAACCGGTGAAACCCACACCCGCAGAAATGCCTGACTCTGTCTCAATGCCGTAGCCAAAGTAGCCATCCACTTCTAGCCCATCGCCGACATCTGCAGCCCAGGTGCCAGCGTAAAAACCACCGCTCTCGTAGTCGGCACCGGCGCTCGCGGAAGAGTTTTTCTGCAGTATGCCGCGAAAGTGGTATTCCGATGCGTAGCCCAGGTTATAAGACATGTCGGCAAAGGCGCTGGTCGCGGTCAAGGCGCTGGTGGCCAAGGCGAGCGTGCCGGTCAGTCGAGTCAGTTTGTTCATTATTTGCTCCTCGTGAATCTCTGCAGTCCTGAATGGATTTCTCAGTTCGAAAGTAAGTGACTTCCAAGGTGATGAATAGCAAGGACCGGGCCAATCTGTAAAAACCGAATAATAGCAGGCACTTCGACGCTTCTCGAAGGTTCTGTTCACAAGATCTGCACCAAGTGAGTGCGGCATCAGGGTCAAAGTCATTGGCCATGCACCAAGAAGAGTCGAGTCTTTCTAACAGTGAATCTGCGGAGTCCGTCTGTGTATACTCTGCAGAATCAATCCATGCGGTCGAATGTGCCAAGTGAGTGTAACTAATGCGGAATAAATTGAGCGTCGTGGCAACCCTGACGGGTCTCTGGCTCGTCTGGGTGCTCAACAGTGCCTCGGCGGCGCAGATTGAAACTGGGCGCATGAGTGAAATTGTTAAGGTACTCGCCTCTGATGAGTTTGCTGGGCGAGCGCCGGGCGGTCCTGGTGAGGCGAAGACGATCGCTTATCTCATCTCAGAGTTTACCGCGCTGGGACTCGAACCTGGCGGTGAAGATGGCAGCTGGACCCAACCAGTGCCACTTAACCACACACAAATACAAGACGCATCCAGACTGGCAATACAGGCTGGCGACGGAGAACAGCCGCTGGTGCAGGCCATTGACGTGGAGGTAAGCTCAGCGCTGGCTGTTGAGCGGGTTCAAATCAACTCAGCCCCCATCGTCTTTGTTGGCTTTGGTGTCAGTGCGCCAGAACGAGACTGGGACGACTTTGGCGAGATAGATCTGGCGGGTAAGGTCGCCGTTTTCCTGGTTAACGATCCTGACTTCGCGGCGACGACCAATGAGCCGGTTACGGGCCGCTTTGGCGGCAAGCGAATGACCTATTACGGTCGTTGGACCTACAAGTTTGAAGAAGCGACTCGTCGCGGTGCTCTGGCGGCGCTGGTCATTCATGAAACCCAAGGTGCCGGTTACGGCTGGAGTGTGGCTGCATCTTCCCCAGGAGAAAACTATTCGATCGTTCCCGGGGTTGGTGCATTAACCCCGCTGGCGCTCCAGGGCTGGCTTCACGGGGATGCGGCCGAGCGTATGTTTGCCAGTGCCGGATTGAATTTGAGTGAGCAGGCGAGACTGGCGAGAAGTCCAGGCTTTAAGGCATTTGAGCTTCAGAACGTCAGCTTTAATGCGGACTTGATGGTGACGGTGGAGCGTATCGAGAGCCGTAACCTGTTGGCGCTGTTACCTGGTACGACTTATCCGCAGGAAACCATCATGGTCTCGTCACACTGGGACGCCTACGGCCAGGGTCAGCCAGACGACCTGGGTCGTACGGTTCGACCGGGCGCAAACGATGATGCGTTGGGAACTGCGGGCGTCATTGAACTGGCTCGTGTGCTCAAGTCATCGACGCCAATGGCCCGCAGTGTTGTCTTCGCAGTCTGGACAGCGGAAGAAAGTGGTTTGTTAGGCTCCTCTACCTACGCAAGTGCACCGATTTATCCGTTGGCGACAACGGTCGCTAATTTCACGCTCGACATTTTGCAAACGGCTGGTCTGGCGAGGGATGTGATTTTGATCGGCGAGGGGCAGAGTGATCTCGAAGATGACCTAAGGCGAGCAGCGGCCGCGCAAGGTCGAGTGCTGACGCCCGAGAGTCTGCCAGAGAATGGACTGTTTTTTCGAGCTGACCATTTTCCTCTGGCGCGCCAAGGTGTGCCTGTGCTGTTACTCATGGCTATCGCGGGGGGAGTCGACTTGATCGAGGGTGGTCGAGCGGCCGGGGACCAATGGATTCGAGACTATGTGGGCCAATGTTATCACCAGACCTGTGATGCCTGGAGTCCAAGCTGGGACTTGCGCGGAGCGGCGCAGGATGTTGAGCTCTATCACCAAATTATCAAAGACCTAGGCAGCTCAAGACGTTGGCCACAATGGCAATCCAGCTCTGAATTTCAGGCTATTCGCGCGCTCAGCGTTGACCAGCGACAACGCTAGAAAAGGCGCTGAATCACCAGTAAGCTGCTGGCGGTGCTACGAGATAAAGACAATCACTACCGAAGAACAAGCTGCTAATAATGCGCTTTTAATAACGGGTAACGTTAGGATAAGTGCCATCCTATTCAGTAGTAAAAACAGAGGGATACTATGAGCGTCGAATTATTAATGTTGGTCTACAGTGTGGGTTTGCTGCTGGTGATATTGCTGGCACAGGGTGCCGTGGGCGTTCTGGCCAATGGTGTGGCGGCCCAAGCGGGTCCGCGAGATAACCTGCCAGAGCCGAGTGTTTTGCATGCAAGAATCACCCGCCTTCGATCAAATATGATTGAAAACCTCCTGGTGTTTGCGCCCATTGTTCTGGTCGCCCATGTCGTTGGCGTGACCAATGCAACTACGGTGCTGGGGGCTCAACTGTTTTTTGGTGCGCGCCTTGCGCATGCCATGATTTATGTCTTGGGCTGGCCCTGGATTCGACCGCTCGCCTATGCGGTAGCTTTGGTGGGCACCTTGATGGTCGGGAGTCAGCTGTTTGGCTAGACGCCAACCGGCAAATTGCTGCCATCTCTTTTAACAGAATGCCCGCGAGGTCCTCGATGGCAAGCGAAGCTGAAGCTCAAACTGCTGTTTATATTGATGCCCTGGGTACAGACCTGCTCGCTGAAGCGGCGGCCTATACGGTCGGTAACCACTGGTTGCTCCTTGCAAATCTAGTGGTTGCCGGTCTGAGCACCTGGTTGTTTGTTCGCTCAAATTTTTTAGGTCGACTCAACCAACGACTGGATCAGCGAGCGCGAACGCTCAGAATTTTGCTAATGACTGGCAGCTACTTCCTCGGCGCCGCCTTGATTGCGTTGCCGCTGACATTTTATGCGGGCTGGTGGCGAGAGCTGGTCTATCAACGCACGAGTCAGGCATTCGCAGATTTTCTGGGGCAGACATTGCTTGGCATCCTGATCTCCGTATTGCTAGGTGCGATATTCATGACGTTGGTCTATGAGTTGATGCGGCGTGTCGGCAAACTCTGGTGGGCCTGGTCGGGTTTAGTCACAGCATTGGTTCTATCTGGGCTGCTGCTCGTGTCACCTCTCGTGATTGAGCCTTTGTTTAATCAGTATCAGCCTTTACCGGCAGGCCAGGTGCAGAACGAACTGCGCAAATTAGCAGCGCAAGCAGAGATTCCCGTGGAACGGATATTTATTTTTGATGGTTCACGACAGTCAAATAATTTTACCGCGAATGTGTCTGGGTTTGGTGCTTCAGCTCGAATTGCAATCTCGGATGTGGCGCTCAGTAGTGCCACATTGGACGAGGTAAAAGCCGTGACGGCCCATGAGATTGGGCACTATGATCAAGGTCATATAGGCTTTGCCGTGCTGTTGTCCGCGGTGCTGGCCATCATATTTTTCTATAGCAGCGCGCGTTGGTTTACAACATTTGCACGCTTCTTCAAGCTGGACTCGCCGATTGAAAACCCGCTCGGGCTGCCAGTGTTAATGTTTATGGTTTCGCTGTTTGGCTTGCTGCTGGAGCCCGTGACTAACAGTTTGAGTCGGGCTCAAGAATTGGCCGCCGATAACTACTCCTTAGAGCAGGTGTGCTTGCCGGATGCCCTGGCAGGTGCCTTGGTAAAGACCGCAGCGTATCGGGATCCAAGACCTCACCCCTTGCAGGAATTGTTGTTCTATACCCATCCATCGGTCGAGCGCCGCGTCTTAAATGCCATGCAATGGAAATCAGCGCAGTTGAGTAGCGGTGGTTGACAGCTATCTTTTCAATCCGTCTCGTCAGCTGACCTAAATTCAACGAGGGTGTGCGTCAATTCTGTATAGACTATAACCAGTCTGTGCTGGTTTAGGTCAGTCATGGGATCGCCATTGCGAAAGGTGTTCACGCCTTCTGCGGATCAGCAAAACCTGCTAAGCATAACCCGCGAAGTTACTTTGGAAGCAAGTTGGGCGTCAGATTCTGGCCGCTGTCTTCCTTTAGTCGAATTTCAGCCACTGTTTTTTCGATCGCCAAAAAACGTTCGGAAGTAGCAGGATGGCTGGCGGCATGATTAGACTTTATTGAACCTGGGTGCTCGGCCGCCATTTCTCTCCAAAAATTGGCGACTGATTCAACAGGAAGATTTGCTGCCTTCAGGTAATAGAGGCTTACGTAGTCAGCTTCGGCTTCGAAGTCTTGAGAATAGGTTTGGGCTGCCGCACTGCCGAACAACCCCTGAGTGTTCACGCCATAAGCCGCTGCCGCAATATCCAGAATTGAACCCAAGGCGTAGTTCGTCATTTTCTTATCCATATGATTCATGACGTTATGGCCCAATTCATGGGCGATGACCAATGCTAATTGCTCATCTTTGGTGGCGAATCTCATCATCCCACGGGTGATAATGATATTTTTCCCGTCAGCGTAGGCATTAACGATATCAGACGGGTCTAGTCTGACGTCGAAATTACATTGCTGCTTCAGTGGTACAGAGACACTGCGCTTCTCTCCTGATCGATCCACGATGACAGTGGCGAAATCAGAAGTCGTTTCTGTGATAGCGCGAAGACTATTCAGAAATTGATTTCTCTCTTTTTTCGCACTTCCGTAGTCAGTGCCATTAACGGCAAGAATGCTGTCGCCCACTTGGAGGCCTGCTTCAGCGCCGCCGCCGGTTGGTGAAACCCAAGTGATGACAAATTGGTCGCCAACACCGAATCTCACATTAGCCTCTTTCTCCCACTCCTTGCCAAACATCTTTTTGTCGGCCGCGTCAATTGACATGGTTTTGCCCTGATCTTCAGGGCACATGGGTGCAGCCGACCGCAGAATCACGCTAGAAATGTTATTGAGCCGATTGGAGTACTCAGATTGTTTATCAAATGCGAGCTGCTTTTGAAGCGCAGCCTCACCAGCCATGGCCTCATCATCGACCTGAACCCTAACCGTTGATGGCGCGGCACAACCAACGAGTAACAAGAAAAAACAGGAAAGAAGCAGAATTCTGATCATTAACAACTTCCCTGGCACCTCAACAACTGGTGATTTAACTTAGAGCGACTAGATTCAATTTCGAGCAATTCTAGATCCACGTTCGAGCAATTAGTCGAACAATTAGTCGAGCAATTAAAGGTCGGCAGTCGACTCTGGCAGTTGGCTCTGATCCTATCATTTTTAGTGGGGCTCAGTATCGGCGGACATGGTGTGGGCTATGTCGATCCAGTAATCTAACAAATCGTTGATCTGACCTTGTGTCGCCGGACTATAATTATAGCCAAGAAACGCGCAGCGAGACAATTCAATGATCGCCGCCAGCATTTGCGCCTCGCTGGTATCATCCTTGACGAGATTCAGAACGCCGGTGAAGTATGCATGTTCTGCGGCAGCCCCCTCTTTGGCGAACGCCTCCAGAAGAACCCGAATAGGTTGTATAAATTGCGTTTCCACTGTTTCATCAAAAGTCATCGATGCTCTTCCAGAATCAATATGTCGTTTTCTCAAATAAAGGCATAAAGGGGTGAGTTGTATCTCGCCTATGTGGGCCCACCGTTCCTATGCGACGCAGAGGTTTGTTCGATCTGCGCGATCAACTGGTCCTTATGTTGCACTTTTCAGCAGTCAGAGCCAAGTGCCAGCGTCTATTTCGTAGTGCTTCTAACTGACGGCTGAAATCTTCTGCCCCAAGGATGAATCCCCAAGCGAGGCAGTGCCTGATCTTTGAATGACATCGGTAGCCAGAGAGTAGCGGATGCTGCCCATTAAGCTTGGGTGCCCTTCGACTCGTTCTTCGCTAACCGCAAGTATTCACTGATGCGCTGTGCACACCTGGACTGGCTTGCCAAACGCATCTGAAGCAGTTCCTCGAAAGTGCCCCGTTAGAGAGTGCCGCACGCACAGGGTTGTACTGAGAATGCCGTGCGAGGGGCCAGCCGGTTTTAGGTCAAGCGCTGGCATTGATGCCTGATAACGCCATCAATCATCACAAGCCGACGCTGGCGCTTGGCTCGGATCCCATAATTTTTGGCTGATGAACCAGAACTGTTGTTAAATCTCGCTGAACCCGTACGTCTTTACCAAACTCGAACTAATGTTCTCGAACGCTCCTGGCGTTGGTAAGGTTTTAAGCCAACATTTGCTCTTGGAGAAATAGATGACAATTCAAGCTGTAACATCCTGGGAAGGTACAGTTGCCGGACTAGAACTCTTGCTTGCGGGATCCAGGAACGCCGTTGCTGTTCACGAGGCTATGGGTGGACGAAACCCGAGGTTATGGCGAGCGTCTGCTGGTGGAAATATGGAACAAGCATTCTACTCTCTAGAGTTCGATTCCCATGAAGCCTACGGAAAGTTCTTAGACGCCATGATGGTTTCAGAGTGGTGGGCCGGCACCATATCCTGGATGGATGAAAACAAGGACATTATTACAAACCTTGGTACTTCAGTTTATTACAACGCGATTTAGTGAAAACGGGAGACACTGAGGCGCTAAGGACTCTGGACTCAGTGTCCCCGCTTGCCCCGCGAGGACCTTCAAGGGTTTGGTTTGATATTTAGCATTCTTGATGGGTTGCGACACCGTATTTCTGACGACCAAGTTCGAACCAACATCGTCATTTGTTGGGGCTTTGGCTAAGGTGATCTGCTTGGCTTCAAGTGCTTTAGCCGGCATTCTTTAGATTATCCGGCGAGGCATGGGTCTAGGCAAAAAAGGTAGCAATGATGAGTAATATTGAATTAGTCGAAAAAGTGTATCAGGCCTTCTCGAGCGGCAATTTGGCGGCCTGGGCTGTTCTGCATACGGCAGATTTCGAATATAAAACGCCAGGTAATTTTCCGCATTCAGGAACATTTGTTGGGCCGCAAGTCGTGATAGATCAAAGTTTTTCGCTAATGGCGGAGACTTTGTCAAATCTCGAAATTTCACCCATCAAATTTTTTGATTGTGGCGATACCGTATTGGTACATTTGCTTATGACAGCGGATAATTTGAAGTCAGAAACGATGCATATGTTTACGGTCAGGGAAGGGTACATCAGTAAGTTTCAAGGTTTTGATGACACTGCCGCGATTTCACAAGCCGCCCTAAAAAACGGGAGACACTGAGGCGCTAAGGACTCAGCGTCCGGCATCAGCGAAACGAATACAGAACCGTTGTGTATCGGCCTTAAGTCGCTA
>JAYODE010000041.1:16333-29320 GCA_038106185.1 Gammaproteobacteria bacterium | reverse complement strand
CCAGTCGATAATTCGACTCAGTCGGTTTCACTCCCGCAGACGAGTACCAGCGTTCAGCAGATATAAACAGAAACCCAGGGTGAGCAGCGTAAACAGGCTGATCATTCCCAGCGCAAAGCCGACATTGACATCAGACACACCCAACACACCGTAGCGAAACCCATTGACCACATAGACCAGCGGGTTGAGCCTGGACACGTCAGCCCAGAAAGGTGGCAACAAATCCAGCGAGTAGAATACGCCGCCGAGATAAATCAGAGGAGTCAGGACGAAGGTCGGAATAATGGAGATGTCGTCAAAGCTATTGGCATAGACGGCATTGATAAATCCAAATAGTGAAAACAGCACGGCTGTCATTAATACTACCAGGATGGTCATGGCCAGATGCTGCACGTGCAGGTCGGCAAAAAACAGGGAAAGACAGGTGACAATCACTGCAACGAGCAAACCTCGACTAACACTGCCGACAACATAGCCCGCTAAAATAATCCAGTTAGGGGTCGGTGAAACCAATAACTCTTCAAGGCTATGATTGAATTTGGTACCAAAGAAAGACGACACGGTATTAGAGTAGGAATTGGTCACTACCGCCATCATGATTAAGCCAGGCACGACGAACTGCATATAGGTGAAGCCCCCCATTTCACCAATCCGCGCACCAATCAGGGTGCCGAAGATGACAAAGTAGAGTGTCATGGTGATTGCTGGCGGTAACAATGTCTGGGGCCAAATTCGCAGGTAACGACGCATCTCTTTGACGACAATGGTCTGAAAGGCAATCCAGATTTCAAAGGCACTCATTGCAACAAGCTCACAAACATCTCCTCAAGGCGGTTGGTCTTGTTCCGCAGGCTTAAAATTTCTATACCCTGACGCGACAGTTCAGCAAATACCGCATTAAGACTCTGTGTTTTATCTACCAGCACTTCAAGGCTATGGTCATCTACTCGCCTGATCGGATATCCCGGTATTTCAAGCACTGCCGGCAAAGGCCTGGCTGCGTCTAACACAAATGTCTCCGTATGCAGCTCCCGGAGCAGATCGCGCATGCTGCCGTCATGAATAATCCGGCCCGCATCGATAATGGCAATGTTTCGGCAAAGCGATTCCGCTTCTTCCAGATAATGCGTGGTTAGAATAATTGTCGTACCGCTTTCATTCAACGCTCGCAGGAAATCCCACATGGAGCGACGCATTTCAATATCAACCCCGGCCGTCGGCTCATCAAGAATCAGCAATTGGGGTTCATGCACCAAGGCTCTTGCAATCATTAAACGTCGTTTCATACCGCCCGACAAGGATCGCGCTGTCTCATTGCGTTTCTCCCATAAGCCGAGAATTTTCAGGTATTTTTCGGCACGTTGCGCAGCGATAGCCCTGGGCAGACCATAATAGCCACCCTGTGTGGTAACGATGTGTTCGACCTTTTCGAAAATATTGAAGTTGAATTCCTGAGGTACTATGCCGATATATTTTTTGGCCGCTGGAAAATCCTCGTCGATATCGATACCACAGATTTTGACCTTGCCCGCGGTCTTGTTAATCAATGAGAAGATGATGCCTATGGTCGTCGACTTACCCGCGCCGTTAGGTCCCAGCAAGGCGAAAAAGTCGCCACGCTTAACGCTTAGACTGATGCCATGCAGTGCCTGAAAATGGTTGCCGTAGATTTTGGTCAGATTTTCAATCTGTAGCGCCATCTCTGGCTTTTCGGCAGAAGTTGGGGTCGCATTAGAGGGGGATGCGCTCATGACAACTCGATGGTGGGTGGGAAATTAGCGCGCTAGTATAGCAACTTCATGCGTGGTTGTGAGTGCCGGTGAGACGCATCAGCAAAGTTCCCCTTTGAGTATCCCATTGATGCGATCGAGTGCTATCCTTCGGCTTCAGACCCGTTATGAGCTTTTCGATGCAAAACCCGTCTCTGGTTACCCATTATCGCCTGCTGGTGAGATCCCTGATTCTGGTCGGCCTGGTGTTATTTGGATTCTTCATCCTCAATGACCTTGGCTGGCTAGGCACCGCATTGGCCAGTGATCGCAGCTACATCTCTTACGTCATTTTATTGTTCTACGGGGTCTTGAGCCTCCACTGGCTGGTGCTGGTGAAACAACTGGCGCAAGACACTCAGGTGATTGATAACCTGACCCTTCGCATCAGCAACCTGAATCCCGGAGATGTCGTACTCGACCTTGAAGGTGTTAGCATTCAGGGCGAGACAGTTTCGCCGGGTATCTGCGCTGACTTTCTTAAGGAGCTGGTCCATAAGGCCAAGCGCCACGGGGCCGGCGATCTTGACCACAAGCTCCTGCTGGAGGTGTTAGCCGAGCGTCTGATGACACGTTATGCATTCGGTCACTGGGCCTCCGACATGCTACTCAAACTCGGCCTACTGGGTACCATTCTTGGCTTTATCTTGATGTTAACCCCGGTCGGAGAACTGACGGATTTCGATCCAAACGTGCTTCAGCAATTGCTTGGGCAGATGAGCGGCGGCATGGCCGTCGCCCTCTACACGACCATGGCAGGATTGGTAACCAGCACCTTGCTGGGCTTGCAATATGCGATGTTAGATACGGCAGCATCGAGACTTGTCGACAAGATCGCTGTCGCGGTTGACGTCTATATTCTGCCGACCCTGCACCGACCCGTTTAAATGCTACGCCGACGATTTACACGCCAAGCCCTGGGACACGATGCTTTCACGGATCTGCTGTTCAATACCCTGTTGGGCTTTGCTTTTATGTTTCTGATTGCCTTCATTCTCATGGCTGAGCCCAATAAGCAGGGCAATGTCACCCTCAAGGCCGAGTTTTTGATTTCCGTGACGTGGCCCGATGGCCATCCAGACGACATAGATGTGCTGGTGGAAGATCCCAACGGCGTGGTTCTGTGGTTCGATAACAAGGACACGGGCACGATGCATCTTGACCGTGACGATCGTGGTGCAGTCCAGGACCAGATGATGATCAACGGCAAACTGGTGACCAATCCGATCAACCAGGAATCCGTCTCTGTGCGTGCCTGGATCCCCGGCGAGTACGTGGTCAATGTTCTGCATTACAAGTCAAACTATACGGAACCCGTGCCCGTCAGCGTCAAGGTCGAGAAACTGAACCCGGTGGTGACCCTGGTGTATTACGGTGTCCATCCCCTGAGTCAAGCCGGCATGGAGATGACCGCCACTCGCTTTGTCCTCGATGGCAGCGGCGCAGTTGTCAGCACCAGTGGTTTGCCAAAGCCGCTATTGACCCGCATTGCTCCAGGAAAAGGCTCATGATTTCCGTTCAGCTCTTGGCCATCGCCTATGCGATTATCGGTGCTTTGCTGCTTTACTTGTTGGTCGCTACCCGCCGCACAGTGAGCTTCAAGATCTTTATGGTCGTGCTCCTATCCGGCTTGTATGTAAGCACCTACTTATCCCTGAAGGATCTACAAGGCTGGCCTGTGACTGAAGATTTGCCAAAGCGCTTTCGTCTGCATTGGGCCATCATTACTGAACCGGACAAGGCGCAGAAAGCGGTTGGACGCATTTACTTGTGGATTCAACCTACGGCACCGAGCGGCAAACTGGTGGATCAGCCGCGCGCCTACTATCTGCCTTATGACGCGGCCATGGCGGAGAAGGTTCAGAATGCCCTGCGTCAGATTGACGAGGGCCAAGCGGTTGAGGGACAACTCAGTCGAGCGCAACTCGCCTCGGACACGCAGGTTAACGGGACCGAAATCAAGATCGAACCAGACCTTGATCCCGTCAACTCTGCCACTCAGCCCGAGGAGGCAGGGCTACAGTTTCGCGCCCTGCCTCGGACTTCGCTACCACCCAAGGGCAGCTGATCGAAGTTTTGACTAATTTGCGGCAGCAGCCGCCGCCGCGCGATCCTCGTTGGCGCGTTGAATCACGTAGGCTCGAACCTTCTCTACATCGCTCTCGTCCAGCAAATCGGCAAAGCTTGCCATGCCGGTACCGGCTAGAATGCCGCCGAGCACTATCTCATTGTACAAGCCATGACGCGTCTCATTGGTCATGCGCAGATCAGGGACAACTCCGCTGGAACGTGCCATAAAGCCGTGACAGACAGCGCAGTTTGAGTGATAGACATTATCACCTCGAGCGATATCTTCCGCTGACGCATCGCTGGCTGGTTGCTCCGGAATGCTACGATCGAGCGCAGTCGGTTGCGGCAAAACTGCCGAGCCGTCTAATTTGAAGACCAAGAGCTTGCCGAAATTACCATAGGTTGTGGATGCCAGGTTGTTCGACTCACCACCAAAAAGATCACCACCACCGGTACCTGCAAGAATGGCCACATACTGAACGCCATCAATTTCGTAAGTCACAGGGGGAGCGAGAAAGGAAGTATAAGCATTGTAGGACCAAAGCGCGTCGCCCGTATCTGAGTCATAGGCCTTCACCTCACCTAACGAGTTACCCTGAAAAACCAAGCCCCCTTCGGTGGCCAAGGTTCCGCCATTCCAGTGGTGCACCTGCTCTACCGCCCATTTTTCCTCACCGGTCAATGGATCGAAGGCCTTCAAATAGCCACGTGCCTTGGGCGGAATACCATCCTCACCCATGACCTGAACTATTCGGCCCAGCTCAATGCCTGTATTCCAGCCGCCCACCACGTGTTTGTAAACGCCGGTGTTTTTCCATTCATCATTCATGGCATAGGCCAGGGGGTTTTCCATCGCCGGAATAAAGACCAGACGCCGCTTTTCATCGAACGCCATCGCCTGCCAGTTATGACCACCCAATGGCCCTGGCAGAATCCACTTGGTTCTGTCCAGGTAATCATAGGCTGGGTCTTCTACAGGGCGGCCGGTCGTCATATCTACATGGGTTGCCCAGGTCGCAGTCACATACTTGTTGGCCCGCAACAGCTGGCCATTTGAGCGATCCAGCACATAGAAGAATCCGTTTTTGGGCGCCTGCATCAGAACTTTTCGCTCAACACCGTCGACTTCAAGATCCGCCAGCACTATGTCCTGCACGGCAGTGTAGTCCCAGTTATCCATCGGCGTCGTCTGGTAGTGCCATTTGTAAGCGCCGGTATCAGCATCCAGCGCAACAATGGAAGACAAGAACAGATTATCGCCGCCACCCGGTGAACGAATAGCCCGAGCCCAGGGCGAGCCGTTACCAACACCCAGATAAAGCTGATTAAATTCGGGATCATAGACAATTGAATTCCAAACCGTGCCTCCACCACCAATTTTCCACCACTCGCCGCCTTTCCAGGTTTCCGCCGCCATTTGCATCTCGGGAGACTCAAACGGCTCATCGGGATTACCTGGTACTGTGTAGAACCGCCAGACCTGCTCACCGGTCTCAGCATCGTAGGCGGTGACGTAACCACGAACACCATATTCGGCGCCGCCATTACCGATGAACACCTTGCCATTGGCGACACGTGGCGCGCCGGTTATGGTGTAGTCACGGTTGCGATCGGTCAGGGTATTGACCTTCCAGACCTCCTCGCCCGTTGCGGCATTCAGGGCAATCAAGCGGCCATCCAGGCTCGCCACATAAACTCGTCCTTTATAGACTGCCACTCCGCGGTTAACCACGTCGCAGCAGGCTTTGCGTGCCCAGGCGCCTGGTACTTGCGGATCATAAGACCAGATAGTCTCACCCGTGATGGCATCAAGGGCGTAAACTCGACTCCAGGCAGTTGTTAGAAACATCATGTTATCAACCACGATCGGGGTTGATTCCAGGGCGCGATTACTCTGCATGTCTTTGAACCAGGCCAGACCAAGTTTGGACACGCTGTCTTTGTTGATTTGCGTCAGGGGTGAAAAGCGTTGCTCCTCATAGGTACGCCCGTAAGCCAGCCAGTTTCCTGGTTCACTCTCAGCATTCTTGATCCGCTCATCATCGATGAGGCCCACTGTCGCCGGCGCGCTGGTCGAAGCACCCGCTTCACTCTGTGCCGTCTGACTACCCGCAGGCTGGTCCTGCATGACCTTGTAGAGCCCAAATCCGGCGGCTATGACCACAAGTACAATTACCAGGTTTTTCATCATTTTTATCGCCTCTTGAATAACTCCACCCAATATAACGGAACCTGTAGCAGCCGCCTAGCCCGCCACAAGTTTTCTCAGGCTCGATCTGAAGCACTACCGCGTCCTCAGCCACCGACAAAACCGATGCTGCCCAACTCAGCATGACCATTCGCGCGCCTGAAGCAAGGCTAAAATCTGAGACTAACTGGATCGCCGGCGGCAGGTCCTCAGCACTAACCTGAGGCAGGCGTTTCCTAACGGTGCAAACCCCCTGAGGGTGCCCTGATCTGTCTGAAGCCATGAAACCGTCTTAGGGTACCGTTGAGGAAAACGCGACACTGAAAGCGCTGCTGAGGATAATCGCGCTGGTTCCTATCCAGGCAGGCGCACCCCACCTGCATCACTTTTACTATCGCAAACAGGTTCTGGAACCTTCGCTTCCGTTCGTGAGCATCCCTCGCAGGAGTCCCGGACCGCAGAGCGATACGGGTTCTGCGGTCAGCTTCCGGCAGGAATTTTACTGAACGGCAGGCCCTTATCGGCCCTGAGTTCTTCTGGCAAGCCCAATACTCGCTCGGCAATAATATTGCGCAGAATCTGATCGGTGCCACCCTCGATTCTGACTGCCGGCGACCGCAGCAGCATGGCTTGCAACCTGGCAGAATGCGAGGCCAGCGCCGGGTCAACAATAGCGCCACCCAAACCCTGCAGGTCCAGGGCGAACTTGGCGATGTCCTGCATCATGCCGCCGGCGACGAGTTTGCCAATAGAGTTCTCCGGCCCCGGTATTTCACCCTTTGACAGGGCCGTCATAGCGCGGGCTGAGGTATTTTTTAGACCCGCGCTTTTCGCATACCAGTCAGCCAGTTTCGACCGTACCGCGGAGTTGTCGATAGCGGGCCCACTGGCCAGCGCCAAGGTATCAACCAGCTCTTTGATCTCTGGGAAACCCGTAGCGATGCCGCCGCCAATCGCCAGCCGCTCGTTCATAAGAGTGGTTAACGAGACCTGCCAACCACCGCCGACTTCTCCCAGCCGCTGCGAGTCGGGTATTCTGACGTTGTCGAAGTACACCTCATTAAAGCCACTCTCACCATTGGCCTGTTTGATGGGCCGGATGTCGACACCCGGTGATTTCATATTCAGGAAGAACATGGTCAAACCGCGATGCTTGGCCACTTCTGGATCGGTCCGGGTAATCAGAATACCGTAGTCGCTGTAATGGGCGCCCGAGGTCCAGATTTTTTGTCCGTTGATAACCCAGTCGTCGCCATCCTTTTCGGCCCGGGTTCGCAGCCCGGCAAGATCGGAACCGCTTTGGGGCTCCGAAAATAATTGACACCAGACTTCTTCACCACTTGCCAGTTTCGGCAGAAAGCGGGTCTTGTGCGCCTCAGCGGCATAGGCCATCAGGGTGGGGGCGCACATGCCCTGACCAATGATGAAGGTACCGGTCAGCTTACTGTAAACCCCTTCTTCCTGGTTCCAGATCACGCTCTGCATGGGGGTGGCGCCACGGCCACCGAACTCCACCGGCCATTGAATGCAGGCCCAACCCGCGTCGGCCTTTTTTCGTTGCCACTTCTTGGCTTCAGCCAACGGATCAAACTCGCCGGTTTTGACGCCGCCAAAACCACTCTTGGTCAGGCTGTCATAGAGATGGACTGGCGCCTCATGACTAATCCACGCCCGCGCCTCAGCACGGAATTGTGCTTCTTCTTGTGTATCTCCAAAATCCATATTCGTTATCCTGTAGAACTCATTATTTATCTTATTCAGCGCTGACTGCCGCTGAACGGGCTTAGCTTGGCTACTGCCGTGACCTCAACATCAGAATTACGCTGCCGCCTCACCTTTTGGCAGGCGACTCACCAGTTTGCTCTCCCACTCGGTTAAACCACCAAGCTGCAGTGTCAGGTAGTTCGAACGTCGGTAGTAGAGGTGGCAATCAAATTCCCAGGTGAACCCCATGCCACCATGGACCTGAATGTTGTCTCGTGCGCACAACTGGAATGCCTGGGTTGCCGAGACTCTGGCGGTCGCCGCCGCAAGAGGCAGGTCTTCAGAATCAGTCGACAAAGCCCATGCTGCATAGTAGCAATTCGACTCGGCGAGTTTCAGAGCCACATACATATCCGCCATCATATGCTTGAGACCTTGAAAGGAGCCGATAGGACGGCCAAATGCAAACCGCTGTTTGGCGTAAGCAACCGCCATATTCAACGCACTCTGAGCGCCGCCCAGCTGCTCAAAGGCAAACAGCACCGCGGCTCGGTCGTAAATTCTATTCAGCTGGGACCAGCCATCGGCTTCATCACCCAGCAGCTCTGCCGCACAGCCATTAAACGCCAGGCTGGTTGAGTTGCGACTCGGATCAACTGTTGCGACATCTGTTCTGATGATGCCATCAGCCTGTAAGTCACATAAGTAAAGGCCCAGACCGCCAGCAGCATTGCGCGCCAGCACCACTGCCAGATGACTGATACCGCCGTCTGCAACAATGAGTTTCTTGCCAGTCAATTTGCCGGCAGAAAAGCCTACTGCCACCGACTCTGCGGTGGTTTGCTCAAGGGTCTCGACCACGGCCAGCGTACCAATAGTCTCGCCAGACGCCAGCTTCGGCAACCAATGCTCTTTCTGGGCATCAGTGCCAAACAGCAAAATGGCCTCAGTAGCCAGATACACGGAAGAAGAGAAAGGCGTAGGGGCAAGGAAAGCGCCCAGCTGCTCTGCGACCAGGCATAGGCTCAAGTAACCCGCCGCGACCCCGCCATAGTTTTCCGGGATAGCGGTACCCATCAGCCCCATATCCGCCAGCCCGTTCCAGACTTCTGTTGCAAAGGGCGCTCTGCTCTCCAATACGCTGCGCACGGTCTTCGAGCTGCACTGGTCGGTCAGAAACCGTGCAACCTGGTCGCGCACCATTTTTTCATCTTGGGAAAAATCAAAATTCACTGGGTGTCCTCTTCACTCGATTTGCCATCAACCTACTGCATCCTCACCGGCCTCGTCAACACACGCAATGATTTCCCGGCAATGAGTTTGATCCGCCGTGCCAGGCTTAGCAAAGCCTCATTTTAGTGCAGCTTCAGACCTTGATATATCGGGTACATACCTGGCTTGCCAGATCGGATGCAACCACACGGCACGGGTCAGCGCCAAGCTGTCTAGCGGTGGGAACTTACCGATATCCGTCCATTGAGCACTGACGTCATGGAAGTCAGAACCGCCCGACAGATACAAGGATTTGGAAAAAGCCAGCTCGCGAAGATACCTTCGCATCACCGGATCAATGTTTGAGTAGGTTGCCTCCAGTGCTTCACCGCCGGCGGCTATGAAGTCATCCACCAGCATCTCGAGCTTCTTTCTATTCAGGGGATAGCGGCCAGGATGGGCAATAATCGCAATACCGCCGGCAGCGCTGATCGCTTCAACCCCGGCGGCGAGGTCACACCAGTGGGCATCGACATAAATTAATCCACGCTTGCGCAGATGGCTTTTAAAGGCTTTCTGCCGGCTTTTCGCCAGTTTTTGTTGGACTAAAAAATCTGCCACATGGCTCCTTGTACAGGAGACGCAGGGCAACTCCTCAACATAGTGGCTGAGACCCGCCGTCCCCAATGCTGTCAGCTTCGCGTCCATGGACTGCAGGCGTTGCAGTCGAGACTGCTGCTGCGCCAGCAATAGCCGGCGCAATGCCATGTTGTCGACATCAACCAACAACCCGACCACATGAATTTCAAGACCATTCCAGAAGCAGGATATTTCGACTCCGGGGACCACTTCGACACCCGCCGACTCAAGCGTGATAGCTGCCAGGCCATCCAGGCAGTCGTGATCTGTTATCGCAAGATGTGTGAGCTGCCTCTCAATCGCTCGATTAACCAGAAAATCGGGTGACTGGGTGCCGTCAGAGAAAAAACTGTGACAGTGGAGATCGACTTTCATATTTTCCCAATGACGCCGGTGAGTGTGATTACAGAGGCCCAGCACTGAATGGACGCATTCGGCCACCCTTCTTCGCGACAATGACAGACCCGGATAAGTTTAGAATCTGGGCTGAAGAGTGATTGGCAAGTCATCTCGCGGCTTAGAGATGGGCGACTGTTGTACGGGCATTTGATAACCCTTCGGTACCGACCAGGAGAAATGCTTTAACATCTCAAATAGCACCAGCTTAATTTGCATATCGGCAAAATGCAGCCCAATGCACATGTGGGCACCACCACTGAACGGCACCCAGCTGAAGGCGTTGCGCTTGTGCTCAGCACGGTCGGGACTAAAGCGCAGCGGATCAAATTCACTCGGCTGGTCCCAGTACTCATCCATGTAATGGGTGTGAATCGGATAAGTCATGACCATGGCGCCTGCCGGTATCAAGTGCCCCTCAAACTCGAAGGCTTCGTTGCTGAACTTCGGCAGAGTCGACAGCGGCGGATACATTCGCAGTGCTTCCTTGATCACCCATTCGGCCTCAGTCATTCTCTCGAGGTCCTCATAGGCTAACTCGTCAACACCCAAGGACTGTCGCTCGGTTTCCAGCCGTTCCTGCCATTGCGGATTTTTTGCCAGGGCATAGGTGATGCTGGTCAGAGTACTGGTGGTCGTGTCATGAGCCGCCATCATGAGGAAAATCATATGGTCGACGATTTCCTGATCGGTATAGCCATTCCCCGCCTCGTCTGTTGCGCGACAGAGCAGGGAAAACAGATCTTGGCCCTCACTTAAGCGCTTTTCTGCCACCTGCGGTAGAAAAAAGTCGCACATGACTTGCCGAGCTCGAATACCCTTCCACAGCAGGGTGCCCGGAATCGCGAAGGGAATTCGAGGCATAGAGGCTGCCACCGTCAACTCAAAGGCACGATTGATCTTGCGGGCATCCTCGCCCAGATCCATACCCAGAAATATCGTCGCTGCAAGATCCAGTGTCATTTGCTTGAAGGCCGGATATGCGAGCATCTTGCCATTCGGCTGGGTTGACCATCGCTTAACCGCCACGCGGACCTGGGGAATCATCTGGCCCAGATATCCTTGCATGGGCTTACTCTTGAAGCCAGCTTGCATAAGACGTCGATGATAGCGATGATCGTCGCCATCACGGAGCATCAGGCCGTTGGGAAATATTCGTCCTATGATCAGATCCCAGGCTTTCTTGTTTGAAAATATCTGGCCTGGATTGAGCAAACACAACCGATGCGCCTCAGCACCAAACAGATGCACCATTCGCATCTTGCCCACCGCCTGCATCACCGCGTTGCCGTGTTCTCGGCGCAGGTTCTGGCCATGTTCCAGCGGGTTACGATAGCTTCGCTTCATGAGCCGCATAGACTTCAGGAATCCGAATTTGATGGGCTCCAGTGGAACTGGGTGGTCAGTCATAGGTGTTCCATTTATTTACGTGCAGCCATCACATATCGGCTTTGATTTCGTCCATGCAGATCAGAACAAAGGCCGGGCGTTTTTCGGGATTGTCCTTTGCGGCTCGCCAGAACGGATATTTCACCGCCAGCGCCTCAAAAACCGTTTCAAACTCTGTTGCATCAGTCACCAGTCGGGCCTGTCTTGGGTAGAGATGGTCACCTATCTTGACCCGCACCTTGGGATTTGCCGCAATCACCTTATTCCAGTATTTATTGCCAGGAAACTCTGCTGGCTCACTATAGATAGAAGGTGAGTAAATTTTACCATTGACTGTGGTCATGACGACGGTGACTGAAAAAGGCATGCCGTACCAGGGTTTGGTCTCTATAAAGACTTCCTGGTAATCGTCGGTAAAAGACCAATCGGTGATCTGGGTCGTAACAAGCTCGCCAGACAGCCAGGTACCTGGCGTGCGATCTCGCGGTTCACAGGCCGCCAGCATCAGGACTGCCAGGCTGGTTGCAATCAGTCTGTACATGGGCGCCTCCAAAAGCCATGACTTTACGTGACTGCCTAGTCTCTCGCAACCGATCTCGAAAGACCCGCAAGAGCGCCCATCCAACTTCGGAGCCACACAGCAGGCTGTACATGGAGAGATTGAATGTGGCCTGCTCAAGCCGATCGAGCAGGCCAGTCACACTCGTCGGTGATGCCTAGCGACCCGTATACTGTGGCGGCCGCTTTTCAAGAAAGGCCAGCATGCCCTCTTTCGCATCGCTGCTTCTGGAGCACATCAGCTGATTTCGGTTTTCAATAGCCATAGCTGCCTCCAGTCCCGCCGCATCGATGGCAACATTCAGGCCTTCTTTGGTCAGGCGCAAACCCATTGGCGAGGTCGTGAGCATATCGTCAATATAGGATTGAGCGGCCGCCTCCAACTGATCGTCTGGCACAACCTCCGAGACTAGATTGGTTCTTAACGCACGCTCCGCATTGATGAAGCGACCCGTCAGCATCAGCTCAGACGCGATCGAGGTGCCTATCAGACGTGGCAGGAAATAGCTGGAGCCCATATCACAGGCAGATAAACCGAGCCGAATAAAGGCGGCGTTCATGCGCGCCGACTCTCCTGCAATTCGAATATCCGACGCCAGAACAAACGAGAAGCCACCACCACAGGCCGCCCCTTGAACCAGCGAAATGATTGGCTGAGGACAGCGCCGCATACGAATATAAACTTCCGCAAGATAACCTTGAAAGCCCATGCCACCGCCAAAAGGTTGAGCAAAGGTCCCAGACTGGGAAGCCTTGATATCCAAGCCGGCACAAAAAGCCCGCCCAGCGCCCCGCATGACGACAATGCGAGTCTGCGAGTCCTCGCTGAGTCCGCCAAAATAATCGCGCAGCTCCGTCACCATCGGCGTATTGATGGCATTCAACGACTCAGGGCGATTGAGCGTCAGCCAGTCAACCTGACCCCTTTTTTCAATACTGATCGTTTCGTAATGACGCATTTATCGCTCCTCATATCAAGCTCTTTATATCAAACTCTTTATATCAAACTCTTCATTGCAAGCTCTTCATTGAAAGCTCCGCATCAGGAGCTCCTTATTTTTG
>JAYODE010000041.1:11158-16233 GCA_038106185.1 Gammaproteobacteria bacterium | reverse complement strand
CTCTTCATTGCAAGCTCTTCATTGAAAGCTCCGCATCAGGAGCTCCTTATTTTTGATCACAGTCATTTGCCCCGCTCGAGCCTTGCAGCGCGGACTTCAAAAGGCATGATACCGCCTACCACTGAATCGTCGTTGGAAAATACTCATCGATCAGCGTCTGGTAATAGTTTTTCAACTTCTCGACCTGTGGTGGTTCATGGCCCTTTGAATAGAGGTCAAAGGGCTGAAACATTTTCACCCAACGAAACATCTCACGATCTTCGTCATTCATCAAATAATCATACGCACCCGCTGAGTGGGCGCTGTAGAAGCTGTGATAGCGGATAATGTATTGCGCTTCAAGGGGTAGGTAATCTCGCGTCACTCGATACAGATACTCGTCATGACCAAAGGACATGGTGACCTTGTCCAGACCACAGCCTGGTGCATAGATACCGAGCCGGCTTTGATAATCAGGATTCATCTGATCAGGATTTTGAGCAAAAAAATCAGCATAGACGATGCTGGAGGAAAACGCACAACCGAGCGGAAATGTGTCACCGACCACCGCCCACTGGGGCTCCCCATGCAGGCAGAGTATTTTGCCGAGGTCATGGATCAGTCCAGTAAGCTGGAACCATCGAGGATGACCGGCATGGCGAATCGCTTCCGCCGTCTGCAGCAGATGTTGAATCTGGGTCAGACTCGTATCCGGATCACTGTCATCCACCAGCGTATTCAGCAGCTCACAGGCCTCCCAAATCCCCATGCGCGTCAGATTCAGGGCCCCGTACTGCTCGATCTTTGCACTGGCAAATGCCAGCGTTTGATACTTGTGATTGAGACGATAGAATTCGGCAACAGGGTCAGTTTGTACCTCGGCGCCTGGTGTCGACGCATGCCGACTGTAATCTCTGAAGGTATCCTCGCCCTGAGTGCCGGTCATCCTCACACCTTTCCATCTGCGGTTACGCAGAATTAACCACCTCTGCCTGTCAGCGTCAATGCTTTGCGCAGACACCCTCGCTGACAGCGCGCCTATTGAACCGCAACACTTGCCCCTTTATGCTCATTTCTGGCGTACACTCTTTGCTATCATCCAGCGTACGACCTCAACCGCGGGCTGAAAGGGTAACTACCTGAAAGGTCCAAGCACAATCAGGAGCGATGATGTCCGAGACTGGCAACACCCTGACGGCACAGGAATACAGCGCGACCATGGCCGCTTATCAGGAACGCGGCGCGGCTCTGAGAGACCAGATGGGTAATCGCGGCCCCTTGTTGCTCGACGATCAGGGTCAGCTGCAGCAACATATTCTCGACGCCTACTGGCAGCACGGTTTCTATGTGTTTGAAAATGTCATCTCCGCAGATGAAGTCTCAGCTCTGCGGGCTGACATTGAATTTTTACTGGAGCACGCCCCGACTGGACGCGGCGCTCTGCTGGATGCGAAGGGCCGGCCGGCCTACGGTCGCCAGTTCAAACAAAATCCATATTCGTTCGTCAAACCCCTGTCCGACCCCTGGGGCGGCACAGAGGTTCTTGGCGGGCGCCATCCGACCCGCATGCGTGAGCCAACGCCTGGGGCTGATGCGCCCAATGAGGTCGTGCACATCATAGGCGGCATGTGTCAGACCATGCCGTCTGGATTACGTTTATATGGTCACCCGGATCTGCTGACTGTTTGCGAAGCCATCAATGGCGCGGATTTCGTCCCTTACAATGATGCGACCTTTGTCAAGCTGCCCGGTCTTGGTGGTTCAGTTTCCTGGCATCAGGATGGCGTAACTCACTGGCAATCGCCCGAATGGGATCAGGGGATTCACGGCTTTAACTTTCAGGTTCAACTGTATCCCAGCACAACGGCTAATTGCCTTTGGGTCATGCCTGGCACTCACAAGCTAGGTCGCATTGATATCAAATCGTTGGTCGAACAAAACCGCGGATCTGACCAATTGCCAGGCGCGGTTCCTCTGACCTGTCATGCGGGCGACGTGACTGTCGTCAATCGTCAAATGCTCCACGCCTCGTTTGCCAACACATCTGCTGATATTCGAGTGTCGTTGACCTTTGGTTTCCATCGTCGTCGATCGGTCCTTGGCGCCCATGGTGCACTGGGGCAGAAATCCACCGAGGTCTATGACGCCGCTCGTATTTTTGAACGTTCTCGCGTCATCGCCGTTGCCATTGACGCACGCGCCCAATACTATCCGACGGAACGCCGCTATCACTATCAGCCATTTGCAGGGCTGGAAGATGAGTATCGATACAGCCAGGAGATGTTTGAGCGGGTCATTCGCGACTATAACCTGAAAGATTTATCGATTTAGTCTGCTGGCTCACTTCAGGTTCTGCCTGACAACCTGAACACCAATGCACAGGACTCTACACCATGAAAACAGCCATCATTCTCGGCGTGGGCCCATTTGAAGGGGTCGGCGGCTATCTTTGTGACCATGCCGCGAAACTGGGCCTGCACGTCATCGCTGCGGGACGCACCGCAAGCAAATTGGATACAGTCGTGAGCCAGATCAAGGCCAATGGCGGTCAGGCAACCGCCGTGGTCTGCGATGCGACGGCTGAAGCTGACGTGATAGCGCTGATTCGGCGAGCAGAGGCGATCGGTCCCATAGACCTGGCAATTTACAATGCCGGTAACAATTTCAATGGCGATTTTTTAAGTATGACAGCGGAATTTTTTGAGCGGTGCTGGCGAGTCTGCACCCTCGGCGGCTTTCTGTTTGCTCGTGAAACCCTGAAGGTCATGCAACCACGAGGCGCTGGCACCCTGCTGTTCACTGGTGCCAGCGCCTCAATGCGCGGCAAACCTCAGTTTGCGCCCTTCACCGCCGCTAAGGCCGGCTTACGAGCCATGGCCCAGAGTCTTGCCAGAGAGTTTCAACCTCAGGGCATTCACGTCGCTCACATCGTCATTGACGGCGGCATAGCCGGCGAAAAAATCATCAAGGGGTTACCCCGTTTCGCCGAGCGTGCAGGCGAGGATGGCCTGGTCAGCCTGAACGGTATTGCTGAGGCCTATATGTATCTTTATCAGCAGCCGAAAACAGCCTGGAGTCATGAGTTGGACTTGCGGACCTTTAAGGAAACTTTCTAGCACGCCACCTTCATAGACTTCACTGCCAACACCTTGCCAACTCGCGCTCTTGGTCTTGGTTGGCGTTAGACCAGATTTTCTGCGGCCAGAAAGCTCTGCCCTAAAATATGATCAGAGATCTTTTCTGCCATCATGATGACTGGGGCGTTGGTGTTGCCCCCTATCAGAGTCGGCATTAAGGAGGCGTCTACTACACGCAAACATTCCATTCCATGCACCTGTCCATGTTCGTTAGTCACAGCCATGGCATCAGTGCCCATTTTGCAGGTCCCTACCGGATGATAGAGGGTTTCCGCCGTCGCCTTGATCCAAGCATCCAGTTGCGCATCATCATCAATATCTACATCTGGACCCGGTTTGAGCTGCCGACCACGATATTCGTCAAACGCTGGTTGCATGAACACCCGACGAGTCTCGCGAAAGCCATTACGCAGATCAATAATGTCCTGTTCTGCCGACAGGTAGTTAGGATGCAGCAGCGGCGCATCAGCTGGATCTGCGCTCTTCAGGGTCAGACGCCCGCGACTCTCGGGTCGACAGCCATAGACTATGCTGGAAAAGCCATGCTCCGGCGTTATGCCCGCTCGCCCATGGGTATCAGCCATGGCTGCTGAGACATAGTGCAGCTGCATGTCGGGCAGGAGTTTGTCTGGATGTGACTTAAAAAATGCACCACCCGCGGTGGGAGGATACGACGCATCGCCGGTACCCCAGAGCAGATACTTGATCCCAGCCAAGGCCGTTCGCCACCACACCGCCGAGCGATGCAGTGTCACAGGCTGGGTACAGGCGAACTGACTGACGACACCTAAATGATCCTGCAGGTTTTGGCCCACACCCGGTAATTCATGCACCATCTCGATACCATGGGGCTGAATATCCTCGATCGCACCGACACCACTGCGCATCAAGATCTGCGGCGAATTCAATGAACCCGCCGCGAGAATAACTTCTTTGTTGGCTTTGGCTACCTGTTTTACGCCGCCCAGCAGGTATTCGATACCAACGGCCTTTCTGCCCTCAAATAAGACCCGATCGACTGTAACATTTTCCTGAGTCTGCAGATTGGCGCGATTGAGCACAGGATGGAGATAGGCTCTGGCTGCACTGTTTCGTTTTGCGCCTCGAATCGTATGTTCATACCGGGAAAAGCCTTCTTGCTGGCGGCCATTAAAGTCCTCGGTGAGAGGAAATCCTGCCTGAGCACCTGCCTCAACAAATTTATTCAGCAGCACATCGTCACTGCGATCCGATTTTTTGACATGCAGGGGCCCATCATAGCCATGGTATTGCTGGTCACCATCACCGGAAAAATGCTCTGCTCGCTTGAAATAAGGCAAAACATTCGCATAGGACCAACTGGTGTTCCCCAGCTGACTCCAATGATCGTAATCCCAGGCATTACCTCGAATGTATACCATCGCATTAATCGATGAAGAGCCACCCCAGCCTCGTCCTCGTGGCCAGTAAAGCTGACGGTTGTTCAGATTCGGTTCCGATTCGGTTTCAAATCCGTAATTATGCGCATTGGCTTTTGGTACCAGTTGCGCAAAACCCGCTGGCATATGAATGAAGGTATTGTCGTCACGCCCCCCCGCCTCAAGCAACAGGACCGAGTTTCTGCCATCTTTTGACAGCCGGTTGGCAAGCACACAACCGGCACTGCCAGCGCCGACAATAATATAGTCTGCTATTTTCATGGGTCTGAACCTTCGGAAACTTCGCCAAAGTATACTGCAATGTTGCGTCTCATGCTGACACCGGGTTATCTTGCGACGCCAGCCTGGATCAGCCGCCATCAGAGGCGCCACTTAATCAGGCACTTACTGCTATCCTGATGCAGTCCGAATGCCAGACTGGACGCAGAACACTACACATTTTCGCCAAGCCTCTGCGCCGAGGTTGAAGCTACGGAGTGACACCCATGAACAGGTTAAACACAATTTTCCTGAAGGCCTTAAGGGTGATTCAGCAGCGATT
>JAYODE010000041.1:0-11058 GCA_038106185.1 Gammaproteobacteria bacterium | reverse complement strand
CGCAGCCCGGCGATCCTGGCAATAAGGAGCTCGCCTTTCGAGCGGTGTATAAGCAGTTAGTTGAAATCAATACGACCCTGTCATCGGGCAGCTGTACCATCGCCGCACAGGCCATGGCTGATCAGCTGAGAGCTGCCGGTGTCAAAGCAGAAGATATTCACGTTATTGTTCCTTCTGAGTGGCCACAACAGGGTAACCTGGTCGCAACGCTCCATGGCAGCTTGCCAGATGAGGAAGCTATCCTTCTGCTTGCTCACATAGATGTTGTCGAGGCCAATCGAGCCGACTGGGAGCGAGACCCGTTCACGTTGATCGAGGAGGACGGCTATTTCTATGGCCGCGGTACTGCTGACGACAAATCCATGGCGGCCATTTTTGTTGATGTCATGAAAGGCTTGAATGAATCCCAATATCCTCTGCGCCGCAGCGTCAAACTCGCCTTGACCTGTGGCGAGGAGACTCCGAACACCTTCAATGGCGTTCGTTATCTGCTGGAACATCATCGCGATCTGATCAATGCCAAATTCGCCCTGAACGAGGGCGGCGGTGGCAGATTGAGCGGTGATGGCACGCCCTTGTATCAAGGCGTGCAGTCAGGCGAAAAGCTCTACCAGGATTACCAATTCGAAGTCAGAAACCCTGGCGGGCACTCATCGAGACCACGTACCGATAACGCGATCTACCAGCTAACAGCCGCGCTCGAACGGGTATCACAGCATGTCTTTCCGATAGAATTCAATAGCACCACTCGCAGCTTCTTTGAGCGGATGGCGAAACTGGAAACACAACCACAGGTTGCCAGCGACATGCTCGATATTCTCACCACACCGCCCAATCCCGAGGCGCTGGCAAGGCTTACCCTCAATCCCAGTTTGAATGCCATTCTGCATACTACCTGTGTCGCAACTCAGGTATCCGCAGGTCATGCGAAGAATGCTTTACCGCAACGCGCGACTGCTAACGTCAATTGCAGAATCTTTCCCGGCAACACTGCTGAGAACATTCGCTTGACCCTGGAGCAGGTAGTGAGCGACGCAAGCGTGACTATCACCTTTGCCGACCCGCCAGAAAAAACCTCTGCTGCACCGCAACTCACCCGCGACATCATGCAGCCGATAGAGACCTTGAGCGAACAAATGTGGCCCGGGGTACCAGTCATACCCAGCATGATAGCTGGCGGTACTGACGGCCGCTTCCTGACGCCGGCCGGCATTCCAACCTACGGTGTGAGCGGTCTGTTTACCGACCCTGGTGCTGTCAATGCCCACGGTTTGAACGAAAAGGTACCGGTAAAATCTTTGTATGCCAGTCGGGAGTTTCTTGAGCAGCTTGTCAAGGTGTATGCTGGCTGGCCGGCCCAGGACAGCCAATAGACGATAACTTTAGGCTGTTACTTCAAATCGTTAATAGTAGAATCTCTCGAAAATGTCGATTGGCCATCGAACGCAGGCAGCTGAGTATAGCTGGCAGTTTGATCCCAGGGTCGGCATGACGAGGCTTTGCTTCGCAGCAAAGCGCTTCCTCGCACACTTGACTTGATGTTGGTTGTTCCTATGAGATTACTTTACCGCCGTAACCCTCTTCACTTTTCTTCTATTTTTTCATTCCTTGGCTTTCTGGCGGCGGCCTTGCTGCTGAGTAGCTGCGGTCCCGTTGCCCATGAGCAGCCGACCGTTAGTATCAATGAGTGGTTCGACGCCCGGTACGAGGAAGAAATACAATTTTCACCCATCAGTCTGACCTACATGGGCCGCAAAGACCGTAATAACGAATTAGATGACAACAGCTACGAGGCGTTTAAGACTCACCTCGCTTGGAAGCAGCAGACGGTGACAGATTTGAACCGCTTGTTCGACTATGAGAGCCTGTCCAATGAAGAGCAGACTTCATTCGATATCTGGACCTATCAATATGAGCGAATGCGCAAAGCGGAAGCGTTTTTCTACAGCGGTCTGACCTTTGACCAAATGAACGGCGATCAAAGCCAGCTGCCCACTTTTCTGATTAACATTCATCAAGTGGATAACCTCGCGGATATGGAGGCCTACATAGCGCGGATCAAAGCAGTGGCACCCTACATGACCACGGCATTGAACAACGCCAAACGGACCTCGGCGCTGGGGATCACAACCCCTGGGTTCGCCCTGGATGGCGTCATAAAACAATCCAAAGCTATTATCAGCGGCGCACCTTTTGGCGCCAGCGAGGTTGGTGAAGCGCCCAGTGAAGACAGCCCGATCTGGGCAGATATCAAGCACGAAATTAACACCTTGCTTGACAATTCGCTGATCAATGCTGAGCAAGCCGATCAACTGCTGACCAGTGCACGGTTAGCGCTACTTCAGGATTTTCAGCCGATTTACGAATCTGTGATTGATTGGGCAGAGGCTGAGCAAGATAAAGTACCCGCGAAATCTACCGGCGTTGGCAGCCAACCCAATGGCGCCGCCTATTACGAATATCGTTTGGGTAGCCAGACCACGACGAATTTGAGCGCCGAGGAGATTCATAACATTGGCCTGGCTGAGGTTGCGCGCCTGCGCGCTGAGATGGCATTGATCGTCACGGAAGTGAATTTCGAAGGCGATCTCGATAGCTTTATGGACTCAGTAAGAGGTGGCGACTGGAACTACTATCCCAATACCGATGCCGGACGACAAGCTTATATCGATGATGCCAGCACAGCGATTAATGCGCTGAAACAACAAATTCCTGCCTTCTTTGGCTTGCTACCCAAAGCAGATCTGGTGGTGAAGCGGGTCGAGTCGTTTCGCGAGCGCGACGGCGCCGCGCAGCATTACTTTCGAGGAACGCCTGATGGCACACGTCCAGGGGTCTACTATGCCCACTTGTCAGACATGACAACCATGCCAAAAAGCCTGCTGGAGGTGGTTGCGTATCACGAAGGCATCCCGGGTCATCACATGCAAATATCCATTGCCCAGGAGTTGCAGGGTCTGCCATTGTTTCGAACCCGAGCCGGCTTTACGGCCTATAGTGAAGGTTGGGGACTGTACGCCGAGGTGCTCGCAAAGGAAATGCCAGCAACCTACTTAAGTCCCTACTCGCGTTTTGGCCAGCTCACCTCCGAAATCTGGCGGGCCATTCGCCTTGTGGTAGACACAGGCTTACATGCTCGCGGCTGGACAGAGCAAGAGGCTATTGATTACTTCCTGGCAAACTCGCCACAGCCTCTAGAAAATGTCAGATCAGAAATTCAGCGCTATATCATCATGCCCGGTCAGGCAACGAGTTATAAGATAGGTATGCTGAAAATACAGAGTCTGCGCGCCAAAGCGGAATTGGCGCTGGGAGATCAGTTTGATATACGCGCCTTTCACGACACGGTGCTTGGCGGCGGAGCGCTGCCCTTATCACTGCTGGAGCGGCGAGTGGACCGTTGGATAGGTAGTGTGCTGAAGCAGGCCTAGGACGGCTTAACCGCTATTCTCAAGAATCGCCAGAACTGTGGCTTGTTCTCGCAACTTGCAGAGACCATACTCAGTATCAGTAAAGCTCAATCTACGACTGTTAACACAGCTCTTCACCGCTAACCAAAAAGGTACCAAGACCGTGATCAAACATAGAAGCAGATTCCTGAACTTTATTGCCCTTTTGACCGTTATCTTTTTTCAGTCTGCGAGCGCAGATGACAACTTGCGACCCTATATTCTGACGGCTTCTACCTACGATTCGATGGCTGACGCGACCACGTCAGTAACGAATAAATTGACCGCAGAGGGCTTTCAAATAGCCGGGCAATACTCACCCTACGACGGAGCACTGGTTATAGGTATCACCAATGAGACTCTCCGCAGTATCGCTGCGAAGACAGATCATGGTGGTTTTGGCGCGGCCATTCGAGTGTCAATTACAGAGGTAGAAGGCGGCTTGCAGGTTGCTTATGTCAATCCTGAATACCTGGCCAACATCTATAGAATGGAAAGTCTCACCGCAGTGACCAGTACGCTGAGGACCGCGCTGGGGGAGGGCTCACCTTTTGGGTCAAATAAGGGGCTGACGCCGAAGAAGCTGGCGAAATATCACTACATGATGGCAATGCCTTACTTCGATGACGTTGACGTTCTAGCCCGTTACGACTCTCACGCTGACGCACTCGCCAGTGTTGAAAAGAATCTTGCGAACGGGGTCGCTGACACCCTCAAAGTTTATCGAGTTGACGTGGCAGGCAAGGAAGAATCTCTATTTGGCGTTGGCCTGCGCTTAGGCGAAGGCTCAGACCAGACGGTAATGGCGAACGCCGATGTTGCCGCACTGAAACACACGGCACACTTGCCTTATGAGCTACTGGTTGCAGGAACCGATGTGATTGCGCTGCGCGGCAGATTCAGGATTGCACAGAGTTTTCCAGACCTGACCATGGGTACCTTCATGAAGATTAGTTCAGCGCCTGGTGCCATTAAACAAGCCCTGACTCAGGTTGCCCAACCCTGATCATAAGCTTAGCTCATACTGCACATTCGGGCAGCGCCCCCCATTGGCGCTGCCATCGGTGAATTCGATGACAATGAGGTCTGAACGCTCGTAAAAGCGCCTCTTGCCCATGTTTTTTTGAAGCATGCATAGCCTATTGGTTCTCGTTAGCATATACACGTCTCAATGTATTGGTGGGCGCAAAGGGACGATCAAATAAACGAGATGATGACGATCAGGCTTGAGGCCAAGTATTACTTGAGGATGCGTTACCGGGAAATGGTTTAGCGGTGACTCGAATACCGTCGTCGATGGCATCGGTAGGATGATCTAGCACTAGATCTCCGACCTTGATGCCATCAAGAATCTGAACGCTCAAACCGTTACGCTGACCCGTGCTCACCTGACGCCGACTGGCTCGACCAGCATCTAGCACGAATACCGCCCAACCATCTCGATAGCGAAACACGCTGCTGGCCGGTAATTGCAGCACGTCATTTTCATGCCAAAGAATAAAGCGTGCCTCCACGCGATAACCATCGCCCAAACGTTGCCACTGCTGCGCATCTGAAGTCATCGCTATGACTACCCAGACGCGCTGCTCCTCAACACCGAGCGCAGATAGTTTTGTAAAGCCAACCGGTTCGACGATCCTGACGCGACCCTCCAGGGGACTCTCGCCGCCCCAGCGTTCAAATAATACTCGCATACCAGGGTGGATTTTAACCGCGTCCATTGACAGAACATCGACAATCACTTCAAGGGCAGTCGGATCACCAACATCCAGCAAGGGTAATCCCATTTCTACCGGGCCTTCACACTCGTGGTGGATCATCAGCACCTCACCAGTCACAGGCGCCCGGACAACCAGTTGCTCAACGAGCTGCTGATTGGCTTCGCCCTCAGTCAGCGACGCTTGAAAATCAAGCCTGCTGCGTCTCGCCTGCCATTCATAACGTCGCACTTCAACCGTGAATTCAGCCGAGCGCAATGCTGCGGTCTCGTTTGCTAACGCGGCCGCGGCTCGATCAACACTGTCCTGAGCAATTAACTGCCGCTGGAATAAAGCTTGAACCCGGCGCCACTCACTGTCGGCCAACGCCTTACTTGCCGCAATAGCATCAACTTGCTGCTCAGCGGCCAGAAGCGCTGCTTGCGCTGATGCTATTTCTGCGACTGCCTGAGCACGACTGCGCGGATCAAGTATCGACGCAGCTGGCGGCGTGATGCGCAAAAGCACCTGTCCCTGGTCAACCGAGTCACCCACTTCCAGTTCGATTCTTGAAGCCACGCCAGCCACCGGTGCAGCGATGCGATAACGATCGATCAATCGAGTCTGTCCATCCTCGTGTATACCCACTGTCATTGGTGCTGTTTCGGCAATCACCACCTCGACCACAATCGGCTGAGGCCAAAAACCCGCGACCAGCGCGATACTGACGACAAGACCCATCAGACTCACCACCGGATGCTCTTTGAGACGGTTTAGCATCGGCCTATTCTCGCGTCTTGAGGACATTGACCAGATTCAGACGCCTCAGATGGCGCCAGATAACCAGGCTCGAAAGCGCCGCAGATGCCAAGACGACAGCAGCCGCAAAAGCATAAACACTCGGCTCGAGCACCAGCGGGATACGATACAGGTCTGTACTGAATTGATGTGCCAAAAATGCACATAGACCATAACCGACCCATAGACCCAACGGAACAGCCAGCAATACCAACAGGAGTAATTCACCCAATAGAATATAGGCAACCTCACTGACCTGGTAACCCAATACCCGCAAACTCGCAAGATCACGGTGACGCTCTGACAGCGCTATCCGCATGCTGTTATACACGACCCCAAACGCGATACTACCGCCCAGCAAACTCGTGATAAACGTAAAGAACAGTACCGTTTCGGCAAGGGTTGAGTAGAACGCCGCTACTGCAGACTGTTGCTCAACAACACCCGCTATTCGCGGCATCTCCTTCAGCTGGGCATAAACCCCCCGCTGCTTTCCCTCGTCGACTTTCAGAAGCGCGCCCGATATCGTCGGCGCCTCTCTCAATAGTCGATTCAGGGCATCAAGCTGCATATAACCATTGACGCCAACATATTGTTTCGCTGTCGACATCAATGGGACCTTAAATGTGGGCCGATTACCTTCCAGTATTTCAAGCTCCAGCTGCTCACCGGGTCTAATTTTCAACAGATTTGCCAGGTAGTCAGTCAGGACGATACCCGACGTCGGTAATTTGATGGGCATCAATTCTGTGTCTAACAACCGTAATAGGTCGCTGTGTGGCTCAATGCCCTGAACAACAGTTCTATAGCGGTGATGCTCAAAACGCAGCTCGACGGGCACTACACGAAAACCTTCGACGTATTCGACGCCTTCCAGACTCGCCAGGGAATGAAGGGATTTTGCAGAGGTGGGGTCAGTAAATAAGGCCTGTAGATTTTCACGCTGACTCAACTGGAATTGAACCCATACCATATGATCAATGGCACCTCGCTGAAATCCGCCGAGCATCATGATGCCACACGCCATCGAGATACCCAGGGTCGTCAGCCCTGCCTTGAGCAGATTACGTTCCAGGTGACGCAGAATCATTCGAGTCGATGAGTTGAACCAGCGCTCAAGACCGAGCTTTTCCACCAGCGTCTTGCGATACAGAGCCGGCGGCTCTGGCCGCATCGCTTCCGCTGGCGGCAGACTCGCCGCCTTGTTAACCGCATATAAAGTACCGATCAGCGTGACACTGACGCTGACGCCTATTGCCGCAACCACGACGGCCGGTTGCAGCCTGAAAATCATGAATGGCAGGCTGTAAAATTCCATATAAATATGACTCAAGCCATATGCCATCCAGACGCCTACGCCTATGCCCGCAATAATTCCGAGGATAGTGATCGCCAGGGCCAATTTACTATAGTGGCCAGCAACCGCCAGATTGCTGTAGCCAAATGCCTTGAGCGCAGCGATCTGCTCTCGTTGGAGACTGATCAGACGACTGATCACCACATTCAGCAGAAACGCCGCCACACCAAAAAAAATGAGGGGAAAGATCGTCGCAATGGTTCTTTGCTGATTGAGTTCTTCGGTTAAAAACCGATTCGAGAGTTGATCCTTGCGACCGTAGCTTCCTCTTCCACCATAGGGTTTGAGAACAGCGTCAATTTGATCAATGAGGTCTTGTAGGTTCGCATCCCTCGTCAGTGTCAAACTGACATCATTGAAAGCACCTGTCATGCCATAGGCGGCGGCCAGTGGCTGGCGGGCCATCCATAACACACCATAACGCTCATAGTCTGGAAACATGGCGCCTGGCGCTATCTGATAGATAAATTCTGGCGACAACACGAGCCCTGCAATCTGCAATTGCTTGCGTCGACCATTGATCGTCGCGCCCAGTGTGTCGCCCGGGTTAAGCCGATGCGCCAGCGCGAATTCTTCGCTGACCAGAACCTGATCATCGCGGCTCGAATCAATGCCGGAGCCGGCTCTCAGATAGAGTTGATTCAGCAGGCTTTTACCGGTCGCCGGCAAAGACAGCAAATGGCCGCTGACAGGATCGTTATAGCCGTCGATGTCGAGATTGACATAAGCCACCACACGATCTTCAACTTTATCGACGCCTGGCAGGCGTTTAATCTTTTCCAGAAGCGCAACAGGGGCGCGCTTCAGGGGTGCAAATATCTCGGCAAAATGGTGCTCCCTGTAGTAGTTTTCCTGCGTGGTATATAAGGAATCGAGCGTAGTCAGAGACATGATAAAAACGCCTACGCCACCGACAATCACCAACCCGATCGCGAGCACCTGAGCACGCATCTGCCAGAGTTCACGCATTAACTTTTTGTCGAGGGCTTGCACCACAGATCACCAGTGCAACTCTGAAGGCGAGCACCGCGTGTCATTGACACTGACCTGGCTTATTTTGCCATCCACCAAGTGAATGACACGATCTGCTATCTGCGCGATCGTCACGTTGTGCGTGATCACAACCGTCGTCGTACCCAGTAACTGGTTCGCCCGCAGCAGTGCTTCCAGGACGACAATACCTGTCTTTGAGTCAAGGGCACCGGTGGGCTCATCGCACAGCAATACCGCAGGATTTTTTGCGACCGCCCGGGCGATGGCAACTCGCTGCTGTTCGCCACCGGATAGCTGAGCAGGAAAGTGATTCTGCCGATCCGTCAGATTCACCAGTGCCAGCGCTTCCTCTGGCCGCATAGGCTGCCATGCAATCTCAGTGACGACGGCAATATTTTCACGGGCTGTGAGGCTGGGTATGAGGTTATAAAATTGAAACACAAAGCCGACGTGGTGGCGGCGGTAATCGGTCAGCTCGCGCTCGGTAGCCTGGGTTAAATCATAAATCACTGGCTGCTGCGATGCTGTTGCCTGGTGGCGAGGAACGGTCGGCCTGTACAACACTTTGCCGCTGGAGGCTGTATCCAGACCACCCAGAATATTGAGCAAAGTTGACTTACCGCTCCCCGAGGCGCCGAGCAAAACAACAAACTCACCATCTCGAAGTTTTAGATCAACGCCGCGCAGGGCATGCACCGCAACGCCGCCCGCCTGGTAGACACGGGTCAGGCCCTGTACGTCGAAAACAACCGACGAGGTTTTGCCTTGAGGCTGGCGCGAAGACTTAACCTCTGGTATCGGTTGCAACATTGTCATCACTCCTCTCTCAAGCACCACACCAGCTTGAAGGTAGCCGATAACGGTCAGCGCCAGATTGCGCCAGATCACTCCACCACCGCGGGATCTGAATCTATTGCGCAAAACTGCCCGACCAATCGCGTGTCATGTCGACGCAAATATCCTGAAAGGCTTTACTCGGCTGCTGCAACGTCCATAATCAGTCCATGGACATTGACCTCGACACAGGCAAGTTAGTTATTTTCATCGCCGGATTACTGCTGTTTTTTGGCATAGAATCCCTGACTCCGCAGCGCTCCTGGCACGGCACACGCATCAAACGCCTGCTGTTTCATGGTGGTATTGCCGTCTTTAACACCGTCACTATTCGTCTGTTGGTTTATGTACCGTTTTTGCTCTGGTTTGTGTTCGTCGAGGAACAGGGTTGGGGCATCTCTCGATGGCTAGGATTGACCGGCTGGGTGGAACTGGTGGCCACGGTAATTGTTTTAGATCTCTTCGATTATTTTTGGCACCGAGCAAATCATCGAGTCACATTTCTGTGGCGTTTTCATAAGGCCCATCACTCTGACACGGACATGGATGTCACGACAGCATTACGCTTTCATCCGGGCGAGTTAATGCTCTCTTTCCTGGCCAAGGCACTTTGGGTCGCCGTCTGGGGCCCGACTGCCATTTCCTGGTTTGTGTTTGAGGGCCTGGTGAGTCTTTGTGCGCAGTTCCACCACAGTAATTTTGATTTTTCGAACAACATGGAAAACAGCCTTTCTCGATGGCTTGTTACTCCTCGATTTCATGCCAGCCATCACGCCGTTGATCGACAGTATGGAGATGCTAACTTTTCAACCATCTTTAGTATCTGGGATCGATTGTTTCAAAGTTACGCGCGACCCGCTGACAATGGTGCCACCACAAATGGTGAGAATGCGCTGGGCTTGCCAGATGCCCGTGATCGGGCTTTTTCTATTCGAGCCTGGATTTCCGAGCCATGGACACCGAGCAATCTGGTACTCATGGACCCTTTAGCGAAATCTGATCTTCAAAAATAGCGTGACGAATGTACAAAAGCCGAACATAATATCTGCTCGGTTTTTCTCTTTCTGGAGCACTTGCATGAAAATGATCTTTAAGTTCCTACTATTACTTCCCTTGTTTGCACTTATCGCCTGCGAACAAGGCAGCCAACCTGAAACTACAGCGGCACCAACAGAGCAAGCAGCCGAGGCGTCCAGCGATGCAGCGGCACCTGCTGCAGAGCATGCCGGCGCAGCGGCCGAGGAAGGCCATGAGCACGCAGGCGAAGCCGCAGAACATGCTGGTGAAGCCGCAGAACATGCTGGCGAAGCCGCAGAAGAAGCTGAAGAGTCGGCAGAGCCCGAGGCCTAAGTTAGTACGCGAATTGGGTTGATGCTTATTCGGCCAACCTGCAAAAAATTGATCAACAGCCTGCTCTATGGGCTGTTGATCGTTCTCGCACACTCGATCTACGCTGCTACAGCTTCAGAAACTCAACTCTTTTCATCTAAAGACTCTGCAATAACTCCATCTAAAGACTCTGCAATAACGCCTAACATCACGACGAAAAAATTTTATGTCGATGACATCAAGGCGACGATGCAGTCGCACGTCGATGGTCAACTCGATAGCAACGGCCTGTTTCACGTTCTGGATGACAAGACTGGCGAGGATCTTGCCCTGAAGTTTGTCAAGGTTCACGATCCCGTTCGTCAAATTCGCGGCTCTATCTATTTCGCCTGTACCGACTTCCATGTTGTCGGCGAACCGGACAAACTTTACGACATAGATTTTTGGATGGATGGCAAGACCGGCGAACTTATCGTTTACGCTGCCAAAGTCCACAAGGAGCCGCGCTGGTCGCTACTTTATGGCTGGTATAAGCAACCACGCTACACCTTTGTGAATGATGAAATCAGCTACCTTTACTAAACCTGTCAGCAGCTGACTC
>JAYODE010000071.1:1106-4471 GCA_038106185.1 Gammaproteobacteria bacterium | reverse complement strand
GGAATAGCGACTGAACCGATACTGCTCGGTGACCAGGGTTCTGGTCCGCAACGGCAAGGGACTGCCATGTAACGCCAGCGGAAAGTCCTCTTCAATATACACATGATCTCTGACGCTTAACCCGGGATCTTGCAACACCGGCGTCAGGCTGACGCCCTGCATATCGGCGAAAGGCGCAACGCCGGCGAGGTCTAAAAAGGTCTGTGCGAGATCCAGTGAGCTGGCAAATGCATCAGTGCGCCCTGGCTTCATACTGGGTTGTCTGATCAATAAGGGCACTCGCAGGCAGCCCTGGTAGTGCATGGTAGATTTCAACATCAAACCATGATCACCAAACATGTCGCCATGGTCACTGGTAAAAACCACCACTGTATCTTGCGCCAGACCCAACTCATCCAGCTGCTGCAGAATACGACCAATGCCTTGGTCCATCATCTCGATCATGCCGAACTCTGCCGCCATCGCATGGCGCACCTGGTCAAGGGTCGGGCCAAACATCTGCACCGGATTCTTATTGGGTTTCAATTGGCGAATAAAGCGCAAGTGCGCGGGCGCATCAGCCAGGGGATCCGCAAAGGTTGAAGGTGTCGGCATATCTTGCGGATCATAGGCATGCCACCATTGACCCGGCGGGCTGAAGGGATGATGGGGATCAGGAAAAGAACATTGCAAAAAGAAGGGTTGCGGATTCGAATTGTTAGCCGCCGCATAGGTGCCCAGCCGCTGCAGCGTTTGCTCGGTCACAAAGGTGGTTGAATGGTAGGCTTCTGGCAGCGTCGGTTGATACACCTGCCACCAGCCTTCGTAGCGCGCCAGCGCGGCTGTTTGGGTGCCCCACTCGGTGCTTAACTGTGCCGGATCTGCACCCTTATTCAGTGCCCATTGATAGTGATGGCCAGCGACTACATCCCCATGGCCAATGGCAAATTCCACATGGTTGAAGCCATAAAAGTCATCAATCGCAGGGTTTTCGTGTAAATAGCGCTCGGGATTTTCCCACTCATCCCAACCGGCAGGAAACGGATCGGTCTGGGTTGGTGACTGACGTTGAGCACGAACCACGTTCCGACTCAAGCCATGTTGAATGTGTGACTTGCCGATCAGGGCCGTCGAATAACCTGCCGCCGCCAAGGCTCGCGCCACTGTGTTGCTGTTTGGCGCCAAGGATCGATCGTTGAAAATCACACCATGGGCGGAGGGCATGCGACCGGTTAGCATGGAGCAGCGGTTAGGCATGCAGATAGGATTCGCCACCCAGGCATTATCAAACACTCGCCCCTGCTGGGCCAGCTTGTCGAGATTGGGGGTTCTGACGAGGGTGTTGCCGCCAAAACCTACATGATCAGCACGCAACTGGTCAGCCACTATCCAGAGGATATTGGGCGCTTGGGTGAGTCCTGAGGATTCCACTGTCATTTTCTGAGCTCCATTTTTACAATAATGTTCTCCCCGATCGACATTCGTCAACGCCAACGGGTTTAGGGCTCAGTGGCTGCAGCGGATTGAATACCGAGCTGCAAAGCCAGCTGCCGCAGCAGAGTATTCAGGCTAAGTCCTGCTTCTGTATGGCCATAGACCACGCGATCGGGACGCACAATCAGCGCATCCAGCGCATCCATTGCCTCGTCAAACCGGCCTTGTACAAGCGTCAATTGCGACAGATCGACTTTCTCGATTGCCAGCACTTGAATCAAGCCATCGAGATCGGGACTGGTGGTCAGCGCCGCGGCATTTTTGCCGACAATACTGAAGCCAGCACCGAGCAATTCATCCAGCAAACACTCCACACCCTGCTTGTCACGGACCCTTGGCTGGCGCAACAGGTACCCTGTCAGCCCCGTATCACTGACCTGAGAACGCTGAATGATACCCGCGCGCACAGGTGGCAGATCCCGACCCTGACCATAACCCGACGTCTGCATTGCCGCTGGCGGCGCTGGTGCCGGCCGACCGGCCCGAGCTGCACCTTCAGCAGCCGCGAGATGTTCCATGAGTCGGCCGAAGCTGACCGCCCACTCGACCAGGTCGTGGGCGTGGGCCAGGCGCTCTTGCTCATAGGTCTGCAACAAACTTTCCGGCGCAAGGCCAGCCTGGATCAATCGCAGTTTCCAGGCAAGATTGACCACGTCTCTGAGGCCGGCATTCATTCCCTGGCCCAGAAACGGTGGCATTTGGTGGGCCGCATCACCAGCGATCAGCACTCGGCCCTCCTGCCATTTATCGGCGGTCGCCGCATGAAATTCATAGACCGCAGCACGGCGGATTTCATAGGTGTCTCGAGGTGTCCAGGCATCCAGCAGACGCTGGATTGTTTTCGGTTTCAACATCTCGGCGGCATGTTCACCCGCCTTGAATTTAAATTCCCAGCGACGAAATGGCTCCTTGGTGGCCACATAAGTCTGCAGACGATCCGGGTCGCAAACCTGCAATACCTCGTTAGGCAGTTGGTGTGGTTTGATCATTCTGACGTCAACCACAAGCCATTCATGGTTGTAACCCAGATCGTGCCAACCACTACCCAGGGACTTGCGAATCAAACTGTTGGCACCATCGCAACCCAGTAAATAACGCGCCGCGACCTGCTCATCCTGATCCAGCGTCAGCGTTACTCTGTCGCCCTGATCCTGAAACGCCAGCAGTTGCCGGCCGAGCATGGCAGTCACGTTTGAATGGTTCAGTGCTTGATCTCTGAAAAAGGTTTCGAGCTCAGGCTGATCAAACATATTTCCTGGCTGCCAGCCATTCGGACCAAATTTCAACGCTGGCTGACCGAACAACCACTCCCGCTGTGAATTACCGAACCCTGCGCGTTCTCCTTCACGGACCGGCTGCAACAGCGCGTTAACCGCAGACGCCAGCCCCACAGGCTGCAAGTGGCGCAGGATCTCGCCGTCGAGATTGACCGCGCGAGGCAGGGCATAAACCGAAACCTCTTTTTCTATCGCCACCACAGTCAGGCCAGCTCGAGCGAATAAAATGGCAGCCACCGAGCCGACTGGCCCCAGGCCAACAATCGCCACGTCAAAGGTACGGTGAACGTCAATCATGACTGTTTAGCTGCCCTGTCAGCCTGCCTAACAAAACTGTCTTCGTTACCCTGGCAGGATTAATAAACAACCACGCTGGCCGGTTCTGCCACTATCTCGTTTTCGATGGCTCCCAGTCCGCTAATTTCGACGCGGACCTTGTCACCCACTGAGAGCACACCCATGGGCTTCATGGCCATACCAACGCCAGACGGTGTTCCGGTCACAATCAGGTCACCTGGCTCCAGGGTAAATGCCGTCGATAAAAACGCGATTAATTCGTAGCAATTAAAAATGAGATCGTTGGTATTGGAATCTTGCCGCACTTCACCATTCACC
>JAYODE010000071.1:0-1096 GCA_038106185.1 Gammaproteobacteria bacterium | reverse complement strand
GGTCCGCAGACTCAGGGTATGGGGATCCACTTCGTCCGATGTGACAAGTGCTGGACCAAAGGGACAGTGCGTATCCCAGGATTTACCCATCGTGAACTGGGGTGGCTTGCCGCGTAACTGCCAGTCCCGCACGCTGACGTCATTGACCACACAGAACCCGGCTATCACATTCTTGGCCTGCTCCTTGGGGACTCGGCGGCAACGCTTGCCAATGATAACGCCCAGCTCGCCCTCATAATCCAGCATCTTGGTCTCTGGCGGCGCATAGACGGCGTCAAAGGGCCCCGTCACTGATGTTGCCTGTTTGGTAAATACCAGCGGCACAACCGGTATTTCTGCCCCTGTCTCGATCGCGTGACTGCGGTAGTTCAGGCCGATCGCCAGGATCTTGCCGGGCCGAGGCACAGGCGCTTCGAGTCGAACCTGGTCGTGGGAAAAGTGCGCAGCTGCGCCGGCATGGGTGGCGGCAAGTGCCATCGCCGCAGCGCCCTGGTGAAGAAATTCAATCATCGAGGTTGGCAGATTCGCCGCGCAGGCAGACAAGTCAACTATGCCGTCCTCTCGCCAAATACCGATTCGAGTCGAGCCAGCTTGAGTAAAGGTGATCAGCTTCATGGTTTCATCTCCGAGAACAATAAATTAGCCAGCATATCGGCGTGGCGAGCGACCTGTTCCTTTGACCGGGTGTCAACGCCGGTCAACTGTTGCGCCTCCAAGGCGTTCGAGAAGATCAGCGTTGCTGCACCGGTCAGAACATAATAAAAATTCAGGGGGTCCATTGCCGGCGCAACGCCCAGTGCACAGGCCTCGTCAAAAATTCGACTAACATTGGCATACCAGGGCGAGACATGTTGCACCACCAACCACTTCAGGCGCGCCTCATCGCGCATGCCTTCCTGAATCATCAGGCGATTGACTTCCGGGTATTGAGCGCAGAACTGCACGTAGGCACGCACGAAAAATCGCAGACGGGCAACACCACGCATCTGCTGCGCAGTGTCCATGGCAAGACCTAACTCCTTGCCGGCTTTCTCCATGACGTTACCGACCGCCTGTTCCCAGAGGGCCAACTTCGAGCCAAAGTGATAACTGATCA
>JAYODE010000040.1:20979-29652 GCA_038106185.1 Gammaproteobacteria bacterium | reverse complement strand
GATTCGTGGCTTTGCGCCACAGCGCAAAACATGAATGCCGACAGGTCTTTTGCGGAGCAAAATACCGAAAGGCAGGACCCAATAGAACAGTAGAGATGACAGCTGAGGCTTTCGACATGTTGATACTAGCGACCACCGAAAGGGAGTATCCCTGGGGAACCTTGCGGTCTACCCATGCCAGCAAGGTCAAGGTGATTCTTGAGGAGAAGGAGCTCGCCTATCGGGTTGAGCGACTCAATCCGGGAGACCTGTGGAAGAAGCCGCCAGCGTTGCTGGCGAAGCATCCGCTGGGCAAGGTGCCTTATCTGTTGTTACAAAATGGTGCGAGCATATTTGACTCGACGGTGATCAATGAATACCTGGAAGACAGATATCCACACAATGCGTTAAAGCCGAATCGTGATTGGGAGCTCGCCCAGATGCGGATGCAGGAAACCTTTGCTGATGAGGCCTTTCTGGTGGGGGATCTGCCCAAGATCTGGATGCCATATTGGTCTAAACCCGAGTCTCGTGATGAGGCCATGATGGAAGCTGGCCGAGAGGGATTGCGTCGCCGTGGTCTGCCTTATCTTGAGTCCCAGTTAGCCAGTCATGATTATGTTTGCGGTGATTTTTCGTTGGCGGATGCGCCCTACATGGCGGTCGCCATGGTTCTGGAAGTGGATGGAATGGCGCTGACTGAGTTTCCAGCCTGCGCCGCTTATTTTGATCGGTTGCGTAGCCGACCATCCTATCGATCCATCAGTCCTAACACCTCATTAGAGGCGTCCGAAGGGCGAAACTAAAAGCCCTTCAGGTCCGGGTCTAACTGCACGCCAAAGGAGTTCAGCGCCATTGAGACCATGGTGTACTGACCGCAGGTAAAGACCAGATCCATCATCTGCTGATCCGTAAAGCTGGCTTTCAGGCCTTGCCAGGTCGCGTCAGAAATGAACGCGTCATGATGCAACTCATCGGCTGCTCGCAGCAGTAGTGCGTCGTGGTGAGACCAGCCGGCATCTGCCCCTATTTTGATCATCTCTATCTCCTGTTCGGAGATGCCTGCGCGCTTGCCAATCAACACGTGCTGTCCCCACTCATAGCCCGCCTGACAGAGCCAGCCGATGCGCAGGATCAGAATCTCACGATCCCTGGCTGGCAGGGTAGACTTGGAGAGTATGTGGTTACCGAACACCAACCAGCGTTTGGCTAATTTGGCATGATTGGCCATGGTTCGAAAGATATTCTGGACTGAACCACGCATGGTTTGACCGCTCAGGATTTCTGCCTGTTCGGCATCCCATTGATCTTCATGCAGGGCGGGAATTCTAGGCTCGGTCAGTCGCATTACAGGCTCCAAGGTTAAGTGGGTAAGCTGGCTGCACTATAAGAAATTTTGTCTTGCAGTGCTATGATTCAAGATTCATAAATTGCTCGAGCCCTAAGCCCCATGCCTGATGTCATTTTGCACCATTATCCAGAGTCGACTTTTTCGGAGAAAATTCGCTCCTTGCTGGGCTACAAGCAAGCCAGTTATCAGGCGGTAACGATTCCCATTATACAGCCCAAACCGGACCTGATGGCGCTGACGGGTGGTTATCGCAAAACCCCGGTTTTGCAAGTCGGCGCTGACATCTACTGTGATTCTGCGCTAATGGCACGAGTGATTGATCGGCTCTATCCAGATAACAGCATCTTTCCCGTAGCTTATGAAGCTGTGGCAGGGGCGCTGGCACACTGGACCGATACGGTCTTATTCAAGTGTGCTGTCGCCATGGCATTTCAACCTCGAGCCCTGAGTTCTCAGACACTGTTTTCTGATCCGGCGGCTGCTGCGGCATTTATGGCAGACAGGGCCGAGTTCAGTCGCGGATCTACTGAGTTGAATATGGACCTGTCGATCGCTCAGCCGTATTTTCTGATGCATTTAAAGCGCCTTGATCAGCAGTTGGCGAGCCATCCGTACCTGCTTGGCGATATGCCGACTATCGTCGACTTCTCCACCTATCATTGCTGTTGGTTTGTCTACAACGTCGAATCGATTCGAGATACTTTTACGCCGTTTCCGCAGGTGCTGGCCTGGATGGCGCGAATGCGTGCGTTTGGCCAGGGTCAGTTGACGCCCATCTCCGGTGCCGAGGCCTTGGCGGTCGCGGCAGCGACGACGCCTGTCACCGAACCTGTGGTCAAGGCGTTGCAATCAGATGGCCTGGTTGCCGGCGAGGAGGTCAAGATTACGCCGATCGACTATGGGTTGTTTCCAGTGCAGGGCAAGCTGCTCATCGCCTCACTGGAAGAGTTGGCCATTGTGCGTGAGGACCCGCAGCTTGGGCAGATTGTTGTGCACTTTCCTCGTCTCGGTTTCAGGGTAGAGAAGGTTTAAGCCGATTTTGAACCAGGCCTCAGCCGATTCGGGGTAATAGCTGCTCGACCAGCTTGACCCAGTAGCTGGCCCCGATGGGCAGAATAGCATCATTGAAGTCATAGCTGGGATTATGCACCATGCAGGAACCCTCGCCATCGCCATTGCCGATCCAGATATAGCTGCCAGGTTTCGCCTGGAGCATATAGGCGAAATCCTCTGAGCCCATCGCTGGTTTTGGGTTCAGATTGACCCGTTCGGCGCCCACGACACTGGCAGCGGCTTTTGCGGCCATTTCAGTTTCTGCCTGAGCGTTAACCGTCGGTGGATAGCGCTTCTCATAGTAAAAGGTTGCACTGGCGCCGAATGCTGCGCAGATCTGTTCCGCCTGGGTTCGCATCTTTTGTTCCATCATGGCCTGTACCTTGGGCGAGAAGCACCGAGTACAACCGTGGATCTCGACAGCATCAGGAATGACGTTGTAGGCATCGCCCCCATGGAATTGGGTGACGCTGATCACGGCGGCATCTTGAGGGTCGACGGAGCGGCTGACGATGGACTGAAAGGCTTCGATGATTTTGGCGCCGATCAGTATCGGATCGATAGTAAACTGAGGCATGGCCGCATGACCACCACGGCCTGTGACCTTAAGCCGAAAGATATCGAATGCTGCCATCATGGGCCCAGGTCGAATGGCAAAGGTGCCCACCGCCATGCCCGGAATGTTGTGCATGCCGAAGACTGATTCGACAGGGTACTTGTCAAATAATCCGGCTTCAATCATGGCTCGACCGCCACCCTCATTTTCCTCAGCCGGTTGAAAGATAAAATTAACGGTGCCTTCAAAGTCACCGGCCTCGGCCAGATAGCGTGCGGCACCCAGCAGCATGGTGGTATGTCCGTCGTGGCCACAGGCGTGCATTCTGCCAGGGTGCTTTGATACGTGGTCAAAGGTATTTTGTTCGACAATCGGCAAGGCATCCAGGTCAGCGCGAAGTCCTATCGCTCGGTTGCCCCGGCCGCGCGTGAGGGTACCCACGACGCCGGTGCCGGCGATACCGGTTTCAACTTCAAGGCCAAATTCCCGTAACTTGTCGGCAACCAGTTGCGCAGTGCGGTGTTCTTCAAAGGCGGTTTCCGGGTGGGCATGAATATCCCGGCGCCAGGCTTGCATGTCAGGTTGAAATCGTTCGATTGCGTCTATGGTATGCATATCTATTGGCCCTGAATGGCGGCTTCTCTGTGAGCAGCCGGTTAACTGAACTTTCGCTGATGACTAAGTTACGCTGCGTCTGGCTGTTTGTTGCTGCCAAAAGCCAACGGTGCGCCAGAGCATAAACTCGTGTTGCTGTGTTTGACTGTAAGCTTCGGGTAAAGCTAATGCAAATGGTCTCGGTCGTTTAGACCTGCAGGCGGCGTTTGACAGCGGTTGCAATGGCTTCAACATGCGCATCTGTTCCCAGGGCCAGGGCCGGAATGACTGTTTGCAACGCTCGTTGGAGCTCAAGAACATATTCAGTGTTGGGTCCACTGGGACCTGCGGAGGCGACAATTTGTTCAGCGATGCGGGTGACTGAGGCGTCGCCCAGAAAACAGGGATTCATGGGGCTTGCATAATAGGTGGTGCCGATAACTGCTTCGTCAGGATTGAAATAAATCGGCAATCGCAGCTGCACATAGCCTCCTTGCTCGCGATGATCCAGGCCCTGCATGACCGCAGGCGCGAGCTCCGGGTCGATGCGATAGGCCATGCCGGCGCAACAGGCATCCACATCCTCGATCAGCGTCACGACGCGACCAGGCGCGCCAGGCACGCCTCTATGATCGAACGAGCCTTGCCAGAACCTTCTTGACCAGTCTCGAATATAGGCGGGCCTTTGTTCAAGGTACGGAAAGTCAGCTCGCCAGATCAGGGACCCGTAGCCGAAAACCCAAACAGAGCCATGACACCCGGGTTTCATCGAAGGGATGCCATTAATTGCCCAGCCGGTACCGCAGCTTTACGACGAACACATCAACCAATCTTTCTGTCCATGAGTCTGTGAGCAGATTATCAAAACTCTCACCGGGTCGGCTCGGAATATTGGAACCACGGGTATACACCACGAAAAGATCCGACAAAGGGGCAATTTCCCAGCGATATCTGGCTTGAAAGGTCAGGCGTGAGATGGTGAAGTCACGTAGCGAGTCAGCTGCCAATTTAGCTTGAGGCACCAAGCGACCGTCTCCCTCTGGCAAGCGCCAGCGTTGATCTTCGAAGGCCTTGATCCCAGCCCATTGAGCGGTGACTCGAAACTGTTGGCGAGCGCTCAAGAAAAAGTCAGCCTCAAGATTTGGGCGCCAAAGCGTGGCGTTAAAGGTGCTGAATTCACGGTTATTGTAATGCAGTAGCCAACCTGTTTTGTCTTCGAAGCCGATGCCAGCCTGCAGCGAAAAGCGGTCTGTAGGCCGCCAGCTCAACGCCAGTTCAAGCTCTTTGCTGCTCCCGCCGATGGCTTCCTCTGAATAATTCAGGCCGACCTGGGTGCTGAAGGTCTTTGCCTCATCAGTTGAGTAGAAGGCGCTGGTTCTGATTCGGCCATCAATGCTGTAGTTACCATTGCCCTCGCTGGTGATATCGTCCCAACGAGCCGGAAAGTAGTTGAGCTCAACGAGGTAGAAGTCATTATTGTTCAGTTGCCGTTCTCGAGAGCTGAAGATGCCACGTTTGACCGCAAGTCCATCATTATTATAGTAATGAACCAGCTTAAATTGGGTTTTCTGGGACTTGAAATGGCTAAAACCAGAATCGTCGCGCTGGTAACCGTATCTGGCCCCAATCAAATCGTTGCGCTCCATGAAGCCGAAATCATTAATCTCTAAGTCATCGCTGAAATAATCAATTGCCAGAGAGTGCTTGCGGCCCTGACTCGGGGTATAGCTGACATCGGCAAAGGCGCCTTCCCCTTTCACTTCTGCGACGTCACTGAACATGAGTTGCAGGTCCAGATTCCACTGACCATCTGAGGTGAGGTAATGGGCATCAATACCATTAACCAGGGCGTCATTTTGCGGGTGTGCGACCAGAGTGCCAAGCCAACCAATTGAACGTCGGGCACCGCCGCTGGTATCTTCATAAAGGAGTCGAGCCGCTGCAAAATCGCGGCCTAGCTGCTTGACGGTTGCGGGTGTGTTGTTGATTTGGCCCCGTAGCAGCGTGTCCTCTTCAAAGGCAGCAAGCGTACCGTAACGCAATTGGCCTGTCTGGCCCGTCATTTTGAGGGCGCCTATGAGTTCTGAGGGGCGATTTTCCTCAACGCCTGTCAATTTCAGGCCGGTCACTTTCGTGGCCTTTGGCGGCCCACCTATGCGACGGGTGTTGATCAGCGTGGTTGGCGTGCCACCGCGATTCTGGTTGGCCCTGGGTGTTGTCGAAAAAACCTCGTTGCCCTCAAGGAAGAAGGCGCGCTTCTCGGGGAAAAAGGTCTCCAGAGATGTCAGATTAACCACGACATTGTCTGACTCCACATTACCGAAATCCGGGTTCAGCGTTGCGCTGATCTGTGTGTTGGTTGTGGGCCGCCAGAATACATCAAGTCCCGCCTTATAACTGTGCTGGCCGGTCTCGGCGATATTGTCATAGGCGGTTGAGGCATAGGGATACAGCACAAGCTGCTGTTTGGCTGAAATAGATTCGATTTCAAGCTTCTGCAGGTTCGCCAGAAATACCGGTTGGGTTTCCGGCAGTGCCGGAAAACCCCAGACCTCGTTGGCATGGGCCACCTGGCGAGAGACATAGATACCTAACTGCTGTCGAGCGTCTGCCGTATCCGGCATGGTCATCATTGACCAGGGAATAAAGAACTCGGTACTCCACCCACCTTCCACTCGCGCCGACGCGCCGCGCCAGGGTCCGTCCCATTGATTGCTGTACTGACGCTCCGGCAGCACTGTACCGTCCATCAAGGTTCCACCCAGGTTGATACCAAACCAGTAGCCGTACAGGCCGGCGCCACTCGGGTCAAGGGTGATGAAGTTGCCGTCTCGAGAGATATACTTGTCGCGCGGACTCAAGCGCTCGACGATGGTGGCGTCGGGCTGCTGATTCCAAAAACCAACATATAAACCCTTGTCCGTATAGAAAAGTCGAACGTCCGTGGTCTGGGAAGTCTGTGCCAGGGTATCTGGGCGCAGCACCTGCATGGCACCAAGGGGTGTGAGTCTCTCCCAGACCGCTTCATTGAGAAGGCCATCGACTCGAATGCCTGTTTCAGCCTCAGTGAAGCGAGCAGGGGTGAGAGGGACATTGGCCTGAAGGGTTGGTGTTATCAGACTGACGATCAGCAGGCCCAAAAAAGTATGGACAAGTCTTATTTGGCGCCGTTGTGAACTCAACGTCGAATAACCCCTGTAATTCGTTGGATTTCAATTCTTGCTTGTGCTTTGCAATGCCGCTGGTTAACGTCAGGCTCGGCCTGTAGGTGCGCGTAACTGTCATCTTGCGGTCGGGGAGCATACTAGAAATAGACGCTCGAAGCCATTGTACTGAGTCGAGAAAGTAAATTTGCAATTCATTGAATTGATGCGGAATGTGGGTCATCAGTTGATTAACGGACTGGCGAGATTCGGTCAGTATCGAGTGACGCTAAATATTCCATTTGATCAGGATCCACGTCAGCAACTGGACTATTATCAGAGTCAGGCTCGCCAGCCTGGCCTGACATCGTCGGCGGGCATGCGACCTTTGATATTGTTCATCTATGGTGGTGCCTGGCAGCAAGGTGATAAACGCCAGTTCAGATTTGTCGCCGATACCTTGTGCGCTTTGGGTTGCGATGTGGTTGTGACCAACTATCGTCTGTACCCTCAGGTTCGATTTCAGCAGATGATGATGGATGTTGTTCAAGCTGGTCGCTGGATTGCAGAGAATACGCCGCCCCAACAGCCTGTTTATATCATGGGCCACTCTGCCGGGGCGCATCTGGGCTCTTTGTTGTGTTTGAACCGAGGGCTGCTGTCCCAAGCGGCCAATCTTGAGACCCGACTCAAGGGATTTATTGGCATGGCCGGACCCTATGATTATTTTCCCTATACTGAAGATGCCCACTGGGATCTGTTTGGTCCGGCAGCCAACTACCCCTCGTCGCGCACCATCAACTTTGTTCGAGCGGATTGTCCACCGCTGTATTTGCTCCATGGCGAAGCTGACACGCGCGTTCGTCGTGGCCATTCAAAGAGTCTGATGGAAAAGACGCGGGCCGTGGGCGGGATTGCCAACCGAAGGGTCTATGCAAATATGGGACATGTGGATATTATTGTGGAATTCTCAATATTTCATCGGCGCAATAGCCCGGTGATTCGAGATATCGCCAAGTTTATTTTTGAGCCCCGTTGGGCGAACAGCCAGCCTGAAGTGGATCTGCTTCAGGACCATACTGATCAGTGAGGAGAATCTAATGGCTATGACGCCATCAAGCACAGAAGAGTTATTGGTAGAGCAACGTGGGCGAGTGGTCATCATGACGCTGAACCGTCCTGATCGTTTGAATGCGATCAGCCGAACTATGCTCAATGAGCTGTCGGCCAAGATGACCGAGGCTAACAAGGACCCTGATGTTCGATGCGTGGTACTCACCGGCGCGGGTAAAGGTTTTTGTGCGGGGCTGGACTTGATCGAAGTTGGCAAGGGTGGCATAGGAGGTGGAAGTGATGCCGGCAATAATCGTCCTCGCCAATTATTCGATCTGCGCGATGCGCCGATCAATGTTATGTGGAATATGGATACGCCGATTATCTGCGCCCTCAATGGTGCGGCAGCAGGCTATGGTATGGACGTCGCCTTACTATGTGATATGCGCGTTGCGGGTGAGTCGTCAAAGATGGCCGCGGTGACGGCAAAGCGCAATGTAGTGCCAGAAAGCGGCGGCACTTGGCTGTTGCCAAGATTGGTCGGTTGGGCGAAGGCCGCAGAACTTTACTATCGTGCGCGCGTTGTCGGCGCACAGGAGAGTCTTGAGTTGGGCCTGGTGAACGTCGTAGTACCTGATGATAAGGTTCTGGAAACCGCTCTGGAGTGGGCCCAGGAGGTTGCCGACAACGCACCTCTGGCGGTGCAGACAACCAAGCGGATGATGCGAATGGGTCTTGAACAGTCCTATGACACCTCGGTTGATCAATTGATGGTGCACCTCAGCGGCATGTTCGCCAGTGAGGATTTCAAGGAAGGCGTCAAGGCTTTCGTTGAGCGCCGCAAGCCCGAGTTCACGGGTAGGTAGCCATAAGCCAGTGCTCAGAATCAGCCGCCCGATAGCGGCTGATTCAAAGAGTGGATGCTATGATGGGATTCAACCCTT
>JAYODE010000040.1:17956-20879 GCA_038106185.1 Gammaproteobacteria bacterium | reverse complement strand
CGTTATTCAAAGCAAGGATTGCATTCAACGACAGGTCTCGTTAGCAAGAGGGCGCCTTCAGGAGGCTCGAGGGGGCTAGTTAGGCAGACAGGGTTACGCAGACAGGTTAAGTGAGCTTCGCGCGTTGAAGTCGAGAAACTCAACGATTTCAGTTTCTCTGGCCATAGTGTCCTGGTAGCCAGCGCGCATGAGTTCGTTGCAAAAACCTGACTCAAACAACAAATAGCTCGCCATGCTCGCGCCACCACCGGTGCGAGTGGCACCGATAGATTTGAAGAAGGTGCGCATCGACAATGGCAGGTCGCTGATATGATTGGCGGCGATTTCATCGAAGCGTATTGACGGCGTGATGGTCATTACTTCGACGGGTTGGATCTGCACCGTCCTGAGAGCCTCTTCGCTCAAATGCTGACTGAGCAGATTGAGTCGTTCAAGACGCTCCAGGTCCTCGTCCATGGCATCAATGAATGAGCTATTGAACAGGTGGCCAGCGATTTGCGCAAAAGATGGCGTCGCTGACGTTGCTTGCCGTGAAGTGCCGTTACCATTCTGCGCCTCTGTACCGTCATCGGCGGGGTTGTGGCTGACACCGACCACGAATAACCGATTGGCGCCGAGATGAAGGGCAGTGCTCAAAGGGGCGCTCTGGCGTATGGCGCCATCGCCAAAATATCGACCCTGGATTTGCACAGGCGGAAAAATCGCGGGCAGTGCCGATGATGCCATGAGGTGATTGTGATTGAGCAGGGTGGGTTGGCCGCTGCGCTGATTTCGACGCCAGCCCTCTAGCTGTTTTGACGCCTGAAAGAAGCTGACATTGACGCCAGAATGATAGGCAAGTGCCGTAATACTCAGCGCCATAACATCACCGTTTTGGATCCGTTGTTCAAGCTTGGAGAAGTCTATCTGCTCCTCCAGGAGCTGCCTGAGTGGTGTGTTGTCCAGCAGAGCGACAGGTTTACCCTCGACGATGCCCTGGTGAAAAAAAGAGACAAGGATTCTTAGCGTTGATTTCATCAGTTGGCTAAAACCAACGCGATGGATCTTTCGCGAGTCGAGGTTTGACCAGAGTTTTTCAAGCTTGGTAATGGCGTGGCCATAATGGTCGCTCTCGCAGGCCAAAACAGACGCATTGATAGCGCCAGCAGAGGTGCCGCAAACGATACCAAAGGGGTTGTGGCCGCCTCTGGGCTGAAGTTGGGCAATAGCCTTGAGTACGCCGACCTGGTAAGCGCCACGTGCACCACCGCCAGAGAGAATCAGCGCCGTCTTTGAGCGATTAGTGGACATGAATAAGAATACAATTTCCAGGGTGCGAATCGCTAAGGTAGCGGCTATTTGCTCGATGGACAAGTATTATGCAATATCGCGGCGATTTGCCGCAGAAGGAGGCGCTATGCACCAGAACCGCCAAAATGCCGTACCAACCAGGGCCAGAACTTGCGTCAAACTCAGCGCTAGAGGCGGCAACCGGTTAGGCTGGCTTCAACTCAGGCTTGGAGGCGTCGGTTCTTGAGCTATTCTGCAGCAAGATACAACAAAGCGAGTGAACTGCTTGAGCAGATTATGGCTGCCTCGACAGCCGCAGATGGCGTAGTAGACAGGTATTTTAAAAGCCATCGCAATATGGGCTCAACTGACCGCAGGTTTGCTGCAGCAACTGTCTATGGCTGTCTGCGGCGCCGACGTGAGCTGTTAGCAATGGTTGCCGCTGTCGCGCCCGATGCCCAGCAAATCCACCTGACGCCAGCGAGACTATTGGTGGGAGTCTATCTGCTGGTTAACGACGCCTGGTTCGCCTCTGACTTTGAGCAGACGGGCTTTGAACCTTATGCCCGGCTTTATGAGGCTGCACTCAAGGCTTTTGACCGAACTCGGTTGACCGAGGCGGAGCGGCTGAATCTGCCTGATTGGTTGCATGGCTCGCTAAGTCAACAGCTACAAGGTGCTGAGCTTGAACGTTCGGCCGAGGCTTTGAGCCAGGTAGCTACCGTCGATCTGCGGGTCAACTTGCGCCAGGTTACACGGGCGCAGTTGCTGGCTGCACTGAATCAGCTGGATGCGGATACTCAGCTAACGCCCTTTTCCAGTGGCGGTCTTCGACGCTCGAGTCGTGGTCCGTTACAAAACACTCAAGCTTTTAGACAGGGCTGGTTCGAATTCCAGGATGAGGGTAGCCAGTTGGTGAGTTGGCTGCTGCAGCCGCAACCCGGCGAGTTTATCGTCGATTATTGTGCGGGTGCGGGCGGTAAGACGCTGCATATTGCCGATATGCTGGATAACCGCGGCTCGATCCTGGCTTGCGATGTCGCACCTCGGCGGCTGGAACAGTTGCAGCCGCGCTTAAAACGAGCGGGTATTCGCAATGTCTCCAGTCGAGTGCTGACCCGCCAAGGGCAAGATGAACTCGCAGACTATGCGCGAACAGCCGATGCGGTACTTGTCGATGCGCCTTGTACCGGTAGCGGCACCTTGCGCCGCGCACCTGATATTCGATGGCGCGAGCCAAAGTTGAATGCCCTGCGCGAGACCCAGTTGCAGATTCTCAACAGCGCCAGTCGGTTAGTCAAAGCGAACGGTCGACTGGTCTATGCGACCTGTTCGCTACTGATCGAGGAAAATCAGGCTGTGATTGATGCTTTCCTGCAGACGAACCCAGGCTTTAGCCGAGCGCCCGTTGCGTTTTCAGCAGCAGATTCAACCTATGCGGCTTTGCAAACCCAGGACCCGGTGTTAGCGGCGCATCTGCTAAAGACCGGTGAGTTGCAGCTCTGGCCACATCGGCACAATACGGATGGTTTCTATGCGCAAGTGCTTCAGCGGCGCTAACAGATTGATTGGAGCTAAGCGAACCAGGACAGTACTGGTTTATTTAAGCCGGGGTTTTAACCGGGTATTTAAAAGAGCTTGGAATAGAGCTTTT
>JAYODE010000040.1:1546-17856 GCA_038106185.1 Gammaproteobacteria bacterium | reverse complement strand
TAGAGCTTTTCAGTGGAGGTTTAGTCACTATGGAATACGTCATCACACCTGCTGCCGTCACGACACTTGCGGTGGCAGGCACTCAGGCCCGCTTTCCGGTACAGAATATCTATTGCGTCGGTCGCAATTACGCCGACCATGCGATCGAGATGGGGCATGATCCAAACCGCGAGCCACCGTTTTTCTTTATGAAGCCGGCCTACGGCATCTTGCCGAATCGAGGACACATGATCTATCCGCCTCAGTCCCAGGATGTCCATCATGAAGTGGAACTGGTGGTGGCGCTGGCGACCGGCGGACAGAATATTCCTGTCGAGGCGGCGATGGATTACGTCTACGGCTATGGTGTGGGGATTGATATGACGAGGCGGGACCTGCAGGCCGAGGCCAAGACTCTGTCACGACCCTGGGAAGCAGGGAAAACGTTCCTTCACGCTGCACCCTGTTCGGACCTGGTACCGCTGACAAAAACCGGGATCATTGACCGTGGCGGCATTTGGCTCGATATCAATGGCGAGCGTCGCCAGACTGGAGACCTGCAGCAGATGATCTGGAAAGTTCCGGAGGTGATCAGCCGCTTATCAATGCTGTTTGTGCTGCAGCCAGGCGATCTGATTTACACAGGTACACCGGCTGGTGTGGGTCCGATTCTTCGAGGTGACGAGATTCATGCCAATATTGAGGGTGTCGGCGAGCTTCAAATCAGCGTCATTTGATGGGCTGTCGCTCGCGCAGCAGCCCGCCAAATCCGCTAGAGGCGCTAATTACCAGTAAACTTTGCTGGGCGACGTTCAATGAAGGAAGTAAAGCCCTCCTTCACGTCACTGCTGCCCAGCAGTAGTTTCTGATTAGCCCATTCGTATTCCGCAAACTCGGTAATAGTCATGTCGTGCGCCTTACCCGCCATGCGACGCAAAATGGTGTAAGCGAGCGGCGGACCATCGGCAATCATTTGGGCGTATTTTTTGGCTTCCACCATCAGCTGGTCGTCAGGAAATACCTTGTTGGCCAACCCGATAGCGAGACATTGTTCAGCATTGAGCAGCTCTCCGCTATACATGATGTCTAACGCTCTACCGGTGCCAACCAGCCGTGGTAGCCAATAGGCGACCCCGTAGTCGGATGCCAAGCCCCGTTTAATGAAGATAGAGCCCATGCGTGCTGACTCACCAAGCAAACGAATATCGCAAGAGGTGGCGATGCCGAAACCGGCACCCACTGCAGCACCATTCACAGCCGCGATGATAGGGACATCGCAATTGGCAAATGCGGCAACGTTGCGGGCCGATCCGCCGTGTGGGTCAAGTCGCTGTTTGCGTGACTGTTTTGCGCCTCGCCTGTCGCCACTGGCAATTGAACCCACTGCTGCGCCGGCACAGAAGGCCCGTCCGGTGCCCGTCAGTAGCATGACCCTGACATCCTCATCATCACTGGCGCGTTGCACAGCGGCCGCCAGGCCTTCGCTAATGCCGGGCGTCAGAGAGTTCATGGTGTCAGGCTCATTGAGGGTTACGGTGAGCACCCCATTCTCGAGTTCAGTGATAACGGATTCAGTCATAGCTCATGGGTCCTATTCGATGTGAAGACTGCAGCGACACAAAATCCTTCGCTTCGTGCGTCCATTCTCGTTCAGCTAATGGTGTAGAATCAACCTTTTCTGCAGATGGACTCAGTAGGGTGATATCGCAATTCATGGAACCCCGTAACCTCGGCTGGCGCATGGTCGCCGTAGCCTTCTTTGTTGATTTCGTGGCGGTCGGGTTTTTCTTTTATTCCTTTGGCGTGTTCTTCAAGGCGATTGCCGCCGAATTTGGTGACTCGCGTTTCGGCGTCTCTCTAGGCTTTACCGCGACAAGCATTGTCGGAGCCATTGCTGCACCTCTGTTGGGTAAGGTGCTGGATATCTATCCGCTTAAATGGGTGATAGCCATTGGCTGCCTGTCTATGACGAGTGGGTTTTTACTCCTGAGCCAGGTTCAGACTCAATTGCAGTTCTATATTGTACTGGGCATTTTTATCGGCTTCGGTGCCAGTTCCATGGGTGGACTGGCAACGGCGAAGTTAATAGCCAACTGGTTTAACAAACGTCGCGGTCGCGCCTTGGGTATTGCCGCTACAGGCATTTCAGTATCCGGCGTGCTGATGCCGTTTGTGAGTGCAGCCTTGATCGAAAATTATGGTTGGCGCGAGGGATTTATTGCCTATGGCTGCTTTACCGGACTGGTTGTTCTGCCCACAGTCTTACTGTTCGTTGTCTCCAAGCCTGCCGATGTGGGTTTGGCGCCAGACGGCGGCTATCTCCTCGGAAAAGGCGATGAGGATCAAAAGATAGCCCCGGTGGCTGAAAGACCGGTCATCCATGAGCGTAATTTTTGGGTGCTGGTGGCGGCAGTGGGTCTTCTGTTTTGTTGTCAGAGTGCGACTCTGACCCATATGGTGCCGCGCTTAACAGACACAGGCGTATCCTTGCAGCAGGCTTCGCTGATGATCTCCATCTGTGCCAGTCTTGGCGTTGCGGGCAAATTGTCTTTTGGTTGGGTTGGAGACTTCTGGTCAGCGCGAAAGGCATTATGGCTGGCGATTGGCACTCAGTTTATCGGTCAGCTGATGATGCTGGTGGGGCTCGAGCATTTATCGATATTTGCGCTGGGTGCAGCCCTGTTTGGTTATGGCATGGGCGGCGTAGTGCCTTTGCAGGGCGCCTTGATTGGTCGCGTCTTTGGTAGCGATCGATTTGGTCGAGCACTGGGTTTGATGCGGCCCGCCATGTTCCCAATACAAATGGTGGGTGTGCCTTTGGCAGGCTGGGTCTATGATGTCACCGGCAGTTACCGTCCGGCGTTCGTGTTTTTTCTGGTGCTCTATGTGCTCGCCGCAATTGTGATCGTTTTTTTTAAAGAGCCCTTGATACGGCGCTAGACCGCGGTCTGAAGTGCTATGCCTGGGGCGAGTGGTACGACCAGATGCCCGTTGCGAACACGCCATAGAGAAACAACGCCAATGAGACCAACATCGCCGGTATCAGGGCATTCAATGTGCCGAACGCCTCGATAATTATGCCTAACACCAAGGCGCCAATCGGCGCACTGCCGAGCAGGCCGATACTGTAAACAGACAGGATTCTCGCTCTGAACTCAGGTGCCGCCGATTCCTGAACAATCGCCCTGGCCAGGGTCGTCGTCATACCCATGTTGAGGCCCCAGGCCAGCATGGCCAGCATCAGCAGCCACCAGTCAGGCTTGATCCAGAGCAAGCCAATAATGACCACCCGACTCAATTGCAGCAGCAAAAAAATTCGTCCGGGCCGAAGAAGAGGCATAAACCTCAGCATCACAAACCCGGATACGGTCGCGCCGCAATAGAAGATCATCATGATAATGGCGAGTTGCAGCGCATCGCCGTCGTAGGCGCGTTTCATAATGAATGGCACAACGGTGATAAAAGCGCCGGCGTTAAATATACTGGAGACAAAATTAACGATCAGTAATTCGTAGATATTCTTGTTCGCATAGGTCGCCTGCAACCCCGCCATTACTGTGCGCCAGGTAGGTTCGATTTTTGGTGCGGTGGTGACCTCGACTCGGCTCAAGCGGGCGATAGTGAAAGCGCCAAGGGCGATACAGATGGCCTGGGCTATCAATACCGAGACCAGTCCGGCACGCTCCATCTGTCCCGCTATCATCAAACCGATAATTTGCACCAGAAAACCCACCGCCGTTGCAGCAGTAACTGCGCGCTGAATATCGCCGCCGGCGATGCGACTGAGAACTGCTTGTTGGGCAGGGCTGGTATAGGCAGTGACTGTGCTGATACCCAAACCAAAGAGCATGACAGTCCAGACATTGAGCAGATCAATCTCGATCAGAGTGACCAGCAACAGCGGAATTACCCAGGCGACTGCATAAATCCGTATCAGCATCAGCCGCGGATCCACTCTATCTGCCGAAGCACCGCCCAGTAGCATCAGGAACAGGGCCGGTATGCCAATAATCGCCTGAATAAGCCCCACCTGGTCTCCCGGCAGCACTAAGATGCCCACCAGCATCCAGCTGATCAGGAGTTGTTGCATGGAGAAGGCGCCGCCAGTGAAGGCGCTGGAGGCCAGGTAGGCCTGAAATTGAGCGCTTGACCAAAGATTGGATTCGGTAGTGACGGCTTGTTTCGACATCGCGAGGCCCTGAATGACTCTCTCGATACTACACCAATTTTGCGCCTTGGGTAGGTTTTAAGCGCCGTCTAATGGCGGCACTCAGTGTGCTGTCGCTATGACCTCATCACGAGCGGGTGCCGAGCACAATGACGGCGCCTTTCGGCGCTTCAGTCAGGCAGCCTTTTTATCGAAGCTTGTCTCGTTGAGCACATCAGAATCATTGCTCGCCGCTTGGCTGCTGGCCGCTTGGCTGCTGGCCGCTGGGCTGCTGCTATTCTGCGCGGCGTTAGCCATAGCAAGCGCCGCGCGTTCTCGTCGTCGATCCTCCATCAGCAACTGAAAAAGCATGGGATCCAGTTGAATGCTGTTGTTGAAAAAACCAAACGCGAGGGCCAATTCGCTCCACTTAAACATACTTTTACTCTCCTTGAGGCGACCAGATGTTGGTTTTTCTGCATTGCCTATCTATTGGCTATCTATTGCTTATCCTATTGCCTATCTACTGTCTATGGCTTGACTAAGTAGCAAACCAACAGCGCCTATTGCTCCTACGCGCTGACCGACGGGCGCGCGATGTTGCAGAGCACAATTATAGGTGCAGGCATCGGATTTTCAAGGGTTTGGCCATAAATATTGTGCGTTGCAAAATTGCCGGCGAGTGCAGGCTTGCAACCAGCGGTCGAAACTGGTTATGTTCGAGTCAGAAAGTCAGAGGGCTAAAGCCATAGCCTGTCGAAAAATTCATAGCCTGTCGGACAAGCCCACGAGCGAGAATGTTATATGCCTCAGCCTTTATCTTTACAACAGCCCAAGCGTTTACGGCGGTGCCAGCTGTCGGTGCCAGGCTCCAGTGCGAAAATGCTGAGCAAAGCGGCAGCCTTGCGTTGTGACGGTGTCATTCTGGATCTTGAGGATGCCGTTGCGCCTAATGCGAAGGCAGAGGCACGGGGTTTGATCGTTGATGCCCTGAACAGTCTGGACTGGCACCCGAGAACGGTGAGTGTGAGAATCAACGATGTTGATACACCCTATTGTCACGATGACATCATTGCTGTGGTCAGCGGTGCGGGTCAGCGACTGGATACCCTGGTGCTGGCAAAAGCAAAATCTGTTCAAGACGTGATGTTCGTGCATCTGTTGCTGAATCAGTTGGAGGCCAAGCTCGGCTTACAGCGCCGAATCGGTATTGAATGTCTGATAGAAGATGTCGAGGGTCTGATGAATGTCGAGCAGATCGCAGCAAGCAGTGACCGCCTGGAAAGCCTGGTGTTTGGCATGGGCGACTATGCCGCCAGTCAGGGCATGGATTTGCAGCACATAGGCGCCGGCAGTGACGCCTACCCGCCAGATCTTTGGCACTATCCGCGATTTAAGCTGACGATAGCCAGTCGCGCCCACGGCCTTGATGCGATCGATGGACCCTATGCTAATTTTCGGCAAACCGACGAGTTAATGACTGAGTGCCGTCGGGCGGCAGTACTTGGCATGGCGGGAAAATGGGCGATACATCCGGATCAGATTACCATCGCCGAGACGGCATTTTCACCTTCCAGTGCGGCGGTTGCTACCGCCAGAAGGCAAAAAGCGGCTTACGAGCAAGCCTTAGCCGCGGGCCAGGGCGCGATCAATGTTGACGGTGTCATGGTGGATGCGGCGAGTCTGCGTCTACAACAGAATCTGCTTGAACGGGCTGATCTTATCGGCATGTAGTCATCAGTGAGAAGCCCTATGCAAACGCCTCAAAATCCTTTGCTAACGAGTCCGCTGACAGCGGCCCTGGCAGGTAAGCAGCATATTATTTGGGACTGGAATGGAACTATCCTTGATGATGTCAGTTATGCCGTTGAGACGATTAACTGGCAGTTGGTCAGGCATGGACGGCCGACGCTGAGTTACGCTCAGTACCGTGACCTGTTTGATTTTCCCATTCGGCGCTACTACGACCGCTTGGGTTTTGATTACACGCGCATGTCTTTTGAAGACCTGTGTCATGAGTATGTTGAGCAGTACATGTCGGGCTACCAGGTTTGCCGGCCCTTTGAAGCGGTTCTGCAGGTATTGCACGCCAGTCGCAACCAATGCGAGCAGCAGTCGATTCTGTCAGCCTCGGATCAGAGCAGTCTCGAGCAAATGATCAAGCACTTTGCGATCGGAGATTTGTTTGACCAGGTTCACGGGCTCGACAATCGTTTCGCAGCGAGCAAGCTGGTTAGTGGTCAGCGCTTGATAGAGAGATCGCAGATTCGGCTCGAGGATACAGTGCTCGTGGGCGATACACTCCATGATGTGGAAGTCGCATCGGCGTTGGGCATTGATATTCTGCTGGTAGACCATGGGCATCATTCTCGCGCCAAACTGCTTGGTGCGGAAGTTCGAGTGGTATCGGTGTAACGTCACGCTTGACTCACCTCTCGACAGCCAGGCTGGCGGGAGGTGAGTCAAATCGCGGTTGTAGGCGAGGTCTAGTTAGCTGAGCTCTTCTTGTAGGGGGGGCGCATTGCAGCTGCCAGTTTCGAGACCAGCTTCGACTGGCTATAAATAGCCTTGGCATGACTGAATGTCTTGAACCCGTCATGTCCATGATAAGAACCCATGCCGCTGGGACCAACCCCACCAAAGGGCAAGTCTTCCTGCATCACGTGCATGACCACATCATTAACGGTAACGCCACCCGATGTGGTGTGCGTTAACACCTTGTGCTCTTCTCCCTTGTCTTGACCAAAGTAGTACAGGCCCAGCGGGCGATCGTGGGCGTTGATATAGTCCAATGTTTCATTGATATTTTTATAACGCTTGATGGGCATCACCGGACCGAAAATTTCTTCCTGCATGATCAGCATGTCTTCGGACGGATCCATCACCAGGGTGGGTGGAATCTTGTGATGTTGCTGTTGACTGAAATCTTCATTCGCCGGATTAATTTCGATAATCTCGGCGCCTTTGTTTCGCGCATCAGTCACATAACCCGTGATGCGGTCATAGTGACGTTCATTGATCACTGATGTGTAGTCAGGATTGTCCTTCAGATCGGGATACATTTTTTCGACAGAGGCTCTCGCGGCGGCCACAAATTCGTCTGCACGTTCTTCAGGTACAAACACATAATCTGGCGCTAAACAGATTTGGCCGGCGTTCATGGTTTTGCCGGCCATCACATTTGCCGCGGTCAAGGTCATGTCAGCGCTTCTGCCGATAACGACCGGTGACTTGCCGCCCAGCTCCAGCGTCAGTGGCACAAGATTGTCGGCGGCGGCGCGCATCACGTGGCGAGCAACTGAGGTAGCCCCGGTAAAAATCAAATGGTCAAAGGGGAGGCTGCTGAATGCGCTGCCGACTTCAGGCCCGCCCGTAAAGACAGCGACCTCTTCAATATCGAAATACTCGGCAAAGGCTTCCTTCATCAGTTCAGAGGTCTGCGGTGTAAACTCAGACGGCTTGATCATTGTGCGGTTACCGGCGCTGAAGACACCGGCGAGAGGGGCGAAAGTTAACTGAACAGGAAAGTTCCAGGGGCTAATGCAGCCGACAACCCCCAGCGGTTGGTATTCGATCCTGGCTCGGGAGCCAAACAGGCCGAGTGGGAACATGGCACTGCGTTTTTCGGGTTTCATCCAATCTTTGACATGTTTTTTGGCTTGCCGTAGCGGACCAATAGAGGCGTCAACATCGGTGAGTTTGGATTGCTCTATCGAGCGGTGACCAAAGTCACTTGCCATGGCGGTACAGAATCGTGGACCATATTTTTTCAGTAATGCCACGGATCGATCCAGTCGATCAATACGCACAGCTGCGCTGACTTCACCCTCGGCGATATAGGCGCGCTTCTGTCGGTTTAAAATCTCCAGCATGTCATTTCTTGAGGTGCTATCGACGACGTCATTCATTTTAGGCTCCTGTGCTGCTGTAAAGTGGTAAGTTATGGGGGTAGTTTGCCAGAGAATCGAGGTAAAAGGTTAGTGGCATAATTTATGCCGGGTTATGCCTCGAGGATATCCGCCGGAATCAGTGAAAAGACATGGGCGTCGTGGGCCACGTCATGGAGAATTAGCCGGTTGCGCGCTATGCCTTCGTAGGTTGCGCCGATTTTTTCCGCGACACGAACGCTTCGAGTATTTGCCGTCGACATAATGATCTCTATTCTCATCAGTTGCAGATGCTGTAGGCCGTAGACCGCCAGTGCTCGCGCGGCTTCACTCGCATAGCCCAGACCCACTGCCGAGGACTTAATCCAATAACCCAGATTGGCATTAAGATGCTCATCTATTTTATTTAAGCCACAGCCGCCAATGAACTCGCCGGTTTCTTGTGCGTGTATGGCAAATGCCCAGCCTTCATCCGAGTCCCAGCTAGAGTCAGCTGTGTGAATCCACTGACGGGCATCTGCCAGCGTGCTGTTCGGATGACACCAGGGTAAAAAAGGATTGATTTCAGCGACTGAGGTGCTCGTTGCCTGGTAAAGATCTTCAGCGTCAGAATGTTTGAAGCTTCTGAGCACAAGCCGCGGAGTACTGATGTGTCGAGGGATTCCTGCGGCGCGAAATTCCAGTGGTGGCGTCACAGGGATAGATCCTTGACGTTGAGCTCAGCACTGTCAGCACTGTCAGCACCGAAGGCTAATGGAATCAAAGGGGCAGCGGGCAGGCCAGCACCAGGGGTCTCGGCGAATTTCACAATCGGGTCGGTCCTTGTGCGATCTAGAAGATACAGGTGCTAACCATAGTAACTGTGAAGGCGTAAAACAAGTCTCATGCCGTTAACCTCGCCGCCGGCACGCCAAATTCCAGTGCCAATTGCTCGATGAATCTTAGAATAATATCGTTCAGCCCCTCGTAACGGCACTCTGTGCCTTCAGCATCGCTTTGGGTCAATGGATGGGTTAAGTTCAGGTCATTCATTGTCAGACAAGTGCAGCCGGAATCTTCAAGAGGCGGGTCAATTGACGACATCAAGTTCGTATCAGGTCAGCTCCACGCTTGACCTTCTGCATCGCGTGATGCAACCCAAGCCGATTGAGCTGGAGTTCAGCCAATTGTCAAAGGGCATAGACAATTACCACGTAGATGTTGTTTTAAGCCAAACCTTTGTGAACGCGAGTCGACAGCTCATAGAAAGCGCAGTCCGCAAAATTGTGTCCGGCGCTAAAATAACCGATTCAGACTTGGTTGACGGATTTCGCCGCAGTTATGTCGACATGCTCAGCACAACGGTGCATCGAGCGAAAACAGATCTGACGCCGGCGCAGATCTCGATTCTCCAGTTTGCGAGCACTAAATTCCTGCTACAGGAGATCCGCCGGCAGCTTGCGAGTATTGCTCAGCGAGTAGAAGAGACGCTGGCCCAGCAACAATATTCAGGGGCTCGTGACTTGCTTGCAACTCAGGCCAGATTGTTCTGGCTGCGGCAGCACCAGGATGAGTTCCTTTATAAGTCGAATCGATTTATCTTTCGCTTGCTGCAGCGTGATGAGGCGAATCAGCTGGGGCCGCTGCGATCTCAGTATCTAAAAGGGGTTTTTCCTGAGGCGGTGGATGTTATGTTCAATCCTCTGCTGGCGGCTGCAAGCCCCGTTTATCCAAGACTGCTTGTTGAGTGCTACAGTCTTTGGCCAGTCGCCAGCCTGAATCAGACGACCGAGGCCCTCGAGACAGTGTTGCGTCGTCAGTTTCCCCAATTAACTATGGAACCGCTTCGGCGTTTTGATCGCTATGTGACTGTTCAAAGTGAAATCTTCGATGAATTAGGGGGGTTGTTCGCGGCACAGCCCTTACTTGGACCAGCGGAAAATCAGCGCGATAGTCTCAGGGAAACCTTTTGTTGGCTTGAGCACCCCGGTAACGTACGACTGTTATTCGATGCCAGGCTGCATCAGAAAACGGCCCGTGAAGTTCGGCAAGAGCAGGGTATTAGAGCGGCCTGGCGCTTTAAAGCTGATGTAAGGAAATTACTGAAGTTTGCCGCTCAGCTACGCAAGGTTTTTGGTACTGATGCTGATTTTCGAGTGATGTTGGCGAGCTATCAGTTACGTCATGCCTGGTCTGAACTGGACAATGAATTGATTGAGATCGAGCAGGCCTGTAAGTATGTTGCCGGTATAGATGCGAATAAAATCGCTGCGCGAGTGTCGATACAAGAAAAGGGTGCTGTTGAGCTGCTCAAACGATTGGACGAATTGGCCCGAGAAAACGCGCTGCGGTTCAAGGACGAAGTCGAGGAACTTGTTCTGAAGTGCCTGACAGACTACTGTCGATACCGGTTGCACCTGCGTAACTACCAGCTAGCGCATCGTATTTTCAATCGGTTGAATGTGATTTCTGATCCGGAACAGGCGCACCTTTCAAGAGTCAATGGCCATCTTTATGAACTGTTGGGTAATGCCGAGGCAGCGGCGGCGAATGGTGATGAGCCTCTTATCGTGCATCACGCGATTCTCAAGGCTGACGTGCGTGGATCTACCACTGTGACTCAAGAACTGATTAGAAATAAGCTCAACCCGGCATCTTATTTCAGTACTCGATTTTTTAATCCAATCAACCAGTTGCTCTCAGTCTATGGCGCGGTCAAGGTATTTGTAGAAGGAGATGCCGTTATTCTCTCTATCAATGAACACAATAAAGTGCCGGAGCAGTGGTATTCAGTTTCAAGAGCCTGCGGTATCGCCAAGGATATTCTGGATATTGTCAACTCTAAGAATGCGCACTCCAAGCAGACCCAGCTACCAATGTTGGAGATAGGTATAGGGATCGCTTACTCGAATGACAAACCTTTGTTCTTGTATGACGATGAGCGGCCCATCATGATTTCCTCGGCGATCGGTAGGGCTGACAGACTGTCTTCATGTTCCTGGAAGCTTCGTGAACGATATGATGATGGTCTGTTTAATGTCGAAGTATTCGAGATATCTCAACAGGATCGTCATGGCGGAGATAAGGGTCAAAAGGATATTCGCTTCAATGTGAATGGTATCCTGCTGGCAAATGAAGGTTTCGCGAAATTGCAGTCGGAGATCAGTCTTCGTCGCTTGCGTGTCAAGTTAAAGGACGGCACTCATACAATGTTTGTTGGCAAGTTTCCTGACGTTGCAGGAAAACTACGTGAACTGGTGATTCGAGAGGGTACCGTGTTGATTTGGGAAAATGATGCGGTGCTGCCGACCTCCAGTTCAGGCGAGGTTTTTTATGAAGTTTTACCTAACTCTAAAATCGCCAGCCAGGTGCTGCAGATAGCCCGTGACCTGGGTCACTAACGCGGCTGTCCTTGCTCTTCCGTTGCTAACCAGATAGAGCAGGCGACTGTCACTCAGCAAGCGTTACAACCTAAACCGCATCGTTTCAGTTCGACGGGGACTTATAAGACCTGGTCGACTCGCACCAGTACATAACCCTCGGCCATCTCGGCCTTCAGGGTGCCGACGAAATTCGCCTTGTTGAGCCAGTCATGTTGTCCCGTTGGTGCCGTAAATCTGAGGGTGGTGTGTGCCAGGCCGGCACTGGTCGCAGGCAGCGCCGGCCCTGAGTTGTGTACCGTGATCATGACGCCGTCATCGGTCTTGATCTCGTAGAGCGCATCGACGAAAGGTACGCCGTCTGCGCGCATCAGGAAGCGGTCGGCGCCGGTCAACAGTTCAGCGCTCAAGCGGGGTCCTTTGATGCTGCCGCCCTGAAGAGAAAAGTGGGTGCGAACGCCATCCGCAACGGCACCCACCTGAATGACCTCGCTGATATGAGCTTTAATCAACATCGCAAACTGCAGGTTGGGTTGGGGCAGTGTCGAGTCACTCATACAGTTTACCTCTCGTTGGGTCGATTATTGCAAGTCTGTGTCGGGACCAGACATGTCACAGACTGGGCGGTGAGTTTAACAATTTAGTGGTGTCAAACCACCCCAAGTGCTCGACCCCTGAGGCTCGAGCTGGCCGTTCAGGTCGGCCTGGGTTATTGCAGCTACAGGTCTAGCTGGGCCGACTGGGCCATGTCCCGGGTAATAATTGGGTGCAATTCAGTTACACTGACATTCGCTTAAAATCGATAGACGCATGCGCTGTGCGTCGGTTGAGTTAAGCTCTTTTGAGCTGCGCTTAGTTTAACAGCCTGCAGTTCCAACTCGGTGAGTTAAATAACGCCGAGAATTTGCCAAAAAAGTACTTGGAGGGTTAACAATGGTTTCTAGGTGGGTCAGTAAACTGCGCATAGCAACTCTGTCAGAAACTCTGTCAGTAACTCTGTCAGCAGCTTTGCTGTTGGTGCTCACTGCCGGGTGTGAGCCTCAGAACAGGATTCCTGAGAAGCCACCAGAAAGCCAGCTGTTGGTCTATGGTGGACCCATCCTGACAATCAGTGAATCGCAGGTCGAAGCCATGTTGATTGAAGGTGGCATTATTCGTGCGCTTGGCGATCTCAAGACCCTGGAAGTCCTTGCGCCAAAGGCCAACAGGTGGGATCTGGCAGGGCAAACGGCCATGCCGGGCGTTATTGACAGCCATGTGCATGTGCGTGAGCTGGGCATGGATGCCCTCAAGGCGAATCTGGTAGGTGCCAATGATAGTGACGAGATGGTGGCGCGTCTGCGTAATCAGTTTCCAAACCCAACCCCAGGTGCCTGGTTAGTCGGTCAGGGCTGGGATGAGGGCGCTTTTGCCTCCCGCGGCTATCCTGATCGAGCGGCGCTGGATACGGCTTTCCCTGACAATCCGGTATACCTGGAGTCGCTCCATGGTTTCGCTGGATTCGCCAATGGTCAGGCGTTACAGGCGGCAGCCATTGATGCATCGACCCTCGATCCGACGGTGGGTCAAATACTCAGGCGGACTGATGGTAGTCCGACAGGCGTATTACTGACCCTGGCGCAAGACCTTGTCACCCGTGTGATGCCGAACGCCAATGCCGAACAGTTGGAGGCGGCCATCATCGCCGGTCTGAACACCATGGCACGGGCTGGGGTGACCAGTGTCCATGAAGCGGGCATGAATGGTGAGGATGTCGCTGCCTTTATTCGGCTGGCGGAGCAGGGCAAGCTGCCGATTCGTGTATATGGCATGCTTAATGGCAATGATGCAGAGCTGATGCAGCACTGGTTTGCGCGAGGGCCTCTGTCACGGGCAGATGGCATGCTGGCGATCGCAGCGATCAAGGTATTCTACGATGGCTCATTGGGTTCTCGCACTGCCATGCTGCGAGCACCCTATAGCGATCATCCGGAACTGGCTAACCCGACCGAACGTATCATGCCGGCGGCAGTCAAGGCACTGGCTGATCAAGCTGCCGCCACCGGTTTTCAAATGGCGGTTCATGCCATTGGTGATGAGGGTAACGAGCGAACCTTGACGATCTATGAACAGGCCTTGGCCGCTTACCCGACGAAAGACCATCGCTGGCGGATCGAGCATGCCCAGGTGGTATTGCCAGATTATTACCAACGGGTCGCCAAACTCGGGGTTATCTCCTCCATGCAATCCAGCCATGCCATGGGTGATAGTGCCTGGGCTGAGGATCGTCTGGGTAGTGAACGTATTCACTTCGCCTATGCCTGGCAGCAAGTGCTGAACCAGGGTGCTCGTTTGATCATCAACAGTGACTTGCCCGGTGAGCCATGGACACCGGCAGAAACCCTGTATTTTGCGGTGAATCGGCAAAAGCTGGATGGCTTGCCGGCTCAGGGTTGGTATCGGGATCAGGCACTCAGTGTCCCCCAGGCGTTGCATGCGATGACGCTTGAGGGCGCCTATGCGGCTTTTCAGGATAGCCTCACTGGCAGTCTGGAAGTGGGCAAGGCCGCTGACTTTATCATCGTCAGCGACAACCCTTTGACCATGCCAGCCAGTGACCTGGCGCAGATCAGGGTGGTTGCCACCTTTGTCGCAGGCAGGCGACTGTGACCGGTCACGTGCGACGGCAGCAATAGAGTTCGGCCATTCGCCAAAGGCCAGATTGCGTTAGAGCCTTGTACGACTTAATCTGATTTTTACAACGAGCAGTTAAGAGGCAGTCTTGTATGAGTAACATTTACGGCGATCAGCATCGTGACCTGCAACAGAGATTCGACACTACCCAGCTTGCCGACCGGCTGGAGCAGATGATCATCAAGTCCGCGCTTGATGAACGAGACCGCGACTTTATCACCAGCCGCGATATGTTTTTCCTGTCAACCATCGATCATCTGGGCCGACCCACCGTGTCCTACAAGGGTGGCGATCCGGGTTTTATACATATTATTGATGAGCAGACCATTGCTTTTCCCAGTTATGACGGCAACGGGATGTACCTGTCGATGGGCAATATTCAGGGCTCGCCGAATATCGGCTGTCTGTTTATCGACCTTCAGCACCCTAATCGCTTGCGCCTGCAGGGTAGCGCCACCATAGATCTGCAGGATCCACTGCGGGCCAGATACCCGGAGGCAGATCTGGTGGTTCGCGTCGCCATTCAGCAGCTGTGGGTCAATTGTCCGCGGTATATTCATCACTATGAGAAGCTAGAGGCTTCCAAGTTTGTGCCTCGAGCGAATGTTGAGACGCCCATGGCGCCCTGGAAGCGAGTGGATATTGTGCAAGATGTATTGCCCGCCAAGGATGTTGGTCGTGCAGTCGAGGCAGGGGGCCTCATAACCCTGGCAGAGTATGATCGACAGATCTCGAAAGATGACAATTAGAGCGGCTTATTATTGGCCATCACAGTGGTAACAAACCGTGCCTAGGTGGGGCTCAGTCGCTACAATGCTTGGCGTCAATAGCGTAGGAGCCGCGCAGTGAGTACTGAAGTCACCCTGGATCTCGAATATATCACCATTGCAGGGAAGTTGTGGGGGCCTGCGAACGGGCTACCGACGATTGCACTCCATGGCTATCTGGATAATGCCAACAGCTTCGACATGATAGCGCCGCATCTGGATCATCTGCGCATCTTTGCCATGGACTTTGCTGGGCATGGGCATTCAGAACATCGCCGTCAAGGGGATATGTATTCGGGGCTGAATGACATCAGAGATGTTCTTGCCGTCGCCGACAAGCTGGGTTGGAAAACCTTTAATCTGTTGGGTCACTCCATGGGTGCCGAGATCGGCTCGCAACTCGCCGGCCTGTTTCCCGAACGTGTCGACAAACTGGTTTGTATTGATGGCTACAGTGGTACCAATAACGCCAGCAGCACCCTTGATCACTTTCGTTCGACGGTTGTCTCCTCGCTCAAGACCGGGTCCCAGCTAAAGGTTTTCCCCACACTGGAAGCGATGACCGAACGCCTGAGTCTTGCAACCGGGCAGAATCCGACCTCGGCCCGCTGCATTATCGACCGTGGTCACGCAACAGTAGAGGGTGGCTATACCTGGCGCACCGATCCGCGCATCAAGGGCTCAGGGCCTTTTGAGCTCACCAACGATCAACTGCATGCACTGCTGGAGAGAACCACCGCCGAAACCCTGTTCATCGTCGCTGACATGGAAAACAACTGGCTCAAGCGCTCGATAGAACTGATAGCTTCCAGAAACGATGCGCACATGACGCTGGTATCTCGCCCCGGGCATCATCACCTGCATATGCAAGAGCATAGCGGCGAGGTGGTTCAACTGATTCGCTCGTTTATGTTTAAGCGGTTGGATAAGACCGCCTGACAGAGGCTCACCTGTGAAAACCTTCGATACGCAATTTATTCTGTCTCGAGATTATCTCGCGGAGTGTTTTGACCAGACGTTACCCCATGGGAAAAATGCCAAACCCAATTATCTGTTTCCCACATTCCTGGTTGCCTCTGCCGTTGTGCTACATTTGTTGACAGAAGAGTCTCTGGTCGCAGCGGCGATATTAATTTCGCTGGCTGTGCTGGAACTGATACACATTCGATATCGGCGAGCATGGTGGATCACGCGGCAGATGTGGGGCAGAAGTGCCGGTAGAGAGGTGAAGCTCACCATCGACGAAGACGGTATTCAAACGCAAAACCCCTTCACAGAAACACGGCTATTATGGGCGGAGGTCGACCGCGTGATTGAAACCGAATTAGGTCTGATTTTGGTTGCCAAATCAGGTGAGCGGCAGTACCTGTCGAAATCACTATTTCCTGCCGACTTGATAAGCCAGATTATACCAATGGGGTCGGGGGTTAATGGCGGGGGGGGGCCCCCCCGCGCGATTATCCGGCCCCCCAACGGGGTTTTTTTTTTTGTGGGTTTG
>JAYODE010000040.1:0-1536 GCA_038106185.1 Gammaproteobacteria bacterium | reverse complement strand
GGGGGGGGCCCCCCCCCGGCACTTTACTCCGACCCCAAAGCTGATATTTTTACTTGAGGAGTTACTAATGAGAGATGAAACAAAGTTGATCCATGCAGGTTACACTGCTGATCCAACGACTAAGTCAGTGGCAGTGCCGATCTATCAGACTGTGGCTTATGAGTTCGACAGCGCTCAACACGGAGCTGATCTTTTTGATCTTGCGGTGCCGGGTAATATTTATACACGCATCATGAATCCGACGAATGACGTTCTCGAGCAACGAGTAGCGCAACTAGAGGGCGGGGTCGGTGCTTTGGTTGTCAGTGCCGGAAGTGCAGCCATCACTTACGCGATCAGCAATATTACCCAGATAGGTACCAACATTGTCGCGACCCCGCAGCTGTATGGTGGAACCTATACCCTGTTTGCTCATATGTTGCCGAACCAAGGGGTCACGGTTAAGTTTGCAGCGAGTGACAGTGCGGCCGATATAGAGGCGCAGATTGATGAAAATACCCGTGGCGTTTTCTGCGAATCCATTGGCAACCCGGCTGGCAATGTTGTCGATCTAGAGGCTGTAGCCCAAGTTGCCCACAAGCATGGTGTTCCCTTGATTGTGGATAATACGGTGGCCACGCCGATGCTGACTAAACCGTTTCGCTACGGCGCCGATATTGTTGTGCATTCCTTGACCAAGTATATGGGTGGTCACGGTAATTCTTTGGGCGGTATTATTGTTGATTCCGGGGGCTTTCCTTGGGCTGAGTACGGCGACAAGTTTCCAATGATGGTTAATCCCGAGCCCTCCTATCATGGTGTGGTTTACACGGAAGCCTTTGGTCCTGCAGCATTTATTGGTCGAGCCAGAACCGTGGCGCTGCGCAATACCGGCGCGGCGCTATCGCCTTTTAATGCCTTCCTGTTGCTTCAGGGTCTCGAGACACTGGCGTTGCGAATGGAGCGTCATTGCGAAAATGCCTTGTTGGTTGCTGATCATCTACAATCTCATGATGAGATTTCATCGGTTAGTTATGCCGGTTTGGCGAGTCATCCACACCACGAGTTGGCGCAAAAGTACTGCGCCGGAACACCGGCCTCGTTATTGACCTTTGAGATCAAGGGCGGGTATGAGTCTGCGGTTAAGTTCTATGACAAGCTCAACCTGATTAAGCGCCTGGTGAATATTGGTGATGCCAAATCACTGGCGTGCCATCCTGCATCAACGACACACCGCCAGATGAGTGCTGAGGAGCAAGCACGCGCTGGCGTAACCCCGGGAATGATCCGTTTGAGCATTGGCATCGAACATATTGACGACATCCTCAGCGACATCAACCAGGCCCTAGCCAGCTAAAGTAGAATCTTGGGGGGGGGGGGTATGTGGGGGGGGGGGGGGGGCGCCGCCGTAAGAGAAACCCCACCCGAGGTGGGGTGTGGTTGTTTTGGGGTGGGGTGTGCCCCAAAATAAACTCGTCCACTGAACACCCGATCCGGTTCGCCGCGCCGGTAATGCTGTCGGTACCGATCCCGGCCAGGTCGAAGGTTGTAACATTG
>JAYODE010000001.1:218183-252355 GCA_038106185.1 Gammaproteobacteria bacterium | reverse complement strand
GGCTCTTATCGAAAGGCTCTTATCGAAAGGCAGAGCCCCTCGCCCTGGCGATGAGCTAGAAATCAATAGCGTTGACGTTAAAAGCTAAGACCGTGCCGAGTCAAGTTCAACGCCAGCAGAGACCGTATACCGACTTGCCGAAGGCCTTCGTGAGGTCGCGCCGTTATTGTGGTTGCTTTGCCTGGCTTTAAATCGCAAAGTGCGTCGCGGAGTAGGTGGAAAGAGATATTTTGTGCCTCCAACCGAAGAAGAGAAGTGGGTGAAATGAGAAAAGATGGAGAATTTTTGAGTACGCTCTCGCGAGGCTTGACGGTATTACGCGCCTTCTCGCGAGAAACTCCTGAAATGACGTTGAGTGAAGTCGCCGCGAAGTCTGATCTCAGCCCCGCAGTCGCCAGACGATGTTTGAATACCCTGGTAGATCTCGGTTATATTGGTAAAAAAGACAAGCTATTTTTATTGACGGCGGAGGTGTTGGTTTTTGCCTCTGCATTTATTGAGTCGATGAACCTTGAGCAGATTGTTCAGCCTCACCTGCAGGTTCTGCGGGACAAAACCGGTGACAGTACTTCCATGGCAGTGCTGTCGGACCAGGATATTCTGTACCTGGTGCATGTATCAACTCATCGCATGGTGCGTGTAGCCGCGGGATTCGGCACACGGTTTCCTGCACATCCCACTTCGATGGGCAGGGTACTTATTGCCCACCAACCCAGAGAGCTAGTAGAAGCTTATCTTCAGAACAGTGAATTCCAGCAGTTTACAAGTAAGACGGTAGTATCCAGGCCACAACTCAGAAAGTTGATCGAGAAGGTTAAGCAGGAGGGTTTTGCCTCCGTAGAAGACGAACTGGACTATGGCATAGTTTCTGTCGCGGTGCCGATCTTTGATCAAGCAGGGACTATACTCGCTGCCATCAACTGCTCGACGGTCACAACGCGCGTGGACCGTGAGCAGATGGTTCAGAGTCGTTTACTGGCTTTACAAGAAACAGCCCAAAAAATAGAGATGGCGTTGCGGCGTTATCCGGTTCTCGTCGATTCCATACTCAGCTCTGCGGGTGGCTCGAGGTCATGATGCGAGGTGATGCTTCGCAGTAACGGTCTTGCAGCAGCGTCGAAGCCCAATCCTCGTCTGATGACGGCGAGATACTGCCTGGCGGGACCGGTTGGTTCACGAAGCCTGGTAATCTACGGCTTCCTGAGCGCCGATCCAGAGCGGGTGGCCTGCAGGATTGTTCATCTCTTCAAACAGATGGCCAACAAGACCTGCACAGCGTGCAGTAAGGATCACGCCCCGCATCATTTTTGAGGGCACGCCTGCCTCAGCTAGCACGGCACCGATCGCGGCGCTGACATTGGTCACAAGATTTTTCTTCAGGGTCGACTGCAGTCCCTGCTCAAGGAGTTTCACAGCTCGAATGTATTTGCCGTCAACCTCCTGAAGCTCGGCGACCGAAATCAGACGTTTGACTCTCGGGTCTAGGTCGCCGTGAATGGGATGCCCAAATCCAGGGAGGGGCCGGCCGATACTGCGATAGTGTTGAATTTCAGCAGAGACGGCTGCCTCCTGATCCGGTGCTGCGACGATCCGTTCAAGGACAGCGCCGCATTCGCTGGCAGTGCCAGCATAACGATCACCGACGCCAAGCAATCCTGCAGCGATTGCGCCGGTGAAAGACTCGGGTGCTCCGTAGTAGGTGAGGCGAGTGGCAATCGCTGAAGGCACCAGACCGTGTTCCATGATGGTGACGAGCACGGCATCCATGATTTTGCACTGGGCTTCTGTGGGTTCTTGTCCTAGGGCCTGCAAGTAGATCATTTGGGTAAATGACACCTTGCCAATCAAATCCTCACACAAGTCTTTACCGCGCACCATGATGGTGTCTGCATCAAACCCGCAGATATTGGTGGTACCTCTTTGCTCAAGCATAAAAACTAACCTTTTTTATGAGTGTCTGTTAGTATAAAAGCTTCGCATATCGAAAAACATTTCGCTATGCGAAATAAAAGCAGAATCAACAATCAAGAATGAGGGGTGACTCCAATGAGGGGGCTTTTGATAGCAGTGGCCATCGCTGTGGCAACACCGATGGTGAATACGGTGTACGCCGCCGACCGAATGATGGAAGAAGTCGTCGTTTCAGCGCGTAAAAGGGCTGAGTCTCTGGAAGAAAGTCCAGTCTCGGTGAGCGTATTTACAGCCGAAGATCTCGAATCTGCCGGTATTGAGACGGCGCGAGACTTTATAGCACTCACACCCAATGTCACGCTGGTTGAAACCCAGAATGCGGGTAACGCTTTCATCAATGTTCGAGGCGTGTCTCAGGCCCGTAACAGTGAAATGTCTGTCGCTGTGTTGGTTGATGGCGTCTTAATGGCCAATCCAGCTCAGTTTACTCAGCAGCTCTTTGATATTCAGCAAATCGAGGTCCTGCGCGGGCCCCAAGGAGCGCTGTACGGTCGCAACGCGATTGGCGGTGCGATTACGATACAAACTCGGCAGCCCAGTGATGAATTGTCGGGTCGGATTGAAGTCGGGGCTGATTCTGGTCCAGGCTATACGGCAAAAGGTTTCGTTAGTGGTCCAGTCGGCGATTCAACGACGCTGAAGTATCGCGCGTCACTGTCTTATATTGACACCGATGGTTTTCTAGACAATGCCTATCTGGGCGAGAAAGCCGATCCCTATAAAGATATATCCGGCCGCTTGAAGCTGCTTTGGGAGCCGACTGATAACTTTCAAGCTGACTTCAGAATTAGTCAATCTAATCTGGATACCCAGGCGTTATATTTTGTAATTGATGCGGAAGCCGATGATACCGCGCTGGATATTCGAGTGAATAATCCTGGCGTCAACGAGCGTGATATTTTCAACTCCAGTCTGAAGCTTGAGTATGCCTTTGCGGATGGCGGAACCTTCACTTCAATTACTGCATATGATGATCTTGAGGAGTTGTTGACCGGTGACAATTTCAATTTTGTGCCACCCGGCGAGTCGTTAATTAACTTCTTTCCCATTGGTGCTCTTACTGCGAGTTTGACCGGCGACGGGTTCGCTGATCTGAGCCAGACCCAGTACCTGGAAAGTGACTCGGTCAGTCAGGAGTTCCGTTATACATCCCCTGCAAGTGAGCGTCTGCGGTGGATTGTTGGTACTTATGCGATAGCCACAGACCGCTACATTTCAACCGGCAACCAGATCGATCGAAATCAGGGAGTGTTTCCTGTCTATAAGGTGCCCAGGGTGTCCCTGTTTGTCGATCCGACGAATCCAAGCCCGCAGTTGAGCCTGTTGGCTGATGCGCAAGACAATTTTGCTTGGGCTGTCTTTGGTGATATTGCTTACGATTTTACCGATACCTTTGAAGCCTCTTTGTCTCTTCGGTATGATCGTGACACGCGAGAAAATACCACACTGACGGAGCCACTTTATGATCCTACCGGTGGAATTGGTATTGTCTTTGGCGAAGTTCGTGAGGAGACCTTCAGCGAATTGCAGCCAAAGATCAATCTCCGCTATTTACCGTCCGAAGACCTGACGATCTATGGTGGCTGGTCTCGAGGCTTCCGTAGTGGCGGATTTAATCAGACTGGTGTGGGCGCCGCGATTACTGAACCTGGTGTAGAAGATGTGTTCGGTGCCCAAGTCGCTGACACCTTTGAAGCGGGTATCAAGAGCACCTTTTTGGACGGCCGCTTCAGTACTTCTCTGAGCGTCTACAGTACAGACTTCGACAATGCTTACTTCTTCTTTTATGACCCAACGACCAGTACCCAAAACCTGGGGAACATTCCGGAAGTCGAATATGTCGGACTCGAGCTTGAGGCCAATGCTTATTTGAATGACTATTTGACCGGCTATTTCGGGCTCGGTTTGACTGACAGTAAAATTGTTAAAGCGGCTGATCCTGAAGATAATGGTAACGAAGCACCGCTGGTTTCTAAGAATACAGTGAACGCCGGCTTGCAGCTACGCTATCCCATCGCGTCAATGGATGGACTGTATTTAACGGGTCGAATCGACTATCAGCATATTGGTGATACTTACTGGGATCCAGGTAATATTTCAGTTCGCTCGCCGGTTGATCTGGTGGACGCTCGAGTAGGCTTTGAGTCTGAAGATGACTGGTCCTTAGTACTGTGGACCAAAAACGCCTTTGACGAGGAATACAATGCTGAGTTTTCGCCAGGGCCAGCGCCAGGCTTAAACTTCCTTTGGAAGGCACCACCACGTCGATTCGGCCTGTCTTTTATTAAAAACTTTTAGAAGCATAGGAGACCCTCAATCATGAGTACGATTGAATCTGTGAGCACAAAGTTACACCACAATGCTTATGTGACGCGAGACATGGAGGCGGTACGCGCCTTCTACGAGGACATCATAGGCTTTCCCTTGAGTGCGACCTGGTGTGAGAAAACGGACCTGTTTGGCAAAGAGCGTGTTTATATGCACTGCTTCTTTGATATAGGCCACGGTGAGTCGCTGGCATTTTTCCAATTCGCCGATGACAGCGATGCTCAAGAGTTTGGCCCTGAGTTGCCACCTTCCGGGTTTCGCCATCTTGCGATGAAAGTCGATCAGGCGGCGCAAGATGGTATTCGCGATCGTTTGGCTGCGGCAGGTGTCAGCGAACCACAGACTTATATTCTTAATCATGGTTACTGCTATTCGCTCTACGTCTTCGATCCCGCTGGATTACTGATTGAGTTTACAGTGGATCATGAGGATGTAGAGCAGATCAACGCAGACAAGAAAGTAACCGCCCATGCGGAGCTGCAGCGATGGCTGGCAGGGGATCATTCGCCTAACAACGAGGCCTACCATCGCTAGGTAGGGAGAGATCAAAAATGTCAGAATCTGTAGTGGTCATCTATCACAGTGGCTACGGCCACACCTTGAAGCAGGCTGAAGCCGTTGCCGCCGGCGCGGCATCAGTGAGCGGTGTTGAATGTACGCTGATGTCTGTTTCAGCACTTGAGAATGCCGAAGCTGAAGGCTGGCAGTCTCTGGATTCAGCCAGTGCCGTTATCTTTGGCAGTCCAACCTACATGGGGTCTGCCTCGGCCGATTTTAAGAAGTTTATGGAAGCATCGTCGGGTCGCTGGATGACGGGAAAGTGGCAAGACAAGCTGGCTGCCGGCTTTACGAATTCCGGGTCACAAAATGGTGATAAGCAAAACACCCTGATTGAGTTTGTGACCTTTGCAGCCCAGCACGGCATGGTTTGGGTCAATCTGAACGTGGCGCCAGGGAACAACAGTACGGGTGGCAGTCCTAACGACCTTAATCGCCTAGGAGCCTCCCTGGGCGCCATGGCGCAGTCGAATGTTGATGTTGGCCCTGATGATGGCCCGATTACATCAGATCTGGAAACCGCTAAGGCGCTGGGGCGTCGTGTTGCATTATGCACGTTACGCTGGAAAGCCTGACCAGGACCGAAGCAGGAAATTTATGATTTACGATCCCGAAGTAGAAACGCGCTCGCCTGAAGATCAACTGGGCTTTGACAAGTTGAGTTATCGCAAGCAAATCGAGTATCTATTTGCGCACTCAACGTTTTACCAGAACAAACTGAAAGCTGCCGGCTTTAGCTCGGCAGAGCAGGTGGGCGGGCTCGAAAATATTGCTCAACTACCCTTTACTGAAAAAGATGAACTCAGGGCAACCCAGGCCGCTGTGCCGCCCTTTGGCGATCATCTGGCCTGTGACTCTGAAAACCTGCGTCGTGTATTCAGCACCAGCGGTACGACTGGGGTGCCTTGCTACTTGGGTTTGACCAATCATGACATAGATATGTACGCGACCAATGTCGCTCGTGGTTATTCTGCCGCAGGCTTTCATAAGGGGCAGAGAATTGCGGTCGGGTTTAATGCCGGGCCCTTTGTTGCCGGTGCGGTCTATTACGGATTTGACAAGATTGGTTGTACGGTTATCCCCGTCGGCACCGGTAACACGGAGCGACTTGTGACCGCTATTCAAAAAATGCGAGCGACCGGGATCAGCTGTACCCCATCCTATGGTCTGTATTTGATTGATTATTGCCTTGAGCATGGCATAGACACTCGAAGCCTGGGTTTAAAAAATATGATTACAGCGGGTGAGCCTGGTGGGGGCGATCCGCTGATTCGCGATAAGATCGAGACAGCATTTGGTTGTCAGGTTCGTGAATCAATGGGAATAGGCGATATCTCTTTGTCGACTTGGGCAGAGGATGCAGACGGTCAGGGTATGCATTTTATGGCGCGTGAGTTCGTTCATGTTGAGCTCATCGATCCTTTGACGGGGGCGCCCAAGGCCTGGGAAGATGGCGCAGAAGGGGAGTTGGTTTATACGGCACTTAAGCGAGAAGCCATGCCGCTGTTAAGGTTTCGAAGCCGAGACCACGTTGTTGTCAATATGAAACCGAATCCGACGGGGAGAACGGGTCCACGCATACGCTGTATTGGCCGTACCGACGATATGTTGATCGTACGTGGCGTTAACCTGTTTCCTACGGCCGTTCGTAGCATCGTGCAGGAATTCACCCCCGGTACCTCTGGGATGGTGCTAATTCGTCCCACGGCGGTGGGTGTCATGCAGGATCCGCCGTTGCCGGTGCAGATCGAGTTAGGTCCAGATTCGGCAGTGGATCAGGCGCAGTTGAAAAGAGCCATCGAGTCTGCAATTCGAGAGCGCCTGCTAGTGACGACCAAAGTCACTCTCGTGCCTTACAATTCTCTACCGAGAGAAACCTATAAGTCCAAGCTCGTCGATTACAGTGACGTGCTAATGGGTAAACTCTAATTAACTAAACCGGATCTGTCTGCCAATTCACGGATAAGCGGGCGAGTGGGGGAATAATAGTGGCTAACAAGATCGAAACAACGCATACCGGGAGTCTGCCGAGACCTGACGATCTCATCAAGCTGATGTGGGCGGTGGCCGATGGTATCCCCATTGATGCGAAAGCGCTAGACGAGGCCATTGTTGAGGCTGTCGAGCTAGTCTTCCGCCGCCAAGCGAACAGTGGGATCACTTATTTAAATGATGGCGAGATGTCAAAACCCAGCTATGCGACCTATGTGAAAGATAGGTTGAGTGGGTTTGGTGGTCAGGCGGTAGAAAGCTATTTTTTCCAAGATCTGGAGGAGTACCCTCGATCAAAAGACGTCGTCGCGGCTAATCCCGGTCGTAAAAAACGCTATGCGCCAGCCTGTACCGGTGAAATCAGAGTCAGCGATCCGATGGCTGCGCAGCTGGATATGGTAAACCTCAACAAGGCTGCGGCCGGTCACGGTATTTCCACGATATTTTCGAGCGCCGCATCTCCTGGTGTTGTGTCCATTTTCTTTGAGAATCAGCACTACGAGAGCGATGAAGCCTATGTCTTTGCCATCGCAGAGGCGATGCGCCATGAGTACGAGGCAATCGCTGCCTCTGGCGCTAAGGTACAACTGGACTGTCCAGACCTGGCTATGGGGCGGCATACCAACTATGCGAACCTGAGCCTTGAGGACTATCGTAAACGCATGGGGATGAACATTGCTGCATTGAATCACGCGGTACGCAACATTCCGGAAGAGCAGTTGCGCATGCATCTATGTTGGGGTAACTATCCGGGACCCCATCATTGTGATGTGGCGCTGGCAGAAATCATTGATCTCGTTTGGGACGCAAAACCTCAGACTATATTATTTGAGGCCGCTAATCCCAGGCATGCCCATGAGTGGTCTATCTTTGAAGAGACTCGAGTGCCTGCCAACAAGATTCTGTGTCCAGGTGTCATTGAGTGTCAATCAAACTATATCGAACACCCCGAACTGGTTGCTCAACGGATCATGCGCTACGGTAAATTAATTGACCCAGCCCAACTGATGGCTGGCGTAGACTGCGGTTTTAGCGTTCACGTGGGTATGCAGGGTGTAGATCCGGATGTTGCCTTTGCTAAGTTGGCAGCGCTCGCCCAGGGTGCCGAGATCGCATCCAAGCGACTGTTTTAGGTTTAAAAATCGGCTCTTGCCAGAGTTAGCAAGGCGCCAGTAGATAAAAGTGAGGAGATGACGGTTGAGTTGGTAAAGACGCCAGTTTGGATCAAGCTATTCGGCGGTGCCCAAGGTTTTATTCGAGGGTTTGCTGGCAAAAATCTGTAACTCGCTGGCAATAACTTCGGTGGAATAATGTTTCTGGCCGTCTTTCTCCCACTGCTTCGTCTGCATCTCGCCTTCGACGTAAATTTGATGACCTTGCTTGAGGTGTTTGCCAGCTATTTCGGCCAAGTGATTTAAAAATACCAGACGGTGCCATTGGGTTCTTTCAATCGACTCGCCGGTTTTCCGGTCTTTCACTGTCTTGCTGGTGGCAATACTACAGGTAGTGACAGCCTTACCATTGGGCATAAATCGCGTTTCAGGATCCTGCCCGAGATTGCCGATGAGAATGACCTTGTTAATGCCCTGGCTCATGGTGCGATAGTCCGCTCTTAGATCACGCTAGTCTGGGTGACGCTGTGACTATCCTAATACGTGGAGCGTGATTGGTCTAACGGATTCATTGACATAATTTCTCGCAGGGTACGCCATCTCCGTCACCATCAAGGCGAGTGACACCGCAGGTTAGCAGGTAAAAGCGAGCCTCGTTACAGCTTTCCATCTCTCGACAGTATCGCTTGCTACCACACTGCAGACTTGCGGCAACCAAAGGTGTGTTTTGAAATTTAACCTCGCGCTCGCCACGTCTCCAGTCCCAGGGTGCGACTGGATTGGTTGCGGCCCAGAGGCCCAGTTGCTGCTCATGAGCTCGGTTTTCTCCGACGAGGAAGTTTTGGTCAGTAAGATACTGCCGATAAGCCCAAGCATGACCCTCGTCCACCAGTTCTCGATTGACGTCACGTTGAGCGAGAAATACTCGCCCCAGTATTCGGCCATAGCGATCACGGCCGGTGATCTGGACTAAGACATTCTGCTGAAATATCTTCTCGGCCAGCGCTTGCTTGGCTCTTTGGCCCCAGGGCTGGGCGCGTTCCGGTGCATCGATTTCCGCTAACCTGATTTTATGCTGTAACTTATCAACTAAGAGGGTAAAGGTGTCACCGTCTGCTATGGCCACGACCTGACCCTTGAGTTCCTCAGCGAAGCCAGAGTTTGCGCCCAGGCAAATAACGAGGAGGGCCATTGGCGAATATATCCTGGCCGCTAATAGCATCCTCTTACACCAGATCCCGATGCTTACCACTTGTAATATGCCGCTTGTCAGAGTTTGTTGGTGAGCCGATTATAGCCCATGATGCATCGTTTTGGTGTTTATTGAAGGCCTGCTGCCAACGCTCGATCCATCTGGTTTTAAGAGATGCTTGATAGGGTTCCGACTATTCGAATATTGGAGAAGATGATGCAAACGAGTTCACTGGGTGCCGTAGGCCCCGTCAGTCGATTAACCCTGGGCGGCGGTGGTATTGGCCAAGTCTGGGGAGCAACTTCGCGAGAAGAAGCGTTGGCAACGGTTAAGGCCAGCTACGCTGGTGGTATCACCCTGTTCGATATGGCTCCGCTCTATGGTCAGGGCGAGGCCGAGACTGTCATGGGCTTAGCTTTTGCCGATGGCTATCCCGATGATGTGCGCGTCACTACTAAGTGCATGGTAGGTGGAGTCGCGGGTGAGTTGATCGAAGACAAGTTGATTCAGTCGCTGAATGCCAGTTGTGCACGACTGCAGCGAGATTATATTGATGTCTTTATTCTCCATGGGTATGTGATACCTGATGGTTGGAACGAGGGTGTTAGACCCAGGGCAATGCCACACATCGCTGTTGAATGGCGTAACTACCAGGATCATGTGGTGCGAGTATTTGAGAAGCTTAAACAACAGGGTCGAATTGGCGCCTGGGGAGTGACGGCTGCCAGTACCCAGGCCACCAACCTTGGTTTGCTGGATGATCAAAAGCGCCCGGATATCGTGCAGTGTATTGCGAACCTGCTGGACTCTCCCGGAAACATGGCGATTTGTGCAGAGACTGCAAACCCGCGCGCTGTTATTCGTGCTGCCCAGACGAGAGGCGTCGGTGTTATGGGCATTCGAGCGGTGGCAGCAGGATCCCTGACGACTGCGATTGATAGAGAGGTCAAGCCGGGGTCTGCAGAACTCATCGACTTTCATCGCGCGTGGGGTGTACGGGCGATCGCCGCAGAGCTAGGTGTCTCCATGGCCTTTCTCGCCCATCAGTACGCTTTATCGATGCCAGGGGTTGATACGGTAGTTCTGGGTGTGAAGAATCGAGATGAGTTGAATGATTGCCTGGCCGCTGCTGATGCTGAGCCCCTGGATGAAGAGCTGATCACACGAATCGATGCGGCGGTCAAAATAGCCTGAGCAAGAGATCAGTCTTCACCTGCGGCTCTGTGTTCGAAGGTCCTTCTTGCTTGTCACCTAGAACAAAACATGTTCTAGTCGAGGAAAAGAAGAGGGGGTTTATTCTATGAGCGATTCTAAGGCGGACTCGACCAGCGCGGTCTTGAGTAAAACAACGCTGTACGCCCATGGCAGCATTGGAATTCCTCTGGCGGTGATAGGCTATCCGCTGGCCATCTGGATACCTGCCCATTATTCGGGCGGTCTCGGCATCAGCTTGGCGATGGTAGGTACTATCTTGATGCTCGCGCGTTTTACAGATGTTCTCACGGATCCCATCATGGGTGAGATCTCCGATCGCTGGCGTACGCGGTTCGGCCGTCGAAAGCCCTGGTTGCTGGTCGGTATGCCGATCATGATGCTCGGCGTTTACAAGTTGTTTATGCCGCCGGAAGATGTGGGCGTCTGGTATTTCTTGACTTACCTGACCCTGTTTTTCGTGGGCAGCACTATTATCGCCTTGCCCCACAGAGCCTGGGGCGCTGAGCTTTCAACCGACTATCATCAACGCAGTCGGGTCACGGCTTCGCGAGAGTTTTTTGTGCTGGGTGGTCTGATGTTGGCGGCCCTGGTACCCATGCTGGTAGAGGTCACGGCGGATGGCAGTGGCTCGGTGGTACAGGTGTTTACTATTATCTGGCAGGACGCAGTAGGCGCCTTTACCGGAGATCTGGCTGACAAGAAGGTCGTTAATCGGTCGACGCTGACCGGGCCTGTGCTGGCGGGTCTGGCCTGGACCATTTTGTTGGTACTGCCAGTATGTGTATTTGTTGTTCTGGCGCTGGTCAAGGAGCCGCCGCCAACAAAGAAAGACAGCGTGCCGCTAAAGGAGGGATTACGCTATCTCTGGAAAAATGGGCCTATGCGTCGAGTCTTGATTATTGCTCTGCTGGTCGTTTTCGGAGAGGCCTTTCGAAATGCGGTATCACTCTTCTTTATTCGCGATATCATCGGCATTCCCACGATCGGTGCGGCTTACTTCTTTTACTTTATTGCTGGCTTGGGAGCGATTCCTTTCTGGCTCTGGCTAGGTCGAAAGATCGGCAAGCACCGAGCCTTTATGTGCACCCTGATTACGATATCGGGCGTGAGTTTTGCCAATCTGTTTCTGTCTTATGGCGACTATCTGGCGTTTTTTTTGCTGTTTATAGTTAAGGGCTTCTGTTTCGGCGGTTTGCAATTTTTACCAGTGGCGATGCTGGCGGACGTGGTCGATGTGGATACCGCCAGAAGTGGCGGTCGTCGAGCAGGCACCTATTTTGCGATTCTGGGTTTGACAGAAAAGCTTGCCGTGGCACTCGGCACTGGCTTCTCATTGAATCTTGTGGGCTTATTGGGCTTTGATCCTTCGGGTGGCATAGCGGCGAGTACGGAAATTGGCGTTCTAAGCCTGCGCTTGGTGTACTGCTGTGGTCCTATTTTCTTTTTTGGCCTGGCGATGCTGTTTATCTGGTCTTATCCCCTGACCCCGGTTCGGCATGCTCGATTAAGGCAACGCATAGAGCGCCGGACCGCGCGCCTTGCTGCGCTTGAAACACCAACCTAGGTCCCGGTAGGTGCAAATCAGTCTTGCAGATATTGAGGCCGCCGCCGCGGTTGTGTATGCCGAGATGGCGCCAACCCAGCAGCTGCGCTGGCCGCTGTTGAGCGCAAGGCTGGGCGCAGAGGTTTGGGTTAAGCATGAGAACCACACGCCGGTGGGCGCCTTCAAGATTCGCGGCGGTCTGGTGTATTTTGACCACCTCGTCAAAGCGGGAACGAAGGTTCGAGGCGTCATCAGCGCGACTCGAGGCAACCATGGTCAGTCTGTCGGTTTTGCAGCGCGGCATCACGGCATTGCTGCGACGATCGTCGTGCCACAGGGTAACAGCGTTGAAAAAAATGCGGCGATGCAAGCGCTGGGTGTAACCTTGATCGAATATGGTGCTGACTTTCAGGCCGCTCGTGAGCATGCCGAGCAGCTTGCTTGTGACCGTGATCTCCTCATGGTGCCCTCGATGCATCCGCTGTTGGTCACCGGCGTCGCCACCTACAGCCTTGAATTACTGCAAGCGGTTAAGGACATTCACGTCGTCTATGTGCCCATCGGACTCGGTTCTGGTATTTGCGGCATGATCGCGGCGCGCGATGCACTGGGCTTGAAGACCCGTATTGTGGGTGTAGTGTCCACCCAGGCACCAGCCTACGCAGATTCATTTCGCGCAGGACGACTCGTCGAGGCACCCGCAACCACGTTGCTGGCTGATGGTATGGCATGCCGCACTCCAGATCCTTTAGCCCTGGAAGTGATACTTCGTGGTGTCGATCACATCGTTGCGGTTACTGACGACGAGGTAGCCGCAGCTATGAGTGTCATGTTCGAATGCACGCACAATGTTTGTGAAGGTGCCGGTGCTGCAGCGATAGCGGCAGCGATTCAGGAGAGGGACGCTAACAAAGGGCGACGGGTGGCTGTGGTGGCCAGCGGTGGCAATGTCGATCGGTCGGTATTTGCCGCTGTGCTGTCTAAAGCCCATTAAGGGACGCGATGTGGGTGCCTTACAGCGGCAGACGAATGCCTTCTTGGGCGATATTGAAACCCTTGTCGCGAACTGCTTGGCTGGCTGCGCTCTGGGGATCAAGTAGTGGGTTCGTATGGTTGAAATGAATAAACCAAATTTTTTGCCGCTGTTTGAGTGCCAAGTCGTCGAACAATGCCATGGTTTCCGTAACGAGTGGGTGTGGGATTTTTGACATGTCTCGACCAGGCAGCTCTCCGTCAGCGTAGAAGGTGGCGTCCACCAGGGCGTAGTCCACTGTTTCTACCAGCGCCTTGATGTCGTTAGACCAGGCCGACCATTTATCGATATCGGGAATAAACAGGGCGGACCTGGCAGGTCCTGTTATGCGGTAGCCGACTGTCTCCGAATATTCATCTCGATGAGGCACCAGAAAGGGTGTCACAGTAATACGACTGAGCCCGACGGCCTGATCGGCAACGAGAGGCTGCAGCAAGATATTCTGCTGCGTCACAAGCTGGCTCCAGGGTCCATTGTTGTTAAGGTAGCTTAGCATTCTGGGCATGGCGTAGACGGGCACTTGTCTCGCACCTTGGGCCTCTTGCCCAAGGAACATAAGACCGGCGTAATGGCCGATATGGGCGTGCGTCAAGAAGATGCCCCCTTGAACATAGCGCGTTGTGGGTGCTACCTGAGCCAGTTGGTACAGTTGCTCACCGATATTGGGAGTCGCTTCAAACAGGTAGGTTTTATTAGCGTCAGGGTCAATGAGACCAAGTGCAGTGGCGCCACGACGCAGATGGGGCTGCTCCCAACCCGGTTGGCAATGCACCGCGTAACAGCCGATCTGGGGATATCCTGCATCCTGAACGACCCCGAGGATATAGAGGTAGGGCTGTTCGCTCGCGGCGTTAGCGGCACTGGTGAGCAGCGCGAGTACCAGATTCAACAGGCACATCTTTACCTTCTTTACCCTCTTTACCTTCAAAGTACTTCTCGAAGCACTCGTCAAAGCATGAGTCAAAGCACTCGACAAAGGATGAGTCAAAGCGACCATGGAGGCGTCTGCAGAGAGTTTTGTCATCATAATAGGCACTGTGACTGGTCTAGATGCGCACTTAAACACGATTCGGTATGCCAATGCCACAGCACTTGACTCGGCTAGGCTAGTTTAGAATAGTCTATTCTGGTCTAGTCCAGTGATAACCAGGTGTGCTATCGGCGCAGAGCGACGCTGAGGGCTCGGGCTAAAGCGGTAATGATCGACAGGAGAAGATATCATGAGTTACATCAACAGCGTCACGGGACCCATAGATAGTGCAGATCTGGGTTTTACCTTGATGCATGAACATGTGCTGGTGGCAGCCAGCGGCTTGTCGAAGAGCTATCCGGATCTGTTGGGTCCCGATCGCGAGGCGCGGGCTATAGCCACGTTGAAGCGGGCAAAGGCTCAGGGTATTGACACAATGCTCGATGCGACCACCTTTGATTTGGGCCGAGATCCCGAGCTGTTGCGGACGGTCGCCACGGCCGCCGGCATCAATCTTATTAATGTGACCGGTTGGTGGTTGGATGTTCCACGTTTTATGTTAGGCGTCGGTGCGAACCAGATGGCGGACGAATTTATACGAGATCTCAACGAGGGATTTCGTGGTACCACCATTAAAGCGGGTATGTTGAAGTGTGCGGCTGATGCCGAAGGTGTGACGCCTGCGTTGGAGACCATGGCCCGCGCTGTGTCCCGCGCGCATGTTCAAACTGGCGTGCCCATCATGGTGCATTCCTATCCCACTGGTCAGGTAGCAAGGCGCCAAATTGAGATCTTTCGAGAAGAGGGTGTCGATTTGTCGCGGGTCAAAATTGATCACAGCAACGATACGACGGATATTGAGTACCTGGAATGGATTCTAGCCCAGGGTTGCTTTCTGGGGCTCGATCGTTATCCAGGGCGGCTGGTCAGTCCCCATAGCCGAACGCTGACGCTCAAGCGTCTGATGGACCTGGGCTATGGTGAGCGGCTTTGCCCTTCACATGATTGTATCTGTCTCCATATTCACAATGAACAGGCCGATGGCAGCATACCGGCAGAGCACGCTTTCATGCGATCAAACCCCGATCAGTATTTGTATATGCATCGTCATGTCATTCCTGAGCTCAAGACCCTGGGGGCTACTGATGCTGATATTCAAATGCTGTTTGTGGACAACCCCAGACGCCTATTCGAAGGGCGATAGCCGTTCCAGGCGCTTACACTGAGAGGCAGCCAACGTAACGCACTCGGGCGCGGAGAAGCTTGCGTTGGTCTCAAATGCTGATCCGCGCAATCAAATCGTTGCCAAATCAAAGGTGGCGACGCGGCGAGCGGTTCTAATAAAAAGAAATGCTAAAGATAAGGCGATGAGTCGAGTCTGAAGGGCTGATGGATTAGCGCTGCCGTTCCTTCGTGTTTGGCTGTCTGAAAGCCTAAGCTGTCTCGGTACAGACCGAACAAAGACCTCCATCCTGTCGGCCATCCATGAGACCTTGCATTGTTATCGTTTCAGCATTTGTCTATAATCGCGTCCCTCTCGGGTCCTCGATGACCCAAAGCGCCGGTGTAACCCCGGTAGTAGATTGTCAGATCAAGGCGAAAGTGGCGGAATTGGTAGACGCGCTGGATTTAGGTTCCAGTACCGCAAGGTGTGAGAGTTCGAGTCTCTCCTTTCGCACCATGTTCTGACGAGTGACGAGCCGGTTATTGCCGGTGAATATTCAAGCATTAACCAAACAGGTATGTATGTCATGCAGGTAACACTCGAAACTACGTCAGGTCTGAAGCGACGTATGCGAATCAGCGTGCCGGCGGCACAGTTTGAGAGCCAAGTAGAAGATAAGCTCAAGCAGGCCGCAGGGCAGGTTCGAATCAAAGGCTTTCGTCCTGGTAAGGTGCCAATGCGTGAGGTCCGTCGTCGATTCGCCGAGGGTATTCGCCAGGAAGTCAGTTCTGAGTTGATGCAAAAGTCGTTTTCTGATGCGGTTCGCCAGGAAGAAGTTGCGCCAGCTGGCATGCCGAGCATCCAGGATGTAGTGATAGAGGCTGGTAAAGACTTTGAGTTTACCGCCGAGTTTGAGGTCTTTCCGACGGTTGAGTTGGCAGATTTCGGGCTTATCAACGTAGAACGTCCCGTCGCGTCAGTCGCGGATAACGATATCGATAAAATGATCGAGACTCTGCGCGAGCAACGCAAAGAATTTCAACAGGTCGATCGTGCCAGTCAGGAAGGCGATCAAGTCAATGTTGACTTTGAAGGCTTTGTTGAGGGCGAAGCTTTTGCAGGGGGAAAGGCGGAAGGGACTGATATCGTTTTGGGCAGCAAGAGCATGATTCCGGGATTTGAGGAAGGTTTGTTGGGCTGTCAGGCAGGTGAAGAGAAAGAGATTGAGGTGACGTTTCCTGAAGCCTACCAGGCCAAGGAGCTCGCCGGTAAACTAGCCATATTCAAAATCAAGGTGAACAAGGTTGCCGAGCCGGCATTGCCTGAGTTGGAAGCCGCTTTCTTTGAGCAATTTGGCGTTAAGGATGGGGATTTAGCCAGCTTCCGCGCTGAGGTCCTGGGTAATATGGAAAAGGAGCTTGAAGCCGCGATAAAAAATAAAGTGAAGAACCAGGTGTTGGACGGTCTTGCCGACACAAATGTTATCGAAGTACCCAGTGCACTGGTGAGTTCGGAAGTCGATCGCATGCGTCAGGAAGCTGTTCAGCAGTTTGGCGGAAATCAAAAGATTGACCCTTCTATTCTGCCCGCTGAAATGTTTATGGCCCAGGCAACTAAGCGCGTTCAGCTGGGATTAATGGTCAATGCGATTGTTGAGCAAAACCAATTGATCGTAGATGAAGATCGGGTCAGAACCACGATTGAAAACATGTCGAGCTCCTATGAAGAGCCGCAGGAAATAATCAATTACTACTATTCAAATGAGCAACAGCTGAACCAAATCCGCAACCTGGTACTCGAAGATCAAGTCATAGATACTATTCTGGCGGGCGCTAAGGTGACTGATCTCGCGATGGACTATGATGCAGCGATCAAACCGACGCCTGCGCCACTACCCGCCGAATCCGAGGCGGACTCAGCGACCGAAAGCGCTGCAGAGGCCACTGGTGAAACCGAGGATGATAATCAGAAATCCTAGATTTGAGTGGCCAGATAGCCTGGCCAGAAGCAGAGAATGTGGTTTGGTGGTGAATTTCTGCAACACTTTTTGTTTTTCAAGCATTGAAGTTTTGGCGGAATGACGCAATATTAGGGTAATCAAAGCAGGGTCGTTAATTATTAATGGCAGGTGGCGGACGGTCTGGTCAAGAGAGGCAATGGACAGGTCCGCGATCCAACCCAGCAAAATCATGAGGTGCTAATGAGCAATATATTTGACGATCATCTTCCGGCGACCACCAGCCTGGGTCTGATACCCATGGTTTTGGAGCAGACAGCCAGGGGCGAGCGGTCTTACGACATCTACTCTCGTCTTTTAAAAGAGAGGATCATCTTCATTGTCGGACCCATTGACGATAATGTGGCGAATCTTGTCGTCGCTCAGCTGCTTTATGCGGAGTCGGAAAACGCCGACAAAGACGTCCAGCTTTACATCAATTCACCCGGCGGGTCAGTCACTGCTGGCTTGGCGATCTATGACACTATGCAGTTCATTAACTGCGATGTGAGTACTATGTGTATTGGTCAGGCTGCCAGCATGGGCGCTCTGTTGCTTGCAGGCGGAGCCCATGGTAAACGCTATTGCCTGCCTAATTCTCGCGTCATGATACACCAGCCGAGTGGTGGCTCTCAGGGTCAGGCCAGCGACATAGAAATTCAAGCGAAGGAAATCCTGTATTTGCGTGGGCGTTTGAATGAAATCATGGCTTTGCATACGGGACAAACCGTTGAACAAGTCGCCAGTGATACAGAGCGCGACAACTTCATGACCGCCGCACAAGCCAAAACTTATGGTTTGATAGACAAGGTCCAGGAACCACGAACACCCCTCGCAGCAGTTTAAGCTCGGCGGGAAAAGCGCGAGAGTTCAAATCCGCAGCTGATTTAGGTACTATTTTATACCGTAATCGAGTTGACCAGCAGAATAAGCCAGGTCTCGGCCAAGAAGTCCTCGGACCAGGTCACTCGTCTGCGCAAAACAGATTGAAATGAGGTGGAGTAATGGCTGACGATCACGACCATAATAACGGCGATAGCAAATTGCTGCATTGTAACTTTTGCGGTAAAAGTCAGCATGAAGTGCGAAAGCTAATCGCTGGCCCGTCTGTGTATGTCTGCGATGAATGCGTCGAACTTTGTAATGACATCATTCGCGAAGAGTTACAGGAAACCAGTGACGAAGGCGAGAAGAAGAAGCTGCCGACTCCGCAGGAGATCAAGGCTATTCTCGATGAGTATGTCATCGGTCAGCACTGGGCCAAGAAAGTGCTGGCTGTAGCGGTCTACAATCATTACAAACGCTTGAACTACGTTGGTAAAAAAGACGACGTAGAGTTGCAAAAAAGTAATATTCTTCTGGTTGGGCCCACAGGTGTGGGTAAAACTTTGTTGGCAGAAACCTTGGCGCGACTACTTGATGTGCCTTTCACCATAGCGGATGCGACAACCCTTACGGAAGCCGGCTACGTTGGCGAAGACGTAGAAAATATTATTCAAAAATTGTTGCAGAAGTGTGACTATGATGTAGAAAAGGCACAAGTTGGCATTGTCTACATAGATGAAATTGATAAAATTTCGCGTAAATCTGATAACCCGTCCATCACCCGTGATGTTTCTGGTGAAGGTGTTCAGCAAGCATTGTTGAAGTTGATTGAAGGGACTGTCGCCTCAGTGCCGCCCCAGGGTGGCAGAAAACACCCGCAGCAAGAGTTTTTGCAGGTTGATACGACCAACATCCTGTTTATTTGCGGCGGTGCCTTCTCTGGATTGGATAAAGTCATCACCAATCGCTCGGCTAAGAGCGGCATAGGTTTTGGTGCCAATGTTGCCACCGAGTCGAACAAGAAGAACCTAGGAGATACCTTGCGCTCAGTGGAACCGGAAGACCTGGTGCGCTATGGTCTGATTCCTGAGTTCGTAGGGCGCTTGCCGGTGATCGCGACCCTTGATGAGTTGGATACTGATGCTTTAATCCGAATTCTGAAAGAACCCAAGAATGCGTTCACCAAACAGTATGCGAAACTGTTTGAGATGGAAGGCGTCAACATTGATTTTCGAGAAGATGCCCTTGACGCGATTGCCAAGAAAGCGATGGAGCGAAAGACAGGTGCTCGAGGATTGCGTTCTATTCTTGAGGCAGTCTTATTGGAGATTATGTACGAGATTCCGTCTGTGACGGGTGTCAGCAAGGTAGTTATTGACGAGAACGTCATTAATGGGAGCTCCGAGCCAATGCTGATTTATGAAAACCAGGAGAAGCAAAAGGCCATGCCCGAGTAGATACCAACGCACGAGCTGGCGGATGATTAGCGTCTTACAGAGACGGTGCGGGCGCCGATATGAAAGGCAAGAATCATCCGCATAGTCGAAGCCTGCGCTGAGAACAAAAAAAAGGCCATTGGCCTTTTTTTTTGCAAGTAGTGAGCCGTCAGAGGTTGAAATTTGCTATTGTTGAACTCAAATTGTTAAAAGCTAATTGTTGAAGGCGTTGTGGGGCCTTGCCGGTGGCAGGCAGCACTTTGTAGCGCGAGTGCTCTGGGTTAAAGGTATTCGGTACTTGGGTCTGAACGCCAAAGCGCTGGTACTCCTGTCAGAGGAGCAGGCCGATGGGCCCTCAAGCGCCTGTTTTCAAAACGTTTATCTTCGAAACGCCTATTTAGTACTTGAAGGTCGAGTGCTCAACGTAAACTGCGTTAACCGTTGCAATGACCGTGGTTGCGGTTAACGACCAGGAGAGATTATGGCTAGCATGAAAAATGTCCCCATCGTGACTTTGCGCGATATGGTGGTATACCCCCACGGTGTCCAGCCGCTGTTCATTGGTACTGAAAAGTCGATTCGAGCGCTGGACTATGCTCAGAAGCATGACAAAAGCAAGCGGGTGCTGTTGGTCGCAAAGCGAGATCCGGAAAATGAAAAGCCGGGAGTCGGTGATTTATACAGTTTTGGCACGGTGGCCACGATACTTCAGCTGATACGCTTGCCCGACAAGACGGTCAAAATTTTGGTAGAAGGGGGGCAACGGGCAGAGATCACAGAAATCAGAGATGAGGAGAGTTTTTTCGTTGGTGATATCAAAGTTATCGATGAAGCCCACATAGACGCGAATGAAGCCGAAACACTCCTCAGATCGATGATGTCCGTCTTCGAGCAATATGTGCAACTGAGCAAAAAGATACCGCCGGAAGTCATGAGTTCCCTCGCGAGTGTCAATGACCCTAGCCGCTTGGTAGATACCATTGCCTCACAGATGAGTCTCAAACTCGACGAGAAACAGCAGATACTGGAGATGACCAGTCTGAATGAACGCATCGAGCATATGATGAAGCTGCTGGAGTCAGAGATTGATTTATTTAACGTTGAAAAGCGGGTTCGTGGCCGAGTCAAGAAGCAGATGGAAAAGAGCCAGCGAGAGTATTATCTCAATGAGCAAATGAAGGCGATCCAGAAAGAGCTGGGTGATTTGGATGATGCTCCTAATGAGCTGGAAGAGATTCGAAAGCGACTCCTGGCCGCCGGTATGCCGAAGGAAGCTCGAGACAAGGCGACTGCCGAGCTCAATAAACTCAAAATGATGTCGCCCATGTCGGCAGAAGCGACCGTCGTCCGCAGCTATCTCGATTGGATGCTTGGCGTGCCCTGGAAGAAGCGCTCGAAGGTCAGAACCGATATCGCCGAGGCAGAGGCGGTCCTGAACGCTGACCATTACGGACTTGAAGAGGTCAAAGACCGGATTCTTGAGTATCTTGCCGTGCAGCGCCGAGTCCGCAAAATCAAGGGCCCCGTTTTATGCCTGGTGGGTCCTCCTGGCGTTGGTAAGACCTCTCTGGGCGAGTCGATCGCTCGGGCAACGAATCGCAAGTTTGTGCGTATGGCAGTCGGCGGAGTGCGCGACGAAGCCGAAATTCGAGGCCACCGGCGGACCTATATAGGTTCGATGCCTGGTAAAGTTGTACAGAAGTTGTCCAAGGCCGGTACGCGTAATCCTTTGTTCTTGTTTGATGAGATCGACAAGATGGGTCAGGATCACCGAGGAGACCCTGCCTCGGCGTTGCTCGAGGTCCTGGATCCAGAGCAAAACAACTCGTTTAATGACCATTACCTTGAGGTTGATTATGACCTGTCGGAAGTGATGTTCATCTGCACCTCTAACTCCATGAATATTCCGGCGCCTTTGTTGGACCGTATGGAGGTCATTCGAATTCCAGGCTATACGGAAGAAGAGAAATTGAATATCGCCATGCGTTATCTGGTGCCTAAACAGCTGGTAAACAATGGTTTGCAAGAGACTGAATTGGAAGTCACAGAGGCGGCAGTCCGTGATCTGATTCGATACTATACCCGCGAGGCAGGTGTACGTGGTCTTGAGCGCGAGATCGCTAAACTTTGCCGCAAGGTCGTCAAGGCCCGCGATCTGGACACGACGGAGACGTCGGCTGAGAAGCTGATTATCGGCAGCGCTGAGCTGGAGCAATACTCTGGCGTCAGAAAGTTCAGTTACGGCAAGGCCGAAGAGGAGGACCAGGTGGGTCAGGTGACCGGTTTGGCGGTTACCAGTGTCGGTGGCGAGTTATTAACGATTGAAGCGGCGGCAGTGCCGGGTAAGGGCCTAATGACGAAGACCGGATCCCTGGGCGATGTCATGCAAGAGTCGATTCAGGCAGCGATGACCGTGGTGCGAAGTCGTGCGTCAGTACTTGGGATTGCCGCTGATTTCCATGAAAAATACGACTTGCATGTGCATATGCCAGAAGGCGCGACGCCAAAGGATGGTCCAAGCGCCGGTATAGCCCTATGCACAGCCCTGGTGTCGGTGTTAACCGGTATTCCCGCTCGAGCTGACGTGGCCATGACAGGGGAGATTACCTTACGGGGTCAAGTCCTGCCTATCGGTGGTTTGAAGGAGAAATTGCTCGCAGCGCATCGTGGCGGGATAAAAACGGTACTCATACCTGATGAGAACAAACGTGACTTAAAGGAGATACCGGAGAACATCAAACGCGACCTTGATATCAAACCAGTTAAATGGATCGATGAGGTGCTATTGGTGGCGTTACAACGGATGCCTGAACCGGTTGCCGATGTGATCAAAAATGACGCAGAAAAAGCCGCAGATATCGATGAAAACCAGAGAATCAGTGCGCATTAGGACATTTGGCTTGACAGTTATTTTGCCCAGTTGGTATAACCCTTCTGGCATTGAGCAAAAAGCGTTTGATGGGCCGTTATCCACGGACTCGATATCAAATCCGACTATTGAAGTCCTTTAATTTAACAGGGGTAAAGTGTGAATAAACAAGAGCTGATCGAAAACATTGCGGCATCTGCCGATATCACCAAAGCTGCTGCAGGCAGAGCGTTAGATTCAATGATAGATTCTGTCACCGGAGCACTCAAAGCTGGCGATTCTGTTGTACTTGTGGGTTTTGGTTCCTTTACCGTTCGTGAACGGGCGGCTCGCACTGGCCGTAACCCGCAAACTGGGGTCGAGATTCAAATCTCTGCTGCTAAAGTACCGGCATTCAAGGCAGGTAAGGCATTAAAAGATGCTGTAAATAGCTAAATTGTTTAAAATGGTCACGTAGCTGTTTGTTCAATGAACGGTTAGCATTAAAATAAGACCACATGCAGTTCGAAATGGCGCATCTTGAATGCGCCATTTTTTTATTAGTTGATGAGGAATCGAATGTCAATTCAGAGTTTAAGAGACAAATCAGATGGTCTGATCGCGAAAATCATCGTAGGTTTGATTATCGTAGTCTTCGCGCTGTTCGGTATGGGGTCCATTACGACCTTCCTTACTCCGGTTCCCAAGGTAGCGACGGTTGATGGGCAAGATATCTCTCAGCAGGAGATGGAGATTGCCGTTGAAAGGGGTCGCCGGCTGCTATTGTCACAAGATGTTCCTGCTGCTGACATTGATGAAGATGAACTGCGCCAGAATGTGCTGCAGAACCTTATCAGTCGCAAGCTGCTGGTTCTCGCCAGCCAATCCCTGGGACTTCAATTCTCGGATCAGCTGTTGGATCAGGAGATCGTCGCCACTCCGATCTTTCAGGTCGATGGTGTATTCAACCCCGCACAATTTCAGCTGGTGCTAGGCGGGGCAGGTTATTCAGCGCTGACCTATCGAGAGGAGATGCGTCGAGACAGGACATTTGAGCAGCTAACGACGGGTATTCGGGACACCGCTTTTCTGACTGAGTCGCAGGTACTGCGCACGAGTAGCCTGGCACAACAAACTCGGGACGTCGCGTTTCTGAGAATTGATGTTGATGAAATGGTAGGTACGATGGACGTGTCTGAGGCTGAGATTGTCAGTTATTACGATGCTAACCCCAACGCCTTTATGACGGCAGAAACGGTCGACCTGGATTATGTCGAGCTCAAGCGGGCTGACCTGATCGCAGAGGTAGAAGTGAGTGAGGACGAGCTGCTGGAATTTTTCGAGGAGACCAAAGCCCTTTATGCAGAGGCCGAGCGTCGTCGCCTTGCGCATATACTGATAGAGGTCAATGACCAAGTCTCAGAGGAGGACGCCAAAGCCGAGATTGATGCGGTGTATCAGCGCGTCGTCGATGGCGAAGATTTTGCGAAACTGGCCAAACAATATTCATCGGATCCTGGTTCTGCAGAGAAGGGCGGCGATCTCGGCGTCAACGCGCCTGGCGCCTTTGTCGACGAGTTTGAGGCTGTCGCTTACGAGCTGGGCCTGAACGAGGTATCTCCACCCGTTCGTACTGATTTTGGCTTTCACTTGATCAAGGTGACAGATATTGACCCCGCAAAGACGCCTGACTACGCATCTGTCCGTGACCAGGTTGAAGTTGAATTTCGAGCTAATCGAGCTGAGGCTGCGTTTGTGCAGCAATCGGCTCGGATGAGTGAACTTGCGTTTGAGACCGACGATTTGACGGAGATTTCTGAGGAACTGGGCTTGACCATCGAAACAACGGGTCCTACTGAGCGAGACGCAGATCAAGGTATTATGGCCGTATCCTTAGTTGCTAACGCTGCTTTTAGTCCTGATGTGTTGCTTGAGGGTAATAACAGCAGTTTGCTGGAGATTGACCCTAACCATCATGTTGTTTTGCGATTAAGAAGTTATCAGCCGCGAGAAGCGAAACCCCTCGTTGAGGTCAGCGCCTCGATCCGTGAAGCCTTAGCGCGAGAAAAAGCCGTGGCTTTGGCTGAGTCTCAGTCACAGGAAATCGTCGATATGCTGAATAGCGGCTCGGGAACACGTTATGTTGCCGACAAGTACAATTTAAAATGGACCGTCTTCGCGGATGCCCAACGCAATCAGCCAGAGTTAGCGCCGGGTATCGCGCGCTATGCCTTTAGTTTGCCACGTCCTCAGGAAGGTAATAAGTCAGTCGGTGCGACAGTGCTGGATGATGGTGATGCCGCCGTTGTCAGTGTGACTCATGTTCAAAACAAATCTACCGATGAAGATTTGCAGAATGTAGCTAGCCTTGCTCGAATACTGGCTTCTCAGCAGGGAGCCGGAGACTTCGTTGATTGGCGAGAGGGCCTGGCCTTGAATGCCACGGTTAATCGGTCTAACTGAGAAGGAAACCGCGTAGCATAAAGACGAGTGGCAAGCAGTGTGGAAGGGGCCCTGCTCGAGGGCCCTGAAGACGGCAGCGAAAAAAGGAAGAGTCGGCCTTGCAAGGCGCGGTAGCGGGGCAAATCGGGCTCTTAGTGACGGACAGTGACGGACAGTGACGGACAGTGACGGACAGTGATGGGCCCGACGCCGAGCAGAGCGTGGCATCTGATCAAGAAAAAAAGGGCGATAAGAGAGGGGCGATAAGAGAGGGGCGATGACCTGTCACTCTGTTTGCGTAACATCCACGTAAAGGGTTAATTGGTCCCCCGGTTGTAAATACTTCTTGCGCCCCAATTGTTCATTCCACTTTTTAATGCTCGCGACTGAAAGGTTAAATTTACTGGCAATTCGCGCCATTGATTCACCCTGACGAACACGATAGTTAACCTTGCGAATGACCTCCTGGGTTTCTGGCAGGCTCGCAACATTTTTAGGCAGCGCTGGTGTTGCGCCAGAAAAGATCAATAACTCTTTGCCTGGCATCAGTTTTTCCGTGGTTGCCATACCGTTCCACTTTGCCAGTGCTCGCATAGAGACGTTAAATTCACGGGCAATCTTCCAGAACGAGTCGCCAGCGCGAACGATATAGCGCGAGGGTGCTACGCCTGTCTTCTTTTCAGTATAGTTTTGCCGGGATTTGAGTCGTTCGTCCGCACTGAGCTCGTAGGTCTCACTGGTGCCTCGAGCGACAGGTATCATCAACGACTGTCCAGCACGAATCATATTCCCTTTTAGCTTGTTGGCCAGTTGCAGCGTCTCGACAGAGGTATTGTACCTTAGCGCGATGACACTGAGAGTTTCTCCTGACTTAACCTTATGTCGCTGCCAAGCGAGTCTTTGATCCTGGGGCAGCGCTGCAAGGTTGACTCTAAAAGTCTCCGCTTGTTGCAGAGGAACAAGTAGTTCGTGGGGGCCATCCGGATGGGTCGACCATTTGTTAAAGGCCGGATTGAGTAAGTAGAGCTCGTCGATAGAGATCTCTGCGGCTTCGGCGGCGACAGAGAGGTCTAACTGGGAGCCAATGTCGACCATTTTCCAGTAGGGTTCATTGGCGATCGGTAGAAGCTCGATGTTAAATTTTGCCGGGTCTGCGACTATGGCACTGATGGCCAAAAGGCGGGGAACATAGGCTCGAGTTTCCTTCAACAGGCCGAGAGAGAAAAAATCCAGGGACTTGCCCGCCTTTGAGTTCTTTCGCATTGAATAACGGACATTGCCCTCGCCAGAATTGTAGGCAGCCAACGCCAGCAGCCAGTCTTCATCGAGGCGGCGATGCAATGTCTCCAGATAATCAAGGGCACCGGTGGTAGCAACCCTCACATCGCGCCGGCCGTCATGCCAGTAATCGACTTGCATGCCATACATGCGGCCGGTGGCGGGAATAAACTGCCAAAGTCCCGAAGCGCGGCCGTGAGAGTAGGCAAACGGATCAAATGCGCTTTCGACAATAGGCAGTAAAGCGAGCTCCATAGGCATCTGACGCTCCTCCAGTGCATCGACGATATGAAACAAATATCGACTGGCCCGGGTTGCGACTCGCTTCAAGTACTCGGGGTGGTTCACGTACCAGCGTATTTCAGACTGAACCCTGGCTTCATTGAGGTGATGTTCTAGTGCAAAGCCCTCTCGAATGCGTCGCCAGAGATCCGTCTCAACGGCCTGCATTTCTGCAAGACCCTGTGAGGTAGACGACCTCGGTTCCGACAAAGTCCCTAGATCTGCCGTCCCTGAATCTGCCGTCCCTAGATCTGCCATCGCTAAATCTGGATAGTCAGGGTCGAGTTCGTCATCCTCTGCACCAGGCATAGCCGCTGCCAGTACAATTTCACTTGAGTCCTCTGGCGTCTCTCCCATCGAGTCATCAGAGGCAGTATCTGCCTCAACCTCAGCCTGAGCAGAATGGGTTGCAGCACTGATAGCAGCAGGGTCAGGTTGTGAACTGAATGGTCTCGTCGTGAGGTTTTGGCAGGCGCCAAGCGTGACAACCAAGGCGCAAATGGTGCTAAACTGACAAAGGTACTTCATGTAGACTTATCTTATTCTCTTTTTGCGGCCTTTCGGTCGCGATTATAGTCTGATTGTGCTCTATCTACTAATGATGAATGGCGTCAACCAGTGTCTCGACGAGGGGAACCCGCAGGTTGGAATCTGGCAAAGCATTAACCGATCTGAGATCCTGGTTTGAATCGCAGCTGGGTTCATTTGTTATGGCTGCAGAGCAGGCTATTTTGGACCAGGTTCTTCCGGGTTGTTTTGGTTATGATTTGCTGCAATTGAGCGTACAGAATAAGCCATTGCATAATGCCAGCCCGATTTTGCATAAATTCGATATGGGCATGCGAGTCGAAGATCATAATCCACTGGTCGGTCAGCCTACGAAATTACCATTTGGTACCGACAGTATGGATGTCGTGCTACTGCACCATATTCTCGACTTCTTTGACTCGCCCCAACAAATCCTCCGTGAAGCCGGTCGCATTGCCTTGCCTTCCGGTCATTTAGTGATTATCGGATTTAATCCTATCAGCCTCTGGGGGGCCTACAGGCCGTTTGGTGAGTTTCGCAAGTTGATGCCCTGGCTGGGAAGCTTTATTCAACCCAGCAGGCTCATGGACTGGTTGACACTGCTGAATTTCAGGATTGATCGCGCCCAGTACTCTATCTATGGTTTGCCCCTTAAGGGTTACACAGGGGGTTTACCTGACTACAGCCAGGGCCTGAGTCGCAATGCTAACTGGCCCTTTGGCGCGATCTATGTGATTGTTGCCAGCAAGCAGGTGGGCGGCGTGACGCCGATCAAACCCCTATGGCAACGGGATCGGGCTTTTGGACGTCTCAGTCTGGTTCGGCCGGCCGTAAATCAGGGTGCGATTCAGCGTAATTCATCGTCGGACAAGTCGGACTAGTCAATGGCAATGGTAGAGATGTTCACCGATGGCGCCTGTCGAGGGAATCCGGGACCGGGTGGCTGGGGTGTATTATTGCGTTATGGTGAGACTGAGAAGCGTTTGTGGGGTGGCGAAGATGCGACCACCAACAATCGAATGGAATTAACCGCAGCGATAAAAGGCTTGGCGGCGTTAAAGCGGCCTACCAGTGTTAGACTCACGACCGACTCGCAATATGTGCGCAAAGGCATAGTCGAGTGGATTGCTGGTTGGAAGCAGCGGGGCTGGCGAACAGCGAGTCGACAGCCGGTCAAGAATGTGGACCTGTGGCTCGAGCTAGACAGATTGGTGGCAATTCATGATGTGCATTGGCACTGGGTCAAGGGGCACAGCGGTCATCGTGAGAATGACATAGCTGATCAACTGGCCAACCAGGGTATTGATGAGCTGATCTAAGGATTGCAATTTTGGTCACCGAAAGGTGGACACTTGAGTTGAGGTAACAATGCGGCAGGTCGTACTGGATACAGAGACAACTGGACTGGAGGTTGAGCTTGGGCATCGAATACTGGAGATCGGCTGCGTCGAAATTCTTGACCGTAAGCTGACAAAACGAAATCTGCACTATTACATCAATCCCCAACGGGAAAGCGACGATGGTGCGCTGGAGGTGCATGGTATCACCAGCGAGTTTCTGGCAGACAAGCCCCTATTTGCGGATATCTTTGATACCTTTCTTGAGTTTGTCAAAGGTGCCGAACTGGTGATTCATAACTCGGCCTTTGATGTCGCTTTTATCAACCATGAGATGCGCCGAATATCACCCAAAGTTGGGGTGATCACTGACTATTGCACCGTGGTAGACAGCCTGGCGCTGGCCCGTAAAAAGCATCCGGGGCAAAAAAATAATCTCGATGCGCTTTGCAAGCGCTATGCCGTAGATAATTCGCAACGCGATCTTCACGGCGCGCTGCTCGATGCTGAAATCCTTGCCGATGTTTATCTCCTGATGACCGGTGGCCAGGTGACCTTGAGTCTTGGCGAGAATGAAGCAGATGCCAGCGCCCCCGGTGGTGAGTGGCATCGATTGCCGGTCAGCCGTCAGCCGCTGAAAGTTGTTCGTGCGAGCTTGAATGAGCTTGAGCGGCATGAAGCAAAGCTACGCCAGATTGATGTGGCATCCGGTGGCAACTGTGTATGGCAGAAAATTCAAGAGGTAAACCCATGACTCTCTTCATCTGGCCGGAAGCTGCCACTGAATTTATCGCTGAAGTGATTGCGCCTGAAGCTGTTGAGACCGGCATCTTCTTTGTCTTCAAGGGCAACGACATATTGTTGCGCTTTGATGCAGCCGGCCAGTGGCAGCCTATGCCCTACGCAGAGGCAGCTCAGTTCAGTGGAGCGACGAGCAAAGTGCACTATATGGGACGACTGGCTGATGTGCCGTGTTTTACCGTTGAAACGACCGGCCTGGCTGATGAGCGTTTTGGCAATTTACGCAGCTTGTTTGGGCACACTGACAACCTGACATTCAGTTTGGCTGGGCGGGCTGTGCAAATCGTTGACTGGTATCGATCTCATCAATTCTGTGGGCGTTGTGGCGCTCCGACGATTGCCCACGCTCGAGATCGAGCGATGATCTGTGAGACCTGCAACATTCACAGCTATCCTCGACTGTCGCCTTCCATTATTGTTCTGATTCACCGTCAAGGGGAAGTGTTGCTCGCGCGTAACCAGCGCTTTCCAGAGGGTATGTATAGTACGCTGGCGGGATTTGTCGAGCCAGGCGAGTCCATTGAAGAAACGTTGATCAGAGAGGTTAAGGAAGAAGTGGGGGTAACGGTTGCCAATTTAGAATACCAAGGCAGCCAGCCCTGGCCCTTTCCAAATTCTCTGATGCTTGGTTTCCTCGCCGAGTACCAGTCTGGTGACATCGTCTTGCAGGAAGATGAAATCGCCGACGCTCAATGGTTTGATTGCCGGCAGTTACCCCTGATACCGGGTAAGGTAGCGATTTCTCGTTGGTTGATTGATGCCTACCTGATGCGTCTCGGCATACCCGTAGAAAGTTAGCAGGGTAAAGTTATCAGGTGAAAGCTAGCAGGCCTCTCTCGAAGGTGGTTCCAGTAAAGAGCAGGCTGAAGAGAGCAGCATTTAACCCAGCACTGAGTAAACCAGCACTGGGTAAACCAGCACTGGGTAAACAAGTACCGAGTCTTTAGCGTTCTGTCGGCTGCTGAAATCCCTTGGCGACCAAACGCATGTAGCCGATGGGCGCGATACGCTCTAGTAGTGAGATAAGCCATGCATCTTTGCCAACCAGGATCTGGGCTTTGTTTTTTCTCACGCCTCTAAGGATTTGATCTGCCGCTTGACTTGGACTCAAACCAGCCAGCTGTTCGAACTTGGCGCTGATCTCGGCCTTGGTTGGTGCTGAGTTGTCACTGGGCAAGTACCTGGAGTCTTTGACGATATTAGTTTTCACGCCGCCCGGTTGAACACAACTGACACCCAGCCATGGGTGAGTCTGAGCGAGCTCCATGCGTAATGCATAGGTAAAGCCGCGCACCGCAAATTTTGAGGCGTTATAAGCAGATTGACCGGGTACCGCAATCGTACCGAAAATGCTTGATGTATTTACGATATGTCCGGGCTCAGTTGCACTTAGATGGGGTAAGAAAGCGCGACTGCCGTTCACGACTCCCCAAAAATTGATGCCCATCAGCCATTGGAAATTCTCTTCGCTCATATGCTCAACGCTATCTATCACCGTCACACCTGCGTTATTGAAGATCATATTGACCTTGCCATGTGCCTGCATGACGTCGGCGGCAAAAGCGACCATGGCGTGCCGGTCGGCAACGTCAACCCGGTGCGTTGTGACCTTAACGGGCTTGTTATCACCGACCTGAGCTAAAATGCTGCTGGCCGTAGCGTTCAAGTTAGCCTCATCGATATCAGCGATTGCCACATGACAGCCCTGTTTGGCGAGTGTTTGCGCCAAAGCGCGGCCCATGCCGGAGCCGGCTCCAGTGATCGCCGCGACCTGTTGACTGAAGTATCCCATAGCGTGTGCCCTTAATCGCGATTTAGGTTCCGTGATTTCTCAATTTGCGTCGATCGCCTATCCTTTGAGTGACGCCGACACGGTCAAAATATTCCAGTATTTCGATACAAAGATTGCGACCAATGCCGCTGCTGTCTCTGAAATCGGCAACGCCAAACCCTTGCTCCTGACAACCTTGCGCTGTCTCTATCAGGCACTGCCTCAGCTGCTCCAGGCCTGCGGGTAAAAAGTAACGGTTAGCCACAGGCCGCACCAGAATGCCAGCGCCGACTAACTGATTCAGAAGTTTGGTGGCGGCGATGGGTTGCATGTTAAGTTGCTTTGCGAGTTCATGAAGCACCGGTGGTTTGGTTATGTCAGCGGCCAATAGCGGCTCTATACGAGCCCACAGTGATGCAAGGGCCGGGCTGAGTTGCGCGGCATGGCTGGGTAGTCGGTAAAGATTGCCAGCAAGGGACAAGCGTTTCTCCTTCGTCAGCATCTCCAGGCAAAGGTTGAGCAAGCCGCTGTTAATGCGTGCCAGACTGGAGATTTGCTGCAGGGACAAGCCAGGTTGCTGCGGATTGGCCGCATGCCAGCGTTCAATAGCTGCCAGGGTGCGTTTCTGATGCTGCTGCAGAATCTCCGGATCTATGATGCCGAACTTGGTTTCAACAAAGCTGTTTTTGGCGAGAATCCTATCGATTTCCGCCTCTGTCACATTGAACAGACGACTTAATTGAGCGCGACTGCTGCCTTCCTGGCGGGCTCGAAGCCAACTGCTAAGCACTTCACTCAGACTCTTATCCTGGCCTAGCAGGCGGAGTTCTGCCAGACGTCTCGTGCTAGTTCGGCCGCGTCCAAGTGCACCAGGGTCAAGCACTCGTCCACCGCCCAGGGTACGCGATGCGGACTGGTCGCGAATGATCAGTTTGTCACCAAACCAAAGGTTGATGGGTTCGGCGAGCACCAGTTGGGCGAGGCCGGTGGCACCGGGTGTCAGTCCCTCACTCTCAAGAGCAACCAATCTGCCAGTGACATGATTCGCGCCGCAATGAACATGAACTGGCGTCGATTGCTTTAAGGCCGTTGCTTCAGAGGACAGCACTGTCACAAGTACGTCACAGCGATCGGTAGCCTGGTGGTGAGGATTGCTGGTTAAGTAGTTGCCACGATGAAGTTGTGCGCGGGCAAGTTCAGCGCCAGCAATGTTCATGGCGCATCGATCGCCAGCCTGGCCCTCGTCGGCACTTTCGTTCTGCCGATGAATCGAGCGTACTCGGATACTGACACCCTGCGGTGCAAGTAACAGGTCGTCATTTAGATGCACCGCGCCGGAGATTACTGAACCCGTGACGACTTGTCCCGCGCCCTTGACTGAGAATGATCGGTCAATGGCCAGACGAAAATGACCACGCCGCTGGATGCGCTGAAGGCCGCGCGCAGTCTTGACTAAAAAGCTGACCAAGGCCTCAAGACCTGTCTGTTGCGTGCTTGAAACGGGAAACACCTCAGCATTTTCTAAAAAAGTACCTCGGGTCAGGACTTCTATCTCACGCTGAACGAGAGCGAGACGCTCTGGCGCGACTCGGTCGATTTTGGTGATCACTACGGCACCCTGTTGAATCCCGATCAGATCCAATATCGCCAGATGTTCCATCGTCTGCGGCATAGGTCCATCATCAGCAGCAATTACCAGCAAACCGAAATCGATAGTGCTGACGCCGGCGAGCATGTTGCCAATAAAGCGAATGTGCCCGGGTACATCAATAAAGCCGATGCGAATGTCTTCGAATGTCTTATAAGCAAAGCCAAGATCGATAGTCAGGCCGCGGGCTTTTTCCTCTTCAAGACTGTCAGTCTCTATGCCGGTAATGCTGTGTACCAGTAGGGTTTTACCATGGTCAACATGACCCGAGGTGGCGATAATCATGGGTTCGCAGACCGGTTTGATTGAACGCTGGCAACCAGCGTGGGGAGCTGTTTGAGAAGCGCATCAGGATGATCCAGCGTTCTTAAATCGAAGATTAATTGACGATCATGAATTCTACCGATGACGGGCACGGGTAGGGCGCGAAAGGCTGCTGCAAGTCCCTGTAAGGCTTGATCAGTGCCTGAAGCCGTTGTCAGTGTCAGGCCATAGCTGGGAAGTCTCTCCAAGGGTAGAGAGCCGCTGCCAATCTGGCTCAGGCATTCGATAACGTCGACCAGTGCAATACCTTTAAGCGCTGGTGCCAGCTCGGCCTGTAGCTCGTTAGCCAGCGCACGCAGGGAGTCTGCTGGACGAGTCAGATAGCGTAACGTCGGCAAGTTCGTGGCCAGCGTGTCTGGGTGCAAGTAAAGTTTGAGGACCTCAAATAGCGTTACCATGGTCATCTTATCGACTCTCAGCGCACGCTTTAGGGGGTTTGATTTCAGTTGCTCTATCAGGTCTCGGCGACCAACGATGATGCCAGCTTGTGGGCCTCCCAAGAGCTTGTCGCCGCTGAAAGTCACTAGATCAGCACCCTGCATCAGCGCTGCTTGAGCAGTGGGTTCAAATGGCAGACCGTAGCGGCTGAGATCTATGAGGGTGCCACTGCCAAGATCATTCACGAAGGGCAATTGATGTTGATGGGCAAGAGCTGCCAGTTCTGCTTCTGGCACTGCCTTGGTAAAACCCTTGATCTCGTAATTGCTGGTATGGACCTTCATCAACAGCGCTGTGTTGCTGTTGATCGCGCGAGAAAAATCCGCCAGGTGAGTGCGATTGGTGGCGCCGACCTCAACCAATCGACAGCCGGAACTCGCCATGATTTCAGGAATCCGAAAGGATCCGCCAATTTCTACGAGCTCGCCCCGTGATACTGGAATTTCTCGGTCTCGCCCCAGGGTCTGAAGGACTAACAGAACGGCGGCGGCATTGTTGTTAACCACAGTCGCGGCTTCGGCGCCGGTAATCTGACAGATCAGAGCCTCGACGCTCGCGTCTCGATCGCCACGTTTACCGGATTTGAGGTCAAATTCGAGATTGCTGGCTGAGCCCAGAATCTGGGTAAGTTGCTCGATCGCAGCGGCCGGCAAAAGCGCTCTGCCCAGGTTGGTATGGAGTACTGTGCCGGTAAGATTGATGACGGGCCTCAGTCGATTAATCTGGCTTTGTTGCAGGTCTTCAGAGACCAGCTGCATGAGAGTGTCAGCATTCGGCATTGGATGATCTGGATTGCCTTGCAGTTCATTGCGTAGCCTTGCCAGCGTCGATCTAATGCCGTTGGTGACAGCAGAACGGCCAAACTCTTGTATGAGAGTCTGGCTGGCGGCCGAGGATAAAAGGCGGTCAACAGCAGGCAATCGGGCTCGTGAGTTGAGTCTGTTCAGTCTGGAGTCAGTCTCCGATTTCATCCATGACCTGCCTGATTGTTGCTGGCAACAGGCCCATGTAGCAGGTCCAAGTTGATGACCGACTGCAAAGGCTGCCGACTATGGACTTTCTCCCTGGCGGAAAGCTGCAAGTTGCCATTCGATGTCAAGCCATTCGATGTCAAGATAGGCACGCTAGTCACCGAAAGC
>JAYODE010000001.1:213671-218083 GCA_038106185.1 Gammaproteobacteria bacterium | reverse complement strand
GCCATTCGATGTCAAGCCATTCGATGTCAAGATAGGCACGCTAGTCACCGAAAGCTCTGTGGCGAGGCGCTTTGCGCCTGTGGCTCTGCAGCATTCAAATTGATCGGCTCGGCGAAACGACTGGTGGGTGCATCAGTGACGGGTTTTATCTTTGTTTGATCCGGCGTGCGCTGACAGTCCCAGTCGGCACCTCGAATGCTGCCATAACAATACCAATTCTGATTGGTCGCTGTGTTATCAATGAGGCTTTCAGTCTCGCAGTTTTCGCCGCTACAGTTTTTAGTCTGCTTGCCGAGAAAAAGGCCGCCAATCGCGTCGATCGAGTTGTTGACGGTCTGACAGCCAGTGAGCAGCAATGTCACAAGGAAAATAGCGGAGCAGGTGGTTCGAGCGGGCATGATAAATCAGCTTTTTGAAAATTGAGGTTGGATTCAATCATAGATTTGCGCTGTTCGATAGTCTGAGGTAAAAATCCCTCGGTCTGTGGTTGAGCGAGATTGTGACCTCAGGCTTTCAATAGAGATCCATTGACCAGACAATAACACGGCGAGTTGCGGGAGCTGTCTATGGCGGTAACGTTAGGAATTAATGGTTTTGGCCGCATGGGCCGACTCAGTTGTCGGCTTGTTGCCCAGCGCTTCGGCTACCGGTTGGCTCGGATCAATGAAGTCGCGACGGATGCCGCCGGATCAGCGCACCTGCTCAAGTTCGACTCCATCTACGGTCAGTGGGAACAAGAGGTGAGCGGTAGCGCCAATGGCATTGTAATTGATGATCAATTAGCCGCCTATAGCTCGAATCCCAACCTGTCTACTACTGACTGGTCCGGCTGCGACATCGTGATCGAAGCGACTGGCTTACACCACAAGACTCCGAAAGCCTTGCAGGTCTACTTTGACCAGGGCGTCAAGAAAGTCATCGTTGCTGCACCGACGCAAGGTGCCTTAAATATTGTCTACGGTGTTAACGATCAGCTGTATGATCCGAATCGTCACCACCTGTTGAGTGCGGCCTCTTGCACCACCAATTGCCTGGCGCCACTGATCCAGGTCATGCAGGCCCATGTCGGGATTCGGCATGGCACCATGACGACCATCCACGCCTTGACCAATACTCAGACACTGGTGGATAAGGGACATCGCGATTTGCGTCGAGCCAGGGCTGCAGGCCAGTCGTTGATACCAACGACAACTGGCTCAGCCCAGGCGATTACGGATATCTTCCCGGATCTGCGCGGAAAGCTTAATGGCATGGCGGTGCGCGTGCCCCTGCTAGGCGCATCACTGACGGATTTTGTTTTTGAGGCAGCCCGACCGGTCACGGTCGACGAGATAAATGGATATTTCAAGACGGCAGCCGCCGCTGAACTCAAGGGTATTCTTGGCTATGAAGAGCGGCCACTGGTGTCTGTAGATTATGTTAAGGATCCACGTTCGGTGATTGTCGATGCTCAGTCGACCATGGTCATAGACTCGACCCAGGTAAAACTCTATGCCTGGTACGATAATGAGTGGGGCTACGTGAACCGCCTGATTGACTTGCTGGATAAGGTGGCCGCCGGCCTGCCGAACCAAGTGTGATGCGCAATTATCTGGTTGTTACTGGTGGCTACTGGGCCTTTACCCTGACCGATGGCGCAATCCGCATGCTGGTGGTGCTGTATTTCCATCAGCTGGGTTACTCGCCGCTGGCTGTCGCCACGCTGTTTCTTTTTTATGAGTTCTTTGGGATTGTCACCAATCTGGTGGGCGGCTGGCTCGGTAGCCGTGTCGGGCTAAATCTCACGATGCTGCTGGGAATGGGACTGCAGGTGCTTGCCCTCGTCCTGTTGATGGCTCCGGACCTCTGGCTGTCGGTAGCCTATGTGATGTTGGCTCAGGCATTGTCGGGCATTGCCAAGGATCTGAACAAGATGGCCGCTAAGGCGAGCGTCAAGCTTTTATTGCCAGAAGAAGCCAGCGACTCTCGCTTGTTCAAGTGGGTGACCTTGCTGACAGGCTCAAAGAATGCGCTTAAAGGGCTGGGTTTTTTTCTCGGTGCTGGATTGCTGCAGTGGCTGGACTTTCGTGGCGCTCTGGCGGTGTTGGCGGCTGGTCTATTGATCGCGCTACTGCTTAGTGCCTGGCTATTGCCATCGGGTTTGGGCAAGACCAAGACCAAGCCTCCGTTCAAGCAGATGTTTGCGACTGAGTCGCTGATAAATTGGCTAGCGGCCGCTCGGTTTTTCCTGTTTGGTGCTCGGGATATCTGGTTTGTGGTCGCTTTGCCGGTCTATCTTTACGCAGTGCTTGGCTGGGAGTTTGTCACGGTTGGCAGTTTCCTGGCTGTTTGGGTGATGGGCTATGGTCTGGTTCAAGCCATGGCGCCGGTGCTATTGCACCAGACTGACGCTAGTCGAGGACCGAATGGCCGTGAAGCCCTTGTTTGGGTCAACATCCTGGCTTTGGTGCCAGCGGGCATTGCGTTAATGCTAGAGACGAACTTGCAGGCAGATCTGGTTCTGGTTATCGGTTTGTTGGTTTTTGGCGTGGTGTTTGCGCTAAATTCCTCGATCCATTCCTATTTGATCGTAGCCTGGTCGCCGCGAGACGAGATGGCGAAGAATGTGGGTTTCTATTATATGGCAAATGCCGCTGGACGACTCCTGGGCACGGTGCTTTCAGGGTTGGTCTATCAGAACCAGGGTCTGGTGGGCTGCCTTTGGTGGTCCAGTGTTCTGTTACTGCTCGCTGCCTTGATATCAACTCGCTTCGTAAGGCGCTAGCGCGTTGCCGGCGTCAGCGAATCTGACGAACCACATACTTGCCGCTGAAGGTCATAGCGCTGGCATCATCCAGCAAAATACCTGTATCCAGCAAGATACTGGCCTTGCCGGTATTTGTCAGCCGGCTGGCAAAGTCGCTATAGTTGCTCGGTAATCGGCATTCGCAGACCAAATCTGTGAACACGGGCAAATGATAGCCCACCTCTCCGCCGGCGATAACCGTGTTGCAATCGAGTCCGAGCTCAGCGGTTTTCAGTTGTAATATTCCCCAACCTGCCAGCGCGACCAAAGAAAAGAGACTGCCGCCGAAAGCCGACTGCTGGTGATTGATGTTGTTTGCCAGTGGTGCTGTGACTCTTAGACATTCGCCATCATAGCTGACCACTCGAATTCCCATGTGCTCGCTGATAGGAATCAGGCTATGGTAGGCCTCTTGGAGTGACTCAATAGTGGCGTTGGTTAATAGCACAGTGAAATTCTCTTAAAAATCGAAGTTGCCGAGTCCCGACGTTGAGCAACAGAGTTTACGGTGACTATTTACTGATGACCAGCGCCTAAACCGATATGATAGCGTCTAGCCGTTAGTGAGGACGATAGTGCGTACATTAGTGATTTTATGTCTAATCCTGTTGGGCAGCTGCGACCAGTCTCGTCAGGTAGTGGTTTCTGGCAATACGATGGGCACGACCTACACCGTCAAAATCATCGCCGTCGGCGTGGACGAGGTGCGCCTCAAAGCCGAGATTGAGACTCGCTTGCAGCAGATCAATAACCTGATGTCGACCTATATCCCTGAATCGGAGCTGTCGCGCTTCAATCTGTCGCCTGCCGGCGAATGGTTTCACGCCAGCCCTGAGACCCTCTCGGTTCTGCGTATGGCTGCCGATATTTATCAACTGAGCGAGGGGAGTTTTGATGTGACCGTCGGTCCGCTGGTCAATCTTTGGGGTTTCGGCCCAAACCCCGGCCCGGATCAGGTGCCTGCGGCAGGCCTTATCGCCGAGACCCTTGCAGGTATCGGCTTTCGACACCTGCAGATTAGCGAGGACGCCCTGCGTAAGAATGTTAGTCTGTATGTTGACCTGTCAGCGATTGCCAAAGGTTATGCGGTCGATGAGCTGGCCAGGCTGCTCGAGAGCCATGACCTGCAGCATTATTTGGTAGAAATTGGCGGAGAACTCCGTGGCAAAGGCACCAATGCGCAGGGAATACCCTGGCGGGTCGCCGTGGAGCTGCCGGCCTCAAATCAGCGAATGCCGTTTCGTGTCGTAGAGTTAGACGGTATGGCAATGGCGACGTCGGGTGATTATCGTAACTATTTCGAACGGGAAGGGGTGCGCTATTCCCATACCATTGATCCAGCAACAGGCTATCCGATCACGCACAACCTGGCGTCAGTGACGGTGCTGGCATCATCCACGGCGCTGGCTGACGGTCTGGCGACTGCGATCAATGTGATGGGGGCAGAGCGAGGATTGGCGCTGGCAGAGGCGCAAGCGCTCGCCGTTTTTGTTATACTCAAGCAGGAAAACGGATTTGAGGCGCGTTATTCGACAGCATTTGCCCCCTATCTGAAGGCTGAGTAGCTGGCCTTTTCCAAGAAAAGATAGCTTTCTTTTCTAACGATTTGTTGCCTAGCTTTTTGTTG
>JAYODE010000001.1:204603-213571 GCA_038106185.1 Gammaproteobacteria bacterium | reverse complement strand
TAGCTTTTTTTACCTAAGATAGAGATGGCGCATTGAAAGCATGAAGACATGCAGTGCGACGCAAAGGCATTTCGATGCAGTAGTTACAGGGTTGCTCCAGTGTTTTGACATTAAACCAGGTGAATGAACAATGATTGAATTTTTCCTGACATTTCTGATTCTGCTGTTGATTGTCGCCGGTATGGCGATCGGTGTAATGCGCGGTCGGAAGCCGCTGGCAGGCACCTGTGGTGGCCTGAACAACATGGGTAATGGTGGTGCCTGTGAGATTTGTGGCGGTGATACCCTGAAGTGTGAAGAGGTCAGCAAGGCAGGTTTTTTTGATGCCAGTAAGGCACGACTCTAAGATTTCGCAGTTTGCCTGATTCTAGGTTCAGCCCGAAACCAGTTCCTCAAGCCCAAATTTTCTTTCGCTGCTGATAAAACGCATGGCTTGCCAGCATATCGTCCAGGAACCTGGGTAGTTCTTCCATCAGTAATGCTTGAGGGCCATCTACCAGCGCATGTGCCGGATCTGGGTGAAAATCTACCAGCACCATATTGGCGCCGGCCACCAGTCCCTGGGCTGCCACGTGAGCGACATCGAGAATCTGATCGGAAGAGCGCTCGCGGCTGCCCACCGAGTGAGACGGGTCAATGCAGACCGGCATGCGGGTCAGGCGCTTGACAGCTGGAACCTGACCAAAGTCCACCATATTGCGGTGCGGGCTACTGGCTGAACTCTTCATGCCGCGCAAACAAAATATGACATTCGAGGTCCCCTCGCTCGCCAGATACTCGGCGGCGTTCAGCGACTCGTTGAGGCTGACCCCATAGCCACGCTTAAACAGAACAGGAAAGACTTTCTGTCGGCCAACGGCTTTCAGCAACTCAAAATTCTGAGTGTTGCGAGTGCCAATTTGCAGCATCACACCAGTTGGATAGCCTGTGGTGTGCAAAGCATGATTGATTTCGTCTATGTGCTTCTCATGAGTCACCTCCATAGCGATGACCTTGATGCCGTATTTGCCGGCGAGTTCGAATACCCAGGGTAAACAGTCCTTACCGTGACCTTGAAAGGAGTAGGGGTTGGTTCTTGGCTTGTACGCACCCATGCGAGTGCAGACCTGGCCACGCGCTTGAAGCGCTTTAAGCATGGTTTCGACATTCGTTGGATTGTCTACGGCACACAGGCCCGCGACAATCTGGCAGTTGTCCTGGCTGAATTCGACACCGTTGTATTTAAAGCCACTGGTTCGAAATTGATCAGCGTGGCGCCCAAGTATTCGATACTCCTCGGCTATCCTGACCACTCGCTCCACGGCATCAAAACTCTCGATCATGGATTGATCGAGTTTCAGGGTGTCGCCTAGCAGGTATATCTCGGTCAGGGTTTGCGCTAAGCCTCGAACCTTGTGATGCTGAAGCGTCACACCCGGCAGAGTTTGCAGGTATGCCAGCAGTTTTTTGTAGACGGGTGTTTGTTCATCGGTGTTGGGCTTTAGTATCACTATCATGCTGGTTGCTCTGGTCTGCTGTTCGATGTTTATAGCACGTTTCTAGTTGAAGGATCATCAAGTCACTGCCGTTAGCCAGCATCAGGGTCAGGTTAGCCTAACTGTTTTTGCTAAAGCAACTTAGAGGCCCAATGGTGGCGAAAGATCTTTCACCTGTTGCTATTTCGAGGGAGTCGGATGTGCTTCAATAAGCTGTCAAAGTCAAATAGCGCTCAAATCATGGGTTCAAGTTGGCGACTGTTAGTCGCCCTGCGCTACACGCGCTCAAATACAACAGACCAGCTGGTGTCCTTCATGTCAAGGGTATCCATTGCGGGCCTGGTGCTCGGTGTCGCAGTTCTGGTCCTGGTGTTGTCAGTCATGAATGGTTTCGAGCGGGAGCTCCGCATGCGCGTGCTGTCTGTGTTGCCTCACGGTGTGATCTTTGCTGATGAGGGCTTCGATGACTGGCAAGCAACAGCGCAACTCTTTAGCCAGGATCAGCAAGTCACCGGCGTAGCACCCTACATAGAAGGTGCGGGCCTCGTGGTTGCCAATGGCGCACTAGAAGGTATTACGTTCACCGGTATTGATCCGATTGCTGAACGGCGGGTCTCAATTATCCAGGATTATCTGCTGGCGGGTGAGTTAGAGAGCCTGCAACCTCGATCCTTCAACGTCGCAATCGGGCGGGATCTGGCGAATCTGCTACAGGTCGGTATAGGTGACCGGTTCACGCTGGTGCTGCCTACGGCTCAATTGACATTGGCAGGGCCAATACCCCGCAGCAAGCGTTTTACTGTCAGCGCGATTTTTGAAGTAGGAACCGATGCAGACAGAAATCAGATCATGATCAACCAGCTAGACGCGCTAAAACTGTTAGGTCCACAAGCGACAATAGGACTGCGGATAGCAATGGTAGATTTGTTTGACGCCCCAGCAATATTACCGCGACTGATACAGAGTACTCATCGTGATGACCTGTATGCGTCAAGCTGGATGCGTCGCCATGGCAATCTTTATGACGCGATTTTGGTCCAGAAGACTACAATGTTTTTACTTCTGTTGATGCTTGTGGCGGTGGCGGCCTTTAATGTCGTGTCAAACCTCGTGATGACCGTGAATGACAAGCAGGGTGACATCGCCATCTTGCGGACGTTAGGAGCCTCCAAGCGCTCAGTCATGGCGATCTTTATCCTTCATGGGTCGCTGGTGGGTGCAGTGGGGATTCTGATAGGTATCCTGTTAGGTGTCAGTGGCGCGCTTTGGATCAGTGATCTCTATCAGCTCATTGATTCGAGATTCCAGCTGGGAGTGATGAATGAATATTTTGTGCATTACTTGCCGTCAGCGGTTTTGCCAAGCGATGTCCTTTTGGTCGCTGGCGTATCTCTGCTGATTTGCTTGGCAGCGACTATTTATCCCGCTTTCACAGCGGCCCGATCTAATCCGGTGGAGGCGCTTCAGTATGAGTAACCCGAATCTCGAAGGCCTGTCCAAAGCGCCACCAAGAGAGCTCGATTGCGTGCTGAGAGTCGAGGGCTTGCATAAATATTATTCACAAGGGCAAGAGAAACTGCACATCCTTAAGGGCGTGAATTTGAACGTCAGTCGTGGTCAAAGAATTGCCATTGTCGGCTTGTCTGGCAGCGGTAAGAGCACGTTACTGCATTTACTGGGTGGGCTGGATTCTCCGGATGCGGGTAATGTTTGGCTGAATGGCATTGACTTGGCCGCTGCGCCAGACGCCACGGTCTGTCGTCTAAGGAACGAACATCTAGGCTTCGTCTACCAGTTTCATCATCTCATGGCAGATTTCAGTGCGGCAGAAAATGTTGCCATGCCGTTAATGATTGGGGGTGCAAGTCGAAGCGTGGCGCTTGACCAAGCCAGCAATATACTTGCCCGGGTTGGGTTGAGTGATCGACTCAAACATCGTCCAGCGCAATTATCGGGTGGCGAACGTCAACGGGTTGCGATGGCGAGAGCCCTGGTCACGTCTCCAGATTGCGTGCTGGCCGATGAGCCAACGGGTAACCTGGATGAAAAGACGGCAGCTGAGGTCAATGAGCTGATGGTAGAGTTGAGTCAGGAGCTCCAGATCAGCTTTATTATCGTGACCCATAATGTTGATCTTGCCGAACGAATGGACAAGGTCTATCGATTACATAATGGCCTCCTGCAAGAAGAGGCAGTTCTGTGAGCTTGCAAGTGCCCTGGTTTATCGGTGCGCGTTACAACATGAGTCGGTCAGGTCAGGGATATCTGTCGTTCATTTCTCGCGTTTCGCTGTTTGGTCTCGCATTGGGCGTCATCGCATTGACTGTCGTTGTCTCTGTAATGAACGGATTCGACAGCCAATTGCGGTATCGAATCCTGGGCGTGGTCCCACACCTGATTGTCGATAGCCAGGATCCTGATGCGCTCAGCGACTACCTGCGGGCTCAACCCAAGGTCGTCACGCATGGGCCCTTTCAGCAAAGGCACGGTATGGTGATGGGCCGCACCACTAATAGGCTGGTTGCGATTTACGGCATTCTCCCAGCGGTTGAGCCGAAAATGTCAGTCATCAAGGACCACTTAATTGATAGCTCGCTGAATGACTTGGTCAGTGGTGGCAACCGAGCTTTGCTGGGTCGGCCATTGGCATACCAGATGGGTTTACTGCCTGGAGATCAATTTACCTTGATCATTCCTGAGGCAGGTAAAGGTGGCAACAGCATTGCGCCGAGGCTGTCGAAACTGACATTGGCAGGATACTTTGAACTGGACTCAGAGCTGGATTATGGCCTGGTGCTGATGCATCTTGATGACCTGAAAGCGATTACTCAAGATACCTCGCAACAAACTCGCATAGCGCTTGCTGATGTTTTTTTGACGAGTTCAATCGCTCGAGAAATTCAATCAGCAAACGTGGGGGTCAGTCGAATTCAGGACTGGACTGGCGAGTACGGTGACTTCTTTGAGACCGTTAAAATGGAAAAAGTCATGATGTTTCTGCTTCTGACTCTGATTGTCGCTATTGCCGCCTTTAACATTGTTTCCGGCTTGAGCATGATGGTGAAGGAAAAATCCGGAGATATTGCAGTCTTGCGCACCCTGGGTTTGTCTTCTCGGCAAGTGATGCAGATTTTTATGATTCAAGGCAGTCTGGTGGGTTCGGCTGGTGTGTTTTTGGGGCTGCTACTGGGCGTGCCGTTAGCATGGTATGTGCCGCAGGTCGTGGGTTTTTTCGAAGCCTTGTTTGGCGGTAGGGTGCTGGCAGGAACCTATTTCAGTGCAGTCCCGACTGACGTCAGAGCCATGGACATTTTCGTGATTGCTATAGTCTCACTGTCGATCACAGTTGTGGCAACCCTTTATCCAGCCTATCGTGCCTCGCGGCTGCTGCCAGCGGAGATTCTGCGGCATGAATAATCGGGCGGAGGCGGGATTACAAGAGTTTTTTCTTGCGCTTATTTCGCCGCGACCAGTCAGTTGCAACTCGCCAGCGCCAGTAGAGCCTCACACAGATAAAGCCCAGAAGCCCGAGCGTCGTCCCTGTGACCAGCGAGCCCAGCAATAATGGCTGCCAGACAACCGCTAATTGCTCAGAAAGCCATTCCCAGGAAAGGCTGACTTGCGTGACTTTATTTTCGTGGTCAAGCAGGAAAGTCCCTAGACGGTAGGTGGCATAGAACATCGGAGGGATAGTGATTGGGTTGCTTATCCAGATCAGCGCGACAGCGATAGGTATGTTGGCTCCGATCCAAACGCAGAGCATCACCCCTGGAATCATCTGAAACGGAATCGGCAAAAAGCAGCAGAAGCAACCGATCAAAACCGCGTAGGACACAGAGTGACGATTGAAATGCCACAGGTTGTTGGCAAAGACGACCTCGCCGAGAAAGCTCAATGATTTATGGCCTCTAAGATGATCTCGAGTCGGTAGATATTTTTTCAAAGGTGGGACACCTGGTGGCTCTGCGCTCGGTATTATGCGCATAATTGAGCGGAAATCCAGCTGAGTAAATCAGGGTTTTGATGTTGAGAAAGACCCAGGTCAGCGGAGCAATATCGACTTACCTACAAACTATAGCGAGATTGCTGCTTTCGGACTAGTCGCAGGTGGGGGTAGAACGGACCAAAACAGGTCCGGTCATGAATTTAGCCTTAGTCGCCTGCATCTTTGGCACCCTGATGGCAGTGCAACTGCCCGTTATGCCCGATCTGGATTTGCTGGGTAAGGCGCTGCCGCTGGCAGTTTTGGGTGCCTGCTACGCCAACTCCAGAAGCCTGGCGGCCCTCTTTCTGGGGCTTTACCTGGGCCTGTTCAGTTTGGATGGACGTCTCGCGGCTCGACTGCCGGTGGAATTGGTGGGTGAGACGTTGCTCGTCTGGGGTACTGTTGCCTCGATGCCAGAGTTGCGGGATCGTCTTCAGCGGTTTCGATTCCGCGTAGACCGTTGTGAACAATGCGGGCGACCGCTGACAGTGATGCTCTCGCAGTATGATCTCCAGCCAGTTCTGCCGGGCGAGCGGTGGCGTCTTTTGGTGCGTTTGAATCGTCCCAGAGGCTCGGTTAACCCCGGGCTTTTTGATTATCAAGCCTGGTTATTAGCACAGGGTATTGACGCGACGGGTTACGTGCTCGAGGGTGAACGGCTGAGCGCCAGTCCAGCTGTCCCACACCAGCAATTGCGAAGCTGGCTGCGCCAGCGCCTTCAGGCGGCGATGCCGATGAGTCGGCATGCCGGTTTGCTACTGGCACTAAGCCTGGGAGACAGTGCGCAGATATCGCCAGCCCAGTGGCGTGTTTTGTCGGCTACCGGAACCAATCACCTGTTGATCATCTCAGGCCTGCATGTGGGTTTGATTGCTGGTTTAAGCCTGGCACTGTTGAATGGGCTGTTGCGCCCCCTGCGTAACGCCAGGGTATGGGCCTATAGCCTGACGCTGTTGGTGGTAGGCGTTTATGCTGGCCTTGCGGGTCTGGGTTTGCCGGTTCAAAGAGCGCTAATCATGTTGGTGTGTGCATCGGCGCTGGTGACCCTTCGGCGTCATGTCACAGGTCTGGCGCTCTGGTTGTATGCCCTGCTGATTGTCAGTTTAGTCAATCCCTTGGCGAGCTTGATGATGGGTTTCTGGTTGTCCTTCGGCGCTGTTTTCCTGCTAATTTACGGCTTCGCCGGCAGACGCCGGCAAACACCCGTTGTGGAAGCCTTTCCAGCGTCTACCTCCGGCGTACTCGAGACTCTGCGTGCGACTCAGATAGTCAGTCGCTGGTTTGCAGCCCTGCTGCGCTCACAGTGGTTGGTATTTTTCGGTATGACTCCGCTGCTATTCTATTTCGTTGGCCAGCTGGCTGGACTGGCGTTTGTCGCGAATCTGGTGGCAATACCGCTGGTAGGTCTAATCATTGTGCCTTTATTACTGCTGGCGCTGATCGCGGCGCCCCTGAGTCTGCTACTGACTGGCATACTGTTGCGCATGGCGGAGCAGGCGCTGCACTACCTATGGGTCTATCTTGAAGCTCTGGCATCCCTAGGCTGGGTGCACTATGCCGTTGAACCCCATTTCACGAGCCTGCTGTTAGGTGTTCTAGGGGGGCTGGTAGTACTACAACCGGCCGGTTTTTTGCCCCGTTGGCCTGGACTATTGATGATGTTGCCACTGGCGCTGGGTGCTACTCCTTCGCTGCCAGCAACTGGCGAAGCTGAAATTACTGTGTTGGATGTTGGTCAGGGCTTGAGTGTGGTCGTGCGGGTCAATGGCGGCAACCTACTCTATGATGCGGGCCCCAGTTTCAGTGACCGGTTTGATGCCGGTGAGCAGATTGTCAGTCCTTATTTGCGCCGACTAGGTGTTGAAGCGCTCGATGTTTTTTTAGTGAGTCATGGTGACGCCGATCATGCTGGCGGTGCGGCGGCAGTCAGCAAAAATTTTCAGGTCGGCCAGCAATATTTGGGTGAATTGTCTTCTGAGGGTTTGCAGACCTCGAAAATTGTTAAGCAGCAATCCAGTTGCCGTGAGGCTCGGCAATGGCGATTGGGCGAGGTCGACTTTCACTTGCTGGGTGTTGGTGACTTTTTCGCGCGTTCTGCCAATAATCAATCCTGCTTGTTGCTTGTGCAGGCGGCTGGTTTTTCCGTATTGATTCCGGGCGATATTGAGGCTGAGACCGAGCTTGCGCTACTGAGCCCTACTGCCGAGCAGCTGCTGCCTCGCGTCGATGTTTTGATTGCTCCTCATCACGGTAGCCTGACTTCATCCCATCCTGCCTTTCTGAATCGATTAAGACCGAGTGCAGTGATTTTTTCGGCTGGATTTCGCAATCGATTCGAGCACCCTCATTCGGCCATTGTTGCGAGATACGAGGCGCGATCAATCCAGATGTTTAACACGGCTACTGATGGAGCAGTTGTGATAAAACTGGGTAAGACGTTGGAAATCCACACTAGTCGAAGTTCGTACCCAAGAATCTGGTATGATTGAGGGCTTAACAGGACAACTTTAGTCCTCTTCGAATCCTTGTTTCAGTGAGAAAAACTGGTGAGTGAAGTACTGCAGGCGCTAATTGGCCAATTAAACCTTGAGCCTATCGAGTTGAACATGTTCCGCGGTGTTACAACCAGTACGGGGCAAGCACGGGTCTTTGGAGGGCAGGTTATTGCTCAGGCGCTGATGGCGGCTGCCAGAACGGTTGATGGCAGGCAGAGCCACTCGTTGCATGGTTACTTTCTGCGGCCCGGTGATCCTAAATTGCCGATTATTTATGACGTGGACAGAATTCGAGATGGCAAGAGTTTTACAACTCGACGGGTGGTGGCGATTCAAAAAGGTGAGGCGATTTTTAACATGTCGGTGTCATTTCAGGTAGCCGAGGTGGGATTGAGTCATCAGGTCGAAATGCCACAAGTTCCGCCACCCGAAGATTGCACCAGTGATGCGGAGATGTTCTCCGGCTCCTCGGTCGACGCCTGGCCCGCCGACTTACAGCATCTGCGTGCACTACGTCCCATTGAGATTCGTCGGGTCGAGCCTTACAGCTTTCTGAAGCCAGTCAAACGCCCCCCCCATCAGCGAGTTTGGATGCGCGCACGAGGCAGGGTTGGTGCTGATCAGGTGCTGCATCAATGTCTGCTAGCCTATGCATCGGATATGGGGATCCTGAGTACTGCGACCTTGCCCCATGGCAAGTCTTTTCTTAGTGGGCTGATGACGGCGAGCCTGGATCACGCCATGTGGTTTCACCAGCCGGTGGATATCACGCAATGGCTTCTGTTCGTTCAAGACAGTCCAGCTGCTGCTGGAGCTCGAGGATTTAATCGAGGCATGATCTTCAGTCAAACCGGACAGTTAATTGCTTCCGTCGCTCAGGAAGGCTTGATGCGAGAACTGGCTTAAGCGCTTGATGCCCGTTAAAAGTTAAATAAAAAAGTTAAATAGAGTTAAACAGAAAAGTTGAATAGAAAAATTAAAGACAATAGAAACAATAAAGACAATAGAAACAA
>JAYODE010000001.1:172545-204503 GCA_038106185.1 Gammaproteobacteria bacterium | reverse complement strand
GACATAGAGATCTTAATCGGACCTTAATTCCATCTTTACCGAATCTTAACAGTTGTAGACTTTAATGCGCGGACATTAACTACTCAGAGATTCTCTATGCTTAACAAGATAGCCCTGTTAGGTCTGTTGGTAACGATGGTCGCCGGTTGTGCCGAGCCAGCGACTGAGCAGGTAAGTACCTCGGCGGATAGTCCTGTTGTAAACCTGGTCGGTAAAGTCCAAATTGATGGCTCAAGCACCGTATTTCCTATCAGTGAAGCGGTTGCCGAAGACTTTGGCGCGGTAGCACCCAAGGTTAGGGTGACGGTGGGCGTCTCTGGCACCGGCGGTGGCTTCAAGAAGTTTATCAACCAGGAAATCGATATCAGCGATGCGTCGCGCCCCATAAAGGCTTCCGAAGCTGAGAAAGCCGCGGCCGCAGGGGTTGAATTTATCGAATTACCCGTTGCGTATGACGGTATCTCGCTGGTTGTCAGTCATGAGAACGATTGGGTTGACTATCTCTCTGTGGCTGAGCTGAACCAGATCTGGCAGCCAGACAGCACTGTAACCACTTGGAAGGACGTTCGCCTGGAATGGCCTGCTGAACCTATTCGCCTCTATGGTCCAGGTACTGACTCAGGAACTTTCGACTACTTTACCGGCGTCATTAACGGAAAAGAGCAAGCATCGCGTGGCGACTTTACTGCGAGTGAAGATGATAACGTGTTGGTTCAGGGCATTTCTGGCGACAAGTTTGCGCTGGGGTACTTCGGTTTTGCTTATTACATAGAGAATCAAGACAAGGTTCGAGCTGTCCCCGTTCTTGGATCCCAAGGCATCGTGGAGCCCTCGGTGGAAAGCATCAATAATGGCTCCTATGCACCACTCTCTCGACCCATATTCATCTACGTCAACAAGACAGCCCTGGAACGTCCGGAGGTTACAAGCTTTATTGAATACTATCTGGAAACAGTACCCAGGCTGGCCGGTGAAGTTGGCTACATAGCGTTGCCAGAATCAGTCTATCAAGGGGCGAAAGATCGTCTTGCGCAAAAACTGTCCGGTAGCGCCTATCTGACGAATTCAACCTTAAGCAAGCTGGTAGGACAGTGAGAATCTGCAGCGCTGGCTGTGCGCAAAAGCCAGCGTGTTTGCCGTTGAATCAACCGATTGTTAGTGGCGTGAAACAATGACATTACTGGTATCAAAGAAGCCCCGTTGGGGAGAAGCGATTCTGCGTCAGCTGTTTTTTCTCTGCGCTATCATTTCTGTGTTAACGACGGCTATCGTCATAGGAATACTGGTGGTTGAAACCAGCAGTTTTTTTGCAGAAGTGTCGGTCATTGATTTTCTGTTCGGCACACAATGGCGGCCTCTGCTTGAACCCAAGGCTTATGGCATATTACCGCTGCTGGCAGGTACCATGTTAGTGGTCGTCGGTTCCTCGCTAGTAGCATTACCCGTGGGGTTAGCTTGCGCTGTGTACCTGAGCGAATACGCCACTGATCGAACGCGTAATATTATCAAGCCGGTTTTAGAAATCCTGGCGGGGATACCGACGGTGGTCTATGGCTACTTTGCGATTGCGTTTGTGACGCCTGGGTTGCGCGTCGTGTTTGATGATGTGCAAATATTTAATGCTGCCAGTGCGGCGATCGTTGTCGGGATCATGGTTCTTCCCATGGTGGCCTCTTTATGCGATGACGCTTTAAGGTCTGTGCCCTCGAGTCTTAGAGAAGGCGCTTATTCGGTTGGGGCCACTTCGTTTGAAGTCACGGCCAGAGTGGTCGTCCCCGCTGCTCTGTCAGGAATTTTCGCCGCATTCGTCCTGGCAGTGTCACGTGCCATCGGCGAGACCATGGCTGTGACCTTGGCAGCAGGTGCAACGCCAAACCTGACGCTCAATCCGCTAGAGAGCATACAGACGATGACCGCTTACATCGTGCAGGTGAGCCTGGGTGATACTCCGAGCGGTAGTCTGGCCTACAAAACCTTGTTTGCAGTAGCCAGCGTGCTGTTTTCAATTACTCTGTTGATGAACTTGCTGGCCAATAGAGTGATGCGCAAGTACCAGGAGGTCTACGAATGAGATCTGACTTGGCCGATCACCAGTCTAGTAAGACACTGGGTGCAAGATCTCTTAAAAGACGCCATCTTGTCGCTCAACTGTTCAAGAATATTTGCATAGGCTTTACGCTGTTTGCTGTGGGCGTGCTTGGTCTTCTGATATATCAGGTGGGTGCCGATGGGCTGCCCTGGTTAGATTGGAAATTTCTTAACAACTTCCCTTCACGATTTCCAGAGAGAGCGGGCGTGAAGTCGGCGCTATACGGCACGCTTTGGGTCGTTAGTCTGACTGCGTTAATTGCGCTTCCAACCGGGGTGCTGGCGGCAATTTATCTTGAGGATTATGCGCCTAAATCGAGGTTAACCCGGATTATCGATATCAATATCGCGAACCTGGCGGGTGTTCCTTCGATTGTCTATGGTATCTTGGGCCTGGCGATCTTTGTGCGGTTTTTGGGACTCGAGCGTAGTGTTTTAGCGGGTGCCTTAACCATGTCGCTGTTGATTTTGCCAGTGATCATTATTTCCTCAAAGGAAGCAATACGCGCGGTACCGTCTTCCATTCGCTTAGCAGCCTACGCTGTTGGAGCAACACAGTGGCAGGTCGTTAGGTTTCATGTCTTACCTGCGGCGATCCCGGGTATTTTAACTGGCGTCATACTGGCTTTATCTCGAGCAATAGGTGAGACCGCGCCTCTGATCATGATTGGAGCTCTGACCTATGTTGCCTTCGTACCTGAAGGCCCAATGGATGAGTTTACGGCGCTCCCTATCCAAATTTTCAACTGGACTTCCAGACCACAAGCTGAATTTCATGAGCTGGCAGCAGCCGGTATTATCGTATTGCTCGCAGTCCTGTTGACCATGAATGCGCTGGCTGTACTGATTCGATACAAAGGAACACGTTGATGAAAACTTTAGAAAAAGCCGTGCTAGAGGCTCGAGACGTCACGATCCGTTATGGCGGGCAGGCAGCGGTGCAGGGTGTCAACCTTTCGATCTACGAAAAAAAAATCACGGCGATCATAGGGCCATCAGGTTGTGGCAAAAGCACACTTCTAAGATCGCTGAATCGAATGAACGATTTTATCGATCACGTGACTCAGGAAGGCGAGATCCTATACCGGGGTACCAATTTGTATGGCCCGGAAGTCGACCCGGTTGAGGTGCGCTTGCACATGGGTATGGTTTTTCAACGCCCGAATCCATTTCCTAAGTCTATATTTCGTAATGTTGCGTGGGGCCCGACGATCAATGGATTACCAGGAGACATTAATCACCGGGTTGAAAGGGCACTGCGGCAGGCGGCGCTATGGAATGAGGTCAAGGATCGCCTAGAAGACTCAGCGCTTAATCTTTCCGGTGGCCAACAACAACGACTTTGTATTGCCAGAGCCTTGGCTATGGAGCCGGAAGTCATTCTGATGGATGAGCCCTGTTCTGCGCTTGATCCTGTTTCCACGGCGAGAATTGAAGATCTGATTTTTGAACTGAAGGAAAGCTACACAATAGTTATCGTCACACACAATATGCAACAAGCATCCAGAGTCTCCGACTATACAGCGTTTATGGAAAGCGGAAAGTTAATTGAGTATGGCGATACTGATCAGGTTTTTACGCGACCTAAGCAAAAACGAACTGAAGACTACGTCACAGGAAGGTTTGGTTAAATATTATGACTATGCATCTACAGCGTGACCTCGATAACCTGAGGAAATCGATTCTGCTTCTTGGCGCCAAGGTCGAGGAGAATATTAACCATGCTATCACACTGCAGGCAGATAGAGACTTGTCGATCACTGCCCAGATGCGAGCGGCGGAGGACGAAATAAATGAGATGGAGGTCGCGATCGAGGAGGAGTGTCTGAAGGTGCTGGCCCTGCATCAACCCGTCGCAGTGGACCTGCGGTTCATTATTGTCGTGTTAAAGGTTAACAACGATCTCGAACGGATGGGCGATCAGGCGATTAACGTCCTTGAGCGTATAGAATTTCTCGCCCAGTATCCGCGAGTCGAAGAGGACTTGGAATTTGAGGCCATGGGTGAACTGGTCAAAATTATGGTCAAGTCCTGCCTGGATGCATTGGTTAATCACGAGATTGATCTGGCGAAATGGGTCTGTCAATTAGACGACAAGGTGGACGCCATTCACGCTGGTATGTTTATCAAACTTCGAGAAATTATGCAGTCTAACTCGCGCTCGATTGCGCCTAGCCAATCTTTATTGACGATATCAAGTAATTTTGAACGAATCGCCGACTTGGCGACAAATATCGCTGAGGAAGTCATCTTTATGGAGGAGGGTGAGGTCGTTAGACACAGAGCAAAACGCTTTGGTTAAGCAGTAGATCGGGACTCACTTCGGTCAGCAGCTTTCCCTTAAGCAAACAATATTCAAATATATTTCACTAATAATAGATAAGTTGAATCAAAGGTAACCTATGAATTTAAGACCTTTCCGTTTTATCGCAACGCCCTTATTGCTAATTGCAGCTTTAGCCGCGCAATCGGTATCCGCAGTAGACTTGCCGCTGAGTCTCTACGGCAAAGTCAATATTAGTTATGACACCAAGGACCCTGGCAAAAATGATTGGCAAAGCAACGCATCTCGAATAGGTATCAAGGGTAGTTATCAATTACATTCTGAGTATTCTGTAATCTATCAGATTGAACAGGAAGTCGACTATGCGCATGGTGGTACGAGTATCGACTCGCTGCTAGGCATGAGAAATACGTTCGTCGGTCTGGAGGGCAGCTTCGGCAAAGTCTTTTTTGGCACTAATGATACACCCATCAAAGAGTCGCAGATGAAAGTCGATCTTTTTAATGATCAGGTAGGCGACATTAAAAATTTGTTAGAGGGTGAGGTGAGAGCCACGGATTCCTGGTTCTACGAATCACCGAAATCGACATCCGGATTAGCTGTTAAGGCAGCGTACGTCCCAGCGGATGGTAACTTCGGCAGTAGTCAGTCGTTCGTGGTGAGCTATGAGCCGGGCGATCTCTACGTCAGCGTCGGATATGACGCCAACATGCGTAAGAATGACAAGAGCGTCAGCAGTACCAAGGTTTACGATTCGGTTCGAGCAGTCGGTCAGTATAAGTGGGATGGATGGCAGTTTGGCGCGTTGCTTCAGTCCAGTAAGCGGCAGCAATTCGCAAGCGCTGAAGACGAGTTCGGTTACAGTCTAAGTGTCGCGAAAAAGCTGAAGGACCTGACATTAAAGTTGCAGCATGGTAGTTCGGACATCCTGGCAAAGGACGTGACAAGTACCTTGGTGGGCGCAGACTATAATATCGCCAAAAACACGAAAATCTATGGCTATTACTGGCGGTTTGATAAGAACGAGAAGACTGATGTTTTCTCGATCGGCGCCGAATACAAGTTCTGATTGAGAGAACAGGCTCAGATTGGCAAAGGTTGAAAAAGATACCCCAACTCTCGTCGGGGTATCCTGGCAGCGGCGATAGCATTGCTTAACTTTTAGTACAGCTTATTAGAACCGCTTGTCAGAACCGCTTATCAGAACCGTGTGCTTTGAAGCCATACCGAGATCGAGTCAGCGTTAGTTAATAATGATGATAGGGTCAAGTAGACAGCCCTCCGTCGAGGTCACGTTGTAGGCAACCTGGTCACCTGAGTTGCCGGTGACAATGCATTGGTAATAACCTTGGTTCGGCATCGGTCGGCAGTTCATTAGTGCCCCGGGTGAACCGGCTTTGGTGGTAATGCTGCCAATTGAAGCGACCGGTGCCCAGCGAACAGGCGCGCCGTTATCACGACAGGCAGTATTTTTCGGGTCAGTGCTTCCGCAGCTGCCATCGCTACTAATCACCTCTACCGGTTGGCAGCCGTCGAAGACGACTTGCAAGGTTGATGCAGCAAAAGTCGAGCTGGTGAATGGCAGCGTGAGAAAGAGCAAACTTGTGGCTTTCATATTCATAAGACTTCCTTGTCTTGGAATTGTGGATCTGAGTCAAGTAGTACCGAAGGGTAGCCGGCATCCCTGGCCAGTTGCAAATAGCGAAGGGAAGACGCCATGTCTTCGAGTAGCGAAGTCGCTACAGCTAGATCATACAACACATTGAAATCAATGCCATTGTTGCTTCGAAATTTATCGAGTTGACGCTCTGCAGCTGCTCGGTCGCCGCTAGCGGCATAATAGACCGCTAGTCGAGAGTTGGTGCGCACATCAGTGGGGTTTACCTTCAGGTTTTGTTCGGCGAGTAGAATCGCTTGGCGGTACGCGTTCAGTGCCTGCTGCCTGTCTACTGCGAGAAAGCGCAGGTTGTCACCAATATTGCCCCACAATCTATGGTCATTGGCATCCATTTTGACGGCGATTTCAAACTGTCTCAGTGCTTCTTCAAAGCGCTGAGCATAGTACAGCGCAGTTCCCATATTTGAGTAGGCCGCAGAGTTGGTCGAGTATTCACTGGCCTTGCGCCAGGAAGCATACGCCTGCTCGAAATTGCCCGCATAGAACTCAGCGGCACCAAGGTTATTCAATGCGGTGGCATTTGCGGTTGTTAGTTGGGTCACTCGCAGATAGCTTTCTATAGCTTGAAAGTAAAGGCCCTGTCGAAAGTAAAAGCCACCCAGTTGATTTTGAGCTTTCCAATAAGTCGGGCGCAACTGGGTCGCCTTGATATACAGAGTCTCCGCAGCTTGGTAGTTGCTCTCCAGGTCGAATATAGCGGCAAGACCCAGATTCGCATCGGCATTGCGGGGATCCATTTCGAGCAGCTTGGTGTAGTGATAGCGTGCCACATCGATTTCGCCGCTGGTGCGATAGAGTTCCGCTTGCGCCAGCTGCACATCGCTCTGATACTCGTCGAGATTCAGTGCAAGCTGGCAGTAATTTTGACCCTTAGCAAACTCGTCTGGGCCATTGCTGATTCGATAGCGCTCTAAATAAGCTCTGCACATAGCGGCGAAGGCTTGCGTAAACTGAGGATCAATATTGATGGCGACCTCGAAATGCTCAATGGCTGAAGAGATGTGATGTTGCTCTCCTCGACGTAACAGGTCTATGCCGCGTAAATATTCTCGGTAGGCATCCTTGTTCGGTGTTATTGCAAAGCTTCCAGCTTTTGAATCCAGATTGGTGGCAAGATTCAGCTTGCCGACGACGCCATAGATAAGTTTTTTCTGAAGCTCAAAAATATTGTCGACTGAGTCAAAGTAGGTGCCACGCCATAGCAGAGAGTCAGACGCAATTTCCTGTAACTCGACCGCGATAGTGACCTTGTCCTCGCGCAGACTGACGCGTCCATTCAGAACATAATCAGATTCTTGGCTCAGCATTGCCTTGGGTACGGAACTGAAATCTAGGTCCCAAAGACCGCTCACCTGAACCAGCTCTAGTTCGTCGAATCGTCCCAATCCCTGAATGATCTCTCGAGTAAGGCTGAGAGCATAGAATTGTTCATCTTGGGTGGCACTCGATTCAAAGGGGATAACGGTGAGGCGAGGAGTCGCTTTGATTGGTTTAGCGGTCATCAAGGAAAGTTGCCAGATTGCTGTCAGGGAAATGGCAGCCACGAGGATAGTGATAGGCAACAGATAGTCTCTTCGTCGACGAAAGTGGCGTCGACCGCGGCGCTTCATATGACTTATACCGCTTAGTTCCTGGCGGCTTTTTGGGCGCTTTGGGTCAATGATGTCATCGACGGCAGAGATTAATTTATGGTATTCGTCTGAATCAACCGTTTCAGGCCAGTTGATGAAATTGGCGCTTTGGTGCTGCTTGAAGGCGACCGGGAGCCGAATGACATCAAGACTAATAGGCGCCAAAATACCTCGGTCCAATCCCTCCAGCGCCTCATTCTTCACCCACTGAGAGGCAATGGAGTGAACACTCCAGACCACCAGGATACATTTGGCCGCTTGGATTTCGCGATCAATCGTAGCCTCGAAGCTTTCACCTGGCTGTAGCTCACGATCCCACCAGACAGAGTAACCTTCAGTCTCGAGTGCTTTGACTAAAGGTCTTACGCGGGGTAAATCCTCGTGAGCGTAGCTTAAAAAAACCTCGGCCAAGGCAGGTGTCCCTTATGAAGTCTTTTGCTGACAATAAAGGATATTTCGCCTGCGTTCCAATACCAAGCTGACCAGCTGCATCGCAGGTCTATTGTCGAGATCCTGTTGAGCAGAGAATCCTCGAGCAAGACGCTTTAACCGTAGACAACCTGACGTAATTGATGGATTAAAGCAGACTTGTCAGGTTGGTTTAAAAAACTGCCAATCTCCATTTCCTGCCCGTGGGAGCGGATGCAAATCTTACTCAGATCACCGTGGCGGCGGGGACCTTTTACCAGGAACTGCGACCAGCTGCGATTGAAGCTTCTAATCTCCTGACGACGCAGTATACCTTTCTCAATAACCACTTCGTGGGTCGATATGGTGATGATTTCACGTCGATAGCAGCGGTAGACGCAGTAGTAGATACATAGCCACAAAATAGAAATTTCAAGCAGCGAATACGGCAGAATCACCCAGGCTCCCATCAATAAAAATCCAATACCGATGGTCATGGAAATTGCCATCAGACCGTAGAGAAACATGAGATTGGCGTGCCAACTCCATGAGAAGTTTGGCGTCAACACGATACGACCAGTGAGTAATTGAGGATGGATCTCGGCGACGACCATAGTGCGGGCATCCGTAAATTTGCAAATTTTAGTTAATTTGATCGCGGTGTGATCGCGGCGTCTGTTGTTTTGGCCGGAGCAATGAGTTCTACGAGATGCTGTAGTAACAGATCATTTTCCGCGGGCGTACCTATGCTGATACGGAGCTTATTCCGCAGCCGAGGTTGATCAAAATAGCGCACCAGAATCTTTCGCTCCTTGAGTGCCTCATAGAGCGCTGCAGCCGTCATAGCGCAATCCTCAGGAATCCTGACCAGTAGGAAATTTGCCTGACTGGGCGGGGAGGTAAGGCCTAGTTGTGCCAGAGCCGTACTGAGCCTTTTTCGCTCGGTGATCACCTGTTGCCAGGTGAAGTGAGCATGATCTTGGGCCTGGAGTGCAGCAGTAGCGATTTTTTGGCTAAGCAGGTCGAGGTTGTAGCTATCGCGAGTTTTTTCTACCATCGGTGTGATCAGACTGGCCGCACCGATGCCATAGCCAAAACGCAAGCCTGCCAGAGAGTAGCCCTTGCTCAGCGTGCGCAGGAACAGCAGATTTTCGAACTGATTGATCAGATCCAGGCAGTTGTGCTTAAGCGAGGGGTCAACGAAATCGATATAGGCTTCATCGATCAATAGGACTGAATCCAGCTGAGTTGCCATTGATGCGATCGTCTTGGCGTCGATTAAATGACCCGTTGGCGCGTGTGGATTGACGATCAAGGTCAGTGCTGCCCCCGCCGTGTTGACCTGTTCGCAGAAGTCTTTGGCGAGTGACCAATCATTTTCGAGGGGTATCTGCAGAATCGGGCAGTCTTGAATTTGTGCCAGTACAGGGTACAACGAATAGGTGGGTGCAGTCATGGCGATCAGTTCGCCCGGATTCACGAAGGTGGTAATAATGAGACGTAGTAATTCGTCACCGCCACGGGTAGCAATAATGTTGTTTCTGGTGACCCCATGTAATTCAGCAGCAATATCTCGAAAGGTATCGGCCGTCGGGGGGGGATAGCGTCTGAGTGAGGCCGGGTCAAATGCGCGAATGATCGCGTTAACGGCCGGCGCAGGCGGGTAGGGATTTTCATTGGTATTCAGTTTGATGGTCAAGGTGTCTTCCGGTTGTTCGCCGGAAGCATAGCCCTGCATCCTCTGAATGTTATTCCGTTCGTAACTCATCTTTCAGGTTTCCTGCGCGTCTTTTGCTGCGGGCGGTTCGTAGCTTACCCGCTGGATATACAATTCTTGTCTGCCATTCGGCAATTTGACGACAATATCATCACCTGTGCGTTTGCCCAGCAAAGCTTGAGCAAGCGGTGACTTAAGGCTAATCCACCCCCTCTTTAAATCTAGCTCGTCAACGCCCACGATACGCAGCCAATTGATCGCACCAAGTTCGTCCTCGAGTTGAATCCAGGCACCAAAAAATACCCTATCCAAGTCTTCAGGTTGACGATCGACAATCTCTAAATTATCCAGTCGCTTGGTCAGATACCGAATACGTTTATCTATTTCTCGAAGCTGTTTTTTGCCATAAATATAGTCGGCATTTTCAGAGCGGTCGCCAAGTGCTGCAGCGGCAGACACGATTTGGGTCACGGCAGGCCGAGTGACTCGCCAGATGGTCGTGAGCTCGTCTCTCAGGGCTCTGGCGCCTTCGGGTGTGATGTAGATTTTTTCGGCCATTATGCTTCTTCATGCCTGGGGGTACGATCGGCAGGCAACAGTTTACCACAATCGTTCAACGAGAACGGCAAGCCAGACTAACAGCGCCAGTCCTAATGTGAGCATCACTGCAGCAGACCCAAAGTCTTTGGCCAGACCAGACAGAACATGGTGCTCAGGTCCAATTCTGTCAATACAGGCCTCTAGACCAGAGTTGAGCAGCTCGACAATCAGGACGAGGAGACCAACACCCACGAGTGCAGCCCACTGTAAAGGACCATCGCCGAGCCAGATAGCGAGCGGAATGCTGATACCAAATAAGCCCGTCTCCTGGCGAAAAGCTGCCTCATTGCGGTAGGCCATGGCCAGCCCGTTGAGAGAGAAACGCGTGGCGTTCCTCAGGTGTCTGAAGCCAGTATTCGCCGCCTTGTCAAAGGTGGCTACACTCGGTTGTGGCGTTTTGTCGATCACAGAGATTTCCTATGGTGAAAGTCATCAAAATTGACATAGGGTTTCCCCTAAAGCAACTGATCAGCGCCTGCTCGAAAAGCATAAGCGGCTAATTCGTCAAAGCCCCTCGAGTCACTCTGGATTTACCACTCTCGAGCAGATGGGTGATCTCTTAAGGATTGTGTTTGGTCGCCAGAAACTGAATGATGACTATTCAAAGCTTGTTTTGAACTTTTTTGTATCCTCGGACTTCAGAGCACCAGGATGAACACCGTGACATGAACTCTTGAATAAGTGGTAGGTGTCCCCACACTAGGTTTTAACTCATTTTGCGGCGAGCTTATTACAGGACGTTTAAACAATGCGAATAGACCGTTTTACCAGCAAGTTACAAGAAGCCATGGCCGATGCACAGTCTCTGGCGGTTGGCAAAGATCACAATCAGATCACCCCTATTCACCTGGTGACAGCGCTGTTCGATCAGCGGGGTGGGTCAACCCGCCCTTTATTCGCGCAGATGGGGGTTGATGTCACCAAATTTCGTGAGGAGCTGGATGGCTTGCTCGCGAACCTGCCTGTGTTGAAGGACAATTATGGTGACGTTCAGGTGTCTGCAGAGTTGGGTCGGCTGCTGAACCTGGCAGATAAATTCTCTCAGCAACGCAAAGATCAATTTATCTCCAGTGAACTGGTGATTCTGGCGGCCCTGGAAGATCGCGGAGATTTGGCTCGGCTGTTTACCAAATATAAGGTTCATAAGGAGGCCTTGGCGCGCGTCATTGAGCAGATGCGCGGAGGCGAGTCGGTGCGCGACCCGAATGCGGAAGAGACTCGGCAAGCGCTGGATAAATATACGGTGAATATGACGGAGTTGGCTGAGAAGGGTAAATTGGACCCGGTGATTGGTCGAGACGACGAAATCAGACGGACTATTCAAGTTCTTCAGCGTCGCACGAAGAACAATCCAGTACTCATCGGCGAGCCTGGCGTAGGTAAGACCGCGATCATCGAGGGACTGGCACAGCGAATCATCAATGGTGAAGTGCCAGAGGGGTTGCGCCACAAGCGTATATTGTCCCTGGACATGGGCGCGCTGATTGCTGGTGCAAAGTTTAGAGGAGAGTTTGAAGAGCGCCTCAAGGCCGTATTGAATGAGCTGTCTAAAGAAGAGGGCAGCGTCATTCTGTTTATCGACGAAATTCATACCATGGTTGGCGCTGGCAAAGCAGAAGGCTCGATGGATGCGGGCAATATGCTGAAGCCCGCTCTGGCGCGCGGGGAATTGCATTGTGTTGGCGCGACGACCCTTGATGAATATCGAAAATATGTAGAGTCCGACGCAGCGCTGGAGCGCCGATTCCAGAAAGTTCAGGTCGACGAACCTACTGTCGAAGATACGATCGCCATTTTACGTGGCCTAAAGGAGCGCTACGAGATCCATCATGGCGTGGATATTACTGATCCTGCGATTATTGCCGCTGCCAAGCTGTCACATAGATACATATCCGATCGTCAGTTACCCGATAAAGCCATTGATTTGATTGATGAGGCTGCCAGCCTGATTCGTATGGAGATGGACTCGAAACCAGAGGACATGGATCGTCTGGAGCGTCGATTAATCCAGTTTAAGATAGAGCGTGAGGCTCTGAAGAAAGAGACTGACGAAGGATCTCGACAGCGATTGGCTACACTGAATAACACTATTGAGGCGATGGAGAAGGAGTATTCGGATCTCGAAGAGATCTGGAATGCCGAAAAAGCCGCCCTGCATGGCGCTCAGCATGTCAAGGAAGCATTGGAGCAGGCTCGGCTAGACATGGAAACCGCGCGGCGAGCAGGTGACTTAACCCGCATGTCTGAGCTGCAATACGGCACTATTCCAGGTCTCGAGAAGCAGCTAGACATGGCCTCCAAAGCAGAAACCCAGGACATGAAGCTGTTGCGCAACAAAGTCACTGACGAAGAAATCGCGGAGGTTGTGTCGAAATGGACCGGTATTCCGGTGGCCAAGATGCTCGAAAGTGAGAAGGCCAAGTTACTTCAACTAGAGGCTGAGTTGCATAAGCAGGTAGTGGGACAAGCGGAAGCGGTGAACGCAGTGGCGAATGCAGTTAGACGTTCCAGAGCCGGAATTTCAGATCCTAACAGGCCCAATGGTTCATTTCTGTTTCTTGGGCCCACGGGTGTTGGTAAAACTGAGCTCTGTAAGTCTCTAGCGCGGTTCCTGTTTGATACCGAAGATGCGATGGTTCGCATTGATATGTCGGAGTTTATGGAGAAACACTCTGTTGCTCGTCTCATTGGGGCGCCTCCTGGTTATGTGGGTTATGAAGAAGGTGGCTATTTGACTGAACTTGTCAGGCGCAAACCCTATTCGGTGATCCTGCTGGATGAAATCGAGAAAGCCCATGCGGACGTGTTCAATATTCTGCTGCAGGTACTGGATGACGGGCGATTGACCGATGGCCACGGCAGAACGGTAGATTTTAAGAACACAGTTCTGGTCATGACCTCGAATCTGGGATCAGATGTGATTCAAACCCTGGCGGGTGCCGCTGAATATGAAGAGATGAAAACGGCGGTTATGGGTATTGTTACTCAGCATTTCAGGCCGGAATTTCTCAATCGAGTCGACGACGTGGTGGTATTTCATCCACTGTCAAAGGACCAGATTGTTGGCATTGCGAAGATTCAGCTGCAGATTCTTCAGCGTCGCCTTCAAGAGAGTGATATTTCTTTGGATCTTGATGAGGGTGCTATGGAATTTCTGGTGGATGTCGGTTACGACCCGGTTTATGGGGCTCGGCCCCTGAAACGGGCGATTCAGCGCTATATCGAGAATCCATTGGCGCAAGAGCTGTTAGCCGGACATTACAAAACGGGTGACAAAATTCAAATGCGCCGAGAGGGCAATGAACTGGTGTGCGACGCAAATTAACCTATTGACTACTGTATAAGTAGACAGTGTATAATCACTGTACATTAATACAGTTTTCCGAGGGGCTGATGATGAACATCAATTTCCAATATCGAGTGGAACAGGAAGTATCCGCGGGGCTCTCACCAGCAGGCCGGCTGCATTGCCAGCTGGCCATGCAGGCGGCGAAAGGAATGGCAGTGGCGCGGCAGAAAGACCGTCATGGGCGTGTCGTATGCCATCATCTGCTGCGCATGCTATCGTCTGAAAAAAGTCCACAGTCATTGGAAAGAAGTCGAGTGCGGGGTGATGGGAGGGATTTCCAGTTAACGGCGCCCCTTGCTATATTCGACAGCCCCAAATTCGACAGCCCCAAATTCGACAGCGCCAATACCAATTGCAACAATTTAGTGGCAGGTCACGACCGCCAAGTTGCTACCCACAATGAAGAAGAGGGTTCGCAGACCGCAGTCGCCGGGCAAGGGGTTCAACAGTATTCTCTGGTCTTTTAACCATACCAGACGGTAATGCGGTTTACCCAGGGTAAGTGGGTGACGAGTATAGTCAGTCTATGTTGTAACCTTCCGGCGGCTTCGCTATCGGTAAAGCGATCCTTGTTCAAGTGAAGTTCAACGTCTACTCGATTGTTCAGATAATGCAGAATCATTTTCTGAATCTCTTCTGGCGTGACCTCGGCGACCCAGGCTTCGGTTAAGGCAGTGCGAATTTCCCGTCGCAAAGGTGCAATGCTTGCCTTGTCACGGGTTTCAAGAAGCTCATCATCCTCCGCGTCAATATGCACGATAACATCTGTTAATTCTGTGAACTCCTCCAGCAGTCTTCGCGTTACCCATTCGCCAATATGGTGGCCCTCTGAGACACTAATCGCAGGATTAACCTGTAAATGAATATCTGCTAGCACGTCAGGACCCATCTTGCGGGTTCGAAGACTATGTACACCGCGAACGCCCTCAACGCCCTCAATACTCTGTTGTATTTCCTGAACGTAGGACTCTGCCATCGCAGTATCGACGAGTTCCTCAACGCTTTGTTTGACGAGCTTCCAGCCGATTTGGGCGATCATCAGGGATACCCCGATAGCCGCGAGCATTTCGAGCCAGGAAAGGCCCAGCATGGCGCCACCAACCCCGATCAGCACGATAATTGATGACAGTGCATCGCTGCGATGGTGCCAGGCATTCGCCAGCATCAGTTTCGAGCGGCTGTCATTCCCGAGTTTAGCCGTGATCCGATAGAGCCATTCCTTGATCAGAATAGATGCCAACGCTACCATGAGCGCCGGCCAGGCTGGCAGGTCGATAACCATGATATTCATCAAGCGCACTATACTATCGTAGATGAGTAGCCCTGCTACCACGATCAGAAGTGTGCCGAGAATCAGAGTGCCGAAAGTTTCGAATCGCGCATGTCCGTAAGGATGGTCATCGTCTGGCGCGACAGCACCGACACGATTAAAAAACCAGACCATGATGTCTGTGGCCAAATCTGAAAAGGAGTGAATGCCGTCAGCGATTAACGCATGAGAGTTTGCAACAACACCGGCGCTCACCTTGAGTGCACCGAGGCCCAAGTCAATGATGCCACTGACGACCAATAATCGCTGAGTCGCAATCTGGTAGTCTGACTTGGCGCCTTGATTCGGCGGGGCGGGTGGGCTGGCTCGTGACATGGGTTTTAACGACTTAGGATCTAAGGGAAGGGTAACAAAGCCCGAACCTGATATCGAATCAATTTTTCAAAGGGTGATCGAAGGGATGGATTTTGTTGATACCTGTGTAGTCGGCGGCGGCGTCGTAGGTCTGGCTATTGGCCGCGCCCTGACAGCCGCCGTGCCAGAGGTGCTGATTCTTGATCAGGCCATCACTATCGGTCAGGGTATCAGTAGTCGCAACAGCGAAGTCATTCATGCTGGCATCTACTACACGCCCGGCTCCCTCAAGGCAGACTTGTGTGTCAAAGGCCGGCAGCTTCTGTATGACTACTGCCAGGCTCGTGGAGTCGCGCACCGACGCTGCGGCAAACTGATCGTCGCAACAAGGCTTGAGGAGCAGGCGGCTTTGTTTGATATTCAGCAGTTAGCCAATGCCAACGGGGTTGATTTGCAACTCTGGTCTGAGTCACAGATTGAGGCGGCGCAGCCGGGGATCCGGGCTAGCTTGGCGCTGTTTTCGCCAGCTACGGGGATCGTCAGCGCCCACGAATTCATGTCCAGTTTGTTGGCTGATATTGAACAGGCCGGTGGTCGCTTTGTCGGTGCTACGCGAGTCGAGGCGCTTGAACCTGTCAACGGAGGTTTTAGGGTCCATTGTCGAGTCGATGAAATGCCCTACGAGTTTGGCTGTCGCTCCGTCGTCAATGCTGCGGGCTTGGGCGCGCAGAGCCTCGCCGAACGCTGTGTTGGCCTTGATCCTAGCTGCATTCCAAGGCTGCATCTTTGCAAGGGGCTCTATTTCACGTTAACGGGGACGCATCCCTTCAGACACCTTGTCTATCCAGTCCCGGACTCCTTCGGTGCAGGCCTGGGAATCCACGCCACATTGGACTTGGGTGGGCAGGTCAGATTCGGTCCGAATGTGGAGTATGTCAGTGCAGAGGACTACAGCGTGCCCACTACGCGACTAGAGGAATACTTCGAGGCGATTAGGCGTTATTATCCGCAGATCGACAAGGCCCGACTGGTGCCAGGTTATGCTGGCATTCGGCCGAAGCTGCAAGCGGCGGGAGAACAACCCAAAGATTTTGTCATTCAGGGCGAGGAAAGCCACGGAATTTCTGGTCTTGTGAATCTCTTCGGAATTGAGTCTCCCGGGCTCAGTGCAGCACTGGCTATCGCCAACTACGTACACACTGACATATTAGGGTATTAAACTTATGAGTCTCAAAGATGAACGTCGCGAGTACCTTCGTGGCCGCTTAGATAGGCAGGACTTGCAGGACTCTCCCTTCGATCAGTTAGGCGGCTGGTTACAACAGTCTCAGGAAGCTGGCTTGAAGGATCCGACCGCGATGGTGCTGGCGACGGTCGACGCGACCGGACAACCACGGCAGCGGACAGTGCTGTTAAAAGATCTTGATCAGCAAGGCCTGACATTTTTTACTAATTTGAACAGCACCAAGGCGCGAGATATAACGGTGAATCCTCGAGTCAGCGTCTTATTTCCCTGGTTGGCCCTTGATCGGCAAGTTAGTGTCATGGGTATTGTCTCAGCGGTGTCAAGCGTCGACTCGCAGGCCTACTTCAAGTCTCGACCTCGGGACAGCCAACTGGCTGCTTGGGCCTCAGCCCAGAGTCAGCCAATCCCGTCGCGAGCAGTCCTGGATGCTGCATTTGAAGCGGCTCGCGCGCGTTATCAAGACCAAGAGATTCCGATGCCAGCTCATTGGGGTGGTTACAAGATCACGCCACTGGTCTGGGAATTCTGGCAGGGCGGCGAAAATCGTCTACATGATCGATTTACGTACGTACAAGGATCGAGAGGCAACTGGGAAATTCAACGCCTATCGCCTTGATGGTCGGGCCTGCGGAAGTACGCGAAGTGTGCTGGATAGCCACGCCCCTTAAGTCGAGATTCGTGAGGGAATCAGCTATGCTGGGGTCGCTGGGTGGTGAAGGGGCGACTTGCTGATTTTCACTATCTGACACGGATAACCCTGGAGATGTCATGAAGATAGCAGAACAGAAAGTGGTGAGTATTCATTACGAGCTACGTAATACCCAGGGAGAGGTACTCGACTCATCCCTTGAGCAAGACCCCTTGACCTACTTGCACGGTTTGGGCAATTTGATTGAAGGACTTGAAAATGCGCTTGAGGGCCTTGTTCCCGGCGATGTTCTGGCTGTCGATATTCCGCCGGAGGAGGCCTATGGTGTTGTCGATACTGATTTAATTCAGGTTGTCCCGCGGATCGCATTTGAAGGTATCGACCGAATCGAGCCAGGCATGCAATTTGAAACCAGCGAAGCTGACGGCCAGCCGCAATCCGTGACGGTTATTTCCGTCGATCAGGATTCGGTCACCATTGATGCAAATCATCCGTTAGCGGGGCAAACTTTGCATTTTGATGTGACTGTTGAAGCTGTCAGATCAGCAACTCAGGAAGAGTTGGACCACGGGCATGCGCATTAGGACATGCCCGTTGTGACTGGTCTAGATGACGAAGGGGATAAAGCCCAAGCACACGAGCAAGGCCACGCGCACGACCACGCCCATCACCCGGCATCGGGTCATCATCACAGTCATGATGTTGATTTTTCCCGATTAAATGTCAGTTTTGTTATTGCCGTAGCAGCCAATCTCGCATTCACCGCGCTTGAGGCGTTCTACGGTCTGGTGACTGGGTCTGTGAGTCTGTTGGGCGATGCAGGGCACAACCTATCTGATGTTTTAGGACTTCTGCTGGCCTGGGGTGCGGCTTATCTGACCACGCAGCAATCGAGTCAGTTGTACAGTTATGGGTTTCGTCGAACAACAATCCTCGCTGCTATCATTAATGCTGTAGTGTTGATATTCGTTGCTGGATTTATCGCCTACGAGTCGATCCAAAAATTTCTCATGCCGGCGCCCATGCATGAAGTCGTCGTCATTGTGGTGGCATCGGTCGGCATCCTCGTCAATGCCGGTACAGCCATGCTGTTCATGCGCAGTAGTCAAGGTGATCTGAATACGCGTGGCGCTTTTCTGCATTTGGCCTACGATGCGTTGATCTCTGCCGGCGTTGTGGTTGCGGCCATCATTGTTCTCTATACCGGCTGGCTCTGGGTTGACCCCTTAATAGGTTTGTTGATTGTTGCTGTGATTCTGGGTGGTACCTGGGGACTGTTGCGCGACTCGGTCAATTTGATCCTGGATGCTGTGCCTCAAGGTATCGAGATTTCCGCGGTACGACAGTTCCTTGCCAGTATAGATGGTGTGAGCGAGGTGCATGACCTGCACATCTGGGCAATGAGCACTCGTGAAAACAGCCTCACGGCACATCTCGTCATGCCTGAAAATACACTATGGGATGATTCTGAAAACTATGTTCGAATCAGTGCCGAGTTGCGGGAACGATTCAATATACATCATGTGACGCTGCAGGTAGAAAAAGATCCGGCTTGCGCGAATATCCACTGCGATTAACAAGCTCAAAAATTATCATGCACAGGCATTCTAAAGATAGATGCTGACTGGTGAGGGAAGGTAATGACAACACTTCAAGAATTTATTGATGACAGTTTGTATAAGGTCCCTATTGAGCCTATTCGGCTTGACCCGCCTGTACCTCTTGACAGTCTTCCGACTCCGGCACTGGTACTGGACCTGAATATTTTTGAACGCAATTTGGATAAAATGCAACAGCATCTGCAGAAGCACGGTATGGGCTTGCGGGCCCATACAAAGATGCATAAGTCACCAATCATCGCTAACAAGCAAATAGAAAAGGGTGCGCTGGGAGTCTGTGCAGCCACCGTCAGCGAAGCGGAGGTGATGCTCGCCGGCGGCGTGCAGAATATTCTGATCACTTCGCCGGTAGTTACAGCAGATAAAATTGCTCGCGTTATTGCGCTCGCTGCGCGTTCGAGCGAGGTGCGTATTGTTGTTGATCATGTTCGAGGTGCTGAGCAGTTAAATGCGGCTGCGCGGCAGGCGGGTGTTGTTCTGAAAGTCTTGATTGATCTGGATCCGGGCATGGGGCGCACTGGCATTGCCTGTGGTGATCCTGCCTTGGTATTGGGCCAATATATCTTCAATGATTGTTCTAACCTGCATTTTTCTGGTTTGCAGATGTATATCGGAAATTGCATGCATATTAAGGGCTTCGATAATCGGCGCGCCAGATATGTCGAGTTACTTGCGCCAGGTATCGAGACCCGAGCCTTATTCGAGGCTAACGGAATCGCTGTTGATGTGTTCAGTGGTGGTGGCACTGGCACTTTTGATATAGAACCGAGCATTGGTGCCTTGACGGAACTGCAAGCGGGCTCTTATGCCTTTATGGATATTGAGTATCGAGAAATTGGTGGTCAGGCGGGCGAATTATTTGACGCTTTTGAACCTGCGTTGTTTGTTCTGGTGACGGCTATCAGTCAACCTCAAAAGCGATTGATCACAGTTGATGCAGGTTACAAATCTTTCGCCTCTGATGCCGGTGTGCCTCAGTTTCGGGATCTTGAGGGACTCACCTATCACTGGGGGGGTGACGAGCACGGTATTGTGAGACTGAACAATCCCTCCCGTGAGATTCAACTTGGTGACAGATTGTCGATGCTGACCCCTCATTGCGATCCCACCGTCAACCTCCATGATTTCTATTTTCCCTATAGAAACGGATTCGTTGAAGAAATCTGGCCGGTTTCAGCACGAGGTAAATCGCAATGACAGCAGTTGTACCCTGGTTTGAAGATTTTAATGTCGGCGACGATTACAGCGACGTGCCGGCGGTCACGATTACCGAGGGGCACGCCGCCATTCACCAGGCCCTGTTTGGTGATCGAATGCGGCTTCCACTGGATCATGTGCTAGCCCAAAAAGTCACGGGGCAGCCAATGGCGCTGGTGAATCCTGCACTGGTTTGCAACCTTGCCATCGGCCAGAGCACTATTCCGTCTCAACGCGTCATGGGTAATCTGTTTTATCGAGGGATGAAGCTGCAGCGACCAGCCTATATCGGTGATACCCTAACAACGACTACTCGTGTGGTGGGTTTGCGACAAAATAAAGCAAAAGAGGGCCGGCCAGCTTCGGGCATGGTGGCACTGGAAATCCATGTCAAAAATCAGCATGACGAAACCGTCATGTTGTTTTGGCGTTGCCCTATGATTCCGTGTCGGGACCCAAATGTTGAGACAGGACACCAAGATGATTTCAGCAATATGCCAGAAACAATTGCTCCTGAAGCATTGCTGGCATTGGTGCCGGCCTGGAATTTTGAAGCGTTTAAACGATCAGTCAGAGGTCCCCATTTCAACTCGCTGGAAGCGGGTTGCAAAATCCAGGTCGAGTCTCGCGACACAGTGACCCTGGCGCCAGAACTGGTACGTATGACGTTGAATATGGCCATGACCCATACTGACGCCACCCGCAGTGTCTATGGTCAACGATTGGTCTATGGTGGACACACGATAGCAATGGCTGCTGCGCAATTGACCCGTGCTTTGCCTGGAATAGTAACAGTGCTTGGCTGGTTTCGCTGTGATCATGTAGCACCAGTATTCGAGCTAGATATCCTCGAGACGCAGGTCACTATTGAATCATTGGTGCCGGCGAATGATCAAGGTGCCGGACTTGCCATGCTACATGTCGAAACCTTTGCCTGCCGTCAGGATAGCGTCAAGGTACTGGACTGGCATCTTGCAGCGCTTTTCGCATAAATCATATTGGAGCAAATGTTATGGAGTTTGGGGTCGTTCTGCCGCACAACGAAATCGGAAATGATCCCGGTGCCTTGAAAGCCTATGTTCAGGGTGCCGAGGCATTGGGTGCTCGGCAGCTGCTTATTTATGATCATGTGCTTGGCGCGGATCCCGATCGTCCAGGTGGTTGGCGTGGTATTTATGATAAGAACGTTGCCTTTCATGAGCCGCTCACGACCCTGGCGTTTATTGCTGCGCTGACCGAGACCATTGAACTGGTCACAACCATCCTCATTTTGCCCCAGCGACAGACTGTGTTGGTTGCAAAACAAGTGGCTGAGGTTGCGATATTGTCGAATAACCGCCTTCGTCTCGGTGTGGGCACAGGGTGGAACAAGATTGAATACGAGGCCTTGAATGAGGATTTCTCGACCCGCGGTGCTCGGCAGGCGGAGCAAATTCAAGTGCTGAGGTCGCTGTTGGCTGAGGAAGTCCTGGATTATACAGGTAAGTATCATCGCATTAATCAAGCCGGTCTAAACCCCCGTCCGTCAAAGCCAGTGCCAATCTGGTTTGGTGGTAGTGCGCCGGCGTTGGTGAGACGTTGCGCTCGCCTTGGAGACGGCTGGATTCCTCTTATGGGGCCAAGTCCAGCAGCAGCGGAGATCATCAGTGCACTGCGGAGTCAACGTGAGGCGCTAGGCAAACCCTGGGATCAATTTTCGATTCTTGCACAGGCTCAGTATGCCGGCGGAACGCCGGAACGCTGGCAGGGCCATGCCGGTAAATGGCGTAGTTTGGGAGCAACCCATATGGCTATCGCGACCCATAACGCGGGTGAAACCAATGTCGATGGGCACTTGGCTCGAATCGAAGCGTATTTTAAAGCTGTGAAGTCCTGAGCTGACTCAGCTAGCCTGGATCAACAGCAATAGGTGAAGACTGAAATGACGAAAGAATGGCAAAACTGGTCGGGCAGCCAGAAGCACCTGCCTTTGAACTTGGCGTTACCTGACTCGGAAGCTGCTGTAGTGCAGCTGATCCAGCAAGCTGCTGATGCTCGCCGTCGAGTACGGGGTATCGGTAGCGCGCACTCATTCGTGCCTTTTTGGACCGATGATTACCTGGTTTCACTTGACCGTTTAGCCGGGCTGGTTTCTCACGATGTCGAATCCAGGCAGGTGACTGTCTGGGCGGGCACCAAATTACACCAGCTGGGTGAGCCCTTGTGGGCGTTGGGACTGGCCATGGAAAATATGGGCGATATTGATCGTCAGTCGATCGCCGGCGCCATTAGTACCGGTACCCATGGAACCGGCGTGACGCTGCAAAATATTTCCAGTCAAGTTGTTGGTTTACGACTGGTCAGGGCGGATGGACAAATTGTCGATATCACCCAATCCTCTGATCCTGAGCTGTTGCGTGCCGCACAGGTTTCAATGGGTACGTTGGGGGTGATCACGCAAGTCACGCTGCAAACTGTGCCCGCTTATTATTTACATGAGCACAATTGGCAAGCCAGCGTCGCTGAATGTGCCGAGGCGCGTACTGACCTCATGGCCAACAATCGACACTGGGAGTTTTTCTGGGATCCGCAGACGGACCAATGTGCGATGAAGACGCTTAACCCGACCACGATGCATGCCCTTGATTCACCAAGACAGGGGCAGGAGATTGATCGAAGCTACAGAGTGATTCCGTCTACTCGAGAGCATAAGTTCAATGAAATCGAATTCTCGGTACCAGCGGCGGCAGGCTGGGACTGTTTTCTGGCCTTAAGGCGCTTGATGCAGACTGACTATCCGAACGTTCGTTGGCCGCTGGAGTATCGAACACTGAAGGCCGACGATATCATGTTAAGCTCCGCCAGTGGCCGAGATAGCGTGACCATTTCCGCTCATGAGGGGGCTAAACAGCCTTATGCAAACTTTTTTGCAGCAGTCGAACGGCTGTTCCAGGAGTACGATGGCCGGCCTCACTGGGGCAAGGTTCACACGCACCAGGCTGGCCGGCTGGAAGCGCTGTTGCCGCAATTTAATCGATTCCGAGAGATTCGCCAAACGTTAGACCCAACGGGTCGGTTCTTGAATCCCTTTCTTCAGGGCGTCTTTGGAATCGATTGATTTTATTGGCAATTCGGCGCTGATTGGTACCATATTCGAGGCGCGTCATCGCCGTCTTCTGTGCTACAGTAATTGTTTATCATAGGGAGGGTTTGGTCGGTGTTCGAATTAGTTCAGGCGGGTGGCTGGCTGATGTTTCCCATCATGCTTTGCTCCATTATCGCGGCGGCTATCTGCATAGAACGATTCTGGACGCTGCGACGGGAGCAGATAGTGCCAAAAAATCTTTTGGCGCAAGTCTGGAGCTGGATTCGTACCAATGAGCTGGATAGTCGAAAACTACTGGAGCTGAAAGCGGGTTCGCCACTCGGACAAATCCTTGCTGCCGGTATCAGTAATCATCGCCGTGGCAGAGACCAAATGAAGGAGAGTATCGAGGAGGTTGCGAACCAGGTGGTGCATGAGTTGGAGCGTTATTTGAATGCGCTGGGTACTGTCGCCGCAATCACGCCACTGCTGGGTTTGTTGGGGACCGTCATCGGTATGATCAAGGTGTTTGCGGCAATCAGACTGGAGGGTGCCGGTAATGCTGCAGTCTTGGCCGGTGGCATTTCTGAAGCGCTGATCACCACTGCAGCAGGTCTCACAGTCGCGATTCCAAGTTTGTTTTTTTATCGCTTCTTTCAGCGTCGAGTGGATGAGCTGGTTATTACTATGGAGCAAGAGGCCCTCAAGTTAGTCGAGGTTTTAAATGGTGATCGACTCGAGAAGAATGATATGAAGGCTGCTCGGCCAGAGTCATCATCGGCGAGCGACGGCCGGTAGCAGGGTCAGGAGTCTGAATGTGAAATTCGCGCGCCGGTTGAAACCAGAAGTCGATGTGAATCTAACTCCGCTGATTGATGTGGTTTTTCTGCTATTAATCTTTTTTATGGTTTCTACGACATTTACCAAAGACACTCAGCTCTCTATTGACTTGCCGAAAGCCACTGGTGCCGAGGCGCTGGTAGCGGAAAAGCAGATAGAAATCACAATCAGTCGCCAAGGTGATTATGGTATAAACGGTGTAGCGCTAGTGAACAATAAGATCGATACGTTAAAAACAGCAATCGAAAAGGTCAGTGGCGGTGATACGACGCTGCCCTTGATCATAACTGCCGACTCGGCAACCGAACACCAATCTGTGGTGACTGCAATGGACGCTGTCGGGCAGTTGGGGTTTAGCAAATTAAGTATTACCACCAAGAATGTCCCGCAGGATGACTGAACCACTCAGCAAAGCCTCTACGGATCTGCAGATTTATGCCCGATTGCTGACATATGTGCTGCCGCTATGGGGCGCTTTTGTTTTAAGCATACTCGGCTTTGTTCTCTACTCGCTGGCGAATGTCAGCTTTGCTCAGCTCATCAGTTATATTGTCGACTCTTTGCAGGGCACTGATCCCTTGAGCGGTTCTCGGTACGCCAGTGCCGTCCAGTCGCTGTTGGGTGGGTCCGGCTCAATCAATCGCACTGTGATACCGCTGGCGATTATCGTCATTGTTCTCTTTCGCGGTATTGGCACATTTTTAGGTAATTATTTCATCACCTACGTGGGTACCAGTTTGGTACATGCACTTCGTTGCGAATTATTCGAGCAACTGCTGCACTTGCCAAGTCGCTTTTACGACAAAAACACCATGGGTCATCTGGTCGCCAAAGTCACTTTTCACGTGACTCAGGTTACTGGTGCGGCCACTGATGCAATTCGAGTTGTTATTCGTGAAGGCTTCACGGTGTTGGGCTATTTAGGCTATCTGTTTTACTTGAATTGGAAGCTAACCCTGCTGTTTATTGCCGTGGCGCCGTTGATAGGCCTGCTGGCGAGCTATGCTGGTCGCAGATTTCGCCGAATCAGCGAAAGGCTTCAAGACTCCATGGGGGACGTAACCCACGTAGCCTCTGAGGCGGTTCAGGGGTTCCAGGTGGTGCGGATTTATGGCGGTTCTGATTACGAGCGCGAGCGTTTTACGGGTGTTAGTAATAATAATCGTCGGCAATCCATGAAGATGGTCATCACGCAATCGATTGCTACGCCTACCGTGCAACTCGTGGTATCGCTGGCCTTAGCCGGGTTGGTTTGGTTGGTTTTAGACCCGGTGCTGCTCGCCGACATGAGTCCTGGTGATGTGGTAGCGTTCATTACGGTCGGCGGCTTGCTGGCGAAGCCAATTCGACAATTATCTGAGGTCAGCTCCATTATTCAGCGTGGGCTAGCAGCGGCACAGGATATATTCACGTTGTTTGACGAACCCGTAGAGCCGGATGTTGGCCAGCAGCGTCTGCCAAAAGCAGTGGGTAAAGTCGAGTTTAAGGACGTCTGCTTTGCCTATGAAGAGAATGCGCAGGAGCTGATTCTGGATCATGTCAGCTTCGTCGCGAATGCCGGTGAAACCATCGCCCTCGTGGGACGATCAGGCAGCGGCAAGAGTACCCTGGCAAGTCTGATCCCGAGATTCTATTCGCCCCTGAGCGGTGAGATTCTGATCGATGATCAGCCCATAAAGAACCTGAAATTGTCTGACTTGCGCCAGCAGATTGCGTTAGTCACTCAGCATGTGACGCTGTTTAATGACACTATTGAGAGAAATATTGCTTATGGCACCTTACAGGGTGCAGCGCCAGCGCAGATACGCAAAGCGGCCGAGCAAGCCTATGCGCTTGACTTTATTCTTCGGCTCGATGCTGGCATGGACACTATTGTCGGTGATAATGGCGTTCTCCTCTCAGGGGGACAGAGACAACGCCTGGCCATTGCTCGTGCCTTTCTGAAAGATGCGCCTATCTTGATACTTGATGAAGCAACATCGGCCTTGGACTCCGAGTCGGAGCGTTACATCCAAGCGGCTCTGGAGGCAGTGGTCGAAGGGCGAACCACATTCGTCATTGCACACAGGCTTTCAACGATTGAAAAAGCCGATCGTATACTGGTGATTGATTCAGGCAAAATCGTGGAGCAGGGCAGCCATGCCGAACTACTCGCGAAGCGAGGATTTTATGCGGGTTTGCAGGGTCATTCCACACTAGACGACAGTCCGTCTGAAACGCCGAGCCCAGTACAATCCTCGCCAGAGATCTTAGCGCCGCTGGCGGCCATTCATCCGCAGGATCCGGTGCCACTGATCAGCAGTCAGTTTCTGGTAAACGCTTGGTACGAGCAGGCCCGCTGGTTAAATTTGCTGCGTCCGGCGGCCTGGGTGTTCACTCAGCTGGCTCGCAGGCGTCGGCGACGACTCGCCAAAGAAGCGAAGCAACATTGGCGTCCGCCGGTACCGACCATTATCGTCGGCAATATCAACGTCGGTGGAACAGGTAAGTCGCCGTTGGTCATCTGGCTGGTGGCGGAACTCGCCGCAGCGGGTTTTCGCCCTGGGATTGTTAGCCGAGGACATGGAGGACTGGCCCCTTATCCATTCGATGTGAAGTCGTTTTCTGATCCTGCGCAAACGGGTGACGAAGCCTTGATGCTGCATCGGCGCACTGGTTGCCCTGTTGTCGTAGATCCTGACAGAGTTCGAGCCGCACAACATTTGCTGCGCCAGCATGACTGCGATGTGATCGTAGCTGATGACGGACTACAGCATTATGCGCTGGACCGAGATATAGAGATTGTCGTGATTGATGCGCAAAGAGGTTTAGGTAATGGTCTGTGCCTACCTGCAGGTCCGCTTCGAGAACCTGTTGATCGTCTTAGTGAAGTCGATTTTGTCGTCGTCAACGGCTCTCAGCCCCTATCATTACCCTGTGATGTGACCCGAATGCAGCTGGTGCCGGATGCCTTGATTCAGCTGGCGACTGGCGACCTGGAACCACTGGATACTCCAAGGCTCGGACATACTGTGCACGGTGTAGCTGGAATCGGCCATCCCGCCAGATTTTTTCAAACGCTGAATCATTTGGGTTATGAGGTGATCACACATGAATTTGATGATCACCACCTGTTCAGTTTGACGGATCTGATGTTCAACGATAGCCTGCCAGTCATAATGACTGAGAAGGATGCCGTGAAGGTCAGTCAGCTCAATTGCGAGCTGCTGCACAGTAACTTCTGGTATCTGCGCGTACAGGCATCATTACCTGAAAGTTTAATGCCGCAGTTACTGCGAAAGATCCAGCAAGTTCAAGGCGACTCCAGCAGCGCCGTAAACCAATCAGTGAAGGGAGATCAGCATGCCAGTTGATGGCAAGTTACTGAATATTTTAGTCTGTCCGCTATGCCATGGGGCCTTGAAATATGACAAACAGGCCAAGGAGTTGATTTGCTTTGCTGATGGCCTGGCTTACCCGGTAAGAGAGGACATACCGGTGATGCTGGAAGAAGAAGCTCGACATTTGACCGCTGAAGAAAAAGTAGATCGATAATGTCGTTCAGTGTCATTATTCCGGCTCGATTTCAGTCTCAGCGGCTACCCGGTAAAGTCCTGATGGATATTCTCGGCAAGACCATGATTCAGCGAGTCTACGAGCAAGCCTGCCAGAGCAGTGCGAGCCAGGTTATTGTGGCGACGGATGACGAGCGGGTCGCCAGCATCGTCAAGGGTTTTGGTGGCAAGGTCTGCATGACAGCCTCAGGTCATGAATCAGGCACTGATCGGTTACAGGAAGTTGTCGTTCGTGAGGGGCTCGCCGATGATGCGATCGTGGTCAATGTTCAGGGCGACGAACCGCTGATTCCACCTGCGGTCATCGATCAAGTGGCGCGCAATCTTGCGCTACATTCCCATGATTATCGCTCGAACGATAGGCCTGGTGTTTCAACGTTGTATGAAGAAACGACCGTCCTGCAGCAAATTATGGATCCCAATGTCGTCAAAGTCGTGACTGACGAAAATAATCGCGCGCTCTATTTCAGTCGTGCCCCCATTCCTTGGGCGCGAAATGAATTCAGTACTTCGCCGGTAACGCTGCCCGAAGGCGTGATCTATAAGCGTCACGTTGGAATCTATGGTTATCGAGTGGAGCTGCTTAATCGATTTGTTGGGTGGAAGCCTGCGCCTCTTGAAATGCTCGAAAAGTTAGAGCAGCTTCGCGTGTTATGGCACGGAGAGGCGATTCATATTGAAGTGGCGTGTGAGTCGATGCCACCCGGCGTCGATACCCAGCGAGACCTCGACTACATTCGATCGTTACTGGCTAACGCCTAACACTTAACACTGACTTAAATAGGGTCAAGCTTTTACTGGCGGGGGAAGCCTCCTGACTGGGCTGCATGATCTGACATAAGCTTCTCAGTGCTTCGCAAAATTGTGACTTCTGATTTGCAAAATTACTGACATGGCTCACAATTTTGCAAATGTGTCAGTGCCATACTGGCCCTCCTTAAAGCAGAACTGTTGTCACTATCAATAGTAAGTTGCTGATAGATATAAGATTGTGATTTTCACTCAGGTCTTCTTGTTAGTTGGCATCGATTATGCAGAGCATAAACCTGCATAGTGGTGGTTACGCAACAGATGCCAGTCATAAGGAGATGACGATGAATTTAACAAGCTTAGCGGGCTCGGTTTTTGGATCGATCATGATGATCGCAATTGGCGCAGGCGTGCTGCAACTGCAATCCAGCGAACCAGGTGACTCTGCCCAACCTTTAAATCCCATCGTCAAGACTGGCAAAACCTTGATTCAAACGGAGCAGCAATCCGTCATAGTCCAAGGTGCCTCGTTGGCACTTGCGCGCGCTGCGGTCGGAGCTGTTGGCGGGCTCATTGAGCATGAACTGAATGTGATCAAAGCGGTTTCCGCACAATTGACAGCCACTCAGCGTTTGTCGTTAGAAAGCCGTCCTGATCTGCATATTTATAACAATCAGATCGCTCAAGTGCAGCGCTGGAAAAAAGATTGGCACAAGCCTAACGAGCATAGCTGGCGACACAAGGATAAAGCGGATAAAACCATGCGGGGCAAGAAATTTTATCGTCATTATGCCTACGTCAATGCGGACGATCTTGAGGTTCAGGAATTCGAGATAACAGAGGCGCTTGATACTCACTATCCGCGTCAGACAGGTGCTCTTGAAGCGCATCTCTCAGGTATAACCGGTGCAGGAATAACGGTCGCTATATTGGATTCCGGAATAGCCAAAACACCCTGGATGGGCGGTGAGCGATTGAAGGCCGAGTATGATGCAACATTACTGGGTAGCCTGGACCGCACGCGGGCGGCGGACGAAAACGGGCATGGTTCACATGTCACCAGTATTATTGCGAGTCAGGGTAAGACGGAGCTTGGTGAATTCAACAGCATCGCACCGGGGGCAGATTTTGTCAGTGTCAAAGCATTCGATCTGAATGGCATGGGTAGCTACGCCGATGTCATCAACGGAATTAACTGGATAGTGGAAAATCGTGCGAAATATAATATACGCGTTTTAAACCTGTCGTTTGGCTCGCCGCCCAACACAGCTTATTGGGATGATCCACTCGCGCAGGCTGTCATGGTTGCCTGGCAGCAAGGTATCGTTGTCGTCGCATCCGCAGGTAACTCTGGACCGGAGCCTATGACCATTGGTGTGCCCGGTAACGTTCCATACATCATAACCGTCGGGGCGATTACCGACAGCTATACCCCTCATGATGATTCAGATGACACCTTGGTGAGTTTTTCTGCAGCGGGTCCTACGTTCGAAGGTCATGTAAAACCTGATGTCGTAGCCTATGGTGGTCACTTGGTGGGGGTCATGTCGGGCGAGGCGACGCTGGCGATCAATCATCCGGAGTTTCAGGCGGAAAATAGCGAAAATTATTATGTGATGTCGGGTACCTCTCAAGCAGCGGCGTTGGTCTCTGGCGTTGTGGCGCTGATGTTGCAAGCCGACCCCACTCTCAATAATGACGACGTCAAGTGTCGTCTGCTGGCATCGGCGAAGAGTTCAGTGGGGGACAAGGACTATAGCTATTCAGTGTTCCAGCAAGGTGCGGGTCTGGTGAATGTCAAAGATGCGATCAAAGAAAGTAAGAAAGGTTGTGCGAACACAGCCTTTGACATCGAAATGGATTTAGCGCGGACGGAACACTTTATTGGTCCGGCGCGACTTGATTCGGCCGGCGAGTTTTTTATTGAGGGTACCAACGGTAGCAAGCTGGGTTCGACATGGGATGGAAGTTACATGCATGGGATTGGTTACAAGTGGAGTTCAGGTTATATGTGGAGCAATGGCTACATATGGAACAATGCCTACATGTGGAATAATGGCTATCTTTGGAACAATGCTTATATGTGGAACAACGCCTATATGTGGAATAACAGCTCCGTGGAAGTCGCTGGAATTAATGGGTGGGTGGAACAAGAATAATTTCCCATAATCTAGCGGTCTTTTCAGTCAGGAGAAACTTGATGATGGATATGGATGTCCAAAATTTCAGAGGCCTTTCCAGAGTTGCGATAGACTCCAGATCGATGATTTCACCCAGTATCATTTCGCTGGCAGATTACAAAAAACTGAGAATAAAAGATGATAGTTTGCTCTCAGATGCATTAAAAGCTGCTGTGAGAGGCGCAGTATTTACGATTCGAATTAATCGCTATCAGATGTTACTTGAAACTTTCTCAGGATGTTCTGGTGATCAGATTGCGCGGCAGGTAGAAAAATTACTGGTGTCGTCGCTGCGTGAAACTGACTTTGCGGTCCACGTCAGTGCTGATGAGTTTGTTGTTTTGGTCAGCGATATAGCGACACCATCAGATATTGAGGAAGTCGCCATTCGAGTGATCAATGCCTGTTCTTACCTGGAAAGTCACGAGGCGCAGCGAATACCTGTGAGCATAGACATCGGTATTGCCAGCTATCCAAACGATGCGTCTAATGCTGCAGACTTGTTACGACTTGCCCATATAGCACTCAACTCACTGGACTCAAATCGGCACGGCAACTATCAATTTTATTCAGAAGACCAACAAGCTGATCACCGTCATGGAATAATGATGACAGGTGAGTTAATACACGCCATGCAGGATGATCGCATGGAACTTCTCTATCAACCTATCTACTGCATGAAAACGGATATGATCATTTCCACAGAGGCATTAGTCCGATTGCGAACTGTTGATGGTGATCTGACTTCGCCGAGCGAATTTATTGAAGTCGCCGAACGTTCCGGGCTAATCGTTCCACTGGGTGCGTGGGTGATAAAGGAGGCCTGTATGCAGCTCGCGACTTGGCAGAAGTGTGGTGCTGAAGATCTACGAATTTCGATTAATGTCTCGCCTGTGCAACTTGGAGACCCTGGTTTTTTTAACTTACTCGAGAACGCTGTCGAGGAGTCCGGCATCGAATATCATTCGATTGAGATTGAAATTGTTGAGCGCCAGCAGGTGGGGACTAACGTGGACGCAGTCCTTGGTCGATTACGTGAACTTGGCGTGAAAGTTGCGATAGATGATTTCGGAACAGGTTACTCGAGCTTGGCTAATCTGGCCAGATACCCATTGGATGTGGTTAAGATAGACCAAAGTTTTGTTGGTGCGATGCTGAATAATTCGATTGCCAAGAGCATCGTTTCTGCGATTTTTGCAATTGCAGAAGAGCTTAAATTGCAGGTTGTTGCTGAAGGCGTAGAGACGATGGCGCAAGAAGATTACCTACGTGGGCTTGGTTGCAAGACAGCCCAGGGATTTGGTTATTCTAAACCGATGCTGGCTTCGACGCTGAGCGCGTTATTCCTGAAAACCAGCGGCAAAGTATCCCGTCAGACGATTCGTCAGGGATGATGGTTGGAAAACCTAATCGATAAAATTGGAAATTCTAGTTCCACCTTTGCTCAGTCGCATGCTTAAGCTCAAGGCTAAGCCTTAAA
>JAYODE010000001.1:161174-172445 GCA_038106185.1 Gammaproteobacteria bacterium | reverse complement strand
ATAAGCCTTACACATAAGCCTTTAATATAAGCATTAAACTTAAGCTTCAGTCGCCATTAGGCCTTAGTCACTATCATGCCATTCAAGTTAGAGCCCAGTATTTGAACTGGTTCGAGTAGATTTTAAGCAGGAGGATACGTTTATCAGCAGGCTACTTAATATTCGAAAACGGAGTTTTCGAATAGCTGAATAAATCTAGTTAGAGCAACAGATTTGCACCGGGAAAAGTCCATAACCCATGGTGTTTGTGCTCAAGGAAAAAATGATAAATTCTGAATTGTTCGATGACTACCTGAGTCGTATCAACCGCCTGGGAAATGGGCGTGGATCTTCTGTATGTATCGCTAATGCTGATGCAGCAATACTATGCTCGAATCCGTCCAGTCTGTTAATTCCGGAATTAACTTCAATTGAAACTGCTCGGCAGCTAGTACAATCGCTGCTAACTGAAACAAATTCAAGTCGCAGCATCCGAGAGGAATGCATTGTCAAGCGGGGTAAGAATCCGTTATGTCTGCTCATTCTCGTGCTGGGAACTCTCTCGACTCACACTGGTCGCTGTGTTCAGAACGAACGTCGAAGTTTTGTGGGGCGTGATATTCCGCTGAGCGAGTCATGGTTGCTGCTGGGTATAGAGTTTGCCGATGCTGATGAGATGCCGCTATTTAATGTCGAGCAGGCCACGAAACCAGTAGACTCCGCTGACTGGTTACTTAATCTCATAGTCCTTGCGGGAAGATCGCTGATTGCCAATTGGGAAATGTCCAGAGCTTTACGGCACTCGATCAGCGATCTACCGGGCCGAATCGAATTCGATGCCGTAGTTAGCCAATTGGCGAAGCGTTATCAGCAAACCAGTCAGCCGCTTGGACTACTGTTTATCAATCCGGATAATTTCGAGCAGATTAATCATCGATTTGGACGAGATCGAGGCGATGGTGCTGTTCGTGATCTGGCAACTCTGTTGCGCTCCCTTTTACGAGAGTCAGATCTGCTCTTTCATTACAGCGGTGCAATATTTGCGCTTCTACTGCCTGGCACTGACTCAGCAGGTGCAAAATCGATTGCAGAAAAAATTCGACAAAAAATTGCTGCTGGCGCTTTCGTTAATCAGGCAGTCAAGTTGTCCGTTAGTGTAGGGGGCAGTAGTAGCGACCCTGCGAGCATGCCGTTGCTTGGACCTACCGAACTTGTTAGGCGAGCGGACAGTGCTTTGAACATTGCCAAGCTAGCAGGCGGAGCTAGAACTGTCTTTTGGACAGAAGGGCGTCGACCACAGCTGGCTGGGGCATTGGGCGAAGGTAGTGCGATTTTTACTGCAGATCCGGTCAAGGACTATCGCAACATGAGTTTGCTTTGGGAACTGATTTCAGCTGTCGCTGCCGAGCATGAGACTCAGCTGATTGGTCGAGAGTTAACCGGTAGGGTCGCCAAGAGCTTCAAGGCTCGAAAGGTGGCGCTGTTCTATGCTAGGTCAGGATCCGAGGTAGGCGCCGTCAGCAAACAATCAGCTGGTATAAAAATGCAGCTTATATCGGCCAGTGAGTGGCAACCTGATACAGAAGTCGTCAGTGCGATTCATGTCGAGCCGGATGAAGCGCCTATCGATTCTTTAATTCAAAAGATGGTGCAAGAGGAGCAGCCGACTTTTAGCAAGCTGTCAACGCAGATATCTCAATGTTGCGTGCCGCTCATGGTTAGAGGAGTGCTGATAGGATGTCTGTATGTCGATAATGGCAATAGTGATGAGATGGACGAAAGAGACCTGGCGTTTCTTGCGGCGTTAGTCGGTCAAATTGCTGTCACACTCGATCGAGCTGATTTACTGGGTAAATGGGTGAAGAAAAAAGAAGTAGAGAGCAAGAAGTTGCGGTTTGAGGTTAACGAGTTGCGACATGCAGTGCGAGAGAACAAGTTAGTATACCAGTCAGCTGAAATGCAGCAGGTTATGCGAACGGTGCAGAAAGTGGCCAGTACCAATGCAACTGTGCTGATTACCGGAGAAAGCGGTACCGGTAAAGAGATGCTGGGACATGCAGTACATGATCTGAGCGCTCGATTCGATAAGCCATTCGTTACTGTTGATTGTGGTGCAATCTCCCCCAACCTGATTGAAGCGGAGCTTTTCGGCCGTGTTAAAGGCGCCTATACAGGGGCAGATTCTACGACCAAGGGTTATATTCGCCAGGCGGAAGGTGGAACACTATTTTTAGATGAGATAGGCGAGTTACCACTGGATGTGCAGACTCGACTGTTACGTTTCGTCCAGGAAAAGACCGTCAGCTCGGTAGGCGCATCAACCTCCGAGCAGGTTGATGTGCGCATTATTGCTGCGACCAATCGAGATCTGCTTGAAGAAGTCAGAATAGGAGGTTTTCGTAGTGACCTGTTTTACAGGTTGCAAGTGATGACGTTGACCCCGCCGCCATTGCGAAACCACACCGCGGACATACTGCCGATCGCCTACCACTTTTTGGAAAAGTTTTGCTTGCAATATCAAAAGCGTGGACTCTACTTGAGTGCTGATGCAAAGTCCGCGTTGGAGTCCTACCTTTGGCCCGGCAATGTCCGAGAGCTACAACATACGCTAATGCGCGCAGTGTTGATGACCGATAGTGAAATGATTGGTGTCGACGAATTAAATCTTCAGCAGACGAGCCCAGCGTCTAACGAGTCTACAAGTCTGCATTGGCAACTTCCTACAGCGCCGGCAGATTCCGAAAAATTATCAGCAGGCAATCTTTGGGGTTCGCTTGAGGAGGTGCTGGCTGATGTCGTTGAAATCGAAGCAGAAAATCTTGCCCCCCTGGGCAGGTGGCTCACTCAGGAGTTTTTGCTCGCAGCTAATCAAATCGCGTTTGGCGTGATTCGCGATGCGGCAGCACTAGTTGGTCAGGCAGAGTCAACCTATCGTCGGCAACTGGGCAAGGCCCAGCGTTTGAGCCAATTGGAACCTGGACCGAAAAACGAGCAATGGCAACGGGTCGAAAAAATTGTCGTCCTTTTGATACAAAGCCGGCGACAGGATCAGGTGGATGAAGAAGGAACTAACATCATTCACCAAGGTAGGGCAGTGCTGCTGCGTGTCGTCGATCGTGCCACCGGGAAATACCAGTCTCGAGGTGCGGCTCTGATGGATGTGAGCACCCCAACCTATAAAAGTTGGCTAGGTGTTTAGCCCTGCCAAATTTCTGAGTCCGTCACTTCTGATTCTATAACGTTTGACTCTTTAACTTTTGATTCTGGAACTTTCGATTCTGTAGCTTTTGACGCTGTAGCTTTTGATTCTGTAAGACGGTTCTGCTGTCTAATTAGTGAGCCTTTCATGAACCTAAAATACTGCTGGCCGCCACTGATCCTATTTTTCTTCCTGAGCATGGGGGCGTTAGCGGCGGGCAAAAACATCCGATTTGAGCACTTGTCGACCAGCGAGGGGATGTCACACGCCAGTGTTATGGACATTGTGCAAGATCACCATGGGTTTATGTGGTTTGCCACACAGGAAGGGTTGAATCGGTTCGACGGCTATGAGTTTAAAACCTACGAGCATGATTACAGAGATGCCAACTCGTTAGCAGATGATTGGGTCTGGTCCCTATGTCTGGATAAGATAAATAATCTCTGGATCGGCACTAACAACGGTGGCTTGAATTACTTTAACCAGGCCACGAATACTTTTACCAACTGGCGTTTCGATGAACGCGATCAAACCAGTCTATCGAGCAATGACGTCCGCGTGGTATTCCTGGATAGTCAGCAGCGCCTTTGGGTGGGCACCAGCGGTGGCCTAAATCGAAAACTGGAAGGTCAGAATGGATTCGAAAGATATCTTGCGTCGGATGATGCATTGGGATTGCCCCATGAGTCGATCACTGCAGTATTTGAAGATAACGCAGGTCAGATATGGATTGGCACAGAAGGCGGACTTGCCAGATTCAACGAAGCGACAAATGGGTTTTTCACCTACTTACATGAGCCCCAGAATTCTTCTTCATTGAGCGACAACCATATTCGAGTGATCAATGAGTTTGAGGGTCAGTTATGGATTGGAACACAGACATCGGGCCTAAATCGATTTGATCCAGAGACGAATCAGTTTAAGCACTATTTTGCTGACCCTGAAGATCCCTCGGCCTTACAGAGCGGTCTGGTACGAGACATTCAGATTGACCATGAACTCACTCTTTGGATCGGCACCGATCGAGGCCTCAGCGAGTGGCATCGAGAGACTGACCGTTTTATTACCTATCAGCACAATTCAGAAGACGTGAGAAGTTTGAGCGGTAACCGGGTCGATACGATTTATCAGGATGCCTCAAATGTTCTCTGGATAGGCACCTATGAGGGGGTTGATCGGTGGAATTATCTCAGCGGCGCATTTGCCTACTATACTCAGGCAGACGGGCAGCTAAATAATGATGTCGTCGTTAGTCTTGCGCAATCAGAAGCCGGAGCGCTTTGGGTTGGTACCTATGGCGCGGGGCTAAACCGTCTAGACTTAAACTCGAGTGGTGATTATGTTGCGAGCGACTTCTCTGTCGTTCTTCCTGATCAACGGGTGATGGCGTTATGGTCTGAGGGGGACGATAACCTGTGGATTGGTACTCGGACGGCTGGCTTATGTCATTACGTGATAAGCAGTGGGGCGTTGTCTTGCTTGATGCATGAAGAAGGAAATCAGAATTCTCTGAGTGCTAATGGTATTACTGTGATTCATGGTGAGGAGGGGGTGCTTTGGATAGGTACCTATGGCGGTGGATTGAACAGAATCGATCGAACCACTGGTGAGATCAAGCACTACCGCCATGATCCTGACAACATGGATTCGCTGGGGTCTGATCGAGTTCTTGCTATTTATCGAGATTCACTGGGTGTGCTCTGGGTTGGTGCTGAGGGTGGTGGTTTAAACTTGCTGAATGAGGTCAGTCAAACCTTTGAGCGCTTTCAGGCCAGTGAAGGAGATCCTGAATCAATCAGTAACGACACAGCATGGGAAATCTTTGAGAGTAGCACTGGAACGCTATGGGTCGGCACTCTCAATGGCGGTGTTAATTATTGGGATCTGAGTGATCGACTCGCGGGTGAAGTTGTATTTCGTCACTTTGATCGAATATCCGGATTGCAGAGTAATACGATATACGGGATTCTCGAGGATGAAGATGGTTATATCTGGATGAGTGGTAATCGTGGGCTCGTGCAGCTAGATCCGAGTACGGCAGAGTTTCAACACTATGATCAACACAACGGAACTCGTGGAGATGAATTTAACTTCGGCGCACGTCTGAAAGATAAAAATGGTCAGTTATTATTTGGTGGTGCCAGCGGATTGGTGGGTTTTAGGCCGAGGGCGATTCACTCGAATGCGATAGTGCCACCAGTCGTGATTAATGGCATTAGCAGCTTGAATAAGACGGTCTTCTCTCATAGTGCTCAAGCATCTCCATCCAAAATTAGCCTGGGCTACGACGAGCGCTTAATCACTTTTGAATTTGCAGCACTTGATTATGCCTCACCTGACAAGAATCAATATGCCTATCAGTTGGTCGGCTTTGACGAGGGCTGGATAAATGCCGAAGGCTTTCGGCGTGCGACCTATACCAACCTACCGGCAGGTGACTACACTTTTCGCGTCAAGGCATCAAACAATGACAGGGTCTGGAATCTTGATGGCGCAGCTATTGATATTTCAGTGGTTCCTGCGCCCTGGGTGAGTTGGTGGGCCTACCTGATCTATGTCATCTTGACGGGTGGTTCTGCAGCGAGCCTGATTTTTTTGCAGCGGCGAAAGCTCGTTGTCGCCCGTCATCAACATCAAATTCTGGAAGAGTTAGTCAGGCTAAGGACAGCCGAGTTGGCCAAGCAGAATGATAAGCTGGAGGTGGTTAATGACCAGCTTTTGAAAGCAAGTACCACTGATGCGCTCACCGGTTTGCATAATCGCCGCTATCTTTACGATTACATGGAAAATCAGGTGGCGATTATGCGGCGATTCTTTATTGACCTTGAGGAAGGTGACATAGCCCATGAAGCGTTGCAGAAAGAGCCCGTCCTGTTTTTTATGATGATAGACCTGGATGGTTTCAAGAGTATCAACGATAGCTTTGGTCATTCAGCCGGCGACGAGGCATTAATTCAGGTTTGCGATATCCTGCTCAAGCACACAAGGGACTCTGATACTTTGATCCGCTGGGGCGGCGACGAATTCCTGATTGTAGGTCGTGGCCATGGTCTTAACGGACCTAACCAGCTAGCGGAACGCATTCGCCGAGGCCTGATGGAGCACACGTTTTTGGTGGGAAATGGTATGAAGGGGTATATGACAGGGTCAATTGGATTTGCACCTTATCCTTTCAATAGCTGGTATCCAGACCGATTCAATTGGGAGCAGGTTCTTGCCATCGCCGACCAGGCGGCGTATGTTGCGAAGGCAAACGGTAAAAATGCCTGGCTGGGTATTGAGGGGACAGCGGTTTTTGGATCTGCGGACTTCAACCTTATCAGTGATAGCCTGCAGAAGGTGTACGACAGAAATTGTATTACCACCATGACCTCCATGGCGCATACCGTTAATTATAGTGCCTAGCCTTGCAGGGCGACATTACAGATATAACGGAGTCTATATTGATGCGCCACTACGTGCTTGTGGTCAAAGAGGAATGTGAGACTTGTCGAATGATCCAGCCCGTTATCGAGACGCTGGCATCGACTACTGAGATTCGCGTGTTTTCGCAGGATAACCCGGCTTTTCCCGATAATCTTCCCGACGGATTCAGCGTCGAGGATGATCGTGAACTGGCACAATCATTTGAATTGAAGATTGAAATAGTCCCCACCCTCATTTGTTACGATGATGGACGAGAAGCCGAGCGTCTGGAAGGTTGGAACAGATCGGCCTGGGAAACGCTGTGCGGGCAAAAATTCAGTGCCAGCCTGCCTGCTTTTCGGCCAGGTTGCGGTTCCAAGTCGCAGGATCCTGGAATGGCAGAAAAGCTCGCCTTGAAATATGGTGGTCAGCAGCTGAAGGCCAGAAGGGTTGCGATCGCCGACGCTGAAGATGAAGTGGAAGCCTGTTACGACAGGGGCTGGAGTGATGGGTTGCCGCTCGTACCCCCGACGGAGATTCGAGTCGTTCGCATGCTGCAGGGCACACGGCGGGCAGCTGAAGAGGTGATCGGCGATGTGCCTCCGGACTATGCGCCTTGTACCATTGAGAAGATCGCGATAAACGCCGTAATGGCTGGTTGCAAGCCGGAATACCTGCCGGTGGTGATTGCCGCGGTTGAGGCGGCCCTGATGGATGAGTTTTGCATGCACGGTCTGCTGGCGACGACCTATTTCTCCGGCCCCATGGTACTCGTCAATGGGCCGCTGAGTCGCGCCATTGGCATGAATTCAAGAGGAAATGCGCTTGGTCAGGGGAATCGGGCCAATGCGACGATTGGGCGGGCGCTGCAGCTGATCATTCGCAATGTGGGCGGCGGTCGACCGGGTGGCGTTGATCGATCAGCTTTAGGCAACCCCGGCAAATATACTTTTTGTTTCGCTGAAGATGAAACCGGTTCTTGTTGGGAATCCTATGCAGAAGAGCAGGGATTTAGTCGTGAAGCCTCGACGGTCAGCTTGTTCGCTGCCGATGGGGTGCAAGGCATCGTTGATCAAAAGTCGAGAACACCTGAGTCTCTGAGTCGATCCTTTGCCGCCGGGTTGAAAGTCGTTTCACATCCGAAAATGGTTATGGCAGCTGATGCATTTCTCGTCGTTTCACCGGAGCATGAGCGGGTATTCCGTGAAGCCGGTTGGACCAAGGCCAGGCTTAAAGCCGAGCTGCATGAGTTATTGCTGCAGCCTGGTAGTGAGTTGATCGCGGGTGCTGGGGGTATTGCCGAAGGTTTGCCAGAAAAATTCAAAGATCAGACGTTACCCAAGTTTCGGAATGGCGGCCTGAATATCGTGCGGGCTGGTGGTAGTGCGGGTCTGTTTTCAGCGATCATTGGTGGATGGGGTGCTACCGGTAAAATCGGCAGCGTACCGGTCACACGCGAGATAGTTTGAACGAGGTATCGCGACTATGATGCCAGAATGGCGCGCATCAGGCTGTCGTTCGAGAAGGGAATTGGCTATATTTCAACGAGTGTTAAATGGGTGAGCAATTAGAGAGGTCACAATGATGAACAGCTTTCTGGATCCAACCGCTGAGCTAGCCCCAGAGTCGCGTATTCCGTTACCCAGGCGACATAGTCTCGTCGGGCTGAATGTGGGATTACTGGATATTTCCAAACCACGAGGTAATGTGTTTATTGCTCGCCTGGATGAGTTACTCACGCAGGCGGGTGCGATACCTCGGCATTATGCGAAACCAACCTTCACTCGGATTGCGCCGGTAGAGCTAAAGCAACAGATAGCCACCGAGTGTGATGTGGTTATCGAAGCGCTTGCCGACTGAGGATCCTGTACGTCGTGCAGTTTGCATGACATTATGGATCTGGACAGGAGAGGTATTCCCGGGGGTTTTATTGCCTCTGAGGAGTTTCGCGAAGCCGCTGTCGCCCAAGCAGCCTCTCTGGGTTTTGATGCGCCACGAATGTTCGTTGGCCATCCTATTCAAGATAGAACTGATGCTGAAATGCGGTCTCTGGCCGAATCAGCCTATGACCAGGTGGTCGCGCTGATTGTTGAGTCAGGCGAGTCAGGCGAGTCAAAAGCAACTTAGGACGTCAAGGTACAAGCTGCAGCGGTAAAAAAAAAGGCGCATTCGCTATCGCGGACGCGCCTTTTTTTTCGAACCGCGTCACCCCAACGGCTTCATTGCGGCTGACTGCGGGAGCTGGGCCGTCAGACTATTTCGGCTGCATTCTAATGCCGCTATCAAGACGAATAGTTTCACCGTTGATATAGCTGCAATTGACGATGTAGGCGGCAGTCTGGGCAAATTCACTGGGATCACCTAATCGATGCGGGAATTGTGTCATCTCAATCAGTGGCTCACGGACCTGCGGAGGAGCGAATTTCATCATCGGCGTCTCGAAGATACCAGGTGCGATTGTTACGCAGCGAATACCTTGCTTAACCAGGTCCCGCGCAATCGGTAATGTCATACCGGCCACACCGCCTTTACTCGCGCTATAGGCTGCCTGGCCTATCTGACCGTCAAATGCAGCGACTGAAGCAACGTTGATAATAACGCCACGCTCGCCGTCAGCGGTGACGGGTGCGTTATGCTGCATAGCAGCTGCACATAATCTTAAAACATTGAAAGTGCCAATCAGATTGACTCGAACAATAAACTCAAAGGTCTTTAAAGGCATGGGGCCGTCTCGACCCAAGGTGCGTGCTGCGGCCCCGATACCGGCGCTGTTGACGTTGACGTGGAGTGCACCGAAGGTTTCGACGGTCTTTTGTACTGCAGCACTGACTGCCTCTTCATCGGCAACATCGCCAGCGGCAAAGCTCGCGTTCGCACCGAGTTCCGCAGCGGCTTTTTCGGCGTTTTCAGCGTTTAGGTCAAATACCATAACCTTGGCGCCGGCTCTGATAAAATTTTCTGCCGTGGCACGGCCAAGGCCGGAGGCGCCGCCGGTGATAAAAGCAACTTTGTCTTGTAGATCCATGATTTACCCTTTTTAATCGAAAAAATTTCCGCGGAAAGTATACATGCCAACCCGTTGGCCTGCATCAGGTATAATCGGCGCGTCATTTGGTCCAGGAGAACTGGTTGAGCCTTAATATTCAACGGCAGGTTTTGCTCACGACTCGCAATAGCCTGCGGTTGCCTGCCTACGCAGAATTTCTGGTTGAGGTGAACAGTGACTCTGAAGTACTTGAGGCGCTAGCCTATGCGCGACAGCGGCGATGGCCAGTCACTGTGTTGGGTGGTGGCAGCAATTGTGTTCTCGCTCAAAATATTGCTGGTCTTGTCATCTGTGTTCGTACCAGAGGTATCGCGATAGAGGGAAATCGTGTTGAAGTGGCGGCGGGCGAGTCATGGGACCTGCTGGTCCGGCAGACCCTTAAGATTGGGCTTTCAGGACTCGAAAATTTGACCCTCATCCCCGGTCTTGTAGGTGCAGCGCCGATTCAGAATATAGGAGCCTACGGTGTTGAGTTGGGGACTATGATTGAACAGGTGCATGCCATAGAAATCGCGAGTGGCAAGGCGTTGGTCTTGAGCAATAGCGAATGTCAGTTTGGGTACCGGGATAGTATTTTTAAGCGGTCCCTTCGTCAGGTAGCGGTTATCAGTCGAGTGTGTTTGCGCCTGAGTCATGACTTTTCACCGAGACTTGACTATCCAGAGCTTCGGCAATGGCGAGAGCTACAGTCATCTGATGGCGTCACAGCGACGCAGGTCAGTGAGGCTGTTGCCGAGATCCGGCGAAAGAAACTGCCAGATCCCAGTATCATAGGTAACGTGGGAAGCTTTTTTAAAAACCCGCAGGTGAGTTTGGACACTTTGCGCCAGTTACAGAATGAATTTCCAACTATGCCGGCGAGAGAGCAGGAGGAAGGCGATTGGAAACTCTCGGCAGCCTGGTTGATAGATTCGTTGGGTTTGAAAGGTTTCAAGGTGGGGCAAGCCGCTGTTTCTGATCAACATGCGTTAGTGCTCGTCAACACAGGTGCTGCGACTGGCGAGGATATGATGGCGTTAGCACGCCAGGTTCAGTATCGGGTCATGGACCGGTTCAATCTCCAGTTAGAGATTGAACCGGTCGTTTATCCCTCAACCTGATCCTGCTGACATTACGCCGATCTATCAAGGGCCGGTTAGGAAAAGTTATTACCCATTGCTTTAAGAGGCACTCGCGGATCGTTGGCTGCACGTCCACGATGACTGGGATGGGAGATGTCCAGTACGCGAGGTTCTGCTGGCAACGCAGGGGCGACTGTTAGTGTCGGTACCGCCGTTAACACAGGTCCCTGAATAGGCGGGCTCGAGTGTACCCGCGGATCATTAGTTGCGCGTCCACGAGTGGATGGGTGCGCTGTTATCGTGGATCTGACGTTTGCCGGGACCGATGCTGTCAAGACTCTCTCAGCTTCGAGAGCGCTCGCCTTAGTCATTTCCGGTACTGGCGCGACGACTGACGTTGCCTCGATGTCATGCACGGTTTCGGAAGCTAATTCTGCGGTGGCAGCTTCAGCAGTCTCTGGTGCAAGCACTTCAGCGACATCTGGGGCAGCTTTGACCAGGTCAGCGGCTGATTCCGATGTGTTAGTCTCGTGAGCGACTGTCTCAAGAGCGACTGTCTCAAGAGCGACTGTCTCAAGAGC
>JAYODE010000001.1:135859-161074 GCA_038106185.1 Gammaproteobacteria bacterium | reverse complement strand
GAGCGACTGTCTCAAGAGCGACTGTCTCAAGAGCGACTGTCTCAAGAGCAGTGGTTTCAAGCTCAGCGCTTTGAGGCGTCAGGCTGGCTGCGTCAAGGTTCAAGGGCTTTGAGTCAGTAACCGGTGCTTCGACAGCCACCTCGATTGACTCCTCAACTCTGGTTTCACTGGCAGGTTCATTGGCTGCAACCGGAACTGCTGTTTCGACGGCTGTCGAAGTAGTTTCAGGTACATTGGATGTGGCTGCAGATCGCCCATTCGCTGCTGCTCGCTTTTCCAATTCAGCCTGTAACCGAGTAGGTTCGACGGTAATTGATCCAGTGTCAGCCAGTGCCAGTGCAACGTTATCCTGGGCATCGTTGATCGTAATATCGCCGTCTATCGAAGACGAGGCAATCGCGCTGACGGCTTCAGTAACAGGAGTCCCTTCAACTCTCGGGCTGCGCTTGCGTTGACCAGAACGCTGACGACTGCCTTGATTGCGCTTGTCGCTATCGGTGCTATCTTGTTCTTCGGCCAGATTTCGTTCCGGACGTTTTTTGACGTTTTCAGGACGGTTGCCGTTGGCTTTATCCTCAGACTTGGATGCTTCTCGCGTTTTTTCTCCGCCTCTGCGGCTGCGCGGCGGGCGACTGGGCTTATCAGTAGCAACATCCCCCTTGGGTGCAGACTTGGTTGTGGTTTCTGTGGCTCGATCACTGCCATCTTGAATTCGACTGTCGGAACGCCGCCGTCCACCTCGACCGCCACGACTCTGGGCCGGCTTTTTCTCTGATGCCGATTTAGTGGCTGGAGCAGGGGCGTCGTCACTGGCAAATAGGGACAGGAAACGCGCCAGCAGACTCGCCTTTTTCGGACTGTCAGCCTTGACAGTTGTCGCTTTCACTGGCCGAGTAGGGCCCGCAGGTTGGGGTATGGCCTGCACAGCAGCTTTTGCGACTGGTGACGGCTTGCTCGCAGCAACAGGGGCCTCAACTTCGAGCTCGACTTTCAGCTCATAACTGGCTTCTGTGATCTCATCATCCGTTGCTCGAATTCGCTCCACCCGATAGTGGGGTGTTTCAAGATCTGGGGAGGGCACGACCACGACGCGTACATGGGTACGAGTTTCAATGTTAGTCAGGTCATTACGCTTTTCATTCAACAGGTAGGAGGCAACAGGAATAGGCAGGAAGGCGCGAATCTCAGCCGTAGTCTCCTTCATGGCTTCCTCTTCAACCAGACGCATAATCGCCAAGGCCGAGGATTCTACGTCACGAATAGTGCCCAAACCGCTGCAACGCGGACAGACAATCCCACTGGTTTCGCCCAATGACGGTCTAAGGCGTTGGCGGGACATTTCCAGCAGGCCGAACCTCGATATGCGCCCGACCTGGACTCTGGCGCGGTCAACTTCAAGCGCATCGCGCATTCTGTTTTCAACTGCACGCTGGTTTTTGGGTGAGTTCATGTCAATAAAATCTATGACGACCAGACCACCTATGTCTCTCAGACGCATCTGCCGGCATATTTCATCAGCGGCTTCCAGGTTTGTGTTTAAGGCGGTCTCTTCAATATCAGCACCCTTAGTGGCTCTGGATGAGTTGATATCGATTGACACTAGCGCTTCCGTGGGATCTATGACCACTGAGCCGCCAGACGGCAGGCGAACTTCTCTTTGGAAAGCCGACTCGATTTGACCTTCAATTTGGTAACGACTGAACAACGCGACTTCGCTGTCGTAGTATTTAATGCGAGATGAAAACTGAGGCATGACGCGTTCAACCCACTCGGATGCCTGCTCAAAGGCTTCCTTGGTATCGATTAGGATCTCGCCTATGTCGTCTCGCAGATAGTCGCGAATTGCCCGTATGATAATGTTGTTTTCCTGATAGATCAGGAAGGGTGCCTTAGCGCTTTCGGCTGCTTTCTCGATAGTACCGGCCAAGGTGACCAAGTAGTCAAGATCCGATTGGAGCTCCTCGGCGGAACGCCCGACACCGGCCGTACGTATAATCGCGCCCATGTTCTTCGGGATCTCGAGCTGTGACATAGCATCTTTGAGCTCTGTGCGCTCTTCGCCTTCGATGCGCCGTGAGATACCCCCAGCACGAGGATTATTTGGCATTAAGACCAGGTAACGGCCGGCGAGGCTATAAAAAGTAGTCAGGGCAGCGCCCTTATTACCCCGTTCCTCTTTCTCGACCTGGACGATGATCTCTGTACCTTCTTTGACAACATCCTTGATGTTGACTCGGCCAGAACCCTTGGCGCCAGGACCTGTGAAGTATTCGCGGGAGATTTCCTTTAGTGGCAGAAAGCCGTGCCGATTGGCACCAAAATCGATAAAAGCAGCTTCCAGGCTTGGTTCTACCCGAGTAATCCGAGCTTTATAGATGTTGGCTTTTTTCTGCTCTCTGGAGCGGTTTTCAATGTCTAGATCAAAAAGCTTTTGGCCATCGACCATTGCTACCCTGAGTTCTTCACTGTGGGTCGCGTTTATTAGCATTCTTTTCATTACGATATCACTTATTCGAGGCGTTCTTGCGCCACAAACCGGCAAATCGTCAAATCTATCTTGGTAAGTACCGTTGTTTAAAGATTAAATCAGGTCTCCATAGTTGTTTATTGTCGACGTTCTTATACTTCCGTTCATGTTAATATCCCCGCTGGTTTCAGGGGTGACTAGTTGATATTAACCACGAGTCATTACGTGTGTTTGACGGGTAGTCGAAGTCCTCTATTAGTAGCAATAAAGCAGCAATAAACTGATTTGATGAATTTGGTTCGCGATGTAGTTTACGCGGTTAGTATTGTTTCAGCTGTGAAATCCTTTATCCTCTCAGAGAGTCGTAAGAGACCTTGAGTAGGACCAAATCCTGCCAAGGTGACGAAGACTGCAATTCGGAACCGGATCTCCGGTGCTGAAAATGTATAAATTCAACTGTGAGAAATTCTCAATTAAATTAACCCTGGGTTTGCCCTTGTGGATCACTTTGGGCCAGCACGAGCGATTCAACAGAATCGACAAGCGGCCAGGATCATTCCTGAGGTTCCAAATGATCTGTTGCTTGAAACAGTTTCAACAGTTCGACGGATTGACGCTAAGCTCAGGTCACACTAACGTAATCTAAAGCACCTGATCACAGGAACGTGATCACGATCACAGAAGGACAGGCGTCTGCTTGATAAGGGAGTGCAGACGTGACCGAGCGCAATCATAGCAATAAATCCATGTGCGTCAAAGCGTTATAATTTTTTAGTTGCAGTCTATTGAGAATATTGTGCATGAGTGATTCAGTCCAGATAGTAGTGATCGATTCGGATTCTGAGGGGCAACGGGTCGATAACGTCCTGGTACGCCTGTTAAAGGGTGTGCCCAAGTCGAGAATCTATCGTATCGTTCGAAAAGGTGAGGTGCGGCTGAATGGTGGTCGAGTTAAGGCCGAGACCAGAGTCAAAGACGGCGACCGGTTGCGGATTCCGCCAGTGCGCATGGCCGATCCTGACGCACCTCTAAGAATGCCTGATAAAATAATAAAAATATTATCAAATTCAATAATATATGAAGATGATAGAATGTTGATTGTTAACAAGCCTGCAGGCCTTGCCGTGCACGGCGGGAGCGGTATTACCAGCGGTGTGATTGAAGGTCTGCGCCAGTTGCGACCCCAGGAGCGATCACTCGAGTTAGTACATCGGTTGGATCGAGGCACCTCAGGTTGTCTGATGATCGCTAAAAAACGCAGTCATCTGCGGCGTCTCCAAGCCCTGCTGCGAAGCAAGTCAGAAGGTGAGAATACGAGTTTTGAAAAACACTATATAGCGGTCGTGCATGGTCGCTGGTCGAAACGTCGACAGCATGTGGACTTGCCGATTCGAAAGGACACCTTAAAAGATGGGTCTGGCGTTTGCATCGTCGCGGCTGATGGCAAGCCGTCGCTGACTGAGGTTGACGTTATTCGGCAGAATGAGAGCTATAGTCTGTTGGCTGTCAGGCCCATTACCGGGCGCACGCATCAGATTAGAGTCCACTGTCGCCACCTGAAACACCCCGTGGTTGGCGATGATAAATATGGCAACGAGCTGCTCGACAGTCAGTTGAAGATGCTCCATGGCTATGATCGGCTGATGTTGCATGCGGCCGAGTTGCAGATCCCGGGTTTTGACAAAGGTGAAAAAGCGATCCGTGTGCGGGCCGAGCCTGATGAAGCCATGTTGAATTTGATCGATTCCATCCAGTAGGCAAAACAAGCAGGAAAGCAAGCGGCAATGCTGGCTTCGCTGCCAGATGGCGCGAGGGCAGTTCAAGGGGTTTAGTCCACAAGCGGGTCTATCCCGCGCTCTCGAAGTCTCTGTGCGAGGCGCATTAAAGGTAGTCCATAGAGCGTATTGATATCCTGCCCGCGAGTGCTTGCCATCAGAGCTATGCCGAGACCTTCTGCCTTTATGCTGCCGGCACAGTCATAGGGTTGTTCCAACGTGAGATAGCGCGCTATTTCTGCGTCGGTGAGGGCGCGAAATTGCACCGCATAGTCTTCATGTTCTACCAGCAGTATTTTACCGGCGCTTGCAAGGCAAAAAGCGCTAGTAAAGGTTACCCATTGATCACTGCAGAGTCTCAGCTGCGCGTGTGCCCGTTGGCGGTTGCCGGGCTTGCCCAGAATCTGATCGTTGACCACGACGACCTGATCTGACCCTATCACAAGGTAGCTCGGTGAGCGATAACGCGGATCATTGGCTACCGCCAACGCCTTGCCAGCCGCAAAGCGCTCAGCCATGGCGATCGGTGCTTCCCCCGGGGCCGGAATTTCGGCAAAATCGGGATCCACCTGGGTAAATGGCAAGGCGAGCTTGGCGAGCATCTCACGTCGGTATCGCGAGGTTGAAGCAAGTAGTAAGGAAGGCGGTGAAATGCTCATAGGTTACTGAATTTCTGCAATTTTCTTTTGACAGCCCGGAGTTCCGCGCCTAATATGCGCCCCCATATGTTCAAAGGCCCCCTACCAATTCGAATCCATCATCGCCGACTCGCGAGCGATAATGCCAAGTTGGAGGGTACCATTCCGTTAGCAAGATTCGAACGATTAATCGAGTTACTTGAAAATGACGCGGGAGACGTTCAAGTAAAACTGGAATTTAGGCCCGGTCACAAGCGCAGAACACGGATTATCGGACACTTCGACTTCAGTGCTGCAATGATCTGCCAGAGTTGTATGGAGCCTGTCACCTTGGGACTTGTTGGTGAGGTTCGCTTGATGATTGTCAACTCAGAGGCGGAGCTGGAGGCGTTGGACGAAGAGGATGATGGCTTAATCTGCTCGGAAGATCAGCTGCTACTGGCAGACCTTCTGGAAGACGATTTGATTTTAAGCCTGCCGATGGTAAGTCGGCATGCAGAAGGGGAGTGTCCCGCTGATGGGGTATCCATGTTACTGGCCTCGCGAGCGGCGATGGATCTAGACCAAGACCATCTAGGCCCAGACCATCTAGACCAAGCCCATCTAGACCAAGGCCAGAGACAAGCGGAAAGTCCAACAAAAGAAACTTATAGGCCTTTTGCCGGCCTTGCTGATTTAACGGAAGGTTTGTTCAAAAAACACTGAGCGAACGTTCAAAAAGTGACAAAAACGAGTTAACAAGGAGCTAGAAATGGCTGTTCAAAAGAGTAAGGTGACCCGCTCCAGGCGAGGTCAGCGCCGATCCCACGATGCGCTGATGGGACCGACGTTATCTGAAGATTCGACCTCAGGTGAGACCCATCGTCGCCACCACGTTAGTGCTGATGGTTTTTACCGCGGTAAAAAGGTTGTTCATACCGCAGAAGACTGAGAACAATGGGTTTGAGGGCTTTTGAAGGGTTTTGTTAAACCTGTCCAGTCCTCAGTCACTGAATATCTCATTGGACCTTTGGTGTGGCGCGATTGACTCTAAGCCCTGTCTATAGCTTATTGAACTATAGCTTAGTGAACAAAGCTTCAGTAACTTGCTTCCAGGCATTAATCCAGTACTTGCCAGGAAGATTTAAAGAGCCGGGGGCTTTAGACAAAAAGGTTCAATGTCTGATTTCACAGGACGAAGCGAGAGTTACTCCGCGCCCTTACAGGAGGCGGGGTGTTTTGCTGTGTCATCGGCAGAGTGAAGCAGGAGGCGCGACATAATGAAAAAAATAGCATTTGTCTTTCCGGGCCAAGGCTCACAAGAATTGGGGATGCTTGGTGAGGCAGCAGTCACACGCTCAAGTGTGTTAGAGACTTTCGCGAAGGCCTCCGAGGTGCTTGGCTATGATCTGTGGCAATTGGTCCAGACGGGTCCCGAAGAGCAGCTAAATCAAACGGAATTTACTCAGCCCGCGTTGCTCACCGCCAGTATAGCCCTCTGGCGTTTAGCGCGAGAGGATGGAGTGCTGTTGCCCCATGTGCTTGCCGGTCACAGTTTAGGGGAATATTCTGCGTTGGTGGCGGCCGAGGTCATCGATTTCGATGCCGCTGTGAAATTGGTTCAGATGCGTGGCCAGTTTATGCAATCATCGGTACCCTTGGGCGAGGGCGGCATGGCAGCGGTTCTTGGTCTTGACGATGCACGTGTTAGCGCCATCTGTATCGAAATCAGCCAAGCTGGCGGTCCAGACACCGTCGTTCAGGCAGCTAATTACAATGCCCCAGGTCAGGTGGTTATCGCGGGTAAAAATGAAGGTCTGGCGCGTGCAATCGAGGCCTGTAAGGCGGCGGGTGCCAAGCGTGCCATGGCGTTGTCTGTAAGCGCACCGTTCCACAGCGTCCTCATGCGGCCGGCGGCAGAGAGAATGGCCGCTGAATTGGCGGCAGTTGAGTTTCGCGCACCGACCATCGACATCATTCAGAACGTTAATGCAGATTTTTGCCGTGATCCAGACAAGATACGGGAAAATTTGGTGCAACAAATGTATAGTGCCGTTCGTTGGACAGAAACTATTCAGCGAATGGCGACCTCAGGCGTTGACAGAGTCGTAGAGTGTGGTCCCGGTAAGGTGTTGACAGGCTTGAACAAACGAATAGACAAGTCGCTCGAATCTATGAGCATTCATTCTTTGGCGTCCCTGGCGGAAACTCTCGAGGCGTTAAGCCAATGAGTCTCGCTGGCAAGGTAGCGATTGTTACAGGCGCCAGTCGAGGTATCGGGGCAGCGATTGCCGATCAGCTGGCGGAGGCGGGTGCGTTTGTCATAGGCACGGCGACTGGGCAGTCGGGGGTCGATCACATCACCGAAAGGCTTGGCGCACTGGGCGCTGGATATGTTCTGGATGTCAGTGATGACGAGGCAGTGGATCAGTTTTTTGCTGCTATCAAAGGTGCCCATGAGGCCCCTTTAATCCTGGTCAATAACGCGGGAATTACGCGAGATAACCTCGCTCTGAGAATGAAAGAAGACGAGTGGGATCAGGTGATAAACACCAATTTGAACTCAATTTACCGAGTCAGTAAGGCTGCTATGCGAGCCATGACAAAGGCCCGCTGGGGCAGGATTATTAACATTACCTCCGTTGTGGCGAGTATCGGTAACGGTGGACAAAGCAATTATGCCGCGGCCAAAGCCGGAGTAGAAGGCTATAGTCGAGCACTCGCGAGTGAATTAGGTTCTCGAGGGATCACTGTCAATTGTGTCGCGCCCGGGTTTATCAAAACAGATATGACCGACGCACTGACTGAGGATCAAACCCGAGGGCTGCTCGCCCAAGTGCCAGCCGGGCGTCTCGGTGAGCCCCGTGAGGTCGCTGCACTAGTCGCTTTCCTGGCGAGCGAGAATGCCGGTTACATCACAGGTTCAACCCTGCATATAAACGGTGGAATGTACATGAATTAAGGTTCACGGCAGAGTTCAAGACAAACTGCTGAGGCTCTTGAATCATTTGTAGTAGAAGAAGTAGAAAGAGAAAGAGAAATAGAAGTAGAAAAAGACATAGAAAAAAACATAGAAAAAGAAAGAGAAATACGGTAACTGCCCCAGGCATCTGAACCGAAGACTAAAGATTAAAAGTGCCAGAGAAAGATCAAACCGACAAAAGGCTTGATAGATCGACGGGCATTTCATTAAACTAGCGCAGCTTGTCTGCAACGCGTAGGAGTACTTGATAGCATGAGCACAATCGAAGAACGAGTGAGTAAACTGGTCTGCGAGCAATTGGGTGTAAAAGAGGAAGAAGTGACCTTAGACGCTTCTTTTGTTGAGGACCTTGGCGCCGACTCTCTGGATACTGTGGAACTCGTCATGGCTCTTGAAGAAGAATTTGAGACCGAAATTCCTGACGATGAAGCTGAGAAGATCACGACTGTTAAAGAAGCGATCAATTACATTAAAGCCCACGCCTAGTCTGTTGTATTCCAATACAAAAGCCGCATTTACATTTGTGAATGCGGCTTTTGTGTTTTTGACGGGAAGCCATCCCTGTCACTGGAATGACTCAAGCGCCGAGCGGCTGGCCAGTTTAAGCGACTGACCGCCTTGTGATGGCCGAGGAGACGAACTTGAACAATCGTAGAGTTGTAATCACAGGTATGGGAATGCTAACACCTTTGGGTGCATCCATGGATGTATCCTGGGCGGGATTGGTGGCGAGCAAAAGTGGTATCGGTTTAATTGACGCCTTTGATGCCACGAATTTTCCTGTTCGGTTTGGCGGTGCTGTGCCCGATTTCGACATGGATGAGTATATTCCAAAGAAAGATGCGCGCCGAATGGATGGATTTATTCAATTTGGACTAGTGGCTGGTATTCAAGCGATGCGGGATGCAGGCCTTGAAGTCACAGATCAAAATCGGCATCGCATCGGGGTTGCTGTAGGTTCTGGTATTGGCGGTATCGTGACCATAGAAGCATGCCACGATATCGTAACTCAACGCGGGCCGACAAAGGTCACGCCCTTTTTTGTGCCTTCCTGCATCATCAATATGGTCGCGGGTCACCTGTCGATCCTCTATGGTCTGCAGGGCCCCAACATTGCGATTACCACAGCCTGCACGACGGGTACCCACAATATAGGGTTCGCTGCGCGAATGATTGCGGCGGGAGATGCAGATGTCATGCTTGCAGGTGGTGCAGAAAAATCTACCTCGCAGACGACAATGGCCGGTTTTGCCGCGATGAAGGCGCTATCGACCCGTAATGAGGACCCGACAACGGCGAGTCGACCCTGGGACAAAGATCGAGATGGCTTTGTACTCAGTGACGGTGCTGGCGTGCTGGTTCTTGAAGAGTACGAACATGCTAAAGCGCGCGGTGCGCAAATCTACTGCGAAGTCGTTGGATTTGGCATGAGTGCGGATGCCAGCCACATGACCTCACCCTCTGAAAATGGCGCAGGCGCTGCCATGTCGATGCAGAATGCTTTACGTGATGCGGGGCTCAACGGTACTGATATTGATTACATCAATGCCCACGGAACATCAACGCCATTAGGCGATATTGCCGAGACAATGGCGATAAAGACTGTAACTCAGGGGCACAAGAACAAGGTCGTCGTGAGTTCGACCAAGTCCATGATCGGACATTTACTGGGAGCCGCTGGCGCCGTGGAAGCCGTGATTTCTGCTTTGGCGATTAAGCATCAGATAGCGCCGCCGACCATCAACCTCGACAATCCGGGTGAAGGCTGTGATCTGGACTATGTGCCCCATGTAGCTCGAAATATGCAAATAGATGTGGCCTTGTCAAACTCGTTCGGTTTCGGTGGTACCAACGGTACCCTCATCTTTAAGAAACTGCATTAGTGCACCGCGAGTGTATTCTCTGATCAATGGTGTGCTCGAAGACCACATCAGCATGGCTGATCGTGGTCTCGCTTACGGTGACGGCCTGTTCGAAACCCTTCGCGTGATTGATGGTAGTCCAACGTTACTGGACTCGCACCTGGCGCGGCTGCATCGTGGTTGCGAGCGCCTCGGTCTCGATTTGGAGCAAGGTCTGCTTCGAGAGGAGGCCCTGGCGCTTTGTAAAACAGCAGGTACCGGCGATCAGGTGTTGAAAATTATCATCACGCGCGCGTCAATGGGACGTGGCTATCGGCCGAATACCCGCCAGACTAACCGCTACCTCGACTTAAGTCTCTATGCAGCTGACCGGCAGACCATGCTGGTTGGGTGTGCGGTGTATCTTTCCGAGGTCCGCCTTGCTCTTCAGCCATTGTTGGCGGGTATCAAACATCTGAATCGCCTGGAGCAGGTACTTGCTGCAACCGAACTCCCAGCCGGCTATCAGGAAGGTTTGATGCAAGATATGCAAGGTCATATGATTGAAGGGATTCGAAGCAATCTGTTTATCATTGATAAGGGACATTTCATGACCCCGGATTTGTCCCAAAGTGGTGTCTCAGGAGTGATGCGGGCGTTGATTCTGCAAATTCAGTCAGTCGAAGTAAAGCAGTTGACCCTATCGGAAGTCCTGAGCGCCGATGAAGTCTTCGTCTGCAATAGTGTGTTTGGTATCTACCCGGTGACCCGAATCGATGCCGATGGTCAGGTCCTGGCTAGATTTAAGGTTGGCCCCGTGACCCGAACCTGCCAGGATCAGGTAGCCAAACTCACAGGAATTGGACGCTAAGTGAAAATGCGACTGAAGATGATTTTCGTCCTTGGTGTAATCCTGATAGTGATGAGTGCCGGATATAGCGCATTGCTACTGACAAAGCCCGTGGTCTTGCCTGGAGAAACTTTGATTTACGAGGTGAAGCCGGGCACGAGCTTAACTGCCGTAACCAGTGATTTGGTCGCTCGGGGTATTATTAATTTGCCTGCCTGGATGTACAGACTCTACGGGTCGCTAACCCAATCGCAAGGGAGTCTGAAAGCTGGCGAGTTCGAAATCGTCAACACTATGGACGCCATCACTCTGCTTCTAAAACTGCGCCAAGGTCCCGTGCTACAGCATCAGATCACGTTTCCTGAAGGCTGGCGGTTTAGAGACTGGCGCGAGGAGCTGGCCAGGCACTCTTTGCTGCAACAGTCACTCGCATCAATGCCAGATGAGGCTTTGATGGCTCTACTGGGCGATGCCTCTCGAGATCCTGAGGGTCAATTTTTTCCAGATACCTATCAATATGTAAAAGGCGAGACAGATATTGCTATTTTGCGCCGAGCACATCGGCGCATGGTAGATGCGCTGAGCAAGGCCTGGCGAAATCGACAGGACAAGACGCTGGCGTCGCCCTATGAGGCGCTGATATTAGCCTCGATTGTTGAGAAGGAAACCGGCTTCAGTCTTGATCGAGGCAAGATCGCCAGGGTATTTGTCAACCGCCTGCAAGCCGGCATGCGCTTGCAAACAGATCCGACGGTAATCTATGGTGTGCCGGACTTTGATGGTGACTTGACTCGACAGCATCTGCGGCAGGTTACCGCCTACAACACCTACCTCAAGGCCGGCCTGCCGCCGACGCCTATCTGTAACCCCGGCCTGGCTTCGATCAATGCTGTGCTGGATCCAACGCCAGGTGACTATTTGTTTTTTGTTGCGCAGGGCGATGGTCGAAGCTTTTTCTCCGCCACCTTGGCAGAGCATAATCAGGCGGTCGACAGGTATCAACGCGGCCAAAGATCTCAGAATTACCAGAGTGCGCCACCATCGATGGCGCCGTCTGCTGCCGAGGCACAGCCATGACCGGAAAATTCATTACCATCGAGGGGGCTGAAGGCGTTGGCAAGTCGACCAATATCGCCTATATCGAAAAACTCCTCGACGAGGTTGGAATCAAGCATATCGCAACCCGCGAGCCTGGAGGTACACCCCTCGCCGAGCGTATCAGAGACTTATTGTTGGATAAGTCAGAACAGAATATGGACCCGCTGGCAGAACTGCTACTGATGTTCGCCGCTCGGCGACAGCATCTGCAGGAGCTGATATGGCCAGCGCTGGCCAGTGGGCATTGGGTAATCTGCGATCGGTTTACGGACTCAACCTATGCCTATCAAGGTGCCGGTCGAGGTTTGGATCCAACCATCATTAGTCGTCTTGAGGTCTTATGCCTCGGCGATTTTCAGCCAGATTTAACCCTGATACTTGATCTTAATATCGAGGCAGGCATGAACAGGGCAGCCGAGCGCGGAGACTTAGATAGATTTGAGTCAGAGGATATTGCTTTTTTTCGGCGAGTTCGTCAGGGCTTTCTCGATCGTGCGGTGACAGCCGACCGGTATCGAGTCATCGATGCGAGTCAGCCGTTGGTGCAAGTTCAAGCCCAGATCAGGCAGATCCTTACCCGTCTGCCTGGCTATGAAGGTGGACCTGATGGCGTTGCCTGATCTCCCACTCGAGTCGCAATTCTATCCCTGGCAGATCCAGCCCAGGGAACAGCTTGCCCGTCAGTACCGTCAGAACAAGTTGCCTCACGCGTTGTTATTATCTGGTCAGGCAGACCTGGGCAAACGGAATTTTGCCAATGAAATAGCGCGATTTTTGTTGTGCGGTGCGCCTGAATTGGAGCAAGCCTGTGGTCAATGCTCTGGATGCGCCTTAATCGCGGCAGGTACGCATCCGGATTTAAAAATCGTACAGCCTGAGGAGGCATCTAAACAAATTAAGATAGATCAGGTTCGTGCGCTCATAGATTGGTCGTTCCATACGGCACAACGCAACGGCCTAAAGATAGCGATCATAGATCCGGCAGATGCGATGAATGTTGCGACGGCTAACGCCTTGCTGAAAAGCCTCGAGGAGCCTTCTGGCAATACGCTGATGATGCTGGTGACCCACCAGCCGGCGAAGTTGCTCGCGACCATTCGAAGTCGTTGCCAGCGAGTCGAGTTTGCGCGACCAATGCCTGAGGCTGTGCTGCCATGGCTCGCCCAACAGCTGCCAGGGAATCAGCACCTGGCAATGTTGTTGAATATCGCGGGTGGGGCGCCACTGGCGGTACTGAGGCAAAGCGACGAACAGTATCTGCAGCGGCGCCAAGTGGTCGCCCAGCGTCTGGCTGCCTTGCTCGTCATGCAAGCCTCGGCCGCAGAGACCCTCGCGAAATTAGCCGCTGATGACCCTGTGATGGTCGTCAATTTGCTGCTTGAATTGATTGCAGATTGTCTGAAATGGCAATTTTCAAAAAACAATAAAGGCATAAAAAACATTGATATAGAGAATGAAATTCATGTGGTAGGTGAATCTATTGACAGTGATTTTTTGTTTCGGTTGTATGAGCGCGTTCTCCAGGAAGCCCGTCACCTGGCGAGCACGTCTAATGTGAGTCCGCAACTGCTTCTAGAAGGGTTATTCGACGCGATCAGCCATCGACAGTTGAAGGTTTTTTAGGCGATGGTGGATTTCTGCCTTGTAGATTGGCTGGGCATCATGCAATATTTCTTGTTCGTACTTGACGGATACATTACATGGGCAGGTTAGCGAGAGGTGGTGCCAAAAAGACCATGATCGCGTTGACGATCAAAGACAAGGCAGTGCTGCATAATTACTATATGCCTTTCATCAAAAATGGCGGTCTATTTATAGCTAATCGAACAGAATATGAACTGGGTGATGATGTATTTATTCTTCTCAACCTGATGGAGGAATCTGAAAAAATCCCCGTTGCAGGCAAGGTGGTCTGGATTGCCAGAAAGGGCGTCAAGAGTCCGCATACGCCTGGGGTCGGAATTCAATTTACGGAACCTGACAATCTGGCGAAAGACAAGATAGAAACTTATCTGATGGGGTCTATAGGCTCAGCGACTGCGACTGCGACTATGTAGCAAACTATGTAGCAAAACTATGTAGTAAAACTGTGCGGCAAAGTAGCAAACTGTAGCTGGGTAGGTTGTTAAGCAATAACTGGCAGAGAACATTATCAGGATTTGCGGGGTCGGAATTTGGCGGTGCGAGCCGCCAATCTCAAGCGGTAGCCCCTGGTGGCTGTTCATCATGGATCGAAGTGCCAAAAAGGCTTAGCCGCGAAGGTAGAGAAGAAAATGTAATGACGCGTCCTCGCAACTGCTGAAGGTTGAGAATCGCGCAGTGATTGGGTCGCTTGGACCTTGGGAATCTAAATGACGTATTGTGTTGCCATCTCGGTGGACGCCGGGATCTGTTTTATCGCTGACTCGCGTACCAATGCGGGTGTGGACAATGTCAGCACCTATTCGAAGATGCACATTTTTGGCGTGGATGGTGAGCGCCAGATGGTGGTGTTGTCAGCGGGTAATTTGGCGACAACCCAGGGCGTCATCAGCCAATTGAAGAAGGACATCAAGATGGGCGCAGGACGGCATTTGTTGAATATGCCGCACCTGACTGACGCGGCAGATTATCTGGGTGATGTCAGTGTTGCTCAGCAGAGCAAGCATACCGGTGGTGGCGCTAACTACGAGGCATCCTTCATTCTCGGTGGCCAGATAGTGGGACAAAACCCGAATGCCTATCTGATTTACCCACAGGGCAACCATATTACAACCTCAGCAGATACGCCGTTTTTACAGATTGGCGAAAGCAAGTATGGTAAACCTATCTTGGATCGTATTCTCAGTCTTGACTCGACACTGGAAACAGCGGCGCTTTGTGGTCTGGTTTCCATGGACTCGACCATTCGCAGTAACCTGACCGTTGGCCCTCCGATTGAAGTACTGATCTATGAACGCGACAGTTTTACTGCTGACCGTTATTACCGCTTTGAAGAAAGCAGTGAATATTTGCGTGCCCTGAGTCGCAGTTGGGACGTTAAGCTGAAAGAAGCTTTTTCGGGTCTGCCGCCGATAGCTTGGAGCGCTAACTGGGATGAGGTTGGAAGTCGCCAGCGGTGAATTAGACGCTCAATTGAAATTGATCGTAAGAGTACCAAAACTACATGCATTCTCCTTCACGCTGACTCACGCCATGAGCAGTGGAATGCGCCTCCCGATAAACACCTGTTCGTTATGAGGAGTCTGTCATCATGACGATTCGCGTTGCTATCAATCATATTACTGAATACCGGTTCGACCGGCCGATCACCCTGCATCCACATGTCGTGCGCCTGCGTCCGTCGCCGCATTGCCGTACAGCAATAGAATCCTATTCCCTGAAAGTCTCGCCTGCCAGCCACTTCCTTAACTGGCAACAGGATCCCTTCGGCAACTATCTGGCCCGTTTTGTGTTTCCCGAGAAAACCCGTGAGCTGCTGATCCATGTGGAATTGATTGCGGATCTCACGGTCATCAACCCGTTTGACTTTTTCCTTGAGGAAGAGGCGGAAACCATTCCGTTCCAGTATGAAAACCAATTACGCCGTGACCTTGATCCTTATCTTGAGAAAAAGGAAAACGGACCCTTGTTAATGCAGTGGTTAGCCAAAATCGATCGGGCAAAGACACCGACTGTGAACTTTTTGGTTGCATTGAATCAGCGACTTATGGCCGATGTCAGTTATTTGATTCGAATGGAGCCTGGGGTGCAGAGTTGCGAGCAAACATTGCTCGCAGGTTCAGGTTCTTGCCGAGACAGCGCCTGGCTGATGGTGCAGGTGCTGCGGCATTTGGGGCTGGCCGCACGTTTCGTTTCCGGCTATCTGGTCCAACTTCAAGCGGATCAACCGTCATTGGATGGGCCCTCTGGTCCGGCGGCAGACTTTACAGATTTGCATGCCTGGGCCGAGGTTTATCTGCCGGGTGCGGGTTGGATAGGTCTGGATGCCACCTCTGGTTTGTTTGCCGGTGAAGGACATATTCCATTGGCCTGCACCCCTGATCCAATATCCGCAGCACCTGTTACCGGTGCGACGGAACGCGCAGAAGTCACCTTTCATTTTGAGAACAGCGTGACCCGTATTTTTGAAGATGCGCGAGTCACCAAGCCCTACACGGATGCGCAATGGACCCAGGTTGAAAGCTTGGCGGCGAAGATTGATCAGCAGTTGGCGGTGGACGATGTGCGTTTGACGATGGGCGGAGAGCCAACCTTCGTCTCAATTGATAATATGGACGGTGCCCAATGGAACACCGAGGCTTTGGGGGTCGAGAAACGGCAGCTTGCCGACAATCTGTTTTGGCGCTTGAAGCAGCATTATGCGCCTCAAGGCTTGATGCATATCGGTCAGGGAAAATGGTATCCAGGCGAGCAACTTCCCCGATGGGCCTTGTCTCTGTATTGGCGCAAGGACCGCAAGCCCCTGTGGCATGACGATCGTCTTCTAGCCAACGAGAGTTCGACGGGCCTGCAAACTGCTGAAACCAGTAAGAGTTTCATCGATGCCCTGGCTACCCAACTGGATATACCCACACATCTGGTCGTCCCGGGCTATGAAGATGTTGGTTATTATCTCTGGAGGGAAGGGCGTTTGCCGAAGAACCTGGATCCGCAAAACAATAAGCTTGAGGATCCGCTGGAGCGAGAACGGTTTAGGCGTCTGTTTTCCACTGGTCTGACGGCAGCGGTCGGTTATGCCTTGCCACTGAAATGGCAGGCAGTTGATGAGGAGCACGGACGCTGGCGCTCAAGTCGTTGGCCCTTTCGCGGCCAACATATGTTGTTGGTGCCCGGCGATTCGCCCATGGGGTTGAGACTGCCGTTAAACACACTACCATGGGAGCAGCCCAATCCAGTTGAGTTCGACATGGAGGCGGATCCGTTTGCGCCAGTCGGCGGTGAGGTCGAGAATCTGGGGGCGATAGAAACCAAGGAAGTAGTGCATACAGCGCTTTGTGTGCAGGTTCGGGACGGTCACCTGTATGTCTTCATGCCACCTCAGACCCAGTTTGAGGTTTACACCTTGTTACTGACGAAAATAGAGGCGACTGCGCGGCAGTTAGATATTCCCGTGATTATCGAAGGTTACGAGCCGCCATCAGACAGTCGTGTGCAGGTTTTGCGTGTCACGCCAGATCCCGGCGTGATCGAGGTGAATGTCCACCCGGCAAATAACTGGGACGAGCTCAGTGAAATCGCCGAAAATATCTACTCGATGGCGCGCCAGTGCCGGTTGGGTACGGAAAAATTCATGTTGGACGGACGTCATTCTGGCACGGGCGGCGGCAATCATATTACCCTCGGCGGCGCGACCCCGGCGGATAGCCCGTTCCTGCGTCGACCGGACTTACTGAAAAGCCTGATCATCTACTGGCAGAATCATCCGAGTCTGTCTTACTTGTTCTCTGGTCTGTTTATTGGTCCCACCAGTCAGTCGCCTCGAGTGGATGAAGCCCGTGACGATAATCTCTACGAGTTGGAGATGGCATTGGCTCGTATTCCCGTCGGTGAGATCGAGCAGCCATGGCTGGTTGACAGGTTACTGCGGAACTTTCTGGTTGATTTAACGGGTAACACCCACAGGGCCGAGTTTTGTATAGACAAGCTGTATTCGCCGGACTCGGTGGGCGGGCGTCGAGGCCTGGTCGAGTTCAGAGCCTTTGAGATGCCGCCGCATGAGCGCATGGGGTTGGTTCAGATGCTACTGATCAGGGGACTAATCGCGATGTTCTGGCGTCGCCCGTATGATCGACCACTCGTTCGTTGGGGTACGGAATTGCATGACAAATTCATGCTTCGGCATTTTATAGACGATGATTTCCAACGGGTCATCGAGGATTTGCGTAAAGCCGGTTATTACTTTGAACAAGCCTGGTTTGATGCATTCATGGAGTTTCGTTTTCCCCGTATCGGCGGAATCAATGTCGCAGGCCTGGATCTGCAGCTTTATGCCGCACTAGAACCCTGGCATGTGTTGGGCGAGGAGTCCTCCACGCAGGGAACTTCTCGTTATGTCGACTCAACCTTGGAAAGAATTCAGGTGACCCTCGACAATGCGACCAGCAATCGCTACATCGTGACCTGTAATGGTCGCAAGGTACCCTTACGGAACACGAGTACTCGAGGTCGCCAAGTCGCAGCTGTGCGCTATAAGGCGTGGGAACAACCCTCTAGCCTGCACCCGAGTATTGCGCCCCATAACCCTCTGGTTTTTGATGTGATCGATGTGGATAACCATCGTTCACTGGGCGGCTGCACCTACTATGTCTCGCACCCGGGAGGACGGAACTATGACAGTTTTCCTGTCAATGCTGCCGAGGCTGAGGCACGAAGGCACGCGCGCTTTTGGGAAATTGGCAAAACCCAGGGGCGCATCAGCTTACCGCCAGATGAACAGCATCCTGAGCAGCCACTGACCCTTGATCTGCGATGGCCGAATCCTCGATAGGATGCCGCTTAGGCAGCTGTAGTTCCCAGCGCTGCACTATCGACGCCATAGCCGAACCAGGCGTTGGCAACCTGTGTGTGAATATCGGCGAACTCGAGTTGCACGACATCTATAAAGTCGTGCAGGCCAGACTCGTTAAGTAGCTTGATAACATCATTACTTTCTATGGTGCGCAGAGCCTGAGAGATGCTGCGCAGCGGTAAGTCGTTCTTTGGCAGCTCAGTGCAGCAGTCGTGAACCTCGCTTAAGCAGTGGGCGACGGCGCGCGGGAACTTGCGATTTTTGAGCAGAAAGTCCACCACGTCTTCAGCATTGACTCGGTCCTTCACATGCTGGCGATACATCTGGTAAGCAGTGAGTGAACGCAATACGTTCATCCAAAGAATGTTGTCGTATTCTATAGGCTTGTTTTTCTGGGTAATCAGATTCAGGCTGCCGACGTCAACTATGCGTGACGACATATCGGCGCGTTCCAGATTGCGACCAATTTTGATGAAGTTATAGGCAATATCGAGACTCATGGAGCCGGCCAACAGACCTGTCAGTTGATGGCATCGACCGATAATCTCGCCCAAGAAGTTGTGGCGACCCTCACGCTTGAGTCCCTCGCCGACGCTTCTTTGCAAGAAAAGATGCAACTCATTAATTCGCTCCCACGCTTCAGAAGGCATGATTTCTCTCGTTGTTCTGGCATTCTCGCGAGCACTGCGGACTGAGCTGCGGATCGATCCCCGGTCGTCTTCTAATAAAAATTTGACGACATTGCGCTCATCGACTCGAGAGAAGCGGCGCTGAAATTCTGCACTGTTGCCAGTGATATCCAGCGTGCTTGCCCAGATATGGTCGACTCTGGGTAGGTCCATGACGAGGTTAGTATTGACGCTGATCAGTCGAGCGGTATTCTCAACTCGCTCAACATACCGACCAAACCAGTACATTCTTTCTGCAACTCTCGATAGCATTCTGCTCTTACCTCAGGCGTCTTGGCGGTCGGCGATGATCCAGGTGTCTTTACTACCCCCACCCTGGGACGAGTTAACAATCAAGGAACCCTTGACGAGGGCGACTCGAGTGAGGCCGCCGGCGCTGATATGAGTTTTATTGCCTTGCAATATAAACGGCCGTAAGTCGACGTGTCGAGGTTCGATCGAAGATTCGCATAACGTAGGCACGGTGGACAGGTCGATGATGGGTTGCGCGATATAATTTCGTGGGTTGGCCTTGATCAGACGTTTCATTTCTGCCGTTCTGGCTTTGGTCTCTCGAGGCCCAATATACATGCCGTAACCGCCCGATTCATTGGCGGGTTTCACTACCAGATTTTCGATATTCGTCAGGACATGTTGGCGATGGGTTGCATCTGAGCAGATGAAGCTAGGCACGTTTGGCAGGAGTGGTTCCTCTCCCAGGTAATAGCGAATCATTTCCGGGACATAGGTATATACCAGCTTGTCATCGGCAACCCCGGCGCCAGGTGCGTTGGCGAGTGCGACATTACCTTGACGCCAAGCGCGCATCAACCCGGGTACGCCGAGCATCGACTGTTTGTTGAACACTTCCGGATCGAGAAACAAGTCGTCAATACGCCGGTAAATGACATCAACGCGAGACAGTCCCTCGACGGTCTTCATGTAGACACAATCATCATCGCCAACGATCAGGTCCGGTCCTTCAACGAGTTCTGCACCCATGCGTTGGGCGAGAAACGAATGTTCAAAGTAAGCTGAGTTATAGGTACCTGGTGTCAAGACAACCACTTCCGGATAATCCAGTGGCCGGGGAGAAATAGAGCTTAAGGTGTCGAACAGGTTTGTTGCATAGTCATCCATCGGCAATATGTCGTACATCTCAAACAACTCAGGCAAAACCTGCTTGCTGATTTTGCGGTTTTCCAGCATGTAAGACACACCGGAGGGCACTCGTAGATTATCTTCCAGTACATACATGGTCCCATCGCCGCCTCGTACCAGATCGCTGCCACAAACATGGGCCCAGGTGTTATAGAGTGGTTTTATACCTTCACACTCCTTTCGATAATCTTTCGAGCTGCGCAGCAGGTCTCGAGGAACGCGCTTGTCCTTCAGTATTTTTTCGTCGTTATAGATATCGGTGATAAAGAGGTTGAGGGCCATCAGGCGTTGTTTCAGGCCACTTTCAATTTGCTCCCATTCCTTTTGACGAATTATTCGAGGAATGATATCAAATGGCCAGTTGCGATCTATATTCTCCCCCTCACTATAGACAGTGAAGGTAATGCCCATAGTTCGGATCGCCAACTCAGCATCACGCTGTCGTTCTTTAAGATCGGCAAGCGAGCTTTTTTTCAGAAAATTGGCGAGCTCGGTAAATCCCGGTCGAGCTCTATTCTGGTTAGTGAGAAGTTCGTCATAGAAACCGGAATTTGTCGAATACTGCTTGAGGTCCATGCCATTAATTTCGTAAGGATTTGGTCCATATTAACCGAATTTTAGTTTGAATTCAGAACTCAACTTCCAAAAGCTTGTAGTGCGTCTCTACCATTCCCAGGGACAAATAGGTGCGCTGAGCATTGGTGTTGTCGTGCTCAACATATAAGCGAATGCCACACACATCAGGCGCATTTTTTGCCAGCTCGGTGGTTAGTGCATACAGGCTGCCGAAGACCCCTTGGCGACGATAAGCGGGGTCTATGTAGACGCTTTGAATCCACCAGAATAAGCCGTTGCGCCAGTCACTCCACTCATAGGTGACGCCAAGACAGCCGACCGGGCCGCCGTCAGCCTCCGCCACCAGATAAAAGCCCAAGTTAGGGTTCGTGACCATGCGTTCTACGCCTGCCATGATGGTTCCCGTGGCTAATGTTTTCGCTTCAGTTTCCTGGGCCATGGCCTGATTAAATGCCGCAATCGCAGCAATGTCAGCGGGGCTCGCTCGACGGCAGGTGATAGTCATGACAATGTGCCTCTTATTGGTGGGTTACAAGGGTGCTGTCGACGAGTTCGCCTGCAGCAGATGCTGGCCAAAAAATTGATCCATCATGCCATATCGATGCAAATTGATCTTGCGTCCGCTGAGGCCATGTTTAGCGCCTGGATAATTCATGATTTCAAAGGCCAGATTCTCATCTTGAAGTGCCTTGTAAAGTTTAGTGCTATTCGTAAACAAGACGTTGTCGTCCGCCATGCCGTGGATCACCAGCAACTTGCCTCGCAGGTTTTTCACATAAGGAAAGACGCTGCTTTGGTCATAGCCATCTGGGTTGTCGCAGGGAAGTCCCAGATACCGTTCAGTGTAATGGGTGTCATAGAGCCGCCAGTCAGTCACTGGGGCGACACTGACGCCGGCACGAAAAACGTCTGGCGCTTTGAGCATCAGCATTAAGGTCATGTAGCCGCCATAACTGTGCCCAAAGACGCCAATTCTTTGTGGGTCAATCCAGGGTAAGCGGCTGGCATAGGCGACACCGACCAACTGGTCACGGACCTCAATCTCGCCGAGTTTACCGTAAATGGGCGCCTCAAAGGCCTTGCCGCGATGTGTGCTGCCGCGGTTATCAAGTTGCAGCAGTGCGTAGCCACGGCTGGCCATGTAGTGGTGCCAGGGTGGAATCCACTCATTGCTGACGCGTTGTACGCCAGGCCCGCCATAGACAGTAACCAACAGCGGGCACCTTTGGCCCGGCGCCAGCGTCACTGGTTTGATCAATCGGTAGTAAAGCGTCTGACCATCCTCGGCCTTCAGCTGACCAAACTCGACCTCGCCTTGGTTGTCAGAGTAAGGCTGAAAGGGATGTCCCGCCATTATTTTGTTCGGTTCAAGGTCGAGTAAAACTTCGCCTGAGATCCGCCTGATCGAGACTGCGGGTGGTTGTGTTACCGAAGAGTAGCTGTCAATAAAATGCGTCAGATCGGGACTCAGCACCAGCTGATGGCTAAAGTTTGGAACAGTGATGCGCTGTGGCGTCTGGTTGTCATGCAAGCTGCTGCTGTAGAGGTGTTTCTCCAGAGGGGTGTCAAAAAAACCTTCGTAATAAACCCTGTTGTTGCCCTCATCAATCCCGTGGAGATTAGAGACGACCCAGTTGCCGTTGGTGATGGTATTCAACAATTGGCCCTGCAGGTTGTAAAGCGAGAGGTGACGATAGCCTGTGCGTTCTGATGCCCAGACGAAGCTCTGGCCGTCTTGAAGGGAGCGAAAACAGTCGTGAAGATTTACCCAGGTTGTCGCAGTCTCAGTTAGCACGGTTGTCAGTAGATTCTGGTGCTTGTCCCAAAGAATTAAATCCAGTTGTTGTTGATCTCGAGACTGAACCTGAATCGCCAGTCGAGCACTGTCGCCGAGCCAATTCACCCGGGCCAGGTAAGAGTCAGGTTGGCGGTCGATCGAAATCCAATGAACCTGGCCGGAACTCACATCGATGACGCCCAATCGAGTGCTGGCATTGGGTGTGCCGGCAAATGGGTAGCGTTGGTCAAAGACGCCGAAATGGTCGGCGTCGATCTCGTAACGCTGGGAAAGTTCGACGGTCGCTTCATCGACCTGAATGAACGCGATCGATTGGCTGTCAGGCGACCACCAATAACCGTCGAAGCGGTGCATTTCTTCTTGTGCAATAAACTCAGCCACGCCGTTGCTGATCGTCCCGCCGCCATCAAAGGTCAGTTGTCGTTCTACGCCGGAAAGCACATCAATGTAGAACAAATTTTGATTGCGAACGAAGCTCAGAAAACCACCGTCAGGTGAGAAGTGCAAATCCGTCTCAAACGTCAGGTCAGTGGTCAGTTGTTGCAGGGGCTCAGTCCGGTCCAGATGATACAGGAACAGGTTCCCATCCAGTGGGAACAGAATAGCCCGTGAGTCTGGAGACCAGAAGTATTCAACAATACCCGTTTGCGTGATCCGCTTGCGCTCTCGTCTGGCTTTCTCTTCATCGGATAAGATCCGCTGCTCTAAAACCAGGTCACTGGCATTGACCAATAGTCGAGATTGCTGGGTGCTGAGGTGAAACTCCCACAGATCCAGGCGTTCAAAGTTTTCCTGTCCGGGCTTCAGATAAGTGACCCTTGCACCGTCGGGGGAAAACTTCAGGGCGACGGGTGCCGAGCCATTTAAGTCTGGGTCGGTGAAAATGCGATTTAGTGTAAGTTGAGTCATGATCAATACCTGTTACCTGCTTTTGCTGCGTCGATCGCTGAAGTATTAATGACTAACCGTCAGGCACTGCGATGTTCCGCCATAGCGAGGCGGGTGAGATTCACGGGCTGATCGTTCAGAATCACGACATTGTCTTCAATACGAATACCGCCATAAGGCATGAGTGCGTCAATCAGCGGCCAGTTAACCTGGGACTGATGGGGGCTCTGTTTAAGTTTTTTGAGCAACATGGGGATAAAGTACAGGCCCGGCTCAATCGTGAAGACCTGCTGGTTTTCAATGTCGCGAGTCAGACGCAGGGCAGGGTATTGCTCCGGTGCCGGTCGTTCTTCACCTTGTCTTGATTGTAGAAAGCCACCGACATCGTGGGTTTGTAAGCCAAGCAGGTGACCGAGGCCATGGGGCAGGAAAGTAAATGTCAGATTGGTTTCGATCATATCCTCAACAGGCATCCTGATGATGTCGGATTCCAGGAGTAGCTGGGCGATTCTGTGATGCATTTTTGCATTCAGTTCCGCGTAGTTCATTCCTGTCTGAATGTCGTTAATGATGCCTAAGTGGTGCTGATCGAGGCCGCTCAGAAGGTCTTGAAACACACCCGGTCGCGCTGCATAGGTTCGAGTAATATCAGCCGCATAGCCGTGAAAGTTGGCTCCGGCATCAATGAGGAGCGAGTTTAAATTGGCGGCAGAGTGGCGCTGTTGGTCGTAGAACTGGTAGTGCAAGACTGCACAATGTTCATTCTGAGCCACGATCGCACTGTAGGGTGCCTGCTGTTCTCGATGCTGAATGGCGCCCAAGTAGTCATGCGCGATTTCAAACTCTGATTTGCCGGCACGAAAGCCAGTCTCTGCGACGCTGTGACCCCTGACGGCAATTTGATTCGCTTGCCGCAAGCAGGCGATTTCATAGGCCGTCTTGGCGGCGCGCTCGTAGTGCAGGCTCGTCAGAGCCGAGGTGGGATTGATAGCTGTGATGCCCCATTCCTTGGCGAGTTCGGCTTGCTCGCCGATGAATAGCAGGTCCTGGGTATTGCCGATGAGTCGAAGTACGTCTCGATAGGACTGAATGGGCTCAATTTGCCAGTGATCGGCCCAGAATGCCTGGGGTAGAGCTGGCGTCATGTGCCAGTAATCCTCTGGCTGGCTAAAGAGCAGTCTCGGTCTCTCGCCATGGCGAATTAACAGGAAGGAATCGGGCACATCGAGGATCGGTAACCAGGCCTTGAAGTGCGGATTGACCACAAAAGGGTAATGATGGTCATCGAGAAAGCAGGGTTGTAGCGTGCCGGCAGCGATCAGGACTCCGGTGCAGCCGCTAAGAATGGCCGCATCAATATATTGTTGCTGCATTTGAGCCAAATGCCCCGAGTAAAGCTCGGGCAAGTCTGTGGAGATGATCGTCATACCATTTTCCTTCGTGCGCTAGGCCAGGTTTTGTTGGCGCATAATACCATACGCCTTGGCAAGGGTGCGCTGGACTGGACACGCTTGCAGCGATGCTGATAATAGGGCGCGAAGATTAACTAACCAACGGATTGTAAAAAAATGGGCATGCTCGATTCAGAATTATTAACGATTGTGACACTCCTGGCGCTGATTCAGTTTATTTGGTTCGGTTTTCGGGTGGGGGCAGCTCGAGGCAAATATGGTATCAGCGCGCCGGCGACGACGGGGCATGACCTGTTTGAGCGCCATTATCGCGTACATTACAACACCCTTGAAGCGCTGGTAGTGTTTTTGCCCGCCTTGTGGGCATTTGGCAGCTACGTCAGTGAATACTGGGCTGCGGGTCTGGGTGTTGTGTATTTGGTCGGTCGGATTGTCTACGCTCTCAGCTATGTCAAGGATCCCCAGGGCCGTGGTTTGGGAATGCTGTTGTCGTCTCTGCCTGTCTACGTGATGCTGCTTGGCGGGCTTGGTGGAGCTATCTGGGATCATATGATCGGCTGATGTCGCAATTGAACGATGTCGCAATTGAAC
>JAYODE010000001.1:61409-135759 GCA_038106185.1 Gammaproteobacteria bacterium | reverse complement strand
GATGTCGCAATTGAACGATGTCGCAATTGAACAGAGCGGTGCGTGACGCGTAATCAGGCCTTGCGAGGCGTCAAGGTGCGCTAAACATCTGGCAAGATGTTAGTCTTTTGTCTGCATCATTGGCGCTGATAGAGGCACCGTGCTATACATACGCGGCAGTTCAGGCGCAGCAGTGAATACATGACATGACATGTAGTAATGACAGGTAGTAATGACAGGTAGTAATGACAGGTAGAAATGACAGGTAGAAATCGAATCCTGAATGCATCAGGTTCGAGATAACAGGCTTGGCAATAAATTAATCAGGTTCCGTGTTCTACAATCAATGAGCTGTGGAATCCGTCGACCTTAATCAGGAGTAAATGATGGCTGTAGTTGCTTACAACGCCCCGCAGTCCGTCCAGGAAGCGGTAGCGCTGCTTTCCGGATCTGCAATCAAGACCAAAGTGATGGCCGGTGGTACGGACTTGATCATTCAGTCAAAGAGCCAGACCATCGAGCCTCTGCGAATTGTTGACCTCAAACGCATAGCAGAGATGATGGGTTATACCTTGACTGATGCCGGCTTGTCCTTAGGGCCTTCTATGTGCTGTGCTGAATTTACCGCTCTGCAGGATGTTAAGGCGCTTTACCCCGGATTGGTCGAAGCGGCTTATCTTATTGGGTCGACACAGGTTCAGGGTCGGGCCAGTATCGGTGGCAACCTGTGCAACTCGTCACCCGCAGCCGACACGATTCCGGCGTTGATCGCGGTGGGGGCTCAGTGTGTGATTGCCAGTGCGGCTGGTGAACGCAGGGTCGCCGTTGAAGACTTTGTTACGGGCGTAGGGCGCAATTGCATGCAGCCCGGCGAATTATTACAGCGTATTTTAGTGGCTCGGCCTAATTCCGGCACTCGCGATGCCTATTTGCGGTTTATTCCTCGAACGGAAATGGATATAGCGGTCGCTGGTGCAGGTGTCAGTGTGACGCTCGACCGTCAAGGTCTCTGCTCGGCCGCTCGAGTCGCGTTGGGGGCGGTTGCCCCAACAGCCATTTTAGTTGCCGCTGCTGCGGAGGCCCTGATAGGGACCTCTATAGATGAAACTGCGCTAGCGAACGCAGCTGCTGCGGCCTCCGCGGCGGCCAGTCCAATCTCAGATCGACGGGGGACCAGTGAGTTCCGTCGCCATATCGTTGGCGTTTTGGTCAAAAGAGCCACCTTAATCGCAAAAGAACGCGCCCTGGCGAGTTTGTAGGAGAGTCCCTATGGCAAAAATACATATCACGACCTCAATCAATGGCGAAGCAACTGAGTTTCTTTGCGAGCCGCATGAAACCTTGTTGGATGTTCTCCGGAATGAGCTGCAGATGACCGGTACCAAGGAGGGATGCGGGTCTGGCGACTGTGGCGCTTGTTCGGTCACAGTGGACGGTCGCTTGACCTGTGCCTGCCTCGTCCTGGGTGTCGAGGCTGCGGGACGCGAGATAGGCACCATTGAAGGGATTGGCGGCAGCGACAAGCTCAGCATTATTCAGGAAAAATTTCTTGAGCATGCGGCGCTACAATGTGGCATCTGTACGCCGGGACTGGTGGTCTCTGCTCAAGCCTTGATCGAGCAGAACCCAAATCCAACTGAAGCCGAGGCGCGCTACTTTTTAGCGGGTAATCTCTGCCGTTGTACTGGCTATGACAAAATTATACGCGCGGTGCTTGATGCCGCGGCCACCATGAGAGGAGCAGCTTAAGCCATGAGCGAAGCACGAGAGTTCAAGTACATAGGCCAGAGCACAATCCGCCCAGACGGTTTTGATAAGGTGACAGGACGCGCCAACTATGGGGCTGATTTAGCCTTACCTGGCATGATTTGGGGCAAAATACTGCGTAGCCCTCATGCACATGCCAATATTAAAAGCCTCGATACTCGTCGGGCTGAGGCTTTGCCGGGTGTGCTGGCTGTGGCGACTCACAGGGACTTTCCCAGCGTCAGCGATCAGGCGATCGAGAGCGGGGAAGGTAGCTTAACCTTGCTTGATCTGGCGCGTAATGTGTTGGCAAAAGACAAGGTTTTATATCATGGCCATGCAATCGTGGCAGTGGCCGCCAAGACAGCCGCTATTGCCGAGCAGGCTTTGGCACTAATTGATATTGAATATGAAGTCTTGAAGCCGGTGCTGGACGTGCGTGAAGCGATGGCTCCGGGTGCGCCACTTTTGCACGCGGATATGTTTACCCAGGGTCTGCCTGAAAAACCCACAACAGCCTCCAATGTCGCGACCCGTCTGGAATTCAAAATGGGTGATATTGAGGCCGGCTTCAGCGCTGCTGAAGTTGTGGTGGAACGGGAATTCTACACGCCAACAGCCCATCAGGGGTATATAGAACCCCACGCCTGTACGGTTCGATTTGAAAAGGATGGCCAGTCAATGATCTGGTGTTCGACTCAGGGGCACTTCGATGTGCGGGCAAGCACGGCTAAACTCTTGGGAATGGAGCTGGGCAAACTTAAGGTGATTGCCAGTGAGATCGGCGGAGGCTTTGGCGGCAAGACGACCGTCTATCTTGAGCCAGTCGCACTGATTCTGTCCCGCAAGTCAGGTCGGCCGGTAAAGATGATTATGAATCGTGACGAGGTCTTCAAGGCGACCGGTCCCGGCTCTGCGACCCGTTCCTGGGTCAAAATCGGCGCGAAGAAAGACGGTACCATTACCGCGATGCAGGGGCGCCTTGCCTATGAAGCAGGCGCCTTTAAGGGCTCGCCAGTGATGATGGGCTGTATGACTGCGTTTACGCCCTACGCGGTTGCTAACATGTATGTAGAGGGCTTTGATGTTGTGGTTAACAAGGCCAAGGTTGCTGCTTACCGAGCGCCTGGCGCGCCGCAGGCAGAGTTTGCCGTCGAGATGCTGATCAACGAGCTCGCGGTTAAACTGGGCCGCGATCCTATCGATCTGCGTCTGCAGAATGCCGCCAAGGAAGGTACGCAAACGATTTATGGTCCAAAACTGAAACGGGTCGGGTTGGTCGAATGTCTCGAAGCCGCACGTGACTCGAAGCATTACCAGCAAGCCTTGGCGGAAAATCAAGGTCGTGGAGTAGCTGCCGGTTTCTGGTTCAACGTCGGTGGCCAGTCCAGCGTTCATATCAACATGAATCCGGATGGTACCGGGACTATTGTCGAGGGATCGCCTGATATTGGTGGCTCTCGGGCTTCCATGCAGATGATGGCGGCGGAGGCCATGGGTATTGCCCCGTCTTTGCTCAAACCAATCATCGGTGATACAGAAAATGTGGCATTCAGTGCAGGGACAGGCGGCAGTCGGACTACGTTTGCGACGGGCATGGCTGTCATTGAGGCAGCCGAGGATGTGGTGGCGCAGATGAAGCAGAGAGCAGCTTCTTTGTGGAATGTGACAGCAGAGCAGGTTGACTGGGCCGATGGTGTGGCGATCAATCTTGCAGGTGAGGAGCGTTTGAGTCTCGCAGAGATTTGTGCCAGTGCTGATCGCACCGGTGGGCAAATTTCAGGTCGAGGCAATATCAACGCGCGCGGTGCCGGTCCGAGCTTTGCCGTGCACCTTTGTGATGTCGAGGTGGATAAGGACACGGGCAAAGTCGATGTGGTGCGCTACACGGCGATACAGGATGCTGGCAAGGCGATTCACCCCAAGTATGTAGAGGGCCAATATCAGGGTGGCGCAGTACAGGGTATTGGTTGGGCACTGAACGAGGAATACATCTATAACAAGGAAGGTCTGCTCGAAAATGCGGGTTTTCTTGACTATCGAGTGCCAGTGGCGTCGGACCTGCCTATGATTGATACCATTATCGTCGAGGTACCTAATAACTTTCATCCTTATGGGGTCAGGGGAGTCGGTGAATCAGGGATTATTCCGCCATTGGCTGCTGTGGGCTACGCGGTGGAAGACGCCATAGGTCTACCCGTTACAGATCTGCCCTTATCACCACCTCGAGTATTTGGACTGATTCAAGGTAGTCGATAAGTAGCACGAGCACCTTACCATCGGGTTGATCATAGACTCTGATGGTAAGCTGCGAATGTGATTTACGGGTGCTGTATTTACGGGTTCATAAATGGCGCGAGTAACCTTCTCCAGCGAGCAGCAGCGATACACAAATGAAGTATCCTGTGACGTCAGCGCAGCCGATTATCGCGAACTCGTTGACCATATCACTCAACGATATCCAGCACTGAATCGTGCTGATCTGCTTCAGATGGCGATTGCTATCGATGGTGAAATTATTCACCAGCCGCTGCTGGAAAGGATCGAGCCGAACAGTGAAATTCACTTTTTCCACTTTGTTGCCGGCGGATGAAAATCACTAGAGTACCAGATGGGGTTGGTTCTGACGGTCAAACATTGTTTGCCTGGCACCTTGAAAACCAAAACCTTAAAGCTGTTGTTAGCGAATATGGCGTGCGTTTGATGGCGCTTCGAGTACGAGATAAGCACCACGAATGGCGCAATGTCATTCTAGGCCTGCCATCGTCTCAAGATTATCTACAGGATACCGCATCCTTGGGTGCCGTAGTAGGCCGCTTTGCTAACCGAGTGAGAGAGGCGCGTTACATTGATAACGGAAATTCTGTTGTTCTGAATAAGAATCATGGTGTTCACCATTTGCATGGTGGTGAAAAGGGCTTCGAACATGTTTTTTGGCGAGCAGAGGCAACACCTAATGGCGTTCGCTTCAATTATACCAGTGCAGATGGTGAACAGGGTTATCCCGGCGAGCTAAGGGTTGCTGTGACACTGAGTCTGGTTGAGCAGTCGCTCAGTTACCACTATCGAGCGACGACCAGTCGCGATACGATCATCAACCTGACCAATCACGCTTACTTCAATCTGGATGGTGCTGATACAGGCGAAGGAGATATCACTGATCACCAGCTTCAGATTGAGGCAGATAGGTATTTGCCGATCGATCAAGATGTGTTGCCCACCGGCGAAGTTGTCGCTGTCGACGCTACCGTGTTTGATTTTTCCCGGCCAGCAGTGATCAAAGAGCGATTGCAGATTGCTGACGAACAGTTACGCCTGGGTCTGGGCTTCGATCATTGTTTTGTTTTGAAGCAGTCGAGTCTCAAGAGTGGTACCAGCCATGCTTTTCGTCAGCCGGTAGCTAGCTTGTATAGCCCTCAAACGGGCATACTTCTCGAGATTATGACGACTGAGCCTGGACTGCAATTATATACTGGAAACTACCTGCCTAAGCCGCATGCCGGTCTTTGTCTAGAGACTCAGCATTTTCCGGACAGTCCCAATATGCCTCACTTTCCATCTACCCGCTTGGCCGCCGGCGCAGTGTTTGAAAGTACTTCAATCTACCGTTTGACCCGTAAGGAGTCGCTTTAATGCTCGAAGCTAGGCCAAAAATTGTCATTATTGGTGCCGGTAGTCTGGAGTTTTCCAGCCGCTTGACTGCTGATCTACTGACCTATCCAGCGTTAAAGCAAGCGCACTTTGCACTAGTGGATATCGATCTGGAGCGCCTCGACTATGCGGGCCAGATAGTTCAGCGAATATTTACTGAGGGCGGCTACGGCCAGGCATCCTTCAGCTTGCATCACGAACGGCGGGATGCACTCGTTGATGCTGATTTCGTGATCACCAGTATTCTTGTGGGCGGTTATGAGGCGATTGAATTAGAAATCGACATTCCAAGTCGCTACGGCGTCTCCCAGGCGATCGGCGATACGCTAACACCTGGTGGAATCATGCGCTGTCTGAGAACCTTACCTGAGCAAATTGCAATCGCACAAGATGTGGTTGAGTTGTGCCCAGAAGCCTGGCTGTTGAACTATACCAATCCGATGGCGATGCTGTGCTGGGGGATGTACAGTGCCGTGCCGAACATTAAGCTCGTTGGACTATGCCACTCGGTTCAGGGTACAACCCGACAGTGGGCTCGGCGGCTTGGACGTGATATCCGTGACATCAATTTTGCATGTGCTGGTATTAACCATCAGGCCTGGATAACGCGATTCGAGCAAGCGGGTGAAGATCTGTTGCCGGCCATAAGGCGGCTGGCTGAAGACCCAAAGATTTGGGCTCGAGATACTTCTCGAATGGAATATATTAAACACTTCGGGTTTCCCGTGACGGAGGCTTCGGGACATAATTCTGAGTACTCACCCTGGTTCAGGAAGACCCCCAAGACGATTGATCGCTACAGTCCGGGTGGTGGTTGGAATGGCGGACCCGGTTTTATCAAAGCGCTGTACAATCGACCGGATTGGCGTGAAACCATGCAAAAGATGGCTGCGTGGGAAACACCTGTGGATCTGGAGCGCAGCATTGAATATGGCTCGCAAATTATCAACGCTGTCTTCAGTGGCGAGCAGGAACTCATCCATGGCAACGTGGCCAATCTAGGCCTGATTAGCAATTTACCAAACGGAGCCTGTGTCGAGGTGCCCTGTCTGGTTAATAAAAATGGCGTGCAACCGGTCAGCGTAGGTGCGCTCCCTGAGCACTTGGCGGCGATCAATCGGAATCAGATTAATGTACAGCAACTCGCAGTGCTCGCCAGTCTCAATAGTGACCCCGAGATAGTATTTCAAGCCATGTGCCTGGATCCGCTGACGGCAGCCGTCCTGACGCTTGACGAGATACGGGCTATGACCCGCGAACTGCTTGCGGCGCACCAACGCTGGTTACCGGAAAGTTTTCAACATCGAGAGCTCGCGTCGAAGCCGCTGCTCTATAAAGTCTAGCAACCACTGGCCGAAACAAGCGGCCCCAAGCGAAGGCCAGAGATCTTAGTGTTTAGGGCAGCTTACTTGAGCGCGCTTGAGTTGAAGATAGCTTGAGTTGAGAATAGCTTGAGTTGAGAATAGCCTGATTTGAGAATAGCCTGATTTGAGAATAGCCTGATTTGAGAATAGCTTGATTTGAGAATAGCCTGATGCAAAAACAGCTCAGGCGGGATAGCCGTCAGGATATTTTTGCTGCCAACGCCAGGCATCTCTGCAGATGTCCTCCAGGCTCTTTTCTGCTCGCCAGTTCAAATCTGCCAGTGCCTTGCTCGGGTCTGCATAGTATTCGGCAATATCTCCCTCGCGGCGAGGTCCAAAGGTGTAGGGCAAGACCAGATTGTTGGCGACTTGGAATGCCCTGATAACCTCAAGCACAGAATGGCCTATACCACTGCCAAGATTATAGGTTATAAGGCCAGGATTCTCGGCGAGTTTGTTGAGTGCTGCGAGATGGCCTCGAGCCAGATCGACCACATGGATATAGTCTCGAACACAGGTCCCATCTGGTGTCGAGTAATCCTGACCAAAGACCACCAGTTGTTTTAGCTTGCCAACCGCAACCTGAGTGACAAAGGGTAGTAGGTTATTTGGTGTGCCTCGCGGATCTTCCCCCATCTCGCCACTTTCATGGGCACCCCCCGGGTTGAAGTAACGCAGCCTTGCGACGTTAAAATCAGGGTAAGCGACACAAATATCTTCCAGTATTTTTTCAATAAATAATTTAGATCGACTATAGGGATTTGTGGCGTCGATAATTGGCGCTGTCTCGTTGATGGGTATGTTCTCAGGTTCACCATACACAGTGGCTGAAGAGCTGAAGACCAGCCTGTGGACCTTATGGCGAAGCATGCAGTCCACCAGATTAATGGTCGTGTCGATATTGGTACGATAATAATTCAGAGGTTCTCTAACGGATTCACCAACAGCTTTGAGTCCGGCAAAATGAATGACGGCGTCAAATTGACAACTGGCGAAGAGCCCCTCAAGTGCCATAGCATCCAGCAGATCAATTCTGTGCAGTGGAATTTGCGCACCGGTGAGGGCTTCAGCTTTTGTCACCGACATGGCTGAGCTGTTAGCGAGGTTATCAACGATCGTCACCTGATGACCTGCAAGAATAAGCTCGACGGCAGTGTGGGAGCCAATGTAGCCAGCACCGCCGGTTAGCAGTACCCTCATCGAAGAGTCATCGACAAATGAGATTCCAGTTCGCTGATTGCTTGTTGGCTGTTGAGGACCTTGATGGTGGTCATACCCAAGGCTTTCGCCGGCTTGAGATTAATACCCAGGTCATCGAGAAAAATTGCTTCTCTCGGCTCTATTTCAAGGGTTTCACAAGCCAAGCGGTAAATCGCCGGATCAGGTTTGCGAATACCTGCTTTACTTGACTCAATGACGGTGTCAAATAATGCCATGACAGCGTCAAATTCGGCGACTCGGTTTGGGTCTCGCACCATTCCCGCACCAGACCCCGCATTTTTGACATTATTGGTGATACAGCCGACCTTCATGGCACCTTTGATCAGTTGCAGTGCCTTAACCATCTCAGGACGAAGATCGCCCGACAACAATGCCAGAATGTCCTGGCCTCGAACACTATGTCCCTGCAGCCGAGCTTCTTCAGCAAACAGTGCGTCAAAGGCTACAACGTCGATTTGGGCACTTTCCAGTTGTGCCCAGGCATTCGTTTCGGGATTCGTTGCATTGATGCCGCGAATGAAATCCGAGGGTAAATTATTGGCTTTTTCAAAACGATTAAACGCCTCGAAGGGACTCGAAGTCATGACGCCACCAAAATCCCATAGTACGGCTTTATACATAGCTACTCACTCACGTTGATTTCAAACATAGCGGAATCAGGCCGGGCCAGACCTCGCTGGGAGGAATTGATCGCGTCTATCATTAACTGAACGTTAGCCGAATTCGGGAACTCTTCCTTAGCTTGTTGAACAGCAACCTCTAAACGTAATTCTCGCATGAACAAGATGCGAAATGCCTTGCGGACCTCAGCGATTTCGGCGGCACTGTAGCCTGCGCGTTCCATGCCGATCTTGTTGATGACACGCATATGCGCCGGAAAGCCTTCGGCTATAGTGAATGGTAGAACATCCTGGATGGTTCGTGACATGCCACCGACCATCGCGGCTTTACCGATATGGCAGAATTGGTGGATAGCCGAAAGTCCGCCAATGTTCGCGTGATCGCCGATAGTGACATGGCCACCGAGAGTCGCGCTGTGGGATAAAACCACATGATTGCCAACCTGACAATTGTGAGCGACATGTGCGTGGGCGAGCAGGGTGCAATCATCGCCTATGCTTGTCGCGGAGTCGGCTTCTGTACCACTATGAATACTGACAAATTCTCTGATGGTATTTCGAGCACCGATGCGAGTAAAGGTTATCGTATCTCGTACGTGCTTTTGATCCTGGGATTGAATGCCGATGGTTGCAAACGGAAAAATTTCTGTGTCTTCACCAATCTCTGTGTAGGGATCAACCACCACATGGGACCGAAGGATTGAGTTGGCGCCGATGACCACATTCGCACCAATCGTGCAGAAGGGTCCAATGACGCAGTTTTCACCGATATTCGCCGTCGGATTAATGACTGCCAGTTTATCGACCTTTATCATTCTAAGCTCCTGCTGTTTTGCACCTTTATTCTGTGCCGCATTCTATAAGGGTGAAATCCTGTTGAATTGGCCGCTAACAATGTTTGAAGAAGGCCGCCAGTGTTTGTACTTAGAGAAAATTCCCACTGTAACCTCAACATGATAAGACGCATGAATAATCCGGTACCTGTCGCGGTCGACAGTAAGACACGTCTCAGCTGAAGTCCATAATACCATTGTCCTGTGCTCAGGAAAAAGCAATCAGATGCTTACCGATAGCTATTCTCCAGCGATTCAGGCTTTCTTGTGGTCGTTGTCAGACTTGAGTCAACTACAAAACCTGACTAAAAGGATGTTGTCCAGTCAGGGCTTCGACTGGGTAGTGAGCGAGAATGGATTCTCGCCAACGACACTTTCCGCTCGCATCGACGCTAAGCTTTCCTTGATTAGCGGCCAATTTAGGCCGCACAATAATGGATGTTTGTCCATTATTGAGTGGATATCGTTAGTTTCCTTTTTATAGACCGATGCTATAATTTGCCTCTCACCCAATCAAAGGCGAGGGCTAACCGGGGTCTAGTAAAAGCCGGCCAGCCCGTTTATCTATGCAAGATCAGAAAAAGCCAATAAGTCCTCCTCTCGATCGATCAATGGTCAATAAACATTCATTTTCGCGAGAAGAGTTGCTTGATTGCGGTCATGGTCGCCTGTTTGGCCCTGGTCGTGCGCATCTGCCTATCGATGAAATGCTGATGATCGACCGTATTATTGACATCAATGAAACGGGAGGCACCCACGGCAAGGGTAAGATTTTAGCCGAACTCGACATTCATCCGGACCTTTGGTTTTTTAAGGTCCATTTTGTTGACGATCCGGTGATGCCTGGCTGTCTGGGGCTTGACGCGCTTTGGCAATTGGTCGGTTTCTATTTGGCTTGGAAAGGCAACTGGGGCATCGGTCGTGCGCTCGGATGTGGCAAGGTTGCTTTCCGTGGTCAGGTATTACCGACGGCGAAAAAATTAGAATACGATATAGATTTGACCCGGGTGCGAGAGGGCAAGACAGTGCTGGGTATCGCGAATGCCAGGGTCCTTGTCGATGGCAAGCAAATCTATGTTGCTGAGGACATTAAGGTCGGGCTGTTTTCCTCTTTGGATGAATTTTAGGTGCTTTTATGAAACGTGTCGTGATTAGCGGAATGGGATTAGTATCTCCGCTGGGAAACAACAAGGCGGAAACACTGGCTTCCTTACGAGAAACCCGGTCTGGTATCAAGTATCAGGAAATCTATAAAGAGATGGGATTACGGAGTCATGTGGCGGGTAGTATCGATATCGATATTGATGCCCAGATAGACCGAAAGTTGCGTCGGTTCATGGGAGATGCTGCCGCCTTTTCCTACATAGCTCTGCTCGAAGCCGTCCTGGATGCGGGACTTGAAGAGTCGGAAATATCCAATGTGCGGACGGGTATCGTCGCCGGATCTGGTGGGGCTTCATCATCTAATCTGACAGAAGCCGCAGACTTACTACGTTCGAAAGGCTTGAAGCGAGTTGGACCCTACCGGGTGACTCGCACGATGAGCTCAACGGTTTCTGCCTGTCTGGCAACTGCCTTCAAAATTAAGGGGGTCAATTACTCGATCACCTCCGCTTGTTCGACCAGCGCTCACTGCATTGGTCATGCCGCCGAGCTGATTCAGCTGGGCAAGCAGGACCTGGTGTTTGCCGGTGGCGGAGAAGAAGAACACTGGAGTATGACCGCGCTGTTTGATGCGATGGGTGCTTTATCGACTCAGCGTAACGATTTGCCGGCAACGGCGTCGCGCGCCTATGACAAGGATCGAGACGGGTTCGTCATTGCTGGTGGTGGCGGCTTTCTTGTGGTCGAAGAGCTTGAGCACGCAAAAGCCAGAGGTGCGAAGATCTATGCCGAATTGGTCGGCTATGGTGCAACCTCTGACGGCTTTGATATGGTGGCACCCTCTGGCGAGGGCGGCCAGCGCGCCATCGAGATGGCCCTTTCAACAGTGAATGGGCCGGTTGACTATATCAATGCTCACGGAACCAGTACGCCGGCAGGTGATATTCCTGAAATCAATGCTATTCGGAATGTTTTTGGTGCAAATATCCCTCGTATTTCGTCCACCAAGTCCCTTTCGGGCCATTCTCTGGGGGCCGCAGGTGTCCACGAAGCGATTTACAGCTTGTTGATGCTTGAGAATGACTTTATTTGTGCTTCGGCAAACATCGATAACCTTGATCCGGCGGTAGGCGATGCGCCTATTGTGACTTCAAGAATCGATCAGGCCGGATTGAATACGGTCATCTCCAACAGCTTTGGTTTTGGCGGTACGAACGCAGTGCTCGCATTCCAGCGTTTCAAGGACTGAGCAGTTCGTTCACAGACGGGTGGCTGGCATAGAGGCCAGCTTAAGAACGAAAATCCATTCAGGCTTCAGCTTGAATGGATTCATCATTTTTTAACAATCATTTTTTAACAATCATTTCTTAACAATCAGTGCCTGATCTTAACCAATGTTCGCTATTCATTTGCAGGACTTCATGTTTGAATGCGGTCTAAAAGGTGCTGCGCAGACCCGTAAACCGTGATGAGTAAAGTGAAGATCGTTATCATTGAGGATGAGCCAGATATCATCGAGGTGATGAGCTACAACCTTAAGCGTGAAGGTTTTCTGGTGAGTTCCTCCAGGCGCGGCGATGAAGGTTTAAGCTTGGTGCGGAAACAGTCACCAGCGCTTGTATTGCTTGATTTGATGTTGCCGGGAACCGACGGTTTGTCAGTTTGCCAGCAGCTCAAGGCTGACCCGATGACACGAGAAATCCCCATCATCATGGTCTCGGCCAAGGGCGAAGAAAGCGATGTGGTGATAGGTCTTGGTCTCGGAGCTGACGACTATATCGCTAAGCCTTTTAGTCCTAGAGAGCTTCTGGCAAGAGTCAAGGCGGTGCTGCGCCGTAGTATGCTGCAGCAAGATCAGCAGAAAGAGCAGCAAAAATCCCGTTTGCAGATCGACGAGTTAACGATTGATGCCCTTCGGCATGAAGTTGCGATTTCTGGTGAGCTTATCAAACTGACAGCGACTGAGTTTAAGTTGCTGTATCAGCTTGCTGCACAACCAGGCCGGGCGTTTTCTCGAGAGCAGCTTCTTAACCGGGTCGTTGGAGATGGCGTTGTTGTCGTCGATCGAAATATCGATGTGCATGTACGTTCTGTACGAAAAAAACTGGGCGACTACAGTCGAATGATCGAGACCATCAGGGGAGTCGGTTACCGGTTCCAACCAAGTTAGGCGGCAGCCATGTTACGTTCTCGATTTTTATGGCAGCTATATGCTGCATTCGGTATCACTATTCTGGTGAGCACTTTGATCTTTGGGGCGCTCACCTCTAGTCAAGTGCAACGAGATGCCAGACAGCAGGTGTATGCAGGATTGCTGACTCAAGCATCAATAATAAGGCTGCTGGTTATTCGCGATCTGGCCGGGTCGACACCCATCGATTTACAGCGGCTGGACGATCTTTATGGGGCCACTCAAACCCGTGTCACGGTCATAGATCGGCGAGGCGTTGTACTTGCTGATAACCAGGAGTCAGCAGACGCGATGGATAACCACAGCCAGCGCCCTGAAATTATTCAGGCACGATTGAGTGGTGTCGGCGACTCCGACAGATACAGCGATACGGTTAGGTTTAACCTGTTGTACGTCGCGGTGAGAGTAGAGGCCGGTGGGGAAATCCTCGGCTATGTTCGCGTTGCTGTGCCAACAAAGGCGCTGCAGTCTCAGCTTGCCCACTTGCGAAACCAAATATTGATCAGCGCTGGTATCGTGACTGCGCTCAGTCTAATCCTTGGGTTTTTCCTGACAAGGATGTTCACCCGCCCTATCGTTGACATTACCGGCATAGCAACTCGTATGGCAGGCGGTGAGTTTAATTTGCGTCTACAGAGGTTTCGTCGCGATGAGATCGGTGAGTTGAGCGTTGCGTTGAATAATCTGGCGCAAGGCGCTGAAGATCGCATAGTTGCCTTGACAAATAGTCGTGATGAAATCGCCGCTGTGCTATCTGGATTGAACGAGGGGGTCATCGCTGTCGATACTCATCAGCGAATCATCCATATCAACTCGGCCGCGAGGTCTATGCTAAAGCTGAAACGGCACGACATGACGGGCTTACCTGTCTGGGAAGTGGTTCGACTGAGTGAGCTATCAGATGCTGTTGACGCGTGTTTGGGTGACCTAAAAACAGTAACGGGTGTGCTGAAGAGGTCCGGCCAAACGTTGGGTCACACGGTGCTGCCGATGCGTAATCAAGCGACCGACTTGGCTATTGGTGCAATTATTGTGCTTGAGGACATCACCGAAATGGTTCGTTTGCAGCAAATTCGCACGGATTTCGTTGCTAATGCCTCTCACGAACTGAAGACGCCGATCGCTGCTATTCGAGGTCTTGCCGAGACAATTGTCGATGATCCTGATATGGAGGATCAGACTCGACGGCATTTCATTGATCGAATTCGTAGCCAGGCTGCCCGCCTTGAAAATATCGTGCAGGACCTCATTCAACTGTCCCGGGTAGATTCGTCGACAAAGCGTCAGCTGAACAGTGATGTAGATCTCGGCGCGCTACTGGCACAGGTCTTCGAAGAGAGGCGCGACCAGGCATCAGACAAAAGCGTGCAGATGCACTTGGCGCTGCCGTCCGAGACTGTTGTCGTCAGGGGTGAGCGAGGAGCCCTTGATCAGATGGTGAGTAATTTGCTGGACAATTCGATCAAGTACTCTCGTCAGAGTGACGGACGTGTAGACCTGCGCTTACTGGTGCAAGGGGAGATTGCCAGCATTGAGGTTCAGGACAATGGCATTGGCATTCCGACAGAAGAACAACAGAGGATCTTTGAGCGGTTCTACCGGGTTGATCGAGCCCGCTCCCGTGAGCAGGGCGGTACCGGGCTGGGCCTATCCATTGTCAAACACGTTGCGCAGTCGCACAGGGGCAGTGTCTCTGTGACTAGCGCGAAGGGTGAGGGTTCTACCTTCATTGTGCGCCTGCCAATCACACGAAGCAGCTAAGGCATAGGTCTAAGGCATAGGTGCTAATCTCGTCTGTCCCTCGCGGCTACAATTTCTTAAGGATTTCGCGGGCGGCATGATGTCCGGGCAGGCCGCTGACTCCGCCGCCAGGATGCGTGCCCGATCCACAGAGGTAAAGACGATCTATTTCTGTCTGGTATTGCCCCATACCGAGCATGGGTCTGGCAGAAAAGAGCTGGTCAAGGCTCAGCCTGCCATGGAATATATCACCACCAGTCAATCCGAATTTTTGTTCAAGATCCCAGGGTGAATGGATCTGACGGGCGAGAACGCTATCACTGAATCCTGGTGCGTAGCTATTGACCGTTTCAATGACCAGATCAGCAGCGGTTAAACGATGCTGGTCCCATTGATCACCCAGCCCAGGATCGAATTGCTGGCAGAAAAGACTTGCGACATGCTGGCCGGCTGGCGCCAGGGTCGGGTCGATTGTGCTCGGAATCAGCATCTCGACTATCGGTGCAGCAGACCAACCGTGTCTCCTCGCATCGGTGTAGGCTTGGTCCATATACTCCAGCGAGGGCGCCATGATGATACCAGCCTCAAGGCAACCAGGAATACTTCTTGCCGTAAATTCCGGTAACCGGTCAAGCGCCACATTCATTCTGAAGGTGCCACTCTGGCACTTATAGCCGGCAAAATGGTGCAGCACCTCAGGACTGACATCAGCAGGATCCAGAAGATTTTCAAACAGCAGTTTAGGGTTGACGTTGGCCACCACCAAATCGGCTTTAATTGCGCCGCCGTTCTGCAAGTGTACGATACTGGCACGCCCGCGAACCACCTCCACTCGAGCCACCTCCGCATCAGTCTGAATCGCTACGCCTCGAGCGATAGCCTCGGCGGCCATCGCTTGGGTAATAGCGCCCATACCGCCTACGGCATGACCCCAAACGCCAGGTCGGCCGTTGACTTCGCCGACCACGTGATGCAGCAGAACGTAGGCAGATCCGGGCGAATAAGGACTGGCAAAATGCCCGACAATCGCATCAAAGCCGAGTAAAGCCTTGATAGCATCCGACTCAAAAAGATCGTCCAGCAACTCGCCGGCACTGACGGAGAACAGTTTTAGTAGAAAACGCTTCTGGCGGTCGTTCAGTTGACGAAACACGCGACTCAGGCTGAACAGTTTAAACAGGTCACCCAGACCGATATCCATCAGGTTGGGTGGCGTCAACAGCATGATATCTTTGACAACGGGTACGACTTCATCCAGCAAGCGGTAATACTGTCCCAGTTGCTCGGCGTCGGCTTGAGAAAATTGTGCCAGTTCCTTGATTGTCTCGCTGAGCTCAGGGTGGCTCACGAGGCTTCGTCCATCAGGCAGGGGTAAATAGTTGTTGAACCGCCGAGGTAAAATTTTGAGACCATGCTGGTGCAAGTTTAAATCTGAGATAATCTTCGGGTGCAGAAGACTAACCGTGTAGCTGGCGACCGAATTGCGAAAGCCGGGATGAAATTCCTCAGTGACGGCTGCGCCACCGACAATGTTTCGGCGCTCTAGAATGGTGACCTTAAGACCTGCTTTCGCCAGATAGGCTGCACAGACCAGGCCATTATGCCCGCCACCAATAATTACCGCATGTTGACTCATGGTTTCACTCGTTTCTTGGTTAGACAGCCATCTTTCATGCCGCTGATAGAGGCTTTCGTTTTGACTCTGGCGAGTCTGTTAGTGTATCGTACGCGCGGTTTGCAACGCGCTCCTGCATTGGGTCAGCGTGAAGACTGCAGCCGCGGAAACTCCTAGTATGACCAATTCCCTTCCTGCAGAGACGCAGGCCCTCGAGAAACCCCAATTGAATATCTGGCAGCTCGCGTGGCCAGCGATAATCAGTAATCTATTGTTCTCTGTTATCGGTCTTGTCAGCATCAAAATCGTGGGTTCGTTAGGTGCTTCTGCTGTCGCCTCAGTGACGACTGGCAATCGCATCTTTTTTGCCTTGCAGGCCATTATGATGGCTATTTCCGCAGGCACCACCGCCATGGTAGCACGATCTGTCGGCGCCAAGAATTATTCCGAGGCGGCAAAGGTGACCAGCGTGTCACTCTGGATTGGCAATATTGTTGCTGTCGCGCTGATGGTCCCATGTATTCTCTTTGCTACCGAGCTGGCCAGTGTCTTCGGACTCGATGCGGCAACCACCGCTGATGCCGCGACCTTTATCCGTTGGATCAGTGTCTTTAACGTCGCTTTTTCCATCAATATGATAATCAGTGCCTCGCTGCGAGCGGCGGGCGATACACGAACACCTCTATGGATTGGTGTACTGACCAATCTGGTGAATGTGGTGCTGGTGTACTGGCTGGTGTTTGGGGGGTATGGTGTGGCAGCCATGGGCGTGGCTGGGGCTGCCATTGCCAACGGTGCGGCATTCGCCCTGGCAGCCATTGTATATCTGGGTCTTTGGTACGGTGGACGCTTGAAGGTCGGTGTCGGTGGGCGCGGTTCTATGAGCCAAAAACGAGTCCGCCAGTTGATTGATATTGGTTACCCTGCGGGGGTTGAGCAGCTGGTCTTCCAACTAGGTTTTTTCGCATTTCTTTGGCTAGTAGGTTACTACGGCACAGCGGCATTTGCGGCCTACGGCATTGGTGTACAGATACTGTCACTGTCGTTTGTGGTGGGATTTGGCTTTTCTATCGCCGGTGCAACTCTGGTGGGACAGCATCTGGGGGCCAAGGACCCCCAGGGTGCCATGCGGCACGGATGGCGAGCGACCGGCATGGCAATCGCCAGTATGGTAATTTTAAGCATCGTCATCATCGCTTTTGCAGAGGAGACTGCCCGTTTTCTTATAGACGACGATGAAGTGGTTCGATTGACCGTCATTTTTATTTATATCCTGGGTATCGCCCAGCCATTAATGGCGATTGAGTTTACATTGGGAGGCTGTTTGCGTGGTGCTGGTGATACGCGCTATCCACTGAAGACCACCTTGGCTGGTCTGATTGGCGCAAGAGTCGGTTTGGCTGCCCTGTTCACGGTATTGGGATTAACGGTTGTATGGATCTACGCGGCCCTGATCGGAGACTATATCGTCAAGGCGGTGATGCTGGTCAGACGCTTTAAGTCGGGAAAATGGCAACAAATATTCTCTGACTCGGAAACAAAGTTCGAAAAATATAACTAATGCTCTGCAGACAGGTTCGATTCATCAACGAGCCCTGTTACTGCTGTTGTCATAACTCTCTTCAGGTTACTCTGGCCCTTCCAGGTCTTAACAGGACGCTCAGTCAAATGGTCAAAGGTGTACAGGAAATCCGCAAAGGTGTCAGCTTGCTGTGCCTGCTTGGTCTTACTGCAGTGGGTGCTGGTTGCGCAAATCTCGGTCAGGTGCCTGCGGAGCAGCTGATAGGGAGCTGGCAGACTCAGCTGGCAGGATTTCCCGTGCGGGTTGAATATACGGCCGCCAATGTGAGTATCGATGGCCAGGCGCCGGTACCTTATGTTTTGCAAGGAGATATACTGCGGCTTGATCAGGACGGACAGCAAGTACGCATCCTGACTTTTCCGGCTAAGAACCAGATGATTCAACGAGACCCCATGACCGGTACCGATAGCCTGTTTGAGCGCCGTTGATAGCTTTCAGTTCTCCTTTAACCAGCCCCCCTTAATCAGTATTCCCCACAAGTGCTCCCTATCAAACCTTGCCAGGCTCTCTTCTTGCCAGGCTTTCTTCTTGCCAGGCTCTCTTTCAACCCCGCTATGGAGCGTCCTGTTATCACCTTCTGCAGTCTCTTCCGATGATTTTGGCCAGTGGCTTGTGCTCCTAGCGGTCCTCGCAGGCGCTGAATCGGTTAACGATCTGAGGGTTCCGCAGACCAAGATGCCGCAAGCAAGGCGCGAGCGCATGAATTCTAAGGCTACTGGTTGAATATACAGTAGATCGTGCGTACCATGGCAGCTGGCAAGGTTTCAGGAATAAGGTAGGGCGGGTTGAGTGGATGCATCAAAGGCTGAATTGCCGATAGGCTATTACCTCGACAATTTTCTGTATCTGCTCGATTTTGTGACGGATCGATATGCTGATCTGCTCATCTCAACAGAGCATGACTATGCGCGGGATTTTGGGCGGTTTTCGCTGTCAGCAAAACGACTTTACGTTCGGCTGGCGCTGCGTAAGGGGCCGATATTTCGAAGTGATAAAGTTGAGTACTCAGAGATTCCTGCAGTGATTGCCGCGGTCGAAGAGTTGACCCTGGGTGGGTTTCTTGACGCAGGGGATGATGAAGATCTCACCAGTTTACTGGGTCTATTGGTTAAATCTGAGCTGGTACGACTGAGGCCACAATTCGAGGGTCTGAGTCGAAAGGCACTGCTGGTTGAGATCGCAGCATCTATCAGCGGCGAAGAGTTTTTCAATTTTATCGATTTTGCAGTTTATCGGCCTCGGCACTTGGAGGTTCTCAAAGTATTTCGCCTGCTATTCTTTGGCAATCTGCGTCAGGATTTTACCGAGTTTGTACTCAATGACTTGGGAATCATGCCCTATGAAAACTACGATATAGATCGAACGAGTCGCTTCTTTGATCGGCGACAGAAGATCGAGCAGGCACTGGTCCTTGACGACCTGGCAGAACAAGCTGATGCCAGAATTAGCGCGAATGACCGAGAGTGGCTAAGAAGTTATAGAAGGCTGCTGCCGGTGGACCTGGATCCCGGCTTGCAGAGAAGGCTCGATAAAATTAATAACCGGGTTGCACGCCAGCTTGAACGATTGAATGACCATGAAGCTGCCTTGGCCCTCTATGCAGAAACCTTCAGCGGCGCCGCCAGAGAACGCAGTGCCAGAATGTTGGCGACTCATCTGGGGCGAGTCGACGTCGCGATAGACCTGTGCCAACAAATCATCGCGGCGCCCGAGCATGAGGCTGAGTTTGAGTTTGGCTGCCAGTTTGCCGAACGGTTGGCGAGAAACCAGACTGACGCCCTTTGGCAAGCACTTCCGGTTCTGCCCAGACCTGACTATCCCATTCAGCAGCTAAACCTCGAACGCCGAGTCAGTGAGCGGGTTGAGCTGACAGTGGTCAGGCACTTTGAGTCGGCGGGTGATCTTGCCTATTACGTTGAAAATAGTCTATTCACAGCAATTTTCGGTCTTGCGTTTTGGGATGTGATTTTTGCGCCGGTAAAGGGTGCATTTTTCAATCCATTTCAGCGCGGCCCTGCAGATTTGTATACACCAAATTTTCGCATCGCCAGGGCCGACGCGCTTAAATTGCGTCTTCAGGAACTCAGCAGTGTCAAAGATTTGCGAACTCGCGTTTTAGCGGTGGCAGAGCAAAAAGCGGGTATCGCCAACCCGTTCGTAAACTGGGGTCATATTAATTTACAGTTATTCGAAGCATGTTTTGAACGCATTCCATTAAGGCATTTTCACGAGATTTTTGAACGTATATTGAGGGACCCACGCGCCAATCGTAGTGGCTTTCCTGATCTGATCATCTTTCCCCTGGCTGGAGATTATTTCCTGGCCGAAGTCAAAGGACCTAACGATAAGCTGCAAGCGAATCAGATCCGATGGCTTAGATATTTCTCCTCAGCGCAGATACCCCATCGGTTGGTCAACGTCGAATGGCAGTAGTTCAACCGAAGCGCTTCAAGATATCTGTGCGCGAGCTGGTTGAGCAAACCGAGCGAAGTGGCGATATTAACTTTCGCTTCTCTGCCCGCAGCTCTGCACTTGCCGGTATACGTGGACATCAGCGAGTGCAGAAGGCAAGGGGGAGTGACTATGTGGCTGAAAAGCGAGTCTCAGACCTGGTGATGGAGCAGGGTATGCTGCTTGAAGTCAGTGGCAGGGTTGATGGCTACTACCCCGATCTGAAGCCTATGCTCATAGAAGAGATTAAAACTGTCAGAGCCGACCCGGCAAGACTTCCAGAAAACCTTCAACGGCTACACTGGGGACAGGCAAAAATATATGCCTACTTAATCGCTAAAGACCATGACTTAAACCCAAACGATACGATGCAGGTGCGCTTGTGCTATCTGCAATTGGATGATGATTCAGAATATCTTCTCACCGAGAACCTGACGGTTGGCGAGTTAGGTGACTACTATCGGCTGTTGTTAGTGCGGCAGATGACGTTCTTAACCGGCGTCGCTGCCTGGCAATCCTGTCGCGATCAATCTATTGCTCAGATGCAGTTTCCCTACAGTGAATATCGCCAAGGTCAGCGAGATATGGCGGTCAGCGTCTTTCGGGCAATGCAGGCAAGTCGTCAGCTGATCCTGCAAGCGCCAACGGGTATTGGTAAAACTATGGCGGCAATGTTTCCTGCGATCAAAGCGCTACCGACGGGGCAGTTCGATAAATTATTTTTTCTTTCGGCAAAGACCTCTGGTCAGAATATGGCAGGTCGTGCGGTCGAAGACATGCGTCAACAAGGACTGCAGCTGCGTGACATCACATTGACGGCTAAAAGCAAGATCTGTTTTACTCCTGGTGCGCCCTGTGATGCCGAGCACTGTCAATATGCCGTTGGCTACTACGACAAAATTGGTGGTGTTTTGACGCAAATGTTACAGGAAAACCGCGCGCTCACTCGAGAGTTAATCGAAGCAAAGGCACGTGAGCATCAGGTTTGTCCGTTTGAGTTGGAGTTGGATTTATCGCTTATCGCCGATGTGGTGATCTGTGACTATAACTATGTTTTTGATCCTGCGGTTTATCTGCGCCGCTATTTTGATGGTCCGAAAAATCCTTACGCCGTGTTGGTAGATGAGGCCCATAACCTTGTCGATCGAGGGCGAGAGATGTTCTCCGCTGAAATTGACAAAAATGCCTATCTGGATCTTAGACGACAATTACACAAGGAGTTACCGCAGATCGGCCGTAGTCTGGCCGCAGTTAATGCGCAATTCGTCAAGCTGCTGAAAATAGACTCGGCGGGCTTTGCACAAACCGGTTCTGCGGTTATTTCAGAGTTGCCCCAACGACTGGTGTTAGCGGTTCGAAAATTCACGACGCTCGCTGAGGACTGGCTGCAGCAGAATGTTGCGGCGGACTTTAGTGAGCGGCTGCTGAGCCTGTATTTTGACAGTCTGCGTTTTATTCGAATTGCCGAATCATTTGATCATCACTATGTTTGCCTGCTCATGGACCGTCCGCAGGGTGTGGCCCTGAAACTGTTTAATGTGAATCCTGGGCCAGGGCTTGCTGAGGGATTAGGTCGGGTCAATACGACAGTGGCATTTTCGGCGACGTTGATGCCACAGGCTTACTTTCGAACATTAATGGGTATCGCTGAAGATGCTAACTGGTATCAAATCGATTCGCCATTTGATCCGAATAATCTCGGCGTATTCGCGACAAGCTACATCTCGACGACTTACCGAGATCGCGGTAACAGCCTATATGCGTTGGCTGACACCATAGCAACAGTCGTTGCCCAGCGCGCTGGGCACTATATGGTGTTTTTCCCGTCCTTTGCTTACCTTCGCGAGGTTCAGGATAAATTTTTAGAACGTTATCCAAATATGAACTGTGTGTCTCAAACACCGGCGATGGATGAAGACGCCCGCGACGCATTTCTCGATCGCTTTGAGTTGGAGGAAGATACAACACTTGTTGGTTTTGCCGTACTGGGTGGTATCTTCGGTGAAGGGATTGACCTGAAAGGACGCAGATTGATAGGGGTCATAATTGCTGGTGTAGGACTGCCTCAGCTTGGTGTTGAGCGCGACGTGATTCGGAATTATTTTGAGGCGACGGGCCAGCCAGGGCAGGGCTTCGAGTTTGCCTATCAATACCCAGGTATGAATCGCGTGCTGCAAACTGCTGGTCGAGTTATTCGAAGCGAAACTGATCGAGGAGTGATTTGTCTCATCGATAATCGCTTCAATGAGTCACGCTATCGGCGCTTGATGCCCAGCCAGTGGCAGGTCAAGTTGAACCGCAACCGTGAAAATCTGGCCAATGCGCTGGCTGAATTTTGGGCGCTTGAGGATAAGATGCCGCGTTCCTAAGGTTGACCTCAGGGGTCCCTGTGTTGCAAGCCATGTCTTTGTCTTTCTTTACCCTGCCTGCGGCTCTGAAATTGCTCATCGTGACCTCGTCGTCGACGGTTTGAAGTCGCCGGCGAGGTCGCATCTGTATCAACATCAGCGCCAATATCACCATCAGTCTCAACATTTCTTTCAACACTTCTTTCAACACTTCTTTCAACACTTCTTCCAATATTAGTTCCAACATCAGCAACATCATAAGTGTCAATATCAATAGCTACTTTGTCGAAGGCATTTGGCGTGGCGTCTTGATCGCTCTCGCTTCGATGATGCCAACGAGCAGGCCCCTCAGTTTCGTCCTGCTCTGCTGAGTCATGCCTCTGATGATAAGGCTTGGCGTTAGCCGAGTGTCTGGCGCGAGACTCTCGGTGGTGCGGTCTGTCGAATTTGGAGTGCCGTCTGCCAGAAGAGTGGCTGGCGGAATGTCGCCGGGTATTATGGAAGTAGGTCGAATAACCCCTGTTACCGAGTTCGAGGCGTGTAAAATAGACAGCGTCCGTGCCGCGCGAAACATAACGACTGTGAGCGTGAATCACATGGGTCATAGGTTGAACATAGACCACGACCGGGCTGGACGGCATTACCAAGTCGCAGGCATGAACCTCATTCTGAATATAGCAATGATCGTGTCTATGGGCTTGATCAAAGTGGCAGTGATCGATCTGATCCCTTGAAGGTGCCTGCAGGTAAGTGATAGTTGGAGTCTCAAGGAATTCCTCAGCATGGCTCGACATTATGCTAAGCGAGATCACGAGCCCAAATAAACCAAGTTGGATGACTGACATAGCTTAACTCCACTGTGAGCTGATACCAGGGAATAGACTAGCAGGCACTGAATGAATCGAAGCTGAACAGGCGGGGGTGAGCGCCTGTTGTGGTGCGAGATTCAGCAGAGTGTCCTCAGCCCACGGCCGGTCTCTGTTTAGCCAGGACGGCAGACGAGACATTGCAGATAGATGCCTGGCTCGCGGCTCATCTTCAGGAGATCATCAATGTCAGCGCGTAACTGCCTGATCAAGCTCAGACGCAAATCACTGCCGAATCCTGTGTCAAGCAGATAAGCGGCCACGTCGTTACTGCCTCTGAGTAACTCACTGATCAGGCGCTCCCTTGGCGTTAATTGTTTCTCCAGATAAATAACTTCAAACTCGTCGACGCCAGCGAGGCTCGCTGCTGAGTCAATAGCCTCATTCAGACCGCCGATAGCATCAACCAGTCCCAGGTCTAACGCCGTAGTCCCTGCCCAGACACGCCCCTGGGCAATTTGATCGACGGCTGCGGGAGTCATATTGCGGCCGCGGGCAACCAGTGACAGGAATTGCTGGTAGGTATTGTTGATGGCGATATCAAGTATCTGCTGCAGTGCCGGATTGAGACTCTGGAGCGGATTAAGGGCGCCACTGAGCGAGTTGGTACCGACGCCATCAGAATAAACGCCTATTTCTGCAAGACTTTGGTTAAAAGTTGGGAAAAGTAAGAAAGTGCCGATAGAACCGGTAATCGTGGTTGCGGAAGCAAATACCTGATTGGCGGTAGCCGATATCCAGTAGCCGCCAGAAGCAGCGTAGGACGCCATCGAGATCACCACTGGCTTACCTGCCTGCTGAGTCAGTTCCAATTCGTAGCGAATTCGCTCAGCTGCAGTTGCGCTACCTCCCGGGCTGTCGATACGAACCACCAAGGCTTTAACGTTGTGGTCTTCTCGTGCCTGCTTGATCAAAGCTGAGATCGATTCGCTGCCGATACTGCCAGCTGGCTGCTCGCCATCGTAGATGGTGCCCTTGGCGGTGATCACTGCGACCTTCCTGGCGCCCGGGTTGATTCCCTTAATCTGGAGCCTTGCTGCCAGCAGATAGTCGCGATAATTGACTTGTTGAAAGTCATTGTCCTCGCTGCCGACCTGCTCCTGGAGTTTGGCAAGCCATTGTTGGCGGCTCAGGAGTTCGTCGACGAGTCCCTGTTCTATGGCTAGGGCCCCCGCATCACGATTGGTGTCTTCAAGCAGCTGGGCATAGTGATCTATGTAATCATTAAGCTGGTTTTTATCGATCTGGCGCAGGCTGGCGACGCGCTCCAGGTACTCATTCCACACAACCTGAATCCAGCCAAGATTAGCCTGCCGCGCGTCTTCAGACATGTCGTCTCTCGAAAAGGGTTCGACAGCGCCTTTATAGCTGCCCGCCTTGAAGACATGGACCTGGACCTTGAGTTTATCCAGTGCCGACTTGAAGTAGGTCGGATAGACACCCAGGCCGGTCAGAAATACGCCGCCAAATACCTGTAGACTTTGGTCGTTCAGATACAGGTGATCAGCATGTGCGGCCAGGTAATATTGATTTTGGGTGTAGCTATCGGCAAAGACATAGATCTCCTTGCCGGAGGCACTAAAATCATTCAGCGCATCGCCGAGCGTCTGCAGCTGGCTCATGCTGACTTCACGCATGCTATCTAACTTCAGGACCAGAATCTTAATCCGAGGATCTGTGCTGGCAGTGTTGATTGCTTCCGTCAGGTCAGCGAGCAGAGTTTCGGTTTCCGCCTCGTCGCTGCCGATGAAACCCGCAAAGGGGTCAATGGCCTGGCGTTGCTCCACAATCGCACCTGTAGGATCTATCACCAGAGCCGCGCTATCAGGGATAAATACTTGGTCAGTTCGGCTGAATAGAGCTATGGCCAAAATGATGAGGAGACCCAGAAACAACAGGTTACCTATCGCGTTCTTTAACGCGGTGATGCTATTCCAGATGCCCTTTAACAATCGTCTCATTGACTGAAACCCTTGATCCCTAGGTAAGGGGCAAGTCTAGCACAGACCAGGAAGCGACAGCGATCGCCATAGGCCAGACAATCATCAAGTCAGATCAATGGTTAACTCTGGCTGGCGTGTCAGAATACCTGGATTTTCTCATTGTCCGGTGATGTACTCGGCCGACAGGTAGCGTTCCCGTGCTGCAAAATTAGTGGAGCTGCGTTAGCATCAGCGTATTGCGACTCAATCATTGTGTGCGGGTCGCGGGATTGATTGAGCAAATTGATTGAGCAAATTGTTTGAGCGAATTGAGTGAGCAAATTGAGTGAGCAAATTGAGTGAGCAATAGGATGACTAACATACAGCGCACAGGTCGAGGCTAGGGTTTCTATGGACAATATTTATCAAATGTCGCTGGATAAGAATCCAGCCAATTACACACCCTTGTCGCCCTTGAGTTTTTTTGTTCGCGCCGCGAGTCTATACCCTGATGCCCCGGCAACGGTCCACGGCGATCTAGAGCGCAGTTGGGGTCAGATGTATCGACGGTGTGTCACCATGGCCTCTGCTTTGGCTCAGCGTGGGATTGGTGTAGGCGCAACAGTGGCGGTGATGTTGCCGAATATTCCCGAGATGTTTGAGGCGCACTTTTTTGTGCCCATGACGGGTGCGGTATTGAATGCGATCAATACCAGGCTCGATGCTGCCACAGTGGCTTTTATTCTTGAGCACGCGGAAGCCCAGGTATTGTTTACCGATAGAGAATTTTCAACGGTTGTCAAAGCGGCCTTGCTTTTGGTTGAACGAGAAATTCTCGTGATCGATGTCGATGATCCGCTGTATGAAGGCGGTGAACGCATTGGTGCCATGAGCTTTGATGATTTGCTGGCAAGTGGTGATGCTGAGTACCAGTGGCAGATGCCCGCCGATGAATGGGACGCCATTTCTCTCAACTATACCTCCGGAACGACAGGTAATCCTAAGGGTGTGGTGTTTCACCATCGAGGCGCTTATCTGAATGCGACGAACAATGCATTAACCTGGGAGATGGGACTGCATCCAAGATATCTTTGGACCTTGCCCATGTTCCATTGCAATGGCTGGTGTTTCCCCTGGACCCTCGCAGCAACGGTGGGGACCACGGTATGCCTGCGGCATGTGCGGGAGCAGGCCGTGTTTGACGCTTTTCGACAACAGGGCGTCACACATTTTTGTGGTGCGCCAGTCGTGTTAAATACACTGCTCAACGCGCCGGATGATATTCGTCAGGGTATCAATCGCCCAACCACCGATTACAATATCAAGGTGATGACAGCGGGTGCAGCGCCACCGGCCGCGGTAATACAGGGCATGGAAAAGCTCGGGTTTGAAGTGATTCATGTCTACGGATTGACGGAAACCTATGGCCCTATCATTGTTTCTGCCTGGCGAGAGGAGTGGAACCATTTGCCAGCTGATGAACAAGCGGCATTGAAGGCGCGCCAGGGCATAGTGTCGATATTAGGTGGCAGCGTCATGGTGGCAGACCCGGAGACGCTTCTGCCTGTGCCTTGGGATGGGACCACGCAAGGCGAGATATTTATGTGCGGAAACATAGTCATGAAGGGTTATTTGAAGAATCCTAGTGCGACTCAAGCGGCGTTTGAGGGCGGATGGTTTCACTCAGGGGACCTGGCAGTTTGTCATCCCGATGGTTACATCCAGATCAAAGATCGCTCGAAGGACATCATTATCAGTGGTGGTGAGAATATATCCAGTATTGAAATCGAAGACGTCCTGTTCCGGCATGCCAAGATACTCGAGGCCGCAGTGGTCGCTAAAAGCGATGAAAAATGGGGTGAGCATCCTTGCGCCTTTGTCACTGTCAAACCCGGTGAGTCTTTGACGAGTGCAGAAGTGATCGAGTATTGTCGTGAACGTCTGGCTCGCTTCAAGGTGCCTAAAACAGTGATTTTTGGACCTCTGGCCAAGACCTCCACCGGTAAGGTACAAAAATATTTGCTCAGGGTAGAGGCTGAACGGGTGGTAGGCGCGAATGCAGTGGGCGAGTAGAATTGGCAGTCTGCCGTGAGGTGTTACATGGATCCTGAGATGGACCTAGATTTCTCCGTCAACCTTGAGGTTGCTAAGGATACCGAGACTTTGCTGCCGACCTGCAAGGCAATGAGCCATGACCAAACCTCAGGGCGCTGCCTGTGACGGCCGGCGATGATCCTCTTTGGTGCTGGTCCCAGCTGGTGAGCGCCTGTGGCCTTGCGCCCGAACCAGGGCCGAATATTCAGGGTATTTGTATTGATTCACGCCAGGTTAAGCCGGGTGATCTGTTCATTGCACTCGCCGGTGATCCGGGCCCACGGTTTGGCGGCACTGGCAGTGGCGGGCGAGATGGTCACGACTTTATCTCAGCGGCTATTGCAGCCGGCGCTGAGGGTCTGCTGGTCTCCAGGGATCAGGGAGATGCGATTCCACAGCTGCTGGTGACTGATACGCTCGAGGGTCTATGGTCTCTGGGCCGTGCCGGGCGGCAACGAATGACCGGCCAGGTCGTTGGTATTACCGGTAGCAGTGGTAAGACGACAGCCCGTCAATGGATAGAAGAGCTGCTGAGGGCGCAGGCGCAAACCCATGCTTCCACCGGGAGTTTTAATAATCACTGGGGTGTGCCTCTGTCGCTGGCCAGAATGCCAGCCTCCAGCGCTTACGGAGTATTTGAAATCGGGATGAATCATCCTGGAGAAATCCGCCCCTTGGCGGAAATGGTGAATATGGATGTGGCGTTGGTGTTGAATGTCCTGCCAGCCCATCTCGGTTATTTTGAGCATATCGATGCTATTCGCCAAGAAAAGCTCTCAATTTGTGCGGGCCTGAAGCCGGGTGGCAGTTTAGTGGTCCTGGATACGCTTGACTTGAATGGGGTTTCTGCGGACCGGGTTTTGCGCTTTGGATTATCTGCAGCAGCGGATGTTAGAGGTCAGCCGGTCTACTATTCTGACCATACAATCGTCCGCGTAACGTTCGGTGCGCGCAGCTGGCAATACCGACTCAGGGCTGGCGGTGAACATCGAGTACTCACCTCTCTGGCGAGCTTCGCTGTCCTTCTGGCGCTGGGCGCTGACCTTGAAGCCGCTGTGGAGACCATGCCGACCCTGTCTATGCCCGCCGGCCGTGGTAACGAAATCCAAATAGCCGGTATGAGCCTGTTTGATGATAGCTACAATGCGAATCCGGTGAGTATGGCTTATGCTCTGCAGGCCCTCAGGAATGCTGGTGAGGGCCGACAAAAGGTGGCCATACTGGGCGAGATGCTCGAGCTAGGGGCGGCGTCAGATGTCTTACATGGCGATTTGCTGGCTGCATGCGACGGCCTGGATGGCATCATCACTGTCGGAGATGGATTTCGGTCCTGGAATCATCAGTTGCTGGGTGAACGATACTGGGGCCACGTCGACCGAGCGGCGGATATTGACCTGTTGGGGTTGTTGCAAAATCTGAAGCCCAATGCACAAATTCTGGTGAAGGGTTCTAACCGCGTTTTCTGGGTCCACCAATTCGTCGAGCGTTTGCGTCAAATCCTGGCGGAGTAAACCAGCATCCGCGATAGAGCGCGAGAGCCATTGACTGTCAGCCACATCTGTCAACACCGCCTGTGAGAATAAGCCGTGAGAATAAGCTGTGAGAATAAGCTGTGAGAATAAGCTGTGAGAATAAGCTGTGAGAATAAGCTCGGAGAATAAGCGCTGAAAACAGCCTGTCCTTAAGCAACTGCGTCCAATTTAGAAACGATCAGTTGCTAACAGCGAGTGTGGCAGCGCGTCCAGTTGATGGAAGGCGATTGTCCGTGAAACAGGAGTTGCCAGCTGAACCGTGCCCGCGTCGAGTGCAATGACAAGAATTAGTTTGGTCGCTAGGTGCTGGTGTCAAAGCATGCAATAATCTGGCGACGAGAAAAGGACCAGGTATGATAGTCGACAAGATAGGCAGACGATTTCGCAATCTGCGGGTGAGCCTGACAGCGGCCTGCAATTATGCCTGTACCTATTGTGTCCCTAACGGCAAGCGGCTCCAGCCTGCTCGAAATGAACTGCCAGCAACTCAATTGCTCCAAGGCGTCAGGTTGCTGCAACAAGCCGCCGGCATCGACAAACTCAGAATTACCGGTGGTGAGCCTCTGGTGACGCCCAAATTTGATGACTTCCTGTTGGGTGTCATGGAATTACCACTGGCAGATGTCAGTCTGACAACGAATGGTCAGTTACTGGGCAACAAACGTCAGGTGATCCGCGAGTCAGGTATTCGCCGAATCAATGTCAGTCTTGATACGCTCAATCCCATCAGGTTTCAGCAGATTGCTCGAGGCGGAGATTTGGCGACCGTGTTAGCAGGCATTGATGGGTTGCTAGCCGATGGCATCAAGGTGAAAATCAATATGGTGCCCCTGCGTACCCAGAATCACGGCGATGTCCTCGCCATGTTGGACTATTGTCTCGATCGAGGCATTGAGTTGCGTTACATCGAGCTGATGCGAATGGGGCATCTGGCCCAGGGCAATGCCTTTCATTCAGACTTCATTGCGATGCAATCCCTCTTGGATATCATCGCGGAAAAATATGAGTTTGTGCGCACCGACGCCCCCTATGATTCGACGGCGGTGAGGTTCCAAGTACCAGGTAAAGGTGTGTTCGGTGTGATCGCCAACGAAAGTGAGCCCTTTTGTAGTTCCTGTACTCGGCTGCGTCTGTCATCAGACGGGTATTTATATGGCTGCCTCAGTAGCAGTCGCCGGCAATCCTTGAGTGATCTCTTGGACTTGCCGTCCCACCTGGCTCTGCCAAAGCTGCAGAGTATTTTGGTCAGCGCCTTGACGGACAAGAAGCTTGCCTTTGAAGGCGAGGTGACGGTCATGAAGTTCATTGGCGGTTAGGGTAACAACCCCGCCTTGACGTTTCCTTCTGATAAGGCAGGCCCGGCTATGAGAGTCCCGGCTATTGACAGTCCCAGCGGACAGTCCCAGCTATGAAAGTGGGTGGCGAGTCACAGGCGTTCTGTGTGAATTTGCGGGCAAGGCGGTGCTGTTACGCGTCATCCAAAGGAGCTGATCGATGAGTCAGTCTAAAACCGAAAATGCACCTTACTCACTGCTTCGCGAATTGGAGCAGATGAAGATAACAGCGCCACCACCGTTGCATCTCTGGAACCCGAAGCAGGTGAGTGATATAGATCTTGAAATTAAGGCGGATGGGACCTGGTTTCATGAGGGCTCGCCTATCACGCGCCAGCGTTTAGTCCGTTTATTTTCCAGAGTTTTAAAGCGCGAGCAGGATGGCCGCTATTTTCTAGTCACGCCAGTAGAGAAGTGTCCGGTGCGGGTAGAACAGCTGCCTTTTGTGGCGGTTTTAATGCACGTAGTCGGCGCTGGCGAGGCTCAGATTCTGCAGTTTACAACAAATGTCGCCGATGAGATCAGCGTCGATGCTGAGCATCCGATGACGATGGAGACGCTGCCCGATGGAACCCGGGTTCCGGTCGTAGAGGTCAGAGCTGGCTTGCGCGCGATACTGTCAAGAAACGTCTATTACCAATTGATGTCTCTGCTCACCATCGCCTCGATTGATGGAGAGCATTGGTACGGCGTCTGGAGTAGCGGCAGGTTTTTTGCCATCCAACTTGCTGCGGAGGTTGACGACTCGGATGCGTGAGTCTGTGACTAGTCGGGCGCAACCGAGTGCTGTTGCACCAGGTTGCGCTCAAACAAGCTGACAGTGATCGCAGGCAACTGCCCGCAACATTTACATATTGCCGTAGTTAGGTCCGCCAGTACCTTCTGGCACCACCCAGTTGATATTTTGCGCTGGGTCCTTGATGTCGCAGGTTTTGCAGTGGATGCAATTCTGGGCATTGATTTGAAAGCGCTTCTTGCCATCTGGTTCGTCAACGACCTCATAGACGCCAGCCGGGCAGTAGCGTTGCGCTGGCTCATCATATAGAGGGAGGTTGGAGTTGATCGGAATTGAAGGATCACGAAGTTGCAAGTGACAAGGCTGGTCTTCTTCATGATAGGTATTGGTAAGAAACACTGAACTCAACTTGTCGAAGCTAATCACCCCATCTGGCTTAGGATAGCTGATTTTCTCGGACTTGTTCGCTGGCTTCAATGCTGCATAGTCAGGCTTGGGGTCAGACAGCGTAATGGGCAATTTGCCGCGGAAAATATACTGGTCGACCCAGGTCAAGGCTGAGCCGATGAACAAGCCGAACTTATGCAGCCAGGATGAGGTGTTACGGGCGACGTACAACTCTTCATGGAGCCAGGATGTCTTAAACGCAGCTGGGTAGCTATCTAGAGTTTCGTACCCTGGCGATCCGGATTTTAGTGCCGCAAAGATGGACTCGGCAGCTAACATCCCTGATTTCATCGCAGTATGAGTGCCCTTTTGTTTGAGATTGTTAAGAAAGCCGGCATCATCGCCCACCAGTAGGCCGCCTGGCATGACCAGCTTCGGTAAGGCATTCAGACCACCCTTGATGACAGCTCGAGCGCCATAGGCAATACGCTTTCCACCTTCCAGATATTTTTTGATAAATTTGTGTTGCTTGAAACGCTGAAACTCATCGAATGGGCTCAGGTGTGGGTTGCTGTAGCCAAGGTCGACAATGAGGCCAATCGCGATCTGATTGTCTTCAAGGTGGTAAATGTAGGATCCACCCAGCGTCTGGCCTGGAAAGTGCCCTAGGGGCCAGCCGACGGTATGAACCACCTTGCCGGGTACGTGCTTCTCTGGGGAAATATCCCAGATTTCTTTGAAGCCTATACCGTAGTGTTGGGTTTGTGCTTCAGCAGCCAAGCTGAATTTTTCGATGAGTTGTTTGCCAAGATGGCCGCGGCAGCCCTCAGCGAAAACCGTGTACTTCGCATGTAATTCATAGCCTGCCTGGAATGCCGCCTTTTGTTCACCGTTAGCTGCAACACCCATGTCGCCAGTGGCAATACCCTTTATTGCGCCATCTTCATTGTAAAGAATCTCGCTGGCCGCAAAGCCCGGGAACAAGTTGACGCCAAGCTCCTCAGCCTGGGCTCCAAGCCAGCGGCACAGATTTGCCAGACTGGTGGCGTAGTTGCCGTGATTGTGCAAGGCCGTCGGTACCAGCCAGGAGGGCAATCGCATGCCCTGATGATCGTCAATCAGGTAATAGACGTCATCGTCTGTCACAGCATTGGTCAGGGGCGCGCCCATGGCCTTCCAGTCAGGAAACAACTCATTTAAGGCGGTGGGTTCGACGACCGCGCCAGAAAGTATGTGGGCACCAATTTCAGAACCTTTCTCAACCAGGCAGACGCTGAATTCCTCGCCGGTTTCGAGTGCCAACTGGGCAAACCGAATGGCAGTGGCCAGACCCGCTGGTCCGCCTCCAACCACGACTACATCAAACTCCATTGATTCTCTTTCCACGGCCCTAGCTCCCCAGTCACTGTCAGTGAGTAGTAAATATTCGGGCGCTATTGTATGAAAACTCGGCGCCGAAAGGAAATCACTGACATCTATCGCTTGCGATAATTGTCACTAGTGTCAGGAACTTAAAAGAAGTGAATAAAATGAGGGAGTTAGCAACACTCTGGTGATTTTCATCACCCTTGACCAAAAAACCATAAAACGGCAGAATACGCGCTCTCGATAATCGTCGACAGCGCTAGTCTTTATAGTTTTTCTGTAAGTCTGCTGTCCCGCCTTTTTTAAATGACCTGCAGAGGAATTTCATGAAAGTTCTCGTTACAGCCAAACGTGTTGTCGACTACAACGTGAGTATTCGCGTATTAAGTGACAACAGTGGCGTCGATCTAAACAACGTTAAAATGTCGGTGAATCCCTTTGATGAGATTGCCATAGAGGAAGCAGTTCGCCTGAAGGAAGCTGGTAAGGTAGAGGAGGTCATTGTTCTTTCTATCGGCACTAGCGCCTGCCAGGAGCAAATTCGAACCTGTCTGGCCCTGGGCGCAGATCGTGGCATCCTGATTGAAACAGATGCAGAAATGCAGCCACTGGCGATCGCTAAGTGCATCAAGGCGGTCATTGATAAAGAGCAGCCTGGATTGATCATCGCAGGTAAACAAGCGATTGACGGGGATAACAGCCAGACTGGTCAAATGGTTGCGGCGTTGGCAGGACTCGCACAAGCGACTTTTGCATCGAAAATCGAGCTTAATGAAGGTTCTGCGACAGTCACTCGGGAGATTGATGGCGGTTTGGAAGTCATCACCGTGAAATTACCGGCAGTCGTTACCACAGATTTGCGCCTCAATGAGCCACGCTATGCTTCTTTGCCGAACATCATGAAAGCTAAGAAAAAACCAGTCGACATTATGACGCCTGCCGATCTCGGCGTGGACGTTACGCCTCGAATCAAAACGCTCAAGGTGACAGCACCTGCTGGACGCAAGGCAGGGATCATCGTGGACACAGTAGAAGCACTCGTCGATAAATTAAAGAATGAAGCGAAGGTGATTGCATGAGTATCCTGGTCATTGCGGAACATAATAACGAATCCTTGAAACCGGCAACCTTGGTTGCTGTCGCCGCCGCTAAAGCCATCGGCGGTGATATCGAAATTCTGGTGGCAGGCTCCAATTGCGCAGCCGCTGCTGCAGCTGCCGCGAAAGTCGGCGGTGTCAGTAAAGTCAGGGTTGCGGATAACGCAGTCTACGCCCACGGTTTAGCAGAGAATTTGGCCGACCTGGTTGTGACGATCGGATCTCAATACAGTCACATTCTTGCTGTCACAACAACCTCAGGTAAGAACTTTATGCCTCGTGTTGCGGCCCTGTTGGATGTTGCACAGATTTCTGATATCAGTCTGGTGGTCAATGCTGAAACTTTCGAGCGTCCCATTTACGCGGGTAATGCCATTGCGACTGTCCAGTCCAGCGATGCGATCAAGGTGATCACGGTTCGAGGTACCGCTTACGATGCGGCACCAGCGGATGGCGGAAATGCCAGCATCGAAGCATTAGATGCCGTCCAAGATGCTGGTTTGAGTACTTGGGTTAAAGACGAAATAGTGAAGTTGGACCGGCCTGAGTTGACCGCAGCCAGCATTATTATTTCTGGTGGTCGTGGTATGCAAAGCGGCGACAACTTTAAACTGTTAGAATCAGTAGCAGATAAGTTGGGTGCTGCAATTGGTGCGTCCAGAGCCGCAGTAGATGCAGGTTTTGCGCCTAATGACATGCAAGTTGGACAGACAGGAAAGATAGTAGCACCTGATTTGTACATTGCTGTTGGCATCAGCGGTGCTATCCAGCACCTTGCTGGTATGAAGGACAGTAAGGTGATCGTTGCGATTAACAAAGATGCTGATGCACCTATCTTCCAAGTGGCTGACTATGGGCTAGTGGCAGATTTGTTCAATGCTGTACCTGAGTTTGATGCCTTAATCGGCTAACCTCCTTAGGGTGATGCCTGGCTTACAGTATGGGACTATGAGTATTCGGCTATGAGTATTCGGCTATGAGTATTCGGCTATGAGTATTCGATTATGAGTACTTGAAGCGGGTATATTAGAAAGGCTTCCTTGTGAAGCCTTTTTTTATGGGCTCAGCTGTAAAGGATCAGAACAACTGATCCGAGATGAGGTGAGGGGCAATGCAGTCCACATCATGAGATGCGCAGGGTATCAGGCTTGGCGTTTGAGGTAAGCGTTCGTCGTATTCGAGTCGATTGGAACCTGAATCGCCTGGCTGATAAATTGGGCGGTCGACACCATTTTGTCGAGGTCAATTCCGGTTTGAATGCCCATGCCGTGCAGCATGTACAGGACATCTTCGGTCGCAACATTGCCGGTTGCGCCCTTGGCATAAGGGCAGCCACCAAGACCGGCCACAGAACTGTCGATGACCGAAACTCCTCGCTCCAGCACTGCGTACAGGTTAGCGAGTGCCTGGCCATAGGTGTTGTGGAAATGGGCGGCTAATTGGTTGACGTTGACTCGTTGAGTGATGACGTCAATTAAATGTTGGGCCTTGTTGGGTGTGCCGGTGCCGATCGTGTCTCCCAGACTCACCTCGAAGCATCCCATGTCAATTAAACGCTCGGTGAGCATCGCAACCTTTTCAGGATCTATGTCGCGTCCCTCAAAGGGACAACCAAGCACACAGCTAATGTAGCCGCGGATCCGAACGCTGTTTGATTGGGCCAGGGCAATGACGGGCATGGCTCTCGCAATCGCTTCGTCTATGCTGCAATTGGTGTTTTTCTGGGAAAATGACTCGGTCGCAGCAATAAAGATGGCGACCTCATTAACCCCCGCAGCCAGCGCCGCTGACACGCCCTGCAGGTTCGGCGTCAGCGCTGAGTAGACGACATCTGGTCGACGCTGGACCTGCTGCAGTACTGCGGCAGAGTCCTGCATCATGGGTACCCATTTGGGTGAGACGAAGGATCCAGCTTCCAGGTGCTTGATGCCCGCATCAGTCAGGCGTTCGATAAGACCCACCTTGGTTGCCGTCGATACAAGATTAGGCTGATTCTGCAGGCCATCTCGAGCCCCCACCTCGACGATTCTGACTTTCTCGGGAAACTGACTCAAGCTAGTGAGCCAGGCTATTCAGCCATTCATCATCAGACTCGATAGAGATATTTTCAAAAAGCGCTGTCGACAGATAACGTTCGCCGGTATCCGGTAACATGACGACAAAGGTGCTGTTGGCTGGTGCCGAGTGAGCTATCTGTAATGCGGCCCACATGGTTGCGCCACATGAGATGCCGCAGAAGATACCTTCCTGGGTCGCCAGCTTCTGGGCGGTTGCCATGGCTGCCTCATCGCTCACGCCGACGATGGTATCGACGATTTTCGGATTCAGCACGGTAGGCAGAAAGTCTGGCGTCCAGCCTTGAATCTTGTGGGGTGACCAGGGCTTACCGGCGAGCATTTGTGCCCCCTCGGGCTCGGCAGCGATAATCTTAACCTCAGGTCGAGCAGCTTTGATGATTTCGCCCGCGCCAGTCAAGGTGCCACCGGTACCCCAACCGCTGACAAAATAGTCCAGATCCAGTCGAGCAAAGTCTGAGAGGATCTCGGCACCGGTAGTATTGCGGTGAAAGGCCGGGTTAGCCATGTTTTCGAACTGATCGGCTCGAAACCAGCCATGTTTTTCCGCCAGCTCATCGGCTCTGCGAACCATGCCAGAACCTTTCTCGGCCGCTGGTGTAAGGATCACCTTGGCACCAAATGCCTTCATAATTTTGCGTCGTTCAATTGAAAAGGTCTCGACCATCACAGCCACAAAGGGATAGCCCTTTGCCGCGCACACCATCGCCAAGGCGATGCCCGTATTACCCGAGGTGGCCTCAACGACCGTTTGACCTGGTTTTAAGGCGCCTCTTTTTTCGGCGTCTTCAATGATTGCGATAGCCAGACGATCTTTGACGGAACCGGCTGGGTTAAATGCCTCGACTTTGACGTACATGTTCTGATTAGCCGGCGCTATACGGTTGAGTCGAACGATCGGTGTGTGACCGATGGTGTCTATGATGCTGTTATAAATCATGTGAACTATTCCTTATAGTGAAGTCATTGTCAGTTGCGAGCAGCCATTGCGGGCTAAGGCTCAGATCGCTGCACCGACCGCTTACAGCGCCAGCTATTGAAAGCGACCCGCGGTATACCATTTGACGTCCCTGGCGTGACGATCCACCTCGTCCACCACATCCAGAATCAGAGCAAATAATGCCATTCTGATCGTGATGCCATTATCCGTCTGACGAAAAATAGCGAGGTTAGGGTTCTCATTCAAATCATTGTCGAGCTCGTTCGCATCGCCCCTTGAGTCTCTGGGAAGGGGGTGCATGATGACTGTATTTGGCTCGCAGAATTGAGTATAGGTTGCCTGATTAAGCCGAAACAAGCCTTTGTACTTGGCCGCCTCAGCGAGGCTTGGAAAGCGCTCCTCTTGGGTTCGAGTGACGTACAGGATGTCGGCGTTACCGATGCTTGACTGCAGTTGAGTGGACTCTATCACTCGATGCCCGGCCTCTCGAATGGCATCAAGATAGGCGGTCGGCAAGGCCAGTTCCGGCGGGGAAACCAGTACAAATTGAATATTTTTGAACAAACAGAGTAATTTAACCAGCGAGTGTACCGCACGACCATAGCGCAGATCTCCGATCAAGGCGATTCGCAGGTTGTCGATCGTTTTGCCGCGGCCCTGCAGTTCCTTACGAATCGTGTACAGGTCCAACAAGGCCTGACTGGGATGTTCATTGGCGCCATCACCGGCATTCAAGACGGGCACTCGACTGGCTGAGGCAAATTCCGCGACCGAGCCTTCAATTTCATGGCGCATCACAATGACATCATTGTAGCCAGACAGGACTCTCGCTGTGTCGTAGAAAGATTCGCCCTTGGCGATGGCTGTTGTCTTGATTTCCGTCGTCTCGCGGACTTCTCCACCAAGGAGATTGAATGCGCAGCCAAAGCTGACTCTAGTTCGAGTGCTGGGCTCAAAAAACATGCTGCCAAGAATCGCCCCCTCTAGCACGCGTGTCACGCGTTTGCGCTGGGCATAGGGCTCCATGGCATGGGCGACGCTAAATACGGCCTCGATCGCGGTTCGATCGAATTGAGATACCGAAAGGATATGACTGCCTACAAAGTTCATTGAGACCTCAAGTTGAACAAAAATACATGCGGGATTAGTGCCAGGAGAGTTTTGCCGGCAGCGATAAAATCAACTCTCGCATCCAGCGGTTTGATTGATCCTGGTCTGTGCTCTCATGCCAGTAGAGATAGGTTTCCAGGTTCGGCACCTCAAAGGGCAACTGCAGATATTTGACGGGTAATCTGGAGACAACGAAATCTGCAAAAACACGGGGTACCGTGAGCGCCAGGTCCGATCGCATGACCAACTCGGGGGTTGCGAGATAATGCTGAGTACGCAGTGCGATCTTGCGACGCTTGCCCATTTTTCCGAGCGCCAGGTCAACCTGACCAAGCCCGCCTCGACGGCTGGAAATATGGATGTGATCGAGACGCAGGTAGGTCTCCATATCCAGCTGATCCTTAATCAGACTGTGTTCGGCGCGCACAAGACAAACCTGAGGGTGCGAAAACAGCGGAGCCTGGCGAATCTGTTGATCTGGTGTCAGGGGAATATCGACAGCCAGATCGAGATTGCCGGACGCCAGTTCAATGTTCATGTCGCGACGTCGTACCTGGTAGCAGTCAATGGAAACGCCGGGTGCATCATGGGTAATTTTACTAAACAGATAAGGTAGCACGATGGACTGAGACAGGTCAGTCATACTCACTCGAAAGCGCTTCTCCGAAACTTGAGGATCAAAGGCATCGCTTTCTTGAACGCTAGAACGAATCAGTCCTAATGCCTGGCGGACCGAGCCTATAATATTTTGAGAGACAGGGGTCGGCACCATGCCCTCGGCTGTCCTGACAAAGAGAGGATCGTCAAACAGCGTGCGCAGTCGTGATAGAGAATTCGATACTGCCGGCTGAGTAATACCAATGATTTCGCCAGCGCGAGTAAGATTGCCCTCGGTATAGATAGCATCAAAGACGACAAATAAATTGAGGTCTACATCACTTAGTTTCATTTTGAAGGTATCATCATGGCTGTGTTCTGCTCGATCTCGAGCTCCAGATCAGCGATCGCCGGTTACTTTCTACCCTTGATATTAATACTGTCATCAATATTGTCATCAATATTGTCATCAAGGCTGTCATCAAGGCTGCATCAAGGCGGCGTCCTGACGAGGAGTTATCATTGAATTGAATCATTCACTAAAAATTGATAACTGGGACTTATAGTAAGCTGGTTTTGTTGGGATGAAAAGTGCTGGTCCAAGGATTTCATTAAAATGTCTGATTAATCGACCCACCACAGGCGTTGCACCAAAGACCTCACGGGGACATTGGCAGCGATAGCGACTGGCTTCGATGAATAGACCAATGTCAGAGAGTCAATCAACATGATGTTAATTAATCATATATTACAATAAGATATGTTAGAAAATTTACCTAATAGATGAAGCGGACATGGATCTATGAGCGTAGCCAGATCAAAAATGCGACTGCCGTTTTCCTTTGCCAAACGACATGGCGTGCTGCTGCTGCAGTCCGACGGCGAGACGGCCGGCGCTGTGCTGTTCAAGCCAGGTATCGAACCATCGGTGCTGATGGAAGTGAGGCGTTTCGTTGGCACTGCAATCACGCTCAAAGAAGTCGATAACTCGACATTTGATCGTCAGCTCTCGAGCACCTATCAAAATGATGCCGGTGAAGCGATGCAGATGATTGAAGGGTTGGGAGAGGGTATGGACCTCAGCAGTCTTGCGGACATGATTCCGGAAGTAGGCGACTTGCTGGAGCAGGATGATGATGCGCCTATCATCAAGCTGATCAATAGTCTTCTGACCGAAGCCGTAAATGTCGGAGCCTCAGACGTGCATGTCGAGACTTATGAGACCCGATTAGTTATCCGTTTTCGGGTTGATGGTGTCTTGCGGGAAGTTGTCAGCCCAAGGCGAGCCCTGGCGCCCTTGCTGGTCTCACGTATCAAGGTAATGGCAAAATTGGATATCGCTGAGAAGCGCCTGCCCCAGGATGGACGGATATCGCTACGAGTTGGGGGTAAAGAGGTGGATGTCAGAGTCTCGACAATTCCTGCCAGTAACGGCGAACGGGTCGTACTGCGGTTACTAGACAAGCAGGAAGGTCTGCGGGGTCTGGTCAATATGGGAATGAGTCAAAGTGATCTCTCGGCAATGCAACAATTACTGAAAAAGCCCCATGGCATCATTCTTGTCACTGGGCCTACCGGTTCTGGTAAGTCAACAACCCTCTATGCCTGTCTGGATCAGTTGAATGATCGATCACGAAACATTTTGACGGTCGAAGACCCGATAGAATACGACGTCGAGGGAGTGGGTCAGACCCAGGTAAATACCAAGGCAGAGATGACGTTTGCCCGCGGTCTGCGCGCCATTCTTCGGCAAGACCCAGACGTGGTTATGGTGGGTGAGATTCGAGATCGAGAGACAGCCGACATATCGGTCCAGGCCAGCTTGACCGGCCATTTGGTGCTATCGACATTGCATACAAATACAGCAGTGGGAGCCCTGAGCCGCTTGGAAAACATGGGCATTCAGAGCTATCTGCTTAGCAGCAGTGTCATTGGCCTGGTCGCGCAAAGACTCATTCGAGTGCTCTGCAAAGATTGCCGTGAAGCCTATGATGCCAGCGACCTGGAACGCCAGATGCTTCAGGTCGAATCAAGCGAGCCTGTGACCCTCTATCGGCCCGTGGGTTGTGATCGTTGTGCCCATGAGGGCTACCGCGGCCGAGTCGGCATCTTTGAGGTATTGGTGATTGATGATGAGATGCGTCGAATGATTCACGCCAATGCCCAGGAGCTTGATCTGGAGCAGCACGCCAGAAGACAAACCACCAGTATCCGTGAGGATGGTTGGGTTAAGGTGCTGGCTGGTATAACCTCAGCGGACGAAGTCATTCGCGTCACGATGGAAGACTAGGGTGATGTTCAGCCAGGAAGATATCCATGCCAGCCTTTGAATATATTGCCCTCAATGGAAAGGGCCGTCAGGAGCAAGGCATTCTTGAGGCAGACAGTGCTCGGCAGGTACGGCAACTGCTGCGAGATAAAGGCCTGGCACCTTTAAAAGTTGACCTGAGTAATGAGCAGAGAGCCGGACAGCAGGTCTGGACTCAGTGGTTTAGCCCCTCACTGTCTGTTCGTGAGCGAGCACTGGTGACTCGGCAGATTGCCACTCTCATAGCAGCCGGGCTGCCTGTAGAAGAGTGCTTGCTGGCGGTGTCAAAGCAAAGCGAGGTTCCTCGAATCCAGCGGATTCTCATCACTGTGCGCTCCAAGGTATTGGAAGGCTTTTCATTAGCCAATGGCCTGGCGGAATACCCTCGCGCTTTTTCGGATCTTTACCGCGCTACAGTAGCGGCTGGTGAATCCGCCGGGCATCTGGATATGGTCCTGAATCGGCTTGCCGATTTTACCGAGGCTGAGTTGGAGTCAAACCAGCGCATTCAGCAGGCGATGGTTTATCCGATCATACTGTTCGCCTTAACCGTTGCGATACTCGCCGGCTTGCTGGGCTATGTGGTACCTGACATCGTTAAGGTCTTCAGTGATACAGGGCAGAACTTGCCGGCATTGACCCTGTTTATTATCGGCCTGAGCGACGTCGTTAAAGACTGGGGCCTAGTATTGTTGATCTTTGTACTGCTGCTGGTCGCGGCGCTGCGCCGGGCGCTGCAGGTACCGCGAATTCGCCTGCTATATGATCGGCGTCTGCTGCATGTGCCGTTGGTGGCGAAAATGAGTCGAGGTATCAATACTGCCCAGTTTGCCAGCACTTTGAGTATCCTGTCAGCCAGTGGTGTACCCTTGGTCGAGGCGATGAAGATAGCGGGTCAGGTACTCTCTAACAGTTGGTTGAAACTGAAGGTCCATGAGGCGACAGTGAAGGTCAGCGAAGGTGCCAGTTTGCATGTGGCATTGGAACAGAGTGGCTATTTTCCGCCGATGATGCTGCACATGATTGCGAGCGGTGAATCGAGTGGTGAACTTGATAATATGCTGGTGCGAGTCGCCAACCATATGCAGCAGGACGTCGAGTTGCTGCTTGGTGTCATCCTGAATCTGTTTGGTCCCCTGATGCTGTTGTTGATGGGCGGGGCGGTGTTTACCATCGTAATGGCGATCTTGTTGCCGATCATTAATTTGAACCAACTGGTTACCTGAGCAGCAGCCGACAGCCAGGCGAGGCCCTGTCAGGATCCGTTTAAATTCCCCCGGAAGCGCAAATACTGGTGTAACATTACCTCCGCCTTTCCGTGAAAAACTGTACAGGAGTACTATGAAGTCACATCGAACCCGTCTCGCCCGAGGATTTACCCTGATAGAAATCATGGTCGTTGTGGTCATTTTAGGCATACTCGGGTCCCTGATAGTGCCGAATATCATTGGTCGCCCGGACGAAGCGAGAGCGACCGCTGCACGGGCGGATATCGAGGCGATAGGCAACGCGCTTGAGCTCTACCGACTGGATAACGGTAATTACCCCAGCACTGATCAGGGGCTTGAGGCGTTGGTCACACAACCCTCAGGCTATCCAGAGCCGAGACGCTGGAATCCCGACGGCTATTTGAAGAAACTGCCGATCGATCCTTGGGATGAGCCCTATCTGTATTTCAGTGAGGACCGTACCTTTGAGGTTTACTCGCTGGGTGCTGATCGACAGGAAGGTGGTGAAGGCGTCGATGCAGATCTGCGTTATTCAGAACTCTAGGTACAGCGCTCGTGACGCTTTGCGGACTGGGGCGGAAGGATTTACGCTGCTTGAGATTCTGATCGTGCTATTTATTGTCGCCGTGATGTCCGGCGTCGTGGTGGCAAACTTGCCGTCTTTTGCTCGAGCCGGGGATTTTGACACCGAGGCTCAGCGGCTGAAGACATTACTGGACCTGGCTCGACTCGAAGCGCAGGTTCAGACCGCGGAATTTGGGTTTAAGCCGAGTCAAGAAAGCTACGAGTTTCTCGTTTACGACGAGTCGCAGGCTAAATGGCAAGCGGTGATGGAGCCGCCTTTCAGTCCGCGCCAACTCGGCGCGAAAATGACCTTATCGGTGAAAGTCGAAGATAACCCGCTGCGACTTGGGGATGCGGCATCTCCCAACAAGTCGCCACCGATTCTGATCCTGTCCAGTGGCGAAATTACTCCATTTGAGCTGACATTGGCGGCGGCTGATCTCACGACCAGAACCTTATTGGCCGATGGTTACAGCGAGTTGCGCTGGAAGGGCCAAGACCAAGATGCGAACTAGATCAACGGCGGGCTTCACGCTCATAGAAATCATGATTGCGCTGGCTGTTTTTGCTGTCGTATCAGCCGCGTTGGTGCGCAACGCGGCAGTCACCGTGCGCCAGACAGGTATTCTTGAGGATCGTACCCTGGGTATCTGGGTGGCGGAAAACCAGCTGAGCCAGATGCGTATTCAGGTCAGGGATGATGAGCACTACCCGGCACCTGGAACCAGTCGATACAGTGTAAACCTGGCCGATCGTGACTGGGAAGTTGTCGTGCAAGTCGCTGTCACTGAAAATACTGATATGCGCCGAGTGGATGTTGAGGTGTATGCGGCTCAAGCGCCCGATCAGGTCGTGGCTGACCTGACTGGATTTCTGGGGCGCTATTGATGCGCCGTGGTAATGGGTTTACGTTACTTGAAGTCTTGATCGCTATGGCGATCTTTTCTGTGATTGGACTGGGAGCTGCCCAGATGCTGCGAAGCATGATTCAGACTCATGAGCGCACGCAGGCCCGAATTGAGGCATTTAACAGTGTCAGCCAGGCGCTAGCGTTACTGGAGCGCGATCTGACCCAAATTGTTAGCCGGCCGATACGCGATGAGTATGGAGAATCTCGGCCGAGTTTGTTGGTCGGCAACGATGCCTATCCTCTGGAGTTCACTCGAACAGGCTGGAGTAATCCCCTGAATTTCCCCCGCAGTGACCTGCAACGGGTGGCCTATGCGCGTTCAGATGATGGTGAGCTGGTTCGGTATTTCTGGTTAGTTCTGGATCGTGCAGAAGACTCAAGCCCCAAGTCCCAAGTGTTGCTCGCGGACATTCGAGATCTGCGGGTCAACTTGGTAGATGATCAAGGCGCCCAAACAGACTTCTGGCCCAATACTGCAGAGCCGGGCGGCCTGCCGGCGGCGATAGAAATCATTTTAGAGACCGAAAAAATGGGCGAGGTGAGACGATTGGTGCCATTAATCAATACGGCGTTTCTCAGCGCGCCTGCCCAGAACGAAAACCTGTCGAACAATACTGATTCAAATGACGCAGATTCGAACGACTCTGACTCGAATGACTCTGACTCGAATGACTCTGACTCGAACGACTCTGACTCGAAAGAAACAGACGCAGATGAGACGGAGAAAGACGAGGCTGGAGATGGGTCGTCTGATGACGACGCCCGTGATACTGAACAGCCGCGAGAAAACCAAGATTCAGAGGATGATGCGATTGAAACTGAGGATATTCCCAGGGATATAGATCCATGACGCGCGGATCCTATCGAAGGCAATCGGGGGTGGCCCTGATTTCAGTACTCCTGATTGTGGTCATTGCCACCGTCCTGGGCGTCGCCATGACCCGAGAGCAAAATCACGCGATTACCCGTGCTCGACTGGCTCTGGAGCAGACGCGAGTGCATCAGTATGCCCTGGGGGGTGAAGAGCTGGCTCGTCAGATTTTACATACTGATTTCATCGAAGCACGAGAAAAGGATACGCTGAATGAGGCATGGGCTCAGCAGGACCTCAAATTCGAGTTTGAAGACGGTGTCGTAGAGATCTGGATTGAAGACCTTCAGGGTCGCTTTAACCTGAACTCTCTGGTTGAGTATGCGGGCGGTAATAACATGGCGCGCCTAAGATTCGAAAATCTGCTGAACCAACAGGGTATTGATCCGGTCTTTGTTGATCGTCTCGTGGACTGGGTCGACGCCAACCAAACCGTCACCAGGATGGGTGCTGAGGATTACGCCTATCTGGGGCTCGATAATCCCTATAGAACCAGTGACCAGCCGATGACGGATATCAGTGAGTTGAGATTGCTGCTCGATATGGATCCTGTGAGTTTAGCGCGACTTGCGCCACTGGTGACCGCGTTACCAGACCCTAATACGACCTTGAACGTTAATACCGCCAAGCCAGAAGTGCTGCAAGCGCTCGTGGCTGATATGACCCCAACAGTTGCCGAGAGCCTGACATTGAGTCGTCAGGACAGTGACGGGTATGATAATGTGCAGCGCTTTATGCAAGACGAAGCACTAGCCGGACAACAAATCCCACTTGAGGGCCTGGGGGTTCAGTCAGGCTTCTTTGTCGTCAGCATTCGTGCTCGATACCAGACCAGGTTCGAGTACCTGACCAGCATGGTGCAAAGAAATATGATGGATGGCTCCTTGCGGGTAATCTATCGAGATATTGGCAAAAAGGTGAATGCTGTTATGCCGAGGGATACCCTGGGTGATAGCGCCAACAGCGAGGCAGTCGATGGCTGAAAATATGTATGTACGCCTTGCTGGTCAGCGCGCTGAGTGGCTGATCATGGATCCGGGGCAAGCGCCGCGGCTAAGAGGCGAGGGGCCGATCGAGGCGTTGGCCGAATGTCTGGCTGATATGACCTGGTCCGGCACCACCATTGGCCTGCTGCCTGCCGAGAGCGTCCTGCTGACTCATGCCCTGGTACCCAGTAAGCAACCCCGGCAGATACTGCAGGCGCTACCCTACGCGGTGGAGGAAAAACTTGCCAGCGATGTGGAGCAGTGCCATTTTGCACTGGGGGCTCGTCAAGCGAATGGTGAAGTCAGCGTTGCAGTCATTGATCGTGACCTGTTTGCAGCTTGGTTGGAAAGTCTGCGTCAGGTCAATATAAATCCTGATTTAGTCCTGGTGGATGTACTGCAAGTACCCTTGGACGGTACCGCTAACCTGTGGGTGGATGGCGACCGGCTGCTCATTCGCACCGGTGATACCGCTGGATTGAGCTTTTCTCGTGACCAGATTGCGCTGGCTATAGGCCTGCTGTCGGCCGCGCAACGGGAGAACCTGGTGCTTAGAGTCGCAACTGATGAGCGAGAGGCGATCAATTTAGCCGTCAACCAGGTCAACGCCGAGTATTCAATAGCCTGCAAAGTGATAGAACTTGAAACAGACAACTTCGAAGACTTGTGTCGCGGTGTAGATCGACAAGGGTTAAATTTGCTGCAAGGTGAGTTTCAAGTTAAACACGCGACGGCGGACCGAAAGGGTACCTGGCGTTCTGTCGTCGGGCTGGCATCGCTGGCGTTTGTACTGCACCTGTTCTCAGTCTTGGCACAGGGGTTTTACCTGGATCTCCAGGCGCAGGAGTATGAACAAGCGGCGAAAGGGCTTTATGCCGAGGTTTTTCCCAATGATCGAAACGTCAATGATATTCGCAGGCGTTGGCGAGCTAAGCTGGTAGAGCCTGGCGGCAGCGCTAATGGGTCCTTTATCTCTTTGTTTTCTGAGGCCGCCAAAAATCTGCTCGGTTCTGATCTGGTATTAGATAATGTTAATTACAATGAAACTCGAGGGGATTTGATTTTCCAGGTTCAGGCGCCCCAGAGTGAAAAATTGGTTGCCTTTGTACAAAAACTAGCCGATGCAGGGCTTAAGGCGGAAATTGGTACCATCAGCCAGGAAGAGGATGTGGTCAAAGGCAGCATCAAAATTAGATCGGGTGGAGGTGTCTGATGGCGTTGAGGACCCATCCATTAATGCAGCAAGGACTGGATCGTTACCGCGGATTGTCGTCACGAGATCGCAGAGTGTTGCAGCTATTGGCAGTGGTTGTTGGGCTGCTCCTGGTTTATTCGCTGGTTTGGCTGCCAGCGGATCGATTTTTGGCGAACAGCCAAGACGAGCGAAATCGACACTTGGACCTTCTGCGTTATATGCAGGGGACTGAGGCGCAAGCCCGAGCTGTGACTGGCATGACAGGCAGCCTGGCAGGTCAAACGCTGCTGTCGCAGATTTCCAGTTCGACCGCAAATTTCCAGATCAAGCCAAATCGACTTCAGCCCGAGGGGAGCGATGCCGTGAGTGTCTGGTTTGACTCGGTCAGTTTCGATAACCTGATTCGCTGGCTGGAGCAACAGGCGCAGCAGGGTATTAATGTCAGGCAGATTTCCATCGACAAGGGTGAGGCGCAGGGTACGGTGAGCGCACGGGTGATTTTGCATACCTGACCAGCCTTAGGCGCAGCGGGAGTAAACAGCTATGAATGAGCAGGCCTATGCGCAGTTGTGGCGCGCCGAAGTGGCAGATCTTCAGCCCCTTGAAATGGCAGTCGCGGGGGGGCATATGGCCACCGACTTGGCGCAAGTCTTTGTTGCCGGTTACCAGGCTGCGATTCGAGCGACCTTTAGGTTGAACGATAAGGGTTGGGTAGCCTATGTTGTATCGGAGGACCGATCCCCGAGTCAACGCCATTTGGCTGTGACATATGACGCTAAAACTGCCTCTATCAGTGGTGTCAAGACATGGGTCGCGGCATTGGAGAATATTGCAAGCCTGCTGGTGAAAGCCGATCAGGGCGAAGATGCCTGCTATTTTCTGCTGCCTGTCGAGACCGATGGGATTCGGCTCAAGCCACGCCTGCCAGGACATTTTTTGGCCGGACTGAGCCAGGGCAGTGTCGAATTCCATCAAACAGTGGTGCTGCCACAACAACATCTCGACGGTAGTACGGCAAGGCAATTCAGATTTCTCGAGCCACTGTACCTTTACGTCGCTTTTCTTGCCTTTATCAAATCTCGATGGACTGACTCGAGGCAAGTCGACGAATTACTCAGCCTCGCGGCTATCCTTGCAAGTGCCGATTTTGCCTTAGCCGTGACGGCGCAGCAATTTGCTGCGCTGGATCAGGGTGTGCAGGACTGCATGCGTCTACTTGATGCCCAGCCCTTGTCGGGATTGCCGTCCTGGGCAGTGGACCGTCGCCTGATGGAGATGTATTCAAAGGGTATTCAGCAACGCGCCCACACCCTTCTGGCTGGATAAGTCAGATCCGTTGCGCTGAGTCATTGTTGAACAAAACTCTGCGCGTTAGCCTTATTTTCTAGGATTTCTGCAGCGCATCCCGAATCACTGAGTCGCCACGGCATGCTGTCCTTCGCTGTGTGCTGCCGTCTGTGTGCTGCCGTCTATTTGCTGTTGTCTATTTGCTGTTGTCTAGGGGCTGCTGCCGGCGGCGGGTTGTCTACCATAAGGCGATTCTTCCGCAGGGCCATTCTTCCACACGGCAATTTTTGATAATGCAATTTTTGATAGTGCACTTTTTGATAGTGCAATTTTTGATAGGGCAGGGTTTTCATCGATGGTTGGCCGCTTTATGCCCTGAATCTACCCCGAATGATTGTCGATCAATCATTCCATTCGCTCAACGAGGGTGTGACCGATGGTGTTCGTGAAACGATTGGTACTGGATATCCTCAAGCCTCACTCACCCAACAGCCTGGACTTCTGCAGCATGCTGGCTGATTCAGGCCCTAACATGCAGGTGACGGGTCGAGTGCTGGCGGTCGATGAAAAAACCGAGTCAGTAGAAATATGCATTGAGGGTGATGAACTGCGATTTGACCAGATTGAAGCGAGTATTCGATCCCAAGGGGGTTCCCTGCACAGTATTGATGAGGTCCTGGTTGTCAGTCCGGCTGCCAATGGTCCATCGTGACAGCTCGGTGAGGCGGCTGACCAGAATCGCGTTGATCTTAGAGCACACCAGAACCTTGACTATTGCCCGTCGCTATTTTGTCGTCAACGGTTTCGATGGCGCCTTGACCATGTTAGGAATGATTGTCGGCTTTTATCATTCAAACGCCAACCCGCCGGATTCGGCGACTTTGAGCGTAATAGTAGGCGCCTGTCTTGGAGCCGCCATAGCGTTGGGTTTCAGCGGCCTGAGCAGTGCCTATATCAGCGAGTCTGCCGAGCAAAGAGCCGAACTACAGGCGCTTGAAGCGGCAATGGTAACTGACCTGGGCGGGTCAAGTCATGGCTTGGCGGCGCGCTGGGGACCTTGGTTGGTGGCGCTGGTTAATGGCCTTGCTCCGCTTTTGATCTCTCTGGTCATTTTGCTGCCATTGCTGCTTCCGACCGCGTTCAGGGTCGTGTGTGAGAATGTGCTGGAGGCATCAATGCTGCTGGGCTTTAGCACTATTTTCCTGCTTGGCGTTTTCCTCGGCAGAATCAGTGGGCGTTTCTGGCTGATGTCCGGTTTGCGCACCACAGGCATCGCCATAATAACCAGTGGCGTCATTATTTTGTGTACTCCCAACTAACGGCGGCTCTGCTCTGCGCAGAAGTCGATACCCTGCCGGACTCGATTACCCATGAAGCGAGGTGACGGTGTTGATTATGCCGAATAGTGCCACCGCTCTTGAGGCTCCCTACCAGTTGGCGTCGCAAGAGCTCCTGCAGCGTTACCAAGTCGATTTGAGAAGCGGTCTGACAGACGCCGAAGCCAAACGTCGAAGAAGCCAGTTTGGTGCAAACCTGATCGTCGATAAACCCGAGCTGCCGCTCTGGCGTCTGCTATTGGTTCAGTTCCAGGATTTAATGATCGTCGTGTTGCTGGTTGCGGCACTGATATCTGGCTTGATTGGAGAATGGCTGGATACCGTCATTATCCTCTTCATTGTCTTGTTGAATGGCGTAATGGGCGCGGTTCAATCTTATCGTGCCGAGCGGGCTGTTGCAGCGCTGAAGGCACTGGATGTGGCCGAGGTTCAGGTCCTGCGAGATAGCCAGGTACAACGACTGGCTATGACCGAGCTGGTGATCGGCGATATAGTCCTGATCGAGTCTGGAATGGTGATTCCTGCAGACTTGCGGCTCCTGGAAGCGACAGACCTGGAGGTCAATGAGGCGGCGCTGACTGGTGAGTCCATGGCAATCACCAAATCCTGTTACCCGCTCGAAGGCCAACAGAGAATCCTTGCCGAGCAATCCAACATGGCATTTAAGGGGTCGCAGATTAATCGCGGGCGTGGACTGGGTATCGTGGTTGCCGTAGGCATGGCGACAGAGCTCGGTCGGATCGCGAAGCTGCTACAGTCCACTGAAGAGGTCCGCACGCCCTTACAGCTGCGTCTCACCGCTTTTAGCGCTCGGCTGGCCTGGGTCGTACTGGTGATATGCCTCATAATCTTTGGTTTTGGCCTGTTTCGCGGTGAACCGCTGGGCTTGATGTTCATGGTAGCCATCAGTCTAGGGGTAGCCGCCATTCCGGAGGCGCTACCCGCCGTCGTCAGTATCGCGCTGGCCCTGGGCGCTCGAGCGATGAGTCGCGAGTCAGCATTAGTGAGACATCTGCCTGCTGTTGAAACGCTCGGTTCCGTCACCTACATATGCAGCGACAAGACCGGCACCTTGACGCTGAATCGAATGCACCTGGATCAACTCTTCATGGATGGCCAGCTGCTGAGTGAGGTGCCGACTGACGATTCGAATCTGTCCGGTTGGCTGCGAGAGGCGCTCGTCTTGAATAACACCCTCGCAACTATCGATGGTACTTTGCAAGGGGACCCGACCGAGGCTGCCTTGTGTGAGGCCGGTCAGCGTGCTGGCTTGTTGCGATCAAACGCACTAGCTTTGCGCCCTTTGATCGCTGAGTTCAGTTTTGACACTGATCGCAAGCGGATGACAACCGTTCATGGTCGTGGCGAGGGTCTCGTTGTCTACGCCAAGGGTGCGCCAGAAGCGGTGCTACCCTTATGCCGGCGAACGCTGACGCAGAAGGACTCAGTGCCTCTGAATCTTGAGGCGCTGTTATGCCAGTCAGAAGCGCTTGCAGCTGCAGGGTACCGGGTCTTGGCACTCGCCATGAAGCACCTCGACTCTCAGCCATCAAAGCTGACGCCCTCGGTTGTCGAATCAGACATGAGATTTTTGGCATTAGTCGGCTTAATCGACCCGCCCAGAGAGGAAGCGGCGCAAGCGGTGGCTGAGTGCGTGGGCGCTGGCGTCACACCCGTGATGATTACCGGCGATCATCCGGCAACGGCGCTGACGATCGCTCGGCGTTTGCGGATTTGTTCCGAGGGGGATGTGGCGACAACCGGTGAAACATTAGACAGTTGGTCTGATCTGCAGTTGCAAAAGCAGGTTCGCAACCTCAGGGTGTATGCGCGAGTCTCTCCGCAACAAAAGATTCGAATCGTTGAGGCATTGCAGGCAGCCGGCGAGTTTTGCGCCATGACAGGTGATGGGGTGAATGACGCGCCCGCGCTGAAGCGTGCAGATATCGGCATTGCCATGGGGAAGAAGGGGACTGACGTGGCACGAGAGGCGGCAGATTTCGTTCTTTTGGACGACAATTTCGCGACAATTGTCAGTGCGGTTCGAGAAGGACGGCGAATTTACGACAATATTCGCAAGTTCATTAAATATACGATGACCAGTAATTCTGGTGAAGTATGGACTCTGTTCCTGGCGCCGCTGTTGGGTATGCCGCTGCCATTAATGCCGATTCATATACTTTGGATTAACCTGGTCACTGACGGTCTACCGGGACTCGCGCTCGCCGTCGAACCCCTCGAGCCGGGCGTGATGCAACGACCACCACGACCGCCAAAGGAGAGCATATTCGCGGGCGGTATGTGGCAACACATTATGTGGGTAGGGTTGCTCATTGGCGGCGTCTCTTTGTACGGTCAGTCTTGGGCGCTGAGTCATGGCTCAGTCGATGGCCAAACCATGGTATTCACCGTTCTAACGTTTGCCCAGCTGGGCCATGTGCTGGCCATTCGCTCTGAGAGTATCCCCTTATGGCGCCTGGGCTTTCTGAGCAATCGCCTGTTGTTGGCCACGGTCCTGGTGACAGTAGGTCTGCAGCTGGCGCTTGTTTATACCCCCGGGTTGAATCAGATGTTTAACCTGAAGCCCTTAAGCGGCATCGAGCTGGCCGTGAGTGTCGGTTTAGCCAGCTTGGTTTATATCGCCGTTGAGATTGAAAAATGGACCAGAGGCTATTTTAAGCGCCGCGCCTGACCGAGTCTGGTTATGAGCGCACCAGTCTCCCGGGTCTGGCACCAGTGTCCTGATCATATCGACGGGTTAGCACGCCATTTACCAGGGTCGCAATGTAACCGGATGCGCCTTGCAGGAATCGGGCGCCGCCAGCGGGTAAATCATGGTGTAGCTGCATATCACCCAGTTTCAGGTTATCGAAGTCAATAACGTTAATATCGGCACGCTTGCCAACTTCAAGGCTACCCCGATCGTGGAAGCCGAACAGTTGAGCATTTTTTAGCGTCTGGCGGTGTATCAAGTGAGGCAGTGGCAGGATTGGGCCGCGTGTGCGATCACGACCCCAATAAACCAGCTGATAAGTCGGCGCTACCGCGTCGAAGATCAAGCTGACGTGCGCACCTGCATCGCTCAAACCCGTCACGGTGGTGTCGTCCAACAGCATCTCACGTACAGCATCCAGGTTATGGTCGCTATAATTGGTAAAGAACATGACCGCGTTTTGACAACCGTCTGCGCCCACCAGATAGTCGTAAAAATATTCCCAGCCATTTTGCTGATTTGCGGCGGCTAAGGCAGCAAAAGACTGAGTCTGAGCAGGCTCATAGTTCATGGATGGGTCAAGAACGTAGGTCTGATCAAAGTTCAGTTGCGCCTGGGCAATACCGTTTTCCATGGTGCCAGGGAATTCGTGCGGCACACTCTCTTCGGTCAGCAAGGCAGCCTTGATTTCAGGCCTGCGCATCGCGGCCAATAGCTCATCAAAGGGCAGGTGCTTGAGCTTCAAGTAGGTCGGTTTGCGCATGAAGCTGTGGTAAGTCTTTAGTCCCAGCACAATTCCCGTCGGGCGACTCCCAACCTGAGGATAGACCTTACCGGCAGATTGGCCGGCTTTCAGGTTGCCAGCCTTGATGGTATCTATGACTTCGCGCCACTTGTTGGTCCACTCGTCAACCTGAAACAGGGTGAAGGTGGTGGGTCTGCCGCTGACTTGGCTGACCTTTTGTATCAGCGCCACCTCGTCCTCCAGGGTGTTGGGTTCGCCGCCTGCTTCAACGCCGCTGCCTAGGGTGCTGGAAGGAATAATCTGGAAAACACCTTTACCTGCCCGTTTCAGGGCGCCGGCGGCGATGGCAAGTATCTCGACATCATTCGCAAAGGTACCTGGTACTGGTTCGCCACGGGTGGAGCGATGGCCGAGGATGCGAGAAGTCGAAAACCCTACAGCACCGGCATTTAATGCCTCAGTGATCAATTCTTGCATTTGTGCCAGATCTTCTGCAGTAGCGGCCTCATTGTTTCGGCCGCGAGCGCCCATGACATAATTCCGAATGGCACCGTGGGCCACAAGAGAGCTGATATCCAGCGCGTACTCACGTTTGGCGAGAAAATCGAGGTACTCGGGATAAGTTTCCCAGGCGCCCCAGGGCATACCCTCGTAAAGGGCGGTACCGGGAATGTCCTCGACGCCCTCCATGAGCTCAATCAAGTCTCGATGCCCACTAGGCGCCACAGGTGCAAATCCGACCCCGCAGTTACCCATGACAATCGTAGAAACGCCGTGGCTGGCGGAGGGGTTCAGGTCTCCGTCCCAGGTCACTTGGCCGTCATAGTGGGTGTGGATATCTACCCAGCCGGGTGTGACGATAGCGCCAGTCGCATCCAGGGTCTGTTTTGCTTCGACCTCAAGCGCGCCTATGGCGGTGATGATGCCATCCTTGATGCTGATATCGGCTTGATAGGCTGGTGCGCCTGTACCATCAAGAATGGTGCCGGACTTAATCAGGTAATCTTGCATACTTGGCCTCCGAGTGTTGCGCTGAGAGTATCAAATATTGCGGAGCGAATACCAGCGGTAGTCCCCGTATAACCAGACTGAGGGTCTGCGACGATTATTTGAAATCTCGTGATTGCAGCGCAAAATGGTCAAGATGATGCGACAAGTCTTCGACTTGGCCGGCGATGACGTGAATGATAGATCCCTGGCGCTCAACGATACCCTTTACCTTAAGTAATCGTCCCTGAATGATAGCAGTGCGGTATTGCTCTAATATACGACGCCAAACCACGACGTTAATGTTGTCGGTTTCATCCTCAAGGGTCAGGAACAAGACGCCGGCTGCCGAGGAGGGGCGTTGACGGCCTGTGACGATGCCGGCGACCTGAACGAATTGGCCATGGTTTAATCGCGTTAATTCCACAGCGGTTTTGCATTGGCTGAAGGGCCTGCCCGACTCACGCAACATCGCCAGGGGATGCTTGCCAAGGGTCAATCCCAAACTCTGATAATCAGCTCTCAGGTCATCGGCTTCTGCTGGCGGCGCCAGGTAAATTTGACTGTTTTCAGCCACCATAGAGGTGTTGTCGTTTATATCAAGTGCAGCGACGGGTAACAGGCCTCGAGCCTGCCAGTGAGTCTGATAGCGATGTCCTGACAAACCCTTAAAGGCGCCACCCTCGGTTAATCGAGCAAGATCGCCACGGTCCAGGCGGGCACGTTGCGCTATGTCATCGAGATCGGTGATGCTGTGTTGCTTGCGAGCATGCAGAATGCGAAAAATGGTCTCAGTCTTGAGCCCCTTAATACGTTGTAGTCCAAGCCGAATGGCAGGTTGGCGAGGAGCCAGCATCTCTTCAGAGTGAGGTGTTTCAAGGGTTGATTCCCAATCACTGTAACGGATGTCTACAGGGCGTATTTCGATATTATGACGTCTGGCATCCTGTACCAGCTGTGACGGTGAATAAAACCCCATCGGTTGACTGTTGAGCAAGCCGCAATAGAATGCGGCTGGCTCATGACACTTTAGCCAGGCTGAAAAATAAACCAGCAATGCGAAGCTGGCAGCATGAGACTCGGGAAAGCCATAGTCACCAAAACCCTTGATTTGCTCATAGATGCGCTCGGCAAAATCCCGGTTATGGCCACGTTCAAGCATGCCATTGATGAGTTTTTGTTGAAAAACCTCCAATCCGCCTTTGCGTTTCCAGGCAGCCATGGCGCGACGCAGTTGATCGGCTTCTCCGGGTGAAAAACCTGCGGCTACAACCGCCAATTTGATGACCTGTTCCTGGAAAATCGGAATCCCGAGCGTCCGTTCCAAAACTGATTTAACCGCCTCATTCGCGTAAACAACGGCCTCTTCGCCATTGCGTCGTAGTAGATAGGGGTGCACCATATTGCCTTGGATTGGTCCAGGCCTGACGATGGCCACTTCAATGACCAAGTCATAAAAGCAGGCAGGTTTCAGACGTGGCAGCATGGACATCTGGGCTCTTGACTCGACCTGAAAAACCCCCAGGCTGTCTGCCCGTTGTAGCATCTGGTAGGTGAGGGGATCTTCGGTGGGAATGCTGGCCAGAGTAAGATGGCTATGGCGATACTGGTTAATCAAGTCCAGGGTTTTACGAATGGCGGTCAACATTCCCAGCGCAAGAATATCAACTTTCAGCAGACCCAGAGATTCCAGGTCATACTTATCCCATTGAATAATCGTTCGGTCTGGCATTGCGGCATTTTCAATCGGTACCAATTGGGATAAGGGACCGCTGGAGATGATAAAGCCGCCGACATGCTGGGATAGATGCCGTGGAGTGCCGAGTAGTTGCTGAATCAAGTCAATAAATTGACCAATGATTGGGCTTCGCGGATTGATGCCGGCGGCCTCGAAGCGGGCCAGTAATTCATCACGCTTATCCCACCAGGAAAGGGAGCTGGCCAGATGTTCAATCAGGTTCAGATCCATACCCAGCGCCTTGCCGACATCCCTGACAGCACTTTTCGGTCTGTAGGTCACGACGCTTGCGGCTAAGGCGGCTCGATGGCGACCGTATTTTTTATAGATATACTGAATGACTTCTTCGCGACGCTCGTGTTCAAAGTCGACATCTATGTCCGGCGGCTCGTCCCGTTCTTTGGAGATAAAGCGCTCAAACAGCAGATCAGACTTGGCTGGATCAACCTCTGTGATTTCGAGGCAATAGCAGACGGCACTATTGGCGGCAGAGCCGCGGCCCTGACAGAGAATCTGTGCCTCGCGGGCAAACTGAACTATGTCGTAGACTGTCAGAAAGTAATATTCATACTGAAGCTCCTCAATCAGCTGTAACTCTTTTTCAATAGTTTCTTGGACACAGGGCTTGGTACCTTGTGGCCATCGTTTAGTGGCACCCGCCTCGACGAGTTGGCGTAGGTATTGTGGTGGTGTCAGATGGCGTGGAACCAGCTCTTGAGGGTACTCGTAGCGCAACTCGTCGAGAGAGAAATCACACAGATCGCTGATGCGAATGGTCTCTGCCAGCAGCGCCGGTGGATACAGGCTGGCCAATAAGGACAAGGAGCGCAGGTGGCGCTCACGATGGGCAAACAGTAACTTGCCGGCCAGGCGTAAAGGCTGGCCAATACGAATAGCCGAGACGACATCCTGCAAGGCCTTGCGGTTTGCGTGATGCATATGGACATCACCGCAGGCTACCATCGGCAATTTCAGTGACTGGGAAAGCTCAAAGGCTTGCTGATATGAGGCTATGTCGTGGCCATCGGGAAAAATTTCAATGCCCAGCCAGAGCCGGTTATTGAATTGTTGAGCCAGCCAGTGTCCTGCCGTGCGGGTTCGATCCTTGTTGTTATGAACCGGTATTCCATGAGAATTACGCTGAGTATTCGGCAACCAGATGACGAGGCATTGGCTCAGACCAAACTCTAAGTCCTTGGCGTCCAATTGATAGTCGCCTTTACTGGACCTTCTGCGACCCAGCGTGATCAGGTTACAGATCTGCCCGTAGGCGGTGCGATTCGGCGCCAGCAGAATCAGGTGGGTGTTATCGGTCAAATAGAATTCACTGCCTATGATGAGTTTTAGGCCACACTCTCGAGCGGCGACATGGGCTTTGACGACGCCAGCCATAGAGCACTCATCGGTGATCGCCAGGGCTCTATAGCCTAGCTCAGCGGCTTGTTGAACGAGCTCTTCGGGAGACGAGGCGCCACGCAGAAACGAATAATGACTGATACAATGGAGTTCCGCATAAGGAACTGTTGCAACTTGTCGAGACTGCCTTGAACGTAGAGAAATGCCGGATAATGCCATGGTTTCTGGTTGAGCCCTGGAGTGTTGACACTGACTTAATACTGTAAATATATACAGTATTAAATGCTCGAGCAATAGTCCAGGAACCCTTTGCCATGACCAGATTGACTCGGTGACTTTGGTTTGTCACTTTGCCTGGCGATTGAATGTAGGCAGTGTTCTGAGTGGAGAATCGTCAGATGAGCATGTTCAGCAGACAGATTTAAACTTGGTCCTGGTCAGTATCATGGCGGAGGCACATGTTAGTATGATGATGTTTTTGCTGACATGCTGTCGAGCGTGTCAGAAGGGTGTTTTCAAAGGCAAAATGATCTTCAAACGAAGAGACTAGCTTGGAGTGAAAAATGGAAAAGAGACCTGCTAAGACTGTGGCGGATTTCCCACCCGAAATACTGTCAGCGTTTGATCAATATGTTCATGGCATCATCAGTCGCCGGCAGTTTTTGCGTCGAGCAAGTGTCATTACTGCCAGTGTTACAGGTGCTGTTGCCATGTTGGATCTACTCAACCCGCAGTATGCCAACTCTGCGGAAGTCGATCCTCAGGATGCGAGTATTGAGGTAGAGAAATTGATCTATCCGTCGCCGAAAGAATGGCAGGGATACTTGGCGAAGCCTGTTGGTCGTGAAACATCCTTGCCGGCAGTTTTGATCATTCATGAGAACCGCGGGCGCAACCCCTATATCGAAGACGTTACCCGACGGTTGGCGCGGGCTGGATTTCTCGCGTTTGCGCCGGATGCATTGACGTCGTTTGGCGGATGGCCAGGCAATGATGATGAGGGACGAGTCCTGCAGCAAAAATTAGACCCGGCCTTGATGCTGGAGAATTGGGTTGCAGCATTCAAGTACTTGCAGGGTCGAGCCGATGGTAACGGCCGAGTGGGCGCACTGGGTTTTTGTTATGGTGGTGGCGTGGTCAATGAACTGGCCACTCGGTTACCGGACCTGAGTGCTGGTGTCGCCTATTACGGCAGGCCCGCGGAGCTCGCGCGAGTCAAGGATATCAAAGCGCCACTGCAGTTACATAATGGTGAGCTGGACACACGATTAATGGCTGTGATGCCGGCCTATGAGGCCGCATTAAAGAGTGCGGACATCCAATGTGAGTCCTATGTCTACGCGGGGGCTCATCATGGGTTCCACAATAATACAACCCCGCGTTTTGATGCCGCAGCAGCAGGCCTCGCCTGGGATCGTACGGTCAGATTTTTTCAGGCCCATCTGGCTGCCGCGAGGGAGCTCCCGGCGGCTAACCAGTTAGGTGAGTCTTCGTCTTCTTAACGTATAATCTCGGCAGATAAAAGCTGCGATATAGCGGCCTCGTCAAAACCGAATTCTGCCAGTACTGAGAGGGTATGCTCGCCAATTTTTGGTGCTCGGGTCTTAGGTCCTACATCGGCAGTCTTGAAGCGCATGGGTATGCCAACGGTACGGTAGTCACCGATCTCTTCATCATTGAGTTTCGGAAACATATTAATGGCTTCTGCCTGTTTGTCCTGGGCAACCTCATGAAGGCCCAGTACGGGTCCCCAAATCAAGCCTGCAGCGTCGAAAATTGCACCCCATTCGTCTCGGCTTTTTTCAGCCAGGACTCGATCTATTTCGGGTACCAGCACTGGCATCATCTGATAGCGGCTGCGAGCATCGGCGAACCGCTCATCTTTTAGCCACTCCTCTTTGCCCAGGGCTTTACACAGTTTTGCCCAACCAGACGCTTCTGGCATATTGAAAACGATCCAGCGATCATCTCCGCAGGGGTAACGATTCGCGGTTGGCAGCAGCATGTTTTCTCTTGAGCGCTGCCTGACAGGGGCCTGGTCGATGGCAGTGGTGGCGAAATCGCTGGCTTGAGTCCAGACAGCGGTCTCATAAAGAGAGGTTTCAACGACCTGACCGGTGCCAGTTCGCTCCGCCAGACGCAAGGCGCCGAGAATAGCACCGACTAGTGCTAAGCCTGTCGTGTGGTCGCCCTGAGCAGGACGGGCCATGGGGACTATGCCATGGGGTCCTTCGCGCATCGCGTCATACAGTCCAGAGCGGCCGAAGAAGGCCGTGACGTCATAACCGGGACGCCAGGCGTCAGGTCCGGTCGTGCCGTAGCCGGTCAAGGTCGCGTGAACCAGACTGGGATTGATGGCCAGCAGTGTCTTCGGATCGAGACGGAATTTTTCCTGACGTTGCGCCAACAGATTGCAGAGGAATATCTGCGCCTGGCCACAGAGCTTATGGATGATGTCGATGGCGGCAGGGTTAGCCAGATCGACGCAAATGGAATGCTTGCCGCGATTGTCCACATCAAACTGGAAGTCATAGCTCGCCAGCCCATCGACTTTGGGTGGCCTGCCGTTATTACGCATCGGGTCACCGGTAAGCGGCTCTACCTTGATCACTCGAGCGCCCATATCAGCCAAAATAGCTGCTGCGCTTGGCGCTGCCATCCAGTTGTCAATTTCTATAATCGTTATATTATCCAGCGGTAGCGCCACAGTAGCTCCTGTTAGAAAGGTTCGTCGACGCCAATAGTACCTTGTTTACTCACTCTTGGTGCAATTTCAAACAGTGAATATCCACGGTTGATGGGCACAGCTCAGGCTTGACAATAATACGAACAGGCGGGTTAATTCTGCGCTTCAGACAGAGACTTCAGATACATAAAAAGTTGTCGGTCATGGCGACTAGTGGCTGATAGGCTGCCAGATCGAATATAGGGTGACCAAGGCGATGGAGCCACGCCGGTAACCTTGTCTCCCATGATGGTTACGCGCTGAATGATGCGTTCACCGACAAAATCGTTCAGGACGAAGTGCTGGGTGCAGCGATTGTCCCACATGGCAATGGTACCCTCGGTCCAGGACTTGCGAACGGTGAAGCGCGGTTGGGCAACCCATTTGGTGAGATACTCAAGCAGGGCGGCGCTTTCGGTGGCATTCATCTCGACGATGCGCCGAGTAAAGTGCTCATTCACGTACAGGGCTTTACGGCCTGTGACAGGGTGGACGCGAACGACGGGGTGGATACTCATCATATCCGGACGATTGTGGGGCGTGGCATCATGCAGCGCAGTCAGACCTTCACAAAGCGCTTGCATGGGCGGTGATAATTCGTCATACGCTGCATAGAGGCTGGCCCACATGGTGTCGCCTCCGACTGTTGGTGACTTGACCATATGAAGTATGGACATCAGGGCGGGACTGTCCTGAAAGGTGATATCGGTATGCCACTCATCGGCTATGCCACCTTTTGTGGCGATTAACTCAAAGAGCTCCGGGTAGTCACCGTGGTTACTGTCTTTTAAATTAGGATGACCTTCGAGTTCGCCGAAATGGCGCCCAAAGGCGATGTGCTGCGCTTTAGTCGGAGCTTGGTCAGGAAAAAACAGAACCAGATGCTCAATTAAGAGGGCCTTGATCGCCTCTATATCGGCAGCCGAAGGCTCGGCCAGGCTGGGGCCGCGAACGTCAGCGCCCAGTGAACCTGAAAGACGAGTTACCTGCCAGTCAGCGGGCGTTGTCGTTTTCTGCATAGCTCTCGTATCCTCTCATTTGATCGACATTTTCAGCAGCATTGCGCGTTGAAAACCGCGCTGGCTGGTTTAGATCCAGCTTCTTCGGCGAATGATAGCGAGAGTCTAGATTCGCAGAATTGAGGGGCAGTCTAACCGTTAAAATCATCTTCTAAAACGATCTGCATTGGCAAGCCTCCGCCAGTCGCATCGGTCAGATGGAATCGATAGATGCGGTCGTTCTGCAACTCCAAAGCCAGGGGGCCAAAAACGACGTCCTTAGTGCCGGCATTTGTGACGATCAAATCATAGGTGCCTGGATCAAAGCTCATGCTGCTGGCAGAGAGGAGGCCATTGTTGACACTTCTCGGTGACGAGTTGGTGATGCTGGCCGCGGGTTCTACCAGGTAGTAATCGAGCAGACCACTGCTGGGTGACGCATGGGTGCCGGTCAGAATGAATCGAGTAGGAATATTTCGGTTATCTTCCTCGGTGATAGCCAGGCTAGGTGTTGTATCTGTATTCAAGCCCGTCACAGTCAGCACATAAAATTTGCCTTGAGAAATGGACGGAGTTGTCTCTAGCAGCACGGTTGAGGCGTCGCCAGCGGCTGTCAGCTTGAGCGCAACCTGACCACGTAAGTCTGTGAAAATATAGTCTGTTATCCCGTTGAAGGTGACGTCGGCCACAAACAAAACATCATCCAAAAAGATATCAATCGGTCCGCGGTCTGGCAGTGCGTTTAGCACTCGAACCGCAGCAGGTAATTGTTCGGTGGCAAAAAAATCAGCGCCATCGGAGTTCAGATTGACAACCCTGACGCCGCTGCTGCCCGGGCCGAAATAGTCCGTCAAGATGAGCAGCGCTCGACTCTGAGCTGGCAGATTAAAGTCACCTGATCGCCAGAGTATTTGCTCGTCAGTCGGTGCGTTACCTGTGCCCGGCAATGCGCTTACTGCCATGAACTCGTAATTGTCGCCGCTGCTGGGGTTTATGGTTAAGGACTCGGAAAATTGTCCCAACAAGACTTGTGTTGCAGCACTGAAATCGCCGTTTTGCACCAGCAGAAAGCCGGCCTCTGCGCTTAGACTATTGGCCGCGTGAACGATCTGGATTTCAGTGAAGTCGCTCGCCGTATCGCCGGTTCGAGGCGTGTTCTCTACTTCCAGTACGACCGGGCTATCCATCGTGCCGGCGAGGATCACAGAGGTGCCATTTTGAGTAGGGACTGTGAGCTGGCGTTCCAGCAAGGTCTGTGTTTGGCCATCGGCGAAGTAGATGATCTCCATCTTGCGAGGTATGCCAGGTAATAGATTAAAAAAGCTCGATCCTTCGCTGAAATTGAGCGTTGCCTGGCTGAGATTGTCCACGACTACCCTGACGACCGGAGAGTCCGGGATAGCGTTGAAGACCTGGGCATAAGCTGTCGGTACGCTGATTGGCTCAACAAAACCTGCATCAGTGCCACAGGCGGTCAAGAACAAACCGCTCATGAGTGCCAAAACTTTATTAATCGAACGCCGCATAGACAATTTTCTGAGACTCGAGGTAAATAAAGGCGCAACAATAGTTGATATTGACCGTTGATGCCAGCGGCAAGCTAGCCGCAAAGTCGAGTCAGCCATGAAAAATACTCCGAAAGGCGACAATGCTGGCAGCAGCGCTGACATTCAGCGACTCCACACTGTGACTCAGAGGTATGCTCACCAATTCATCGCAAAGGCTACTAATTTCTGGGCTTAGGCCGTCGGTTTCATTACCGAGAATAAATACATGCTTACCGGTTGCGGGAATGTCCTGAATGGCGTGACGGCCGCCAGCGGCCAATCCAAACACAGAAAAGTGACTGGCTTTGAGCTGTGTCAAGCCATGGGCCAGTTCGTCGCAATAATAGATCGGGACCTTTAAAACGGTGCCGGCGCTCGCCTTGATAACCAGCGGATCAATGCGAGCACAGCCTTTTTGTGGCAGCAGTAGGCCTGCGCAAGGAGAGGCACCGACGGAACGAATGATCAGTCCGAGATTCTGTGGATTCGTGACCCTGTCAAGTGCTATCAAGTCTAGGTTGACGTTGGGGTTGTCGACAGAGAGCTGGCAAAGATTGCTCAAGGGTTGATAGCCTGGCGCTTCAATATCCACTGCCACGCCCTGATCCTGGCGGCCATTGCGTGAGATCCTCGCCAAAGCCTCTCTGCTGTGATAACAGATTTCGATATCTTTCGAGTTTGCCAGAGCGATGATGTCCGCGATGATGCCGGTGGGCTTATTGGATTGTGCCAAGTGCAGGCGAAATGGCTTGGTGTCAGGCGTCGTCAGCGCCTCGTACACGGGTTTGCGCCCGTAGATGGTCAGCAAGCTGTCAAAAAAAGACTTACGCTTGATATAGCGTTCCTTATCGGGTTCGAACATGGGATATCAACTTGTCAACGTTAATCGATTCAATGGCCGTTATCAGACCATTTGCGCAGGGGCTGCAGGTTAGTGGATCCGCGCCAGCTGGGTAACTCGGGTGACACAATCTTGACTCGGGATATTGGATCCGTTGTCGACCCTCAGGGCTATGTGATTGTGTCACGCTGAGCTATGCGTTTATAACCAATCGGTTAATTCCGCCTCTATCTGTTCTGGTGTGACCTTCGGATGAAAACGTTTAACCGGTTTGCCCTGTTGATTGATCAAAAATTTGGTGAAATTCCAAGCAATGGGCTGTTGGCCGTCGTCGTCGGCTAATTCACGACTAAGCCACTGATAGAGCTCGGCGGCATTGTCACCATTAACCTCTATCTTACTGAACAGTGGAAAGTTGACTTGGTATTTGCGAGTGGCGAACTCAAGGATTTCCTGGTTCGAGCCAGGCTCTTGAGCGCCAAACTGATTACAGGGAAAACCCAGGACGGTGACTTTACCGCTTTCATGCAATGCACGCAGACCTGCGTACTGTGGCGTCAGCCCTCATTGACTGGCCAGGTTGACGACCAGCAGAGCCTGGTCTTTAAAGTCTGAGAAAGAGATCTTCTCGCCGGTAATGGATGTCATCTGCAAATCGTAGATATTCATCGTTTGAGCTCCCGTTAGGCTGTCGGTCGTGCTGATTGAAGCCATGTCTGCGCCTGGCGCTTTAGCTTATGAAAAAGTTTATGAGAAAGCTTATGAGAATATACCGTGCAAATACCATTTGCCATAATTGACATAATGAAAGATCCAATAAAGTGCGCCACGATCTTGATGTGTGGCGACATAATAGTCTCGAGTGATGATCTCACCGGTACTTGGCCGATCCCACCAGCCAAAATCAATGCGCTCAGGCCCCTGAAGCAAATCTAACTTGCCGTTCAGATAAGGGGTGCCATTGATCAATGCCAAAACTCGGGGTGGAGTGAGTAAAAACAAAGGGCGTTGACTGTCCTGTGACAGTTGAAGCTCCAGGTTATGCAGCGTTTCTTGATGAGCTGCTGGATTAATTTGATTGGGTTTGAGTCTTTGCCAGGATTTTTCTGGACGATGATCGTTGGCCACAGATAAGCCAAAGCAAGCGTCAGGCCCGAGGCGCGTGGCAAGCAAATTGAGTAAGGCGTTGGCGCTGGTCTGTCGTTGACGCCGCCTTGATGTGCCTTGTGTTGGTTCAAGATGCGACGGGTAGCCGGCCGCCTGGAATAAATCGCCAGATACTGTGTTGGCAGGAAAAAATGAGTTGACCGTTAATGATAGTGTATCGATTTCCTTTATATCCTTGACCTGCTCAAGCTTAATCTGGGTCAATTGCAGCAAAGCCTTGATATTGTGTTCTGGGCTGGCCAGATGAATGTTGATAACCCTGGCCGAATGGTGTCGATGGCTGAGCTTCCAGGATAGCTGATTGATATGCAGTTGCCTGGCTGTCAGAAATGCATCCAGCTCGTTCAACAAACGCTTGATGGGGAAAATCAGAGAGTTGGCATTAGTGACGTCAGCCATAAAGATAATGTCAGAGAAGAAGTGAGGTGCCTGATCAATAGGCTTTTGCGGGTCAGGCTGCAGACCAATGAGGCGCTGCAGATAGTTGGTGAAGTAGATGCCAAATCGGCGGTTAAGGCTGCTCATTGGCAGCTTGAATAAATCTCGAATCCTGTAAATGCCCATTTCTTGCAGAGCATCGATAATGGCTCGGTCGGTCTCTAAAAAAGCCACGGGTATCATTTCGATAGATGCTAAAATGGCAGCAGAATTATGGGTTATTCGATCGTTAGCATTCTTCTCATGATGTTCTGTCTGGTTATTCTCAGTGCGGCTTTTGGCGTTATTTTTTGCCGCCAATAGGGCTGCCATGGGTGTTGCATTGATGGTTGTTATGGCGGTATAGCCAAGTGCATCAATACCACTTTCAACGGCTCTCACCAAGGCTTCGAGACCATTGAAAAGCTTCAGGCTAGCGCCTATTTCGATTAACAGTACGTCAGGCGTTCGAATAGTGACAGCGGGGCTGAACTGGTAGGCCCATTGGCCCAGATTGGTTAATGTTGTCAGTTCCCTGTCGTTATCTTTATCGAAGCTGATAACGTCATGGCTGATGCTATAAGCCGTATCCATGTTGTTGTTATACCGAATACCCGTGTCGAATGCCGCTGTGTTAAGGGCAATGACTCGACGGCGGTCGAGAATGACGACGGGTTTGAGTGTGTCCTCTGGGCTCAGGCCGCGAGTAAATACCTGCAGCGGCAGGTAGGGGAGATACAGGCATAGCCATACAGCAGAATTATTGTTGCTGGTGTTCATCAGAGAATAAAATCTGGGTTTGCTCAATAAAAGCCAGTTCAGGTTTTGAGGGTGGTGAGTGACGAATGATCATTTCAGAGAAGTCCGGGGTCACCTGGTTCAGCTGATCATGAAAGTCGACAGTAAAGGCTGCACTGGCCCAGCCGCCTCGACGCTTGAGCACCTGAACCCCGATGCTGGAGTGTTCCTTGAGAGGAATCACCGATTGAGCGGTCAGCTGGAGTCGCAATTCTGCCGGTGAGGAATGATGAGCAGCATGGTTATGGCGGAATAAGACGCCCAAACAATGACCCGCTTTGCTGGCAACCTGTAATCGCCGAATTTGTTTGTCATGAATCCCCTGGGGCCATGCCAGTACAGCGCTGCAGCTTTGTGAGCCCAGGGCTTGCTCCATCACCCAGAGGCTGTCGTTCGCTGTTGTTGGCCTGACAATAAGTACAGCGCCCAGATCTATGCCAGCTTGAGCCAGTGCTGGTGCATAAGGCAGGTAGGGTGGCGAGATCCAGAGTTGCCAGCGGCTTTGCTGTTGGCTGAGATGGGCCAGTGCCGGAGTCAACAGGCGAAGTTCACCAATACCCGGTTGATCAAAAAGTAATTCGGTGATCCCCGCGGTGGGCCAGCCTGCACCAGGCAAATGCTGATCGAGCAGTTCGTAACCGGTTGATGTGCCCTGAGGAAACTCGCAGTCCAGATGGGACGCGCGCCACAGGCCAGTTTTTTTCAGCAGCAGTGGCAATGCTTCAGCAGAACGAGACACAATTGACCTCTCTTGAGCGGATTTTTGGCGGATGATAATGTTAGATAGCTGTAAATATATACAGTATTAATTTTCATGGCAACAGCTATGCAATGTGCCGCCTGAGTCTCATGATTCTGACTGGTTATTGATTGCCCAAAGCGGTATCTTGTGGTTCGAAGAATGAACGAGAAACCCGTGATGAAACCCAAAAAAGCCGTAGTCATATTGCTCGATAGCCTGAACCGCCATATGTTGGGTTGTTATGGCGGCACAGAGTTTGAAACGCCAAATATCGATCGATTTGCGGCTCGTGCCCAACGGTTTACCAATCATTCCACGGGTTCATTGCCCTGTATGCCGGCTCGTCATGACATTTTGGTCGGGGCCTTGGATTTTCTCTGGCGACCCTGGGGCTCGATCGAGTTGTGGGAGCGTCCCCTGGGACATTATCTGCGACAAAAGGGGGTTAAAACCCAATTATTCTCTGATCACCCGCACCTGTTTGAAACGGGTGGTGAGAACTATCATACGGATTTTTTTGCCTGGGATTACCTGCGCGGGCATGAGAGTGACCCCTGGAAGACCCGTGTGGACCCGTCCTGGATCGGTTCTCCAACCTTGCCGGCCAGTAAGAAACATAAGGGCAAACCAGAGCCCTTGGGTTACGACTTGTCTCGAACCTGGTTTCGTGAAGAACTGGATTTTCCCGGTCCTAAAACCATGCAGGCAACCGCTGACTGGCTAACGGCTAACGGCGATGCGCACGACAGCTTTTTCTTGTTTGTGGATGAATTTGATCCCCACGAGCCCTTTGACACACCTGCGCCTTGGACAAACAAGTATGACCCTGACTGGCAGGACGAGCTGTTAATCTGGCCACCCTATGCTGTTGATGCGGTCAAGAGCGGGGTCATTACTGCAAGAGAGGGACAGCATATTCGCGCCAACTACGGGGCTAAACTGAGTATGATCGATCATTGGTTTGGTAAGGTGCTGGATGCCATGGATAGCCAGAACCTTTGGCAGGATACGGTCTTTATCCTCTGTACCGACCATGGCCACTACCTCGGTGAGCGAGATATTTTTGGTAAACCCGGGGTCATGCAATATGAAACCTTGGGGCACACTCCACTGATGATCTATCATCCTGATTATGCCGCAGGATCTATCGATGCGTTAACAACCAATGTGGACATTCATGCGACCCTCGCTGACCTGTTTGATGTCGAGGTGGAACACGTCACCCATGGCAAGTCGTTATTACCCCTGATCAGTGGCGCAGCCACCAGTATACGAGATTGGGCGATTGGCGGTATCTACGGCAATTGGGTGCAGATACACGATGGCAAAAACAAATATGCCCGTGCCCCGGCAACCAGTAACTTTCCCTTGTCGATGTGGTCGAACCGCTGGTCAACCATGCCCATACCTGCGATGCCGAATCTGCGCTTGCCGAATCCGGATCATCGCGCCTGGTTAGACACCATGCCTGGCTCTAAGATACCGGTCATTCGTCAGCCATTTCAGGAGGGCGATCTTTTACCCTTCTGGTGCATGCAGGCCCGGATTGGCGAGCATCAATTGTATGTGATTCCCGACGACCCGAATGAATTGGATAACCGGGTTGGATCACCGCTTGAGCAACACATGATTGAGTTGTTGCGGGTTGCTCTCAAGGAGGTCAATGCGCCAGAGGAACAGTTAGTGCGCTTGGGTATCGATTGACTCGATATTGCCGACTTGAGATGTTGCCGGCTTGAGATGTCGCCAGCTTGTGATTCAATGCCGCCTCTATATGGCCAACTGAGTGGATTCTTTGACCTCCTCCATCACCACGTAGGTGCGTGAACCACTGACCCCGGGCAGGGTCAGCAGGGTTTCGCCGAGTAAGCGCCGATAGGCGACCATATCGGCGACCCTGGCCTTGATTAAATAATCAAAGTTACCGGATACCAGGTGACACTCCAGGACTTGAGGTAGCTTAATTACTGCCTGACGAAACTCGTCAAACACATCTGGTGACGTTCTTATCAGGTCTATCTCCACAAAAACCAGCAACTCCAAGCCGAGCAAGTGGGGGTTTAGATGGGCGCTATAGCCAGAGATTAATCCTCGCCTTTCCAACGACTTGACGCGCTCAGCACAAGGCGTCGGGCTCAGATTGACGCGCCGCGACAGAGCCGTGTTGGAGAGGCGCCCATCGGCTTGCAGTTCGCGAAGAATTCGGCGGTCTATTCTATCTAGGGTTTTTCCCTGTTCGATGTCAGATTTAGCCATGAAATGCCTTTTATATATAAATAAAAAAAGAGAAAAAACTTTATAAGCGCCATAAATTAGTGAGATTGCCTATCTTGCCATGCATATACTGATCTTGCCAAATAACTGCAAGCGGAAGACAAGTTCATGAAAATCGGCGTACCTGTAGAAATTAAAAATAACGAGTTTCGAGTCGGACTTGTGCCGGCCGGCGTCCGTGAGCTGGTGCGTCATGGGCATAGTGTCATGGTGGAGACGAATGCAGGTGCTGGCATTGGTCACCTCGACAGCGATTATTTGGCTGCTGGAGCGGAGCTGGTGTCCACCGCCGCTGAAATTTTTGCGCGGGCAGAGATGATCATCAAGGTTAAAGAACCCCAGGCCGCTGAACGCAAAATGCTGCGTCCTGGCCAAACTTTATTCACCTATCTGCACCTGGCACCAGACCTGGCTCAAACCCGCGACCTGGTGGAAAGTGGCTCTACCTGTATCGCCTATGAAACTGTGACCGATGCCTTGGGTCGCTTACCCCTGTTGGCACCCATGTCAGAAGTCGCAGGGCGTATGTCGATTCAGGCGGGTGCCATGTGTATGGAAAAATCCCATGGTGGCCGTGGTATCCTGCTCGGCGGCGTTCCGGGCGTTGAGCAGGGTCAAGTGCTGATTCTTGGTGGGGGTGTCGTGGGTCAGAATGCTGCGCAGATAGCGGTCGGCATGGGCGCGAGGGTGACTGTTATCGATCGCTCGCTGGAAGTACTGAGACGACTTGATAGTCAGTTTGGCAATCGAATTCAAACCCTCTATTCGACGCATGATGCTGTTCAGGAAATGAGTATGAAGGCTGATTTGATTATAGGTGCAGTGCTGATTCCTGGCGCAGCGGCACCTAAGTTGATTACCGCTGAGATGGTTCGCGCCATGCGTGCCGGCACAGTATTGGTGGATGTTGCTATAGATCAGGGTGGGTGCTTTGAAACTTCCAAAGCGACAACCCATGCAAATCCCACTTACATAGTGGATGAGGTTGTGCATTATTGCGTAGCCAATATGCCGGGTGCAGTCGCCAGAACCTCCGCTGCGGCACTGAATAATGCGACTTTGCCCTATGTACTGGAGTTGGCGGACAAGGGCGTCAAAGCAGCCTTGTTATCGAATGTCCATCTGCTCAACGGTTTAAATGTATGTGCCGGTAAAGTGACTAACGGGTATGTGGGTGACGCACATTCGCTGGCGTATGTTCCGCCGGCGGAGGCGCTGGCCGCTTAATCGGCGGTAATTAACCATCGGTCGAAGTGGCAGCCTCGCGCTGAAGTTCGCGAACTTCGCGGACAAAGAGTACGGCGATCGTCGGCAGGATGATGGTTGCAGCTGCGAGGAGCAGAGTTGTCCTGGCGCCAAGCGTCTCAAACAGGATACCAGCGAGTATCAGCCCCATGGGTGCCAGAATAATTGAGCCCAGATGATCGTAAGCGCTGACCCGTGAGAGCAAATGATGTGGTACACGTTGCTGAAGCGTCGTGTACCACAGAACCCCAAACAATTGACCACTGATGCCGGTGATAACGGCAGCGCAACAAACCAGGCTGACCGGTAAGGGTACCGCCAGGGCCAAAGGAATGAAGCTAAAGGTCAGAACGCTGAGACTGGCAACCAGCATGGGTCGTTGAATAATAAGCTTCAAGGCGATAATGCCGCCAGCCAGGGTGCCCAGACCAAAACTCGCAGATACCACTCCCCAGGCCACTGGCCCGCCGAGTGAATCCCTGGCGACTGCGGGTCCCAACAGGCCCAGCACACTTTCAAAGGCAGCAACGACGAGAGAAAACTGTAGAACAATGGACCATAACCACCGATGGCGCGTGAATTCTCGCCAGCCGAGAGCCAGGTCTTGAATCAGTGTTGCTCGGTCAGTCAGTGGTTGAGGTTTAGGGCGCAGTTGTGCAATCAGCAGTGCAGCGATTGCGAAGGATAGGGCATCAAGAGCGATCGCCCAACCAGCGCCTAGCCAGGCGACTAATATCCCTGCCAATGCTGCTCCGAGGGTGAATGCGGCACTTCGAGCCGTACCCAGCAGAGCATTCGCCGCCTGTAAATCATGAGTGCTAACGATTTGGGGAATCATGCCCGTGGAGGCCGGCAGGTTCAGCGCCATGGCGATTCCGTTGATCAGCATAAAAAATGTTAGGCTAGGTACACTGGCTTGATCGAAGAGAAACAGTCCGGCGATCATCACTTGGCTGAAGACAGCCAGTGAGTCGGCGACGACAATAGTGCGCTGCCGAGAAGTCCGGTCGGCGATGACGCCGCCAAAGAGTAACACCAGAATTTGCGCGGCTGTTGGTGCCGCTATGACAAAAGCGGCATCTCGAGTAGAGCCAGTCATAGCCAAAACGCCGAATGCCATGGCGATGGGTGCCATGGCATTGCCCGCATGAGAAATCAGGTGGGCCGTAAACAGCCTGGCGAAGTCAGGTTGTTTGAGAAGCCTTAGGCCATCGAGAACGGGAGAATGGGTCACATAAAACCATGATCTTTTGGCTGAGGAATCACCTTGATGCTGGTGGATATAGGTCCTGGCCGGCACTATGGTTATGTATGAAGCGGGCCGATTCTCAAGAGTCGACAGAATAATGTCAACCGATTCGTCACTTAACGATCCTCGAAAGCGGGTTGCACTCAGCTTTAGGCCGGGTGGCCCCTGGCCATCACTCAAGAATAGCCTTGCCATTCATTCATCGACCCTTGACGAATTGTGGTGCTAGTATAGGGAGGTCCTTAGTTACATCTGGCAGGGTTAGACGAGATGGCAAATTCCAATTTAGAACACAAATCCTACAGCACCATGCTGGTGACGATTGAAGATCACGTCGCAGTGGTAAAGATCAATCGACCTGAGGCGCGTAATGCCCTGAACCGACTGGCCTATACTGAGTTGGAAGGCATATTCCGTGATCTTCAAAAGAATATAGAAGTACGCTGCATCATTCTCACGGGTACTGATCCTGCGTTTTGCTCCGGCGACGACGTTAAGGAATTAATGACCGGCGATGGTGACCCGGGTAAGCAGCGGTTACGTTCTGTCAGACCAGGAACAACGCCGGCAGCAACCGCCATCATGGATTGCGATCGACCCATCATTGCTGCAGTCAATGGTCCGGCTATTGGCTGGGGGATGGATATGTCGTTGATGGCAGACTTTCGAATCGCCTCAGATAGGGCGCGTTTCTCCGAGATGTTCGTCAAACGTGGGCTGGTCAGTGATGTGGGCGGGCTGGTGCGCTTACCCCAGTTAGTGGGGCCGCAGCGAGCTGCCCAGTTGCTGTTTACGGGCGAAGTGGTTGACGCACAGTTTGCGCGCGAGATTGGCTTGGTGATGGAGGTTGTACCCCATGAACAATTGTTAGAGGCAAGCCTGGCGCTGGCTCACAAGATTGCCGCGAATCCGCCACTGGCCGTACGATACCTCAAAGAAGGCTTGCGTCGGTCCTTTTATGGTGAATATCAGGAAATGGGCAACTGGGTCTCACAAACCCTCGGCGTATTGTTCCAAACCGAGGACCATCGGGAAGGGGTTGCAAGCTTTCTGGAAAAGCGCGAGCCGCGTTTTAACGGCCGTTAGCGGCTGAGAGAGTAAACCTGTTGTGTGGGTCTTGAATCATCTGCGGACCAACAGACAGAAGCGAGCCGATAAACGGGGAGTTTTACCTGGTTTCGTTCGGCATTTGACGGAATCTAAGGGGTTGTAAAAATTAGTAGTTTATTGAATCAGGCCAGTTGGCTGGCGCAGTGTTCGAGATTCAGTGCGAGTCGCTTATTATTCTTGTTAGTGGCGCTATTGCTGACGAGTTGTTGGAGCGGACAAGCAGACAAGGAAGCAGAAGTGCAGCCGCCGGTCGCTGAGTCGGTGCCGCGAACGTTGGCCATCAACGGTTTTGAGCGACAGGACGAGTATTACTGGCTTCGAGATGACGAGCGCAGTGATCCAGCGATGCTGGCTTTGCTGAAAGCCGAAAACCAGTACACTCGGTCCATGATGGCCCCCCTCAGCGATCTTCAGGATCAGCTGTTTGGTGAAATCACAGCCCGTTTTACCCAGGATGATAAGACCGTCCCAGTGACACAGGGTGCCTACGCCTATCACCGCGAGTTTCAATCAGGAGGAGAATATCCTGTATATCTGCGCGCTAAACTTGAGGCTGGCGCGACGCCGAAGGTGATCCTGGATATCAATCTGCTGGCTCAGGCTCATCTGGAACAGGGTGGTCAGTATTATCAGGTGAGCAACTGGAGCGTCAGCAGCGCTGAGAATTTGCTGGCGTTTACAGAAGATACGGTCGGTCGGCGTATCTACACCCTCAGGTTCAAAGATCTTGAAAGTGGCGAATTTCTGCCAGACCAGATCAAGGGTGTTTCCAGCAGTATTGCTTGGGCACAGGACAATAAGACAGTCTTTTACGTCAAGCTTGACCCTCAAACACTGCTACCCTATCAGGTTTATCGTCACGTCCTGGGTTCGTCGGTTGCCGCGGATCAGCTGGTTTATGAGGAGACGGGCCGCGGCTTTGAAACTTCCGTCTACACGACACGATCAAAAGAGTTTGTGGTCATCAGTCTATCCAGCACCGACAGCACTGAGATTTTGTTGATCGACAGCCATCAGCCGCAGAGTCGTCCCAATGTGTTTCTAACCCGCGAAGCCAACCACGAATATCGAGTACGTCACGTACCTGGCACTTTCTATATTTTGACCAATTGGCAGGCGAGCAACTTTCGGCTGATGAAAGTCAGTGAAAGTCGCCTGAATGACAAATCTGCCTGGCAGGATGTCATCGCCCATCAAACAGATGTCTTGTTGCTTGATGCGGAGGTCTTCAGTGACTATCTCGTGGTTACTGAACGCCACCAAGGATTGCCGGTCCTGCGCGTGATTGGACGTGCTGATGAACAAGGCGTCGGTCACAAGATTGAGTTTCCCGATCCGGCCTACACAGCAAGACTACACAGTAACCCGGAGATAAACTCACGTCGACTGCGTTATGTTTACTCCAGTTTGACCATGCCTGAGTCTGTGTTTGAGTATGATATGGACCTGGGCACCAGCGAGTTGCTGAAGCAAGATCGCGTGGTTGGTGCTTTTGATCCACGGCTTTATAAGTCTGAAAGAATCATGATCACTGCGAGGGATGGCGTACAGGTGCCGGTTTCACTGGTCTATCGAGTAGACTTATTTGCTCAAGGCCAAAACCCTTTGTATCTCAATGCCTATGGCGCCTACGGCTTTGCTAGTCAGCCAACATTTCGTTCCCTGCGCTTATCGTTGCTGGATAGAGGCTTTGTGTTTGCCATCGCCCACGTACGAGGTGGTGACGAGCTGGGTCGGGATTGGTACGAGCAAGGCAGGCTGCTCCATAAGCGTAATACCTTTTGGGACTTCATTGACGCCACTGATCAGTTGGTTGCGCGAGGCTATGCGGATAAACAGAAGGTTTTCGCGATGGGAGGCTCGGCTGGTGGTTTGCTCATGGGTGTTGTTGCCAATGAAGCGCCAGAAAAATATCTGGGTATCATCGCGCATGTACCCTTTGTGGATGTGGTAACAACCATGCTGGATGAGACGATACCACTGACGGTTGGTGAGTTCACTGAGTGGGGCAACCCTCAGGACCCGGAGTATTATGAGTACATGCTATCTTACTCACCCTATGATCAGGTCAAGGCGCAAGCCTATCCCAATATGTTTGTGACGACAGGATTACATGATTCACAGGTGCAATACTTTGAGCCTCTTAAATGGGTATCGCGACTTCGACGCTTGAAGACCGATAGCCATCGACTGCTGTTAGACATTGACATGGACAGCGGCCATAGCGGAGCCTCAGGTCGGTATGCCCGGTATCAGACTGACGCGCGAGAGTATGCTTTCGTTCTGGGTCTGTTAGCGGATAGCCCTGGTTAGGCTGGCGCAAACGAGTTCACTTGGGTCGAAGGGGTGTGCTGAGGCCGGACTTAAGGTGCCGGGACTCAGGTGCCAGAGGTCGATATGGGCCAGGCTAAAGCATTGCGAAGAAGGTGTTTTTTAAATACTCGCCAAAAGCAATAATGGCTATTTTAAAGGGCGTTTTGAAGGGCGTTTTGAAGAAGGCTGTGAAGGGGG
>JAYODE010000001.1:26383-61309 GCA_038106185.1 Gammaproteobacteria bacterium | reverse complement strand
GAAAGCTTTGAGAAGCGCTTTGGTAGGAAAGCAAAGCGACTGCGTTCAGCGGTTGGGTTGTGCGCTAGCCATGACCCTGGCCCTGACAGCTTGTGGCGGGGGCGGCTCGAGCAAAGTCTCTTCAACGCCTTTGCCGCAGCCGGTTTCGCCATCACCAGTCACGCCGCCCGTCGATACGACTGCTTATATTATGGACGAGTTTTTTCCAGATAAGCGCTTTGACGGCCTGCGCTCCTTGGTGCGGCCCGCCAATCCAGGTAATCCGCTCGCCGAAACGCTGATCAACTGCACGGTCAAGATGACGGAAGCTAATCTCTGCAGCTTCAGTCAGATTTCCTTGTTGGGGATGGAGACTAATTCACCGACGATTGATCAGGTCATGGACCGTGTTTTGGTTTCTCATGATTGGATGGCTGTTCGCATGCGAGAGGTGCTCACCCAGATGCCACCTGAGCTCCTGCTGATCATGCGTGGCGTCACGGCCATTGTCATTTCCTATGACATTCGACCGTCTTTTTACTGGCAAGGAACTGGTGCTATCTATATCGACCCAGAGCGCTTGTGGCTGACAACCGCTGAGCAGTCGACGATTGATCAAACACCTGACTATCGATCGGACCTGGGCAATGTTTTCCAATTTTATATGCCGGCGCGCTATGTCTACGAGGGAGATACGGATCTGCGAAGTCTGGAGCGCAATCTGGCATCTGTCTCCATGCGCATGGCGTCGTTGTTTTATCATGAACTGGCCCATGCGAATGACTTCTATCCGCCGTCCAGTCTGGCGACTATTAACCGATCTGTGCCCATGTATCAGGCAGTGCTCACCGGTAGCCGACCATCGAACCTGCTGCAGGGTACATATCCGCTGACCTCTGAGCTCATGTACCGTCTGGCAGGTGTGTCCTTTCGCAGCGAGGTTGTACGTGCGGCTGACCGGCTTCTCACCGCCGAAGATGTGGCCGCTGAGTTTCCCCTTGACGTCGCTAATGACTTCTACAACTACAGTAGTGCCAGGGAAGACCTGGCAATGTTGTTTGAGGAAGCCATGATGTTATACAGCTATGGTCTCGACCGTGATGTTGCTGTGACCGATTTGCCAGAGGTGCTTGAGTCCTGCTCGCAACTAGTGGTGGCCTGGGGTCAGCGCAATCGGCTGTCCGACCCGAGCGTACTGCCTCGTGCGACGATGATTCTCGAGGCGATCCTGCCGGAAGTTGCCGCAGAGGTTACGTCGCTATTCGAGGGTAGGGTGCCGATTCAAATGCGAGAGGGAGAAAATTTTTGCTCGAACATTGTGATAAATCCGGCAGCGGCCAGATCCTTGGTCTTGTCTTCCGGTGAGAAGAGCGCGCCATTACCTGAATTGTTTCTGCCCTACCTGTAGCCGAGGAGTTCAAACCAGCGGTCAACTCTTAGCGCAGATGCCGTGAGGCCAGGTCTATACGAAACCTTTTTTCCGGGACTCCAATGCAAAGCTTGCTCAAGACCTGCGGCAAGTCGAGCTGTTCAAGACCGATGAATTGCGTGCCGTTGCTGCGACCGAATACCAAAAAGCGGTGGCCCCGCTGCTGCAGCAGCTCGATTGCATGATCGCGGTTTGCTGCCAGACCCCCATAGTATCGAGGGTCGGCTATACGTTCGATAGTATCGCTGCCAACAACAAAAGTCGTGCCGGGAAAGATCTCTGACTTCTCGGCAAAGGTTGGCGCATTACTGAACACCAACGGGTATCCTGCCGTGCCGTCTTGGCGGGCTTGCAGGTCCAAATAGTCCAAGGGCGGCTTGTCGACATTAAAGGCCGATATTTCCAGTACCACCTCGTGACCAAGGATCGTTTTGGCGATCTCGACCATTTGCCGATGGCCCTCGTGGATAGGGTTAAAGGCGCCGGGAAAAATTCCCGCAGGCGCTGTGCCGTCGGTCCATGTAGAAGTGAGCTTCTGACTGAAGAGCTTCTGCCATAAGCGGGGTGCTACCATGATGCGCAGGTCAAGATGGTCCTGGCTGTCAAGCGCTAAAAGGTGATGCAGGCTGCTGGCCTCTGGAATCCGGTGGCCTGCCTGAGCCAGCTGCATTGCCTGCAGTATCAATTCACCACAAAACTGCTCCTGTTCGCTGCGCTGACGACCAGGCTTACCAAACGTCAAACTAAACTCCCAGGTTGCTTGTTGGCTCTGGATCGCGACAAAACAGTGATCAGTACCTTTGCGCTGGCGATCAGTAACCAGTGCTGCGCTGGCGCCAAGTCCAAATAAGGGTAATGCCTCGCTGGGTGCGGGCTGGAGCTCCTTGAGGTTGCCCGCATGCAACGCTCTGGCTCGTTGAAATGCTGCCATGGCCAGTGCTCTGGCCGTTTTTGGGCTAGCTGCCTGCGTTGGCTGCTGACCCAGGTACGCGTACAGTGCGGATTCTGCGTAGGGAATGGTTGCTTCCAATAGCGTCCTGGATGCGCCGGGCGTCGCAAGCAGTCGGCTCAGGGCACTACTGCCGCCGCCGGTCACTGCTGTCACCCAAAGGCCTGGCGTGTCGTGAATCTGACTAGTCAGTTGGGGATTCATGGTATTTCTCGCATCAACCTTTTCCATCGGCGGGTGGCGTTTAGCGACCCGGTATTCCTTGAGATAAGGAGTCTAGCAGGATGTTATGTCGGGTCGAATACCATCTGGGCGAATAGTTCTTTCGCTCTGGGTTCGAATCGGGATAATAGCCACTCCTCAGGATCATTAAATAGGCGAGCGCGTGATGCAAAAGACAGCTTTGTTGTTGATGTACACGTTTTTGATGGCAACTAGTGTTCCAGCCAGTGCGGCGCCGATAGACGTGCCGGTACTCTCGCCAGATCAATTGGAAAACTATCAGTTTCCCATTGAGCCGACGCCACCAGCAGTGGTTGACGACTTGTCCTTCGGGCAGCAAACCCTGCTGGATCAGCAGCGTGCTGAGATGAAGGCTTTGTTTGCCCGTCGTTTAGGCATTGTCACGCTGCACGGCACCAAGGAAGACCTGCCGTTATTCCAGCAGCTTGTCGACAGAAGAATACTCAGATCTGACCAGACGCCTCAGTGGCAGGCTTTGGGTGTTGTCTTTGGAGATGTGCTGGTGCGTGAATTTGGCCTGCATTGGGTGAGTTATGAGGATGAGCTTGGGTCCAGCAAAGCGCTGCGCTGGCGTAAAACAGATAACTTTATATTTCCGGTGACGGTATTTTCCAAACGCATTCAATTTAAAGAAAAAATCGATGTGGCAGCGATTTATGAGGATATCGAAACAGAGGTTCAACGCTTTAAGCGTCTGTCATTAAATATGCCCCCAAAAGCACTCGAGTAGGACTCCCCTTGAAGCGTATTTCCAGCTAATATGTCGTCCTTAAGCGCAAGTGTATAATTTAACCGCACATGTCCCCACATGTCTGCGTATCTACAGGTGAGAGAGAAGGTAAGCAAGCCCATGTTTAAGCAGTTGATTCAACGTCCATTGAAATTCTTACTGGTCGACTCTACGGTTAACATCCTCGGTGATCTGTTTGAACAGCCCCTGGTCATGTGGGCGTTTATCGGTTGGGGTTGGATCTCTATTCTGGTGATGGGGGCGAGTCTTGCCAGTCAGATAGTCGCGCTCTAAATCACCAAGGGTCTTTCAGAAGCGCGTGCAAAGATCTTTCTGACAGAGACTTGTTGCTGCCGCCGCAGCGAGTACCTAATCGCTTTCGATCAAGTACTTTTCCGTGAGAGAGATTGCTTAAGCCCATAGCTTAAGCACTATAGCTTAAGCACTATAGCTTAAGCACTATAGCTTAAGCGCTAGAGCGCAAGTTCCATAAGATCAGTGCTTTAGTTTAAACGCTTTAGCTTAATGCCTATAGCTGAATGGCTACAGCTGAATGTCTAAAGTTGAATGTCTAAAGCCGAGCAACAGGCGGCCATCAGCCGCTCGTCACTCGTCAGTCTTAATCAGACAGCCTCAAGCCTAAGTAGCCGCGAGCAGGCGATCGAGCTCCTGCATGACGCGATCACCAAACTCGGTGGTGGAGAGGATTTTTGGATGCGTATCTTTGGATGATAGATCCGCTGTTGAATAGCCCGCCTCAAACACACTTTTCATGGCGCCCCAAACCGCATCTGATTCTGCTTTGAGGCCAAAGCTCATATCCAGCATCATGGCAACAGAGCCAATCATAGAATAAGGATTGGCGATATTTTTGCCGGCGATGTCCGGTGCGCTGCCATGTGAGGGCTCATAGTAAGCCTTCTCTGGCCCCATGCAAGCAGATGGCATCAAACCAAGGCTGCCAAGAATACCACCACCCTGATCGCTGAGGATGTCGCCGAACATGTTTTCCATAACCATGACGTCGAATTGGCCGGGGTTCAGGCACAGCGCTGTCGCTGCGGCATCTACGAGTAGATGAACCACCTTGATGTCTGGATAATCCTTATGCACTTCATCCAGTATTTCGTTCCAGAAGACACTGGACATCAACACGTTACTCTTGTGAATGTTATGCAGAACCCCTTTTCTTAGTCGAGCCTGTTCAAAACCAACAATCAATATTTGGCGAACCTGGTCCTCGTTATATTCAAGGGTTTCTTTCACATAACGTTTGCCTGCCGCATTGACGCCACGTTCCTTTTCTCCAAAATACAAACCGCCAACCAGTTCGCGAATCAGCAGAATATCTATGCCGTTTTGAATAACTTCGCGTTTCAATGGTGAGAAATGGGCCATGTTCGGGCTGAGGTAAATCGGTCGAAAGTTGGCAAAGGTATTGTATCGAGCGCGCAGGGGTAAAATAGCACCACGCTCTGCTTGCTCCTCGACCGGAATCTTCTGCGATTCTGCGTGACTCAGGCCAACCGGGCCCTTAAGAATGGCATCGGCAGCATCACAGATCGCCTTAGTCTGGTCTGGAAAGGCCTTGCCGTGTTCAAAATAGGCGTGAGCACCGAAGGGCGCTGATGTCAGTTCAAACTCAATGTCACGGTGCTTGCTCACCAGATCAAAAACCCTAACTGCCTGGGCCATGATCTCTGGGCCGATTGCATCACCAGCGAGGATCGCTATTTTATAGGCGTTGGTTTTGTTCGTGTTGGGGCTTGTCATGGCGGCTGTTCCGTCCCGTGATGTAAATAAAAGCCGATTCTAGCATGGGGGTTTTCATCCCTGGCTGGTTATGCCGACTATGCCAAAATTTTATGGTTGACTTGATATGGTTGGCTTGAAATGCATTAGTCGGCCACAGAGGAGGACTTAGTAAAGCAGGTAAGGGGCCCGCTCTGCTAACCATGGCTGTTCTTCGGCCTCTAGTCGAGCCTCGAGATCAGCATAGGTCGCTGCTGTGTCATCTACCCAGGAACGCAGAAACAGGCCGCCATTGATCACATCAATGGGTATACGATCAGGTTCATATTCGTACTCATGGTGTCGCCAGATCGGATAGTCTGGCCGTACCTGACGCAAAGCCTTGAGGAGACCGGCGACCAGTCGGTAGGGTTTGAATTGCGCGTGAGCGTAGTGACTGAAATCTGTATGTATCTGCAGGCCTGCGCAAAGATCACCCTGGTGTTTGTGAAATGTCGGCGAAAAGAAACAAGGGCGCAGATAAACACCGGCCAGCCAGGTGGGTCGCTCGGACTGCAATTGCCGCAGAACTTCCAGTGCCGGAAAGTCAGGTGCCCCCATGATTTCCAGTGGTACCGTGGTGCCACGCCCTTCAGACAATTGGGTACCTTCCAGTAATACAGTGCCTGAAAAGCAGCGACTCATATTCAGGCTGCTGGCATTTGGACTCGGATTGACCCAGGCGCGTTGCTGAAGTGGCCAGCCATAGCCGGGTCCAGTCATCGGCTCGTAGTCGATCATCTTGATGGTCTTCAACCTCACTGGCATTTGATGTTTAGCCACCAGCCAACTCGCCAGCTCGGCGGTAGTCAGCCCATGTCGGGTGGGTAAGGTGTCACAGCCGACAAAGCTCTCGTGGCCCGCTTCCAGGCGCAGCCCATCAACCGGTCGGCCGGCAGGATTGGGCCGGTCCAGTACCCAGAGCTCAACGCCTGCTGTACTGCACGCCTCAAGAAAATACTTCAGGGTTGTAATATAAGTATAGATGCGACAGCCAATGTCCTGCAGGTCAAACAGCACCACGTCTAGGTCAGCAAGCATTGTCCGGGTAGGCGCTCGGTGTTCGCCATACAGGCTGATCACAGGAATGCCATGGGTTGGATCCAAATAATCGGCAGACTCAATCATGTTGTCCTGCTTGTCGCCGCGCATACCGTGTTGAGGTCCGAATGCGCGACTGACGTCGACCCCATGTGCTATCAGGGCGTCGAGGGAATGTTGCATGTCGCTGGTCACTGAGGCTGGATGGGCGACCAGGGCGACTCGGCGCGATCTTAGCGATTGCAAGTCCGCAGGACTTTCCAGCAGCGCATCAATACCAAATTGAAATGTCATTCAATTCCCCAGGGAATGGTCAGGCAGTGGCTGTCACGGTGATGGAAATCGAGTTTGCCGTCAACATGTTGCAGCGCATAATAGTGGCGATGGCCTTGATGGTCTTTCAGAATAGCGGCAAGGCCGAGTGTTAAAGCCGAAATATCTGGCCGCCAATGGTTAAGATCCAGCGTGAGGCTGACCCGCACTCGATGCTGGTTTTCCATCGAAACTGCGCTGGAAGCCAAGATGGAGTGCTCGACTTCATGCATGCCACGGCGATAGTGCGTAAAACCGAAACAGTTCCAGTCACCATTGGGAGAGAAGTTTACTTCTGTGTAGCCTGTGTCTTTGGCATCGCCTACAAAACATTCGAAACAGCTATGCTCCCACAGCGCCATTCGGCGAGTCGGTTGGACTGTTGTTAACGGCCAGTTCAATGACGCCAGATCCGCCTCGAGTTGATAATCCAGAAGAAGACGTTTTTGATCCTGTTGAACTTTGCAGCTCAAGGTTTGGATTAAAGAGGTTGGAGCAAACGGTTGCAAGTCGATAAACATGAATGAAGGATTTTCAGTCGAATCAGGTCAGGAGTGACGATCATAACGCGAAACTGGCGCTTAGCGGTGACATGATGATTGAAATCTATGAAGGAATCGGGTTTCGTCATCCAGCATATGTTAGGTTACGGGTTTTCAATAATGGGTGAGGCAAAGCTTGCATGTCGGAATACGAGTTTGATCTTTTTGTCATAGGCGTCGGCTCAGGCGGCGTGCGCGCTGCGAGAATGAGCGCTTCCTATGGTGCGCGGGTCGCGACCGCGGAAGATAAGTATATGGGTGGGACCTGCGTCAATGTTGGCTGTATCCCTAAAAAGCTGCTGGTATACGCCTCCCACTATGCCGAGGACTTCGAAAACGCTCAGGGATTTGGTTGGTCAGAGGCGAAACCAGATTTTGACTGGTCAACGCTAATCAAAAATAAAGATAAGGAAATCAGCCGACTTAATGGAATCTATCAAGGTTTGCTGGACAATGCTGGCGTGACGCATTTTGAGGGTCGAGCGCGAATAAAAGATGCCCACCATGTGGTCGTTCGAGATCGCGTGATCTCCACTGAGCGAATTCTGATTGCGACAGGTGGCTGGCCCTCAGTGCCGCACTTTCCTGGCAATGATCTGGTGATCACTTCCAACGAGGCTTTTCATCTGCCAGAACTGCCGCGAAGGACGCTGGTGGTGGGTGGCGGTTATATCGCTGTAGAATTCGCGGGCATATTTGCCGGTCTGGGCAGTGATAGCCATCTGGCCTATCGTGGCCCATTATTTTTGCGTAATTTTGACGAGGATGTGCGCCAGACAGTGGCCACTGAGATCGTCAAGAAGGGGGTCACACTGCATTTTAATTCAAGTGTGACACGCATCGAAAAACAGCCGGATGGCAGCCTGCTCGTGCTGTTTGCCGATGGTACGACATTGGCAACCGACTGTGTTCTATATGCGACGGGGAGAGTGCCTGCAGTCGATGATCTCGGGTTGGAGCATGTGAATGTCAGTTGTCGAGATAACGGCGCAATTATCGTCGACGACCAGTTTCGAACCTCTGAACCCTCTATTTTCGCACTGGGGGATGTCACGGATCGAGTCCAGTTGACGCCTGTGGCGATTGCCGAGGCCATGGTCTTTGCGCGGGGGCAGTTTCTTCAGCAACCGACAACCATGGACTATACCAATATAGCGACGGCGGTCTTCTGCCAGCCGAATATCGGTACTGTCGGCCTGACTGAACATCAAGCAAGGGACACCTGTGCTGAAGTCGACGTCTATCTTTCCAGCTTCCGTGCCCTCAAACACACCCTGAGTGGCAGCAATGAGAAAACCATGATGAAGCTGATCGTTGATCGCCAGACCGACAAAATACTTGGCGCGCATATGGTCGGTCCGGAGGCCGGTGAGATTATTCAGGGCATCGCGATCGCGCTGAAAGCCGGCGCGACTAAGGCCGTGTTTGATGCAACGATCGGTATTCACCCGACAGCGGCCGAGGAATTTGTCACCATGCGCACTGCATTAAGCCGTTAGTACAGGTGTCGTCCAAAGGTAAGATTGTCGGAATTGACGGATGTCGTGCCGGTTGGCTGGCAATCAGCTGCGAACAGGCTGAGTTGGACTCAAGCTGGACCGCCGAAGCGATTCGAGTAGAAGTCTTTGCGTCAATGGAGGCCCTCTGGCAAGCCCACCACGATGCCAGTGAGTTGCTCATAGATATGCCCATAGGACTTCTCGACGATAAACCTCGTCAGGTTGAGCCGGCTGCTCGCAGGCGATTGCCGGGCAGGGCGGCCAGCGTGTTTACCGTTCCCTGTCGCCAAGCCGTTTATGCCAGTAGCTATTCGAAGGCTTGTGACATCAATCAAGAGCGGTTGGGCACGCGGCTGTCGATACAGGCCTGGAATATCTGTTCAAAAATCAGCCAATTGGACCGCTTTCTGCACGCCTTTCCCAGCGCAAGTGAAAGTATGTTTGAGTCTCATCCTGAGCTGGCCTTTGCGGCGATTCAGGGACAACCGCTACTGCACAGCAAGAAAAAGGCTGCTGGACAGGCCGAGCGGCTTTTGATTCTTCACCGATACTGGCCGACGGCCGTTGATGTCTATCATCAGGCCCTTCCGGTCTGGCGGCGTAATCAGGTGCAGCCAGACGATATACTGGATGCAATGGTCTTATTGTTAACGCTTCGCGGACATTGGGAAACGCTAGTGCAAAACCCCCAGCGGGACGAACGGGATCTGGCGATAAACCTTGTCGTGCCTGTCGGCTATGCTTCTCAGGCTTAATTTGCTAAGGTCGCGGCGGAACAGCAACTGATTTACGGATAATAAAAAAAAGGGGATACATTGGAATCGCTCACTGGTTTTCTCGACCTGCTCGACAGCTTTCTGGGTTCAGCCCGCTACTTTCCCTTTGTTCTTCTGGGAACCGGCTTGCTATTTACCGTGTATTTAAAATTTCCTCAGATCCGATTCTTTAGGCATGCAGTGCGCATCGTACGAGGTAAGTATGACAAGGCCAGCGATGAGGGTGATGCGACGCATTTTCAGGCGCTCAGTACGGCGATCTCCGGTACAGTAGGTACCGGAAATATCGGCGGTGTGGCACTTGCCATTTACCTTGGTGGGCCAGCCGCCTTGTTTTGGATGTGGATGACCGCGTTTGTGGGCATGGCGACAAAGTTTGTCGAGGTTTCGTTATCCCATAAATACCGTACCAAGGACGAAAATGGCTTCATCGTTGGTGGGCCCATGTATGTCATGGAACGCCGACTTAATATGAAATGGCTGGCAGTGGGCTTTGCCACTGCCACAGTTGTCAGCTCTTTCGGCAGCGGTAATATGCCCCAGAGCAATAATATTGCCAGCGGTATGCAATCCACGTTTGGTGTTCCTGAGTGGATGACTGGGCTATTTCTTGCCGGGATACTGGCACTGGTGATTCTCGGGGGTATTAGCCGAATCGTCAAAGTTGCCGAGAAAATCGTGCCCTTGATGGCACTGATCTATCTCACTGGGGCGGCGGGTGTGATTTTCACCAACTACGAAAATGTAATTCCGTCTTTTGTAGCCGTTTTCAGTGATGCCTTCACCGGTAGCGCAGCAACGGGTGGATTTCTCGGTGCGACCTTTGCTTATGCGTTTAATCGGGGCGTCAATCGTGGCTTGTTTTCTAACGAAGCAGGCCAGGGTTCTGCGCCGATTGCCCATGCTGCGGCTAAAGCCGATGAACCCATCTCTGAAGGCATGGTATCGATTCTGGAGCCCTTCATCGACACCATTGTCATTTGTACTGTGACTGGCCTGGTGATCCTGAGTTCAGGCGTCTGGACTGAAAAGTTCGACAATAAGTTTCAGACTTTTGATATGGAGGTGGTCCAGGGTATCTATTCCGAAGCAGATGCAGATCAGCGGCAGGCTCTATTCAAGCACCTGAGTTTGAGTCTGGAAGAAGATCCGGTAAAAGCCTTCTCTGGTGAAATCAATATTCTTAATGGTACGGCGATAGCAGAGAATATTACGGTGATCCACAATCGATCTATCGCCGAAGACGTGAGGTTTTATCAGGAAGGCAAGCCCTACAGCGGGGTAGTCACCGTGGCTGAAGGTAAGATCAAAGAGACCATCGAAGTCCACGGCAAGTCTCTGATTCACTCCGTAGACCTGACCACGAAAGCCTTCACGCGAGGAGTTTTTGGTGAGTTTGGTCAATACGTAGTCTCCATTGGCTTGGTTCTGTTTGCCTTTTCTACGGCAGTGGCATGGTCTTACTACGGTGATAGGGCCATGACCTACCTGTTCGGGGTCAAGTCGGTGACACCCTACCGTATTGCTTATGTGACTGGATTTTTCCTGGCGTCGATAGCAGATACCTCGTTGATATGGTTGATATCGGCCATCACCCTGGCGTTGATGACATTACCGAATTTGTTTTCGATGCTGATGCTCCATAAAGAGATGAAGACAACCATTGCCGAGTATTGGGAGAAGTTTCATCGCGAGCATCCTGAGGGCGTCTAGCTTTGCCCGTCATGCGTGCCAATCAGTGAAGTAATGCGGCATCAGCCCGAGGGCATGTGCACTGGCCGCCATATTCGCGAAAGCAGAGTCGCTGGCCTTGGCGTCAACAGGCTCAATGTAATCTTTTTTTTGAATGTAAATGTAAATGGGGAGCAAGTATGGACCTGAAGGGTGCAGTGGCGATAGTGACGGGGTCGTCTTCGGGGGTGGGCGCCGCGACAGCGAAACTTTTGGCCAGCAAAGGCTGCCATGTCCTGGTCAATTATGCTCACAATAAAAGCGGAGCCGAAGCGACCGCCGAGGCATGCCAAGCATTGGGCGTCGAGACCTTGGTCTGCCAGGCGGACGTCAGTGATGATCTGGCCTGTCGCGCTATGGCTGACCAGGCGATGGCCAAGTGGGGTAAGATCAACGCGCTGGTGAACAACGCAGGGACCACCAAGTTCAATCCTCATCACCAGCTCGACGGCTTGGAAAAGGCCGATTTCTTCCATCTCTATGGGGTCAACGTCGTGGGCCCCTATCAAATGATCAGAGCCGCAGAAGCTGGCATGCGGGCCGCAGGCGAGGCATCGGTAGTGAACGTTGCGTCCATCGCCGGAGTCCAGGGTATTGGTAGCTCTGTCGCCTATGCCGCGTCAAAAGGGGCGCTTCTGACCATGACTCGATCCTTGGCACGGGTGATGGGGCCAGAAATCCGAATCAATGCTGTATGTCCGGGATTTATTCAAGGCGAGTGGTTGGAAGCCGGTTTGGGTCAGGAAAACTATCAACGGACGCTGGCGGCTTTAGAGGCTCGAGCGCCACTGAAAAAGACCTGTACAGCTGAATCGGTAGCCGATGTGATAGTGGCTTTTATTGCTGGTCTCGGCATTATTACCGGCGAACACATTATCCTGGATGGAGGCGCGCATCTGATATGAGCGACCAGATCGCGTGTCATCCAGCGTTTGAGCATAAACGCAGTCGACTGATCGAGACGCTCAATCTGACGGTGCACGAGTTTGAGCATCTGGGTACGGGCGCGATGCATCTGCATCTTGAGAGTGACTACCAGGAAAATGTGTTTATGGTGGCGCTGCGCACAGTGCCTGCAGACTCTACCGGTGTTGCTCACATCCTTGAGCACACAGTTCTGTGCGGCAGTGAACGGTTTCCAGTACGCGATCCGTTTTTTCTGATGATTCGCCGCTCGCTCAATACCTTTATGAACGCGTTTACCTCCAGTGATTATACGGCCTATCCGTTTGCGAGTCAGAATCGGAAGGACTTTGACAACCTGCTAGACATCTATTTGGACGCGGTGTTTTTTCCGCGCCTCGATCCGCTGGATTTTGCTCAGGAAGGCCATAGGTTGGAGTTTGAAGACCCAGAGAACATTGACTCGCCGTTGACGTTCAAGGGTGTTGTTTACAACGAGATGAAAGGCGATACCAGCGCCCCTGTATCCGTTCTGTACGATACATTGAAGTCTTACCTGTTTCCCACCAGCACCTACCATTTCAACAGTGGTGGTGATCCCGCTCATATTCCAGAGTTAACCTACGAAGGCTTGATGCGTTTTTATCGGCGTCACTACCACCCAAGTAATTCAATTTTTATGACCTTTGGGAATATACCCGCTCAGACCCTGCAGGAAAGTTTCGAGACTAAGGTGCTGTCTCGATTCGAACGCCTGAGCGAAAGGATTGAGATCCTGCCAGAGCAGCGTTATGCGGAAACTCAGCGGGTAGAAAGTAGCTATGCAGTAGACGACATTACCGAGTTAAAGGACAAGACGCATATTGTTATGGGTTGGCTGCTTGGTCCGAATACTGATTTGGAACTGCTGCTTAAGTGCAATCTGCTGTCGGATGTGCTCCTGGACACCAGCGCCTCACCATTGCGATTAGCGCTGGAGTCCAGCGGACTTGGCGCCGGTGCGTCACCTTTGAGTGGTCTTGAGGAGTCAAACTCGGAAATGAGTTTCTTCTGCGGCGTTGAGGGTAGTAACCCCGAGCAGCAGGCGGCGGTCGAGGCTTTGATTTTAGAGACGCTGGAGCGGGTCGCACGAGATGGAGTACCCAAGGAAAATCTGGAAGCCTGTCTGCATCAGCTGGAGCTTAATCAGCGGGAGATAGGTGGTGACGGATATCCCTACGGGTTGCAGCTAATATTCGCCACCATGTCGGCGGCGATTCATCGCGGTGATCCCATCGCCGTACTTGACCTTGACGCGGTGCTGATTCAGCTGCGGAAGGATATCGAGGACCCTAACTTTTTCAAAGGATTAGTCCGGCAGTTGTTGCTGGCAAATACCCATCGGGTTTGTTTGACACTAAAACCTGATGCTGACCTTAATCAGGCCATGCGAAAGGCGGAGACCGAGCGCCTGGCCGTAATTAAAAATGCCCTGAGTGTTGAGCAGAAGATAGCCATTGTCGATCAGACGCTTGCGCTGCAAAAACGTCAGGACCAGGTAGAGCCACTTGACCTGCTGCCAAAAGTCGGACTTGCGGACATCGTCGCACAGACCTCGTCTCCGACGGGCGTGCAGAGCAGCTTTGGCCAAGGTTTGAGACTCAGTGGCTTCAAGGCGGGCACCAATGGATTGACCTACCACCAAGTGGTACTCGACCTGCCTAGCATACCCATGGAGCTTCAGCGGCTGCTGCCCCTTTACACTAACCTGCTGTCCGAGGTGGGTAGCGGCGGGCGAGGTTATCTTGAAACTCAGCATCTTCAACACGGCGTGACTGGCGGCGTCAGTGTCTATGCCTCGATTCGAGGTGGCGTGGAAAATCCGGATAGGCTTCTTTCTCACCTGACCTTGTCGAGCAGAACTTTAAGCGCCAAGAGTGACGCCATGGTCCAGTTACTCTACGAGACCTTTACGACACCGAACTTCAAGGAGTCAGTACGGGTCAGAGAAGTCGCGAAGCAGATGCGGGTACGACGAGAGAGTGGCATAACCGGTAGCGGGCACACACTGGCGATGACGGCTGCCGCCAGTCGATTCAGGCCAGTCGCTCGCCTAAATCACCACTTGAGCGGTTTAGCCGGTATCACCCAGTTGAAACAACTGGACAGTACGCTGGATGCGGGTAATAACCTTGACCAGTTGATCTCTGACCTGGAATCTTTGCAGGCGCATATCTTGGCCGGTCAACCACGATTGCTGGTTGTGGCCGACGAGGCGATACTGGCCCCAGTGAGTCGCCGAGTGGAGCAGGTATGGGATAGCTTTCAAGGACAACCTCAAGTGGGTCAGCTGCGCTGCCAATTTGATATGTCGCCGGTATCCCAGGCTTGGGTTACGACCTCTCAGGTCAACTTCTGTGCCAGCGCGTTTGCAACGGTGCCCGAGGACCATGCAGATGCGCCAGCGCTCTCCGTGCTTGCCGGCGTGTTACGTAACGGTTATCTGCACAAGGTCCTGCGCGAGCAGGGTGGTGCCTATGGTGGTGGTGCAGGCCATGACAGCGGCAATGGCGTGTTTCGCTTTTATTCTTTTCGTGATCCGAATCTGTTGACCACGTTTGAGGCTTTTGAGGAATCTGTTGCCTGGCTGTTGCGAACTGACATTGGTTTTGATCTGATTGAAGAGTCGATTCTGGGAATCATCAGCGGCTTGGATGCGCCAGGTTCCCCCGCAGGAGAAGCGCGGCAGGCCTTTCACAATGACCTGTTTGGTCGCAGCGCTCAACATCGGCAAAAGGTCAGGCAAGCTATCCTGGGCGTCGGCATTGGCGATGTGAAGCGGGTCGCCCGGCAATATCTGCAGGGTTCTGGCGCCCGCGCTGTGGTTTGTCATGAAAACAGCGCGCGAGAGTTGGGTCCCGAATTTGTCGTTCACTCAATCTGAATGATTATTTTGTGTAGGAGATTGGCATGGGCAAGTCTATTCATTTAAGCGCCGCTGATGGCTTTGAGTTTGCAGCGTATCTGGCTGAGCCGACAGCAAAGCCAAAGGGTGCTGTGCTTGTTATACAGGAAATATTCGGTGTCAATCAGCACATTCGAGAGGTCTGTGAGAGTTATGCCGGTCTGGGTTATACAGCACTGGCGCCGGCTATTTTCGATCGAGCCGAGAGGCAAGTTGAATTAGGCTATAGCCAGGATGATATCGCGCGAGGGGCAACCATTGCGCGTGGCAAGTTAGATATGCAGGTGACTTTGCAGGATTTACAAACCAGCGTTGATTATCTCCAACAATTTGGTAATGTCGCGGTCGTAGGCTACTGCTTTGGTGGCCTTCTGACTTGGCTCTGCGCAGGGCAAATACGGGGCATTAAGTGCGCTTCCGGTTATTATGGCGGAGGTATCCGTCAGGCGCTTGAGGTAAAACCAGCAGTGCCCACTATATTGCATTTTGGCGACCTGGACGCCCATATCCCCCTGTCCGATGTCGATTTCATCAAGGCCGCGCATCCGGCGGTGCCAGTGTATGTTTATGCCGCTGATCATGGCTTTAATTGTGATCATCGAGGGAGCTATAATGCCGCGGCGGCATCGTTGGCGCTGCAACGAACGCTGGCATTGTTTGCCGAAAATCTGTAGCTTTGAGTGCTTGTTAAGACATCAGCTTGTTTCTGGCAATCTTGTGCCTGGCGATGTGGCCCCTGGCGGTCAGGTGCCTGCTGGAACCAAATCCTCAAGTGGGTCTCAAAGTCAATGGCGTTGTCCATCAATGAGTAATTTTGGGATTTGTCAGCACGGATTCCTGGCGCAAAAAAAATCACCAAGACTGCGATTAAAACGGTGGCGGTGCCTTGACAAACCAGCAGGTCATCTTCATCCTGTGGGCGTTGGTTGTTCAAGGGGAAATTCCGTGCCAATGTTTGGCGCGAAAACACCGACGAGCGATTAGAGCATCATAAAAAAGAACCTTTTCCGAATAGGTATAAACATGAATGAACATCACATGAGACGATTACTTGTCGTTACAACGGTAAGCATCCTGTCTACTTTCTCGGCTGGCATGGTCAGCGCTCAATCCCTGGACGAAGTGCTCGGCGTACGAGCGGCGACAACTCAGGATGGACGAAAGTCTCAAACCAAGATTGACGAAATAGCTGACAACACCCGTGATCTTTTGTCTCAGTACAAGCAGGTTATGAAAGTCGTAGATGGCTTGAGGGTTTACAACAAGCAGCAGGAACGACTGATCGCCGGCCAAGAGACGGAAATGGCAGAGCTGAACGCCTCAATCGACAACGTCACGGTGATTGAACGCCAGATTGGGCCGCTGATTGAACGCATGATTGACAACCTCGACAAATACATCGAGCTCGATACACCGTTCCTGATCGGCGAGCGTCGAGACAGGGTTGAGTTTTTGAAGGAAACACTGGATCGGCCTGACGTGAGCGTGGCCGAAAAATTCAGTCAGGTATTGCAGGCATATCAGTTGGAAAATTCCTACGGTTCTACCATTGAGGCGTATACCGACGTGATTGAACTCGATGGCAAGTCAAGACAGGTTGATTTATTGAAGTGGGGCCGAGTTTCCCTGGTATTCCAGTCTCCAGATGGTGAAGTCACTGGCGTGTGGGACACCGAAGCGTCTGGTTGGGCGATTCTGCCTGATGAGTTTCGCGCAGGTGTTCGAGATGGTATTCGTATCGCAAGAAAGACTCAAACTGCTGACCTCGTCAAGTTACCCGTTCCGGCGCCTGGAGAATAAGAATGAAGAAGATAACACTAGCATTGATTACTCTTGCGCTGACGTTTTCGTTGGGCGCTCGAGCAGAAGAAGAAATTCCGGCGAAGAGCCTCGGCGAGCTGCTGCAACTGGTTAAGGAAGGCAAGCTGATCAACAAGAAAGCCAACGATCAGCGTGAGAAAGAGTTCCTGGCAGACAAGAGCAAGCAGCAGAAAGCACTGGATGATGCGCGTAAAATGCAACGCGACGAGGAAGCACGCAGCGAACGGCTCGAGTCGAAGTTTGAGGCGAACGAACAGGCGCTGGCCAGTTTGACAGAGGTCCTTGCCAAGCGTTTGGGTTCATTGCGCGAATTGTTTGGTGTTCTGCAGCAGGTCAGTGGTGACACTCAGGGCGTTTTCGAGGGTTCCATAGTTTCTGCGGAGTTTCCAGGTCGCGGTGAATGGTTAGGTGAATTCGCTCAGTCGATGGGTAAAAGCTCAAAGCTGGCGACGATTGAGGAAATCGAACGTCTCTGGTTTGAGCTCCAGCGCGAAATGACAGAGTCAGCGAAGGTCAGCCGGTTCACCGCTAAAGTGAATAAATTAGATGGTGAAGTGGTTGAACAGGAAATCGTTCGCGTAGGTACCTTCAACCTGGTGAGCAATGGCGAGTACGTCAGCTACGATATCGAGAACGGTATCATCAAAGAGTTGGCGCGTCAGCCAGCCGCACGTTTTGTAGACTCAACCGGAGAACTGGACGCGGCTACGAGTGGTTTCGTGCCCTTCGGCTTGGACCCGACCCGCGGCCAACTGCTGGCGCTACAGGTGCAAGTACCGACGTTGGAAGAGCGCGTTCATCAGGGTGGTACGCCTGGGTATGTGATTATCGCCCTGGGTATCGTCGCATTATTGTTGGCAGCTGAACGATTCACTACGTTGAATATAGTAGGTGCGAGAGTCCGCGCGCAAATGCAGTCAGCGACCGCGAATTTAAACAACCCGCTCGGTCGTGTGCTAGCTGTCTATCATGAAAATCGCGATATCGATGCGGAAACCCTGCAGTTGAAACTCGATGAAGCGATTTTGAAGGAACAACCTGCTTTGCAAGCGCGTATTGCCTTCATCAAGATTATTTCAATGGTTGCACCACTGTTAGGTCTGTTGGGTACGGTTATCGGTATGATCGTGACCTTCCAGGCGATTACCCTGTTTGGTACCGGTGATCCCAAAACAATGGCTGGTGGTATCTCTCAGGCGTTGATCACAACGGTACTGGGTCTGGTTGTCGCGATCCCAACGGTACTGCTGCACTCGATAGTTCAGTCCCGAAGCACTGGGGTCATGCACATTCTGACAGAACAAAGCGCTGGTCTCATCGCTGAGCATGCAGAGAAAGCAGGTAAGTAACCCATGGAAGCAATATTCGTTGCTATACGAACGTTCCTGGAAGCTGGCGGCGATGTGCTTTATCTCATCGCCGGAGCAACCTTCATCATGTGGGCGTTGATTTTTGAGCGAGCAATGTTCATCAATACAGAGCACCGGCAGGATGTGGGCAGGGCATTAAGCTACTGGGAAGGGCGTTCAGAGCGAACTTCCTGGAATGCGCACATGATTCGACTCAAGTTGATTTCAGAGGTTAACGCCAAGCTGACGTCTAACATGCATTTTATTAAGACGTTGATCTCGCTGTTACCTTTGCTGGGGCTGCTTGGAACGGTAACGGGGATGGTCCAGGTTTTTGAAGCCATGACCTATTCCGGTGGTAATGCGCGATCTATGGCGGCTGGCGTTTCAATGGCGACGATACCGACCATGTCGGGCATGGTCGCCACCTTGTCCGGTGTGCTTGCCAACACCTTTATTACGTCCAAAGTGCAGACTGAAGCGGACTTCATGGAAGATGCTTTGACGATGGACCACTAGGTCGCAGGCTAATAGCAGGGCAAACTCAAAATTCGGTGGAATTCATCGTCTGAATATTCGACGGTAACGTTAGATCAGGATACGTACAATGCGTAGAAGAACTCAAGAGTCGGATGAGAAGGTTGCGGATTTAACGCCCATGCTTGATGTGGTGTTTATCATGTTGATTTTCTTTATTGTTACAGCAACCTTTATTAAGGAAACAGGCGTCGAAATCAATCGTCCGGACACGAAGACGGCTGAGATGAAGAAAACGGTATCTTTGCTAGTGGGCGTTGGTGCCGACAGTTCTATTTGGATTGATAAGAAGAAGGTTGACATCCGCAATGTCAGGCCATTGATGGAGAGATTGCAGGCTGAAAACCCAAAGGGCGGACTGGTTATACAGGCTGATAGTGAATCGAAAGTCGAGAAGGTGCTCGCAATCATGGAGGCTGCCAGAATCATTGGCATCAGCCAGGTTGCTATCGCCTCTGAAGACAAGTAGGAGGACGGTTGATGGTTATTAGATTAGGACTTTCAATCATTGTCGGGGTGTTTGTCACCTTGGCGTTGTTTTATCTTATGCAGGCTTTGATCGCCGGCGCGGACAGTGCGCTGACCGATGACAAGATTGGTAACCTGGTGGACTTCGTGCGTGTCAAACAGGACGCTGAAGTGAACGTCAAGGACCGAAAGCCGAAGAAGCCACCACCCCCTGATGAGCCACCTCCTGAAACGCCACCACAGAACTTTAACGTCTCAGTAGATAATACGGGATTCTCAATGTCGAACGTGGATATGAGTGTCAACGTCAATGTCTCTGGCGGCGGTTTTGGGATAAGTGATGGCGAGTACCTGCCGATCGTCAAGGTTCAACCCCAGTATCCTCGCCGGGCCCTGCAGCGCGGTTTGACCGGGTGGGCGATCGTCGAGTTTACGGTTACCGCTCAAGGTACCGTGAGAGATCCTGTCACGGTTGCGAATTGTGGCTGGATCCAGAATGCGAGAAGTGAAGAAGAGTGTTTTGACAGTCCGAATACAGTGTTTGATCGAGCGGCAGAGAATGCTGCGCTGAAGTTCAAATACAAGCCAAAGATTGTCGATGGCGAACCGGTTGAAACGGCCGGCGTCCAGAATAAGATCACCTTCCAATTGACAGAAGGGTAGGTGCAGACGATGAATAAAGTTGCTGTAAATTTTGTCTTTGTTATGGCAGCGTGCACCCTTTGGTGCGCGCCGCTCATAGTGTCCAAGTTGACTGAAGGGCAGGTTTCGTTCGGTGCGGCATACGCAGCGGACGAGAACAAGAAGCAAACTCGCAAGGTCCCAGCCATGCGTGAACGTACCTACAAGGCTCTCTCCGAAGCCCAGTTGCTGATAGATCCTGAGTCAGTACCGGTGGCAGAGGGCGAGACCAAGCCCGACGTTATTGCTGATCCCCGCAAGGCAGTGGCACTGCTGAAAGACTTGATGGAGCGTCGCGGTGTCAATAGCTATGAGCTAGCTCAGATCTGGAACACCCTGGCGTTTGCCTACTACACGTTGGATGACATGCCAAACACGTTGATGGCCTACGAGATGGTGTTGAAAGAAGAAATTACCGAAGCACTCGAGCTTTCGACTCTGCGCTCCCTATTTCAGCTGTATTACGCTCAGGAAGCCTATAAGAAGTCTATCGACTACATGAATCGTTGGGAGAAGCTGAGAGGCGAACCAGATGCTGGTGTGACCTTCATTCGTGCGACCGCTTATTATCAACTTGAAGATTATAAGAATGCGCTGAAAGAAGCGCTTGTTGTCGAAAAAATCACGGCAGCAGAAGGCAAGGAGATGAAAGAAAACTGGTGGTACCTTCAGGTCGTGATATACAACGAGCTTAAGGACTACGATAACGTCATCAAGGTGCTTGAGAAGCTTATCGTGGTGTATCCGAAGAAGCAGTACTGGATGCACCTGGCAGGTATGTACTCTGAGAAGGGCTTGGACGATCGATCCTTATCTGCTTACTACGCGGCTTACAGTCAGGGGATGCTTGCCAAGGAAAGCGAAGTTGTGATGTTGGCTCAGCGCCTGCTGAATGCGGAAGTACCGTTTGAGGCGGCAACTGTGCTTGAGCAGGGTATCAAGGTCAAGCTGGTCAAGAAAGACGAGAAGAACATGAAGCTGCTGGGCACCTCTTATACCATGTCGCAGGATATGGCCAAGGCGATCGACGCCTGGCGCGAAGCCGCCAAGTTGTCTGATGATGGCGATAATTACTACCGCCTGGCTCAGGCTTTGGCGAATGAAGACCGACATAAAGAAGCCATCGAGGCATACACCTCGGCGCTGGATAAGGGCGTAAAGAACAAGACCAATGCTTATTTCTGGCTGGGTATTTCTCAGATGCAGTTAGAGCGCTGGGATTCTGCGACAGCCTCCTTTAAAGAAGCCGCCAAAGACAAGGATATGGAAAAGAGCGCCCGTCGGTATTTGAAGTACATCGCGGGTGAGAAGCATCGTCAGGAAGAGCTGAGGAAGATGCTTGAAGCCTGACGGGCTGAATAGCAGGGGGGTCAGCAGTCGCTATTCTGATTAAAGGGTAGCGTCGGAACAAAAAAAAGAGAGGCAACAGCCTCTCTTTTTTTTATCTCCTCGTGTGCTCTTATCATGCGCTGGAAAGGAAGAGTATGGCGTTCGGCGCTTACTTTTTCCCAGGGCGTTTACTTCGCCTGTTCTGATTAGCGTTGCGTGCAGTTAGCGTTGCCAACTCGGCCTTGAACTTTATGTAGGTGTCGAGTCTTGCTTGGAGCAAGTTACCGGCCTGAATAGCCGCATTGACCGCGCAGTTGGGCTCACTTTGATGCAGGCAATCATTAAACCTGCAGGCCTCGGCGAGTCCCATGATGTCTTGAAAGCTGGCGGCCAGAGTTTCCTCATCAGCCCAGATTTGTATCTCACGCATCCCCGGTGTGTCTATCAACATACCACCGCTGGTTAGTTGGCAGAGCTCTCGAAATGTCGTCGTATGACGACCACGACTGTCACCCTCGCGAACGGCACCGGTACTGAAATAGTCATGGCCCAGTAGGTAGTTGGTAATCGTAGATTTCCCAACGCCTGAGGATCCCAGTAAAGCCACTGTTCTACCGAGGGTCACGTAGTTACGCAGGTTTTCCATACCCAGCCCAGTGGTTGCGCTAACGGTATGAATCGGTGTGTTCATGGCAATGTTTTCGACCGCTCGCAGCTTGGCATCCAGATTTCGGCAAAGATCTGCTTTGCTCAGCACTATGACCGGATTGGCACCACTGGTCCAGGCCAGGAGAAGATAGCGCTCAATGCGTTTTGTATTAAAATTGTCGTCTAATCCTGTAACCAGAAAAACGGTATCAATATTGGCAGCGACCACCTGCTCATCATAACGTTCGCCAGCCTCTTTACGGGAGAATTTGCTGCTTCGATTCAGCATGACATCGATCATCACTGTCGCTGCTGCATTGTTATTGGCGGGTTCTTCGTCGATAGGGCTTACCAGCACCCAGTCACCAACTGTCGGCAGATCAGCTTTGGTTTGGCCACTGCCTCGCGCTTTGCCTGGCAGTAGACCCACCAAAGGACCGTCGGCAGAGATGAGGTGGTAACGATTCAGGTCGGGTCTACTGACGCGGGCAGGAATGAGCAAAGGATAATTAGCCGCCTGTGCCGCGAAAAAGCCACTCCATCCGAGTCGCTCAAGGGCAGTCTCTTGGTTTAATGAATCCAAGCTCAACGAAAAAACCGCTCTAAGAGGTTGCTGTCTGCCATCTTCAGGCAGGCGCTGGTAACGCACAGCTGGTGTATTGCTGACGCTTTGAGTCTGAAACGCAGCGCTGGTTGGCTCCCAAAAGCATGATGCTTCATGGGTGCAAGATACTGGGTATTGGCAGTGTGAACAAGTCGCTTCAGTTCAGTTGCCTCGCGCACGGGTAATAGCGCGAGTTAAAGGGACGATTATGGCTATCACTACCAGAGCCATTAGTATCATGGTAGTGGGCCTGTCCCATAGAAAGCTGAACTGACCATCAGACACCGCGAGTGCTCTGCGGAGATTGTCTTCCAACATACCGCCAAGAATGAAGCCAAGGAGCAGAGGCGCCATCGGGTATTCGAGTAGGCGCAACACGACCGCAAAAATGGCGATAAAAACCATCATGTGTATGTCAAAGACATTAAAGGACACCAGATAAACACCCATGAGAGAAAAGAACATAATGATGGGAATCAGATACTCTCGAGGTACCAGCAGCAGGCGCGCAATGTAGGGTATCAAGGGTAAGTTTAGTACCAACAACATGAGATTACCGAAATACATGGAGACAATGACTGACCAGAATATTTCCGGCTCATCAATAAAGAGGCGAGGTCCAGGCTGTATACCATAGGCCAGTAGAGCCCCTAGCAGGATGGCTGTGGTGCCAGAACCAGGAATGCCCAGTGTCAACAGAGGGACAAATGAACCAGTGCAGGCCGCATTGTTAGCCGCTTCGGGAGCTGCGAGTCCCTTTAATGAGCCCTTGCCAAATTGTGCCTGGTCTTTGGTGCTTGCCAGGCTTTTCTCAACGCCATAAGCCAGGAAAGACGCGATGGTTGCCCCTGCACCGGGTAGGACACCCACAAAAAAACCCAACACCGAAGATCGAGAAATGCTGGGAATGATTGAGCGCAGGTCTGGTAAGGACAATTTCAGGCTAGACTGGGTCAAGGCGGTTGTTGGTCTTGAATTGCCGGCGGGTTTCAGAACCATCATCACCGCTTCAGAGAGGGCGAATGTGGCCATGGCCAGCATCAAAAACGAGAGACCATCTATGAGGTCCATGCGCCCGAAAGTAAAGCGCTGCACCCCAGCGGACAGATCAGTGCCAACGGTCGAAAGCATCAGGCCAAGGCAAGTCATCATTAATGCCTTGAGGTATTCGCCCTGGCTGGAAAAAGCGGAAACCAGGGTCAGTCCGAGTAGCATCAATGCAAAATAGTCTGCTGATTGAAATCCCAGCGATAGGTCGGCCAGGAAGGGGGCGGTAGCTGCGAGTAGAAGTGCAGCCAAGGTACCGCCGGCAAATGATGCGTAAGCGGCAATAGCCAGCGCCTTACCTGGTTGGCCTTGGCGTGCGATGGGATAGCCGTCAAAGGCCGTGGCGACGGTACCGGCGACCCCGGGAGCATTAACCAGAATGGAGGAGGTGCTGCCGCCGAATATGGCTCCATAGTAAACCCCAGCGAGTAAAATCATGCCGCTGCTTGGGTTGAAGCCATAAGTGATGGGGATCATCAAGGCGATCGCCGTAATAGGGCCAAGCCCAGGTAACATGCCGATCAGTGTGCCAGTGGCGCATCCGGCGAAGACCAGCATAAGGTTGTGCAGGGTTAAAACCGTTGTTAAACCGATCAATAGGCCGTCGAGCATTATCTTTCGACTCCCAGATACTGCAACAGCTGTTCGAGAAGGACGCCGGGTGTCAGATAAATACCCAAAACATCCATAAGCAGCCAAAAACTCACTGAGATACTTAGAGCGACGACGATTGGCCTCTGCAGTGACTTGATGCCAAGAGCAACAAAGGCGCCGACAAGGAACAATACCGTCGCCACAACGAAACCCAGTGGTTCTAACAGAAAACCATAGAGACTCATTAGCAACAGCAGGATACAGGCCGGTAGCCAGTTGAGGTTAAGGTTGCTAGACCAATCAGTTTTGGGGGCGGGAACCAGTATCAACAAACAGGCGCAGATGCCACCAGCCAGGGCGACGAAATAGGGCATAGAGCGGGCATTAAAGAGTTCCTGCTCGGACCAGTAGTCCAGGGGAATATCACCAGCATAGAAACCATAGGCACTAAATAGAAGCAGAAACAGGACGCCACCAAGCCGGTTATTGCTCATTCGCAACTCGTCACTGATCTGATGTCGGCACAGGTTTTAGAAAGCCGAGCGAGCGCATCAAGCTTCCAATTTCAAGTTCCTGTTGTTCCAGAAACCGGTAAAAATCGTCGCCTTGCTTCAGTTGTACCGTCCAGTTGTTTCTGCGTCTGACCTCTTCAAATGCGGGGCTGGCGACCACTGCGGCAATGGTTTCCATCATGTCTGAATAACGCTGTGGCGGTAGACCCTTGGCGGCAAAGACGCCTCGCCAATTAGAGAAATCAAGGTCGTAACCCTGTTCCGCGAGGGTTGGCAAGTCTGGCGCGTCTGCCAATCTATGCGGCGCTGTGACGGCGATGACGCGAACCTCTCCGGCTCTAACCATATCGATCGCTTCACTAAGACCCGTCGAAAGCAGTTGGGACTCCTCTGAGAGAATACCGGCCATTGCCTTGCCGCCGCCATCATAGGCAATATAAACCACCTTACGAGGGTCGCCGCCAGCCATCTCTATCGCGCGAGCAAAGATGAAGTGATCTGTACTGCCACGGACCGAGCCGCCCGCGACCTTGACCATTCGAGGGTTTGATTTGAAAGCTTGGACTACGTCGTTGAAGTTGTTCAGCTTAGAATTCGTTGGAACGACAAAAACACTATAGTCAGCAATGACTGCGGCGATAGGCACCAGATCGCGAAAGGATTGCGGAAAGACCTGCTGCAAGGATCGCACGACCATGGGCGTCGAGTTCATTAAGAGGGTGTAGGGTTGACGCTCAGCTGACTCAATGAGTTTGGCAATCGCTCTGCCTCCGCCACCACCGGAGAGGTTTTCAAATGAAACATCCTCTACCAGCCCCGACTTCACCAACGCCTCGCCAATGCCCCGCGCTGTTCCATCCCAGCCACCACCTGGTCCCGCGGGAATCAGGAAATGGGTTCTCGGCAGTATCTCGGCGCCAGCCAATTGTCCTAACAGGAGGGCCGATATCCCCACCAGACGACTAAGCCATGAAAGAAAAGGCATCAGTTGTGATTCAAAAAGTTAAGTGCCAAGCCTGGGCAGTGCCAGGGCATCGACACCAGTTTGCCAGTCGCGGAAAGCGTGATATAGGCGGTCTGCAGGTCGCGGCCGCCAAAGCAAATATTGGTTGTGAGTATGTCTGGCATCTCTATCAGTCTAGCGGTTTTACCGTCTGGAGAGTGTACTGTGATGCCACCTGTAATCAGCGTCGCGACGCAGACATTGCCCTCGCTATCCACCGCCAGGGAGTCAAACATATGATAGTCAGGTAACTGGGCAAGCATACGTCGGCTGCCACTGAGTTCCCCTGGCGCCTTGAGATCAAAGGCCCAGACTCGTCCAGTTGGCGTTTCTGCAACATAGACTGTTTTTTCATCAGGAGACAGGCCAATGCCATTGGGTCCTTCAAGTGGAAATATCAGCTCTTTGATCTGTGTGCCATCAGTAGTTGCGTAGTAGACGCCAGTACGATCCTTGTCGCGGGGACGATTTTTGCCGTGATCCGTAAACCAGAACCCCCCTTGTCCGTCAAATACTATGTCGTTGGGTCCACGCAACGGATTACCATCACAGTGTGTATAAATAGTTTCCACTTGCCCGGTACTCAGATTTACCCGTTCAATGCGGCCACCTGAGTAGTCACCTGGCTGCTCACCAGGAAACGTCAGGCCATTTCTGTCATGCCACACAAAGCCACCATTGTTACAAACATAACAATGACCATCTGGCCCAATGGCGGCACCATTCGGGCCACCCCCTAAATGGGCAATGACTTCCACTGAGCCATTCTTGAGAACTCGACTCAAGGTGCCGCGTTTGATCTCAACAAGGATAACGCTGCCATCTGCCATGGCGATCGGACCCTCTGGAAACTCCAAGCCAGTGGCGATCTGAGTTAGTTCAGTCATGTCATATGCCTTGTACAGGATTTATTGGCTACTATAAGCGCCTAAGACGGATTTGTTAACCCGCTTTAATGCGCTGATATCCCCAATCAAGCCAGGGTAGCAGCTTCTTGATATCGTCGGTCTCGACGGTGGCACCGCCCCAGATGCGCAGTCCCGGGGGAGCATCGCGATAACTGCCAATATCATAGGCGACCTGTTCGCCCTCTAAGAGCGCTACGATCTGCTTAATGATGGCGCTCTGTCTCGCGCTGTCTTGATCTTTGAACCAGGGATCGATGATTTTTAGACAGATCGAGGTTGATGAGCGCGTCGTTGCCTCGGTCGCCAAAAAGGCTGCCCAGTCAGAGTGGGCCAGCCACTCGGCGATGACAGCCAGGTTGGCCTCGCTGCGCGCAATCAAGGTCTTGAGACCTCCAATGCTGTTAGCCCAGTCAAGCGCATCCAACTGATCTTCGACCGCCATCATGGACGGCGTGTTAATCGTCGCTCCCTCGAAGATATCCTTGATCAGTTTGCCACCCTTAGTCAGGCGAAATATTTTTGGTATTGGCCAGCTAGGCGTATAAGTCTCCAGTCGTGCAACAGCCCTGGGAGACAGCGCTATCATGCCATGGCCGCCTTCGCCACCGAGGACTTTTTGCCAGGACCAGGTAACGACGTCGAGCTTCTGCCAGTCGATGTTCATGGCGAAGGTCGCGGAGGTGGCGTCGCATAAGGTGAGGCCCTGCCGATCAGCAGGAATCCAGTCAGCATTCGGTACCTTGACGCCGGATGTTGTACCATTCCACGTGAAGATCACGTCATGGTCAAAGTTAACCTGGGTCAGATCTGGCAAGTCGCCGTAATCAGCGCCAAGATCACGAATAGTGTCCAGCTTCAGTTGTTTTTGCGCGTCTGAGAGCCAACCTTGGCCGAAACTTTCCCAGGAAAGGACGTCGAGGCCCCGTGCACCCAGCATAGTCCACATTGCCATCTCAAACGCGCCACTGTCTGAACCCGGGACGATACCCAGCAGGTAGTCGTCTGGCATGCCTAACAAACGCTTGCTGTCTTCAATGACTCGATTAAGTTTGGCTTTTTCCGCCTTTGCGCGGTGGGAACGACCAAGACTGTCAGTGGGTAAGTTCTCGATGGACCATCCAGGTCGCTTTGATGTCGGACCGGATGAGAAGCGAGGGTTTGCAGGTTTTATTGCGGGTGCGCTCATATTGACAGCGAATTCCTGATAAAAGAAAAAAGCGCAATGTGCGGGGTTAGGGTGACGTTGTCAAGATCAATTACTTGAGCGAAATCCATAGGCTGCACTAGGCTTTGTTTAACGTATTGGTCCTGATCAAAGGTCCAGTCTCGCTGCCACTTGCCAGTAGCAGCGCAGCTATTGTCTGAGTTGAAGTTTCGCTACAATGCGGCGCGAGTGTTTCCTTGCTGCAGCATGTGGCAGAATGCCGTCGATTTGCTGGCATCTTAGAGTGTCTTAGATGGCCGTCGCAGATGGCCGTCGTAAACGCCTGTGGTCAATGGCAGTCGCAGGTGGCTTTCACCATTGATGTTAATAAATTGATGTTAATAAATTGATGTTAATAACAAGTCTCATGAATGGCGCCAATACAGAGGTACTCGATGGACATTCCAAGAGACTATAAAGTTGCTGCCGTGATGGCAGTAGCTGCCATGTTTACCCTGACTGGGTATGAATTTATTCGTTCGGCGTCGACGGTCCTTTTCAAAGCTGCCTATGGTGCCGATCGATTGCCCTTGGTCATGGCCGCAATGCCTGTTGTGGTCTTTCTCGGCGTTTGGTTATACAGCCATCTGTTAAGCCTAATGGGTCCAAGACGAACCTTGTGGGTCACTTCGCTGGGTTCAGGGCTTTTGATTCTGGCGTGTTATTTGATTTTGCTGACCGGTGTCAAATGGATCACGCCCGTGCTGTTCCTGCTCAAAGAGCTGTATATTGTCCTGCTGATTGAACAGTATTGGAGCTACATTAACTCGTCCTTGTCATCCACATCGGCGAAACGAGTGAATGGGCCTGTTACTGGTATTGCCGGACTGGGAGGCGCTATCGGCGGCACCCTGGTGGGTGCTACGGCGGGAGAGTATGGCGCTGAGACCATGGTGTTGTTTGCGGCTATCGCTTGCCTGCCTGCGGCACTGATTGCCAACGCTGGATATCTGCTGTTCGGCGAACCTGTCATGCCCAAGCCCACTGCGAAGTCGGACCGAATGGGCTGGCATTTGTTTAAAGCGAATCCGACTCTGGCCTATCTATTGGGAATTGTCCTGGCCTCACAAGTGGTGTCCGCAGTATTGGACTACAAGTTTCAGGGGCTATTATCGACCCGGTTTGCTGGCGACTCGAATGCCGAAACGGCTTTTCAAGGCTGGTTTTTTGGTACTTTGAATACCAGCGTACTCGTGTTTCAATTTATCATCACGCCCTTGCTATTGAGTTTCATTGGTCTGCGCTGGATCCACATTCTGATGCCTGTCGTTCATTTGGCGGCGATTACCATGGCATTAATTGACCCGAGTTTATTGAATGTCGGCATCGCGTTTTTCCTCTTCAAAGCCTTTGACTATTCGATTTTTCGCGCCGCCAAAGAGATGCTGTATGTCCCCTTGTCCTTTGACGAACGATACCGGGCGAAGGAAATCATTGATGTTTTTGGCTACCGTACGGGTAAGGGCGCTTCATCAGTGGTTATTGTCGGGCTTCAAAATGTCGGCGTTCTGATGAGTAACTATTATCTCGCTGCGGCTTTTGCTGCGACAGCGCTATGGTTGACCTTGATCTTTCCTTTGACCCATCGAGCCCGAGCCATTAGAGGCGCAGATTAGGCGCTTGATTCGAGATATTCAGGGTTTGAAAACCCGCTCGTCGAGGTTATTTACCGTCAGATGGCCGCTCGCCACTTGATTCAGCAGGTTCGCCAGGTGCCGTGCGGCCTGTGCCAGTTGTTGTTCGACCAAAGGTAGTGCCCGTTGAATGTATTCAGGCTCAAGAAAATCGCCACTGACGATGAACTCGCCATTGGCGTGTTGATAGGCAGTTTTACGGGCTAATTGATAGGAGTTGTTGAGCCAGTCCAAAGTCTGAATAGAGTCGCTCAGTGACCCGATCCGTTGCAGCCTGTTGACGCTGCCCGAGTAGGAAAGTCCTGCCTCATTGACCAGCAGGACGTCCCAGATGCGATGCAGATTGGTGGTCTCGGTAAAGCCGCGGATCTGAAGGTTATTGCCGCCTCTGTCTTCTCCATGGCTGACATGTAACGGCTGGTGAAGATCGCCGATCAGGTGTCCAAGGTAGCGCAACGCTGCAGCTTTTCGAGCATCTTCACGTTGGCCGTGACTTTCCTGTATAAGATACACAAGGCTGCGACGGATGCCGATCGGCAAGCAGTCCATCGCGGGGCAGTCTCGCTTCAAGTTAATCTCTTTAGCGCCCGCCGGCAGGTTGATAAAGTGTAATTCATAGCTATCTTTATGGGAGCTGTACTTGGCGGCGTCTGCCCAAAGGCAGGCTTCCGCGAAATTGTCACTGCTGTTGCCATCAAGATATTCGCCGAGCGCCAGGGTTTTCGTCAGCCATTCACGCGTGCTCGTATCTAACTGCTGCTCGGCGACATGACAGATCAGTTGGTGTCCTGGTTGTCCCCAGGCAAATACCAAGCCGGAATTCAACGCCAATAACAAGCCAATCAGCCCTATGCCTTTCATTGTCACGACTCCAGTGATTCTGTTCTTCTCCCGACGCGCGCATCTGCGTAACCCATAGTCTGTCGGGCAAAACCATTTTGAATTGCATCTCTTTAGCAGGGCAATAGTATCTCAATTGGCTATTCATCTTTTTATTAAAAGTTTCATCTTTTTATTAAAAGTTTGATTAAAAGAATGAAGGCAAAGTGTCTCTTCAGAACCTTTCAGGCCTTTGACGCAGAGAAACGATCGCGTCTTGATCGAAAGAGCATTGGCTAGGGTTTGGTCATCGACAATTGATAGCCACCCGGCGCCAGTCGCAGAACGGCGGTCGCTTCTCGGGCCAAATCCGGATTGTGGGTGACGAACACGCAGGTAATTGCCAGATCTCTGATGTTCTGCATCACCTTTACCTCAGTGGTTGCATCCAGGTGCGCCGTACACTCGTCAAGAAATAGAATCTTCGGTTGATGGTACAGAGCCCGAGCAATCAGGATTCGACTCTGTTGGCCGGCAGATAGCATAGTCCCCATGTCGCCAATAACAGTTTCGTAACCCATCGCCAAGGCCATGATATCCTCGTGAATCATGGCGAGTCTGGACGCAGACTCAATTCGCTTAGCATCGATAATCTGACTGCTGAACGCGATATTCGTCATGATACTGCCGGATAATAGCGCTTCACCTTGCACGACGCTGGCACTGTGTTCCCGCAGTGCACTGTTGCCTGTGCCCGAAATGGGTAGTCCGTCCAGATAAATTGCGCCCTTGCTGACCGGCAAAAGGTTCTGCATGAGATTGAGCAAAGTGGATTTTCCGCAACCAGAGGGTCCGAGAATGCATAATCGATCACCCGGTTGAATCTCCAGATCTATGTTCTGCAGAATCCAGGATTGGTCCTCACTGTGGCGAAAGCTGACGCCCTCAAGTCGAATTTGACCTTTTAATGCCCTCGTGGGTCCCTGCGACGTTTGACTGTCTGTTTCTGCCAGCTGGATGTCGCTCAGACGTTCCAAGTGGAGTGAGAGCATCAGGTACTGAAACAACTGCTGAATCAGCGAATTTGCTGCACTGATCAGGTGACTTCGATAGGCCATAAAGGCGTACAGCATGCCGATACTCATCTGGCCACTGATGACCTGCTTAGCGCCAAGAAAAATCACCAGTATCTGCGAAACGCCGGAAATGCTGCTGTTGAACAGATCCCTTGCCAGAGCGAGCCGGTCAAGCCTGATGTTGGCGTTGATGGCATCGTTGAACCGGTTTTGCCATTCGCTCTCCCGTTGTTGTTCGGCCGTAAAGCGCTTGATGGCATTGATGGAGCGAATAGACTCCATGAAATTTGAGTCGAGCTTGGCGTTGGCGATGATCTGTTCCTGAGATCTATGCTTGGTCGGCAGGTAGAATGCCATCTGTACCGCTATATACAGCACCAGTGCCAGTACCACTACACCCGCGAGCAAAGGCGAATAGATCACGATCATGGTCAGTGTTGTCGCCGCCATGACACCATCTAACACGACCGTAATGGCGCTACTGGCAAGAAACTCCTGAATGGGTCGCAGTGAGGTAAACCTTGAGACCAGGTCACCTAAGTGCCGACGCATAAAATAGTCAGCTTTGAGACTCATCAGTCGATGAAACAAGCGGCTGCCAAACTTGAAAGACAGCTGGTTAGTTAAATAGATATTGGCCCAGCCTCGAATCGCCTGGGTGATGATTGAAATACAAGTCACGATCAGAAATCCACCAGCGAGCAGCGTGAGCAGGTCGATATCCTGCTTGACCAAAACATCGTCAACCACCAGTTGCATGTAAAAGGGACTAACGAGCGCGATCAATTGGAGAATTGTCGATAAAAACAGGATCTGAGCCAAGATGGGCAGCAATCCGGGCAAGTCGCCCAGGTACTGTTTTAAGGAAAGTCTAGCTCGATTGTCACTCGGCTCAAATTCGAGGTCAGGCGTAAGCTCTAAGGCAATACCCGTAAAGTGATCAGCGGCTTCGCTCAGTCGATAGTTTCTTTGACCAGAGGCTGGGTCGTGAATGCTGATACTGTGGCGTGTGGCGCTGGCGACGACCACGAAATGATTAAAGTCCCAGTGAATGATGACGGGCAACTCAAGCTTGCAGAGTTCATCGATCTCGCAGCGCAAGGCTCGAGTGGTCAGACTAAACCTGCTGGCAAGCGACATGAGTTGCTGCAGGTTAGCCCCTTGCTGGCTGTTGCCGAATTGTCGTCTCAAGCTCAACAGGCTTTCCTGCTGACCATGGTAGGCTGCAACCATAGCGATGCAGGCAAGGCCGCACTCTGAATGCTCTGCCTGGAGTATGATCGGCAGTCGCCGTTTGCCCCCGAGATTCAGCCTCCTTAGCTGTTGCATCAAGGACTTCCTCGCCCGCGCATAACCAGCAGAGGTTCAAGTAGCCAGTCCATTAAGCTGCGCGACTCTAGTAAAATGTCAGCTTTAAGCGTCATGCCTTCTCGTAACAACAAGACTTTGCCATAGGCATTTATCTGGCTCTCGGCAAGACTGATAGTCGCGAGAAAGACCGGTGGTGCTCCGACTGGCAAGCTGGCTCGATCGCGGGCGGTCAAAGGGTGACGCGAGACATCGAGTACCCGCCCCGAATAGCTTCCGTACTGCTGATGAGGAAAAGCGTCGTACAGCAAGTTCACCGGTTGTCCTGGTCGGACAAAACCAATGGCCTGACTGGCGATCATCAATTTGGCTTGCAGAACTCCGGTGCTGGGCTCGAGGGTCAGAATCGGCATATCAATGGAGACATGTTCGCCGGGTTCGTGCAGCAGAGTTGCAATACGGCCGGAAAGGGGGGCGATGAGTTCCTGACGAGTTTCTCGCAGGTAACTGTTTCGACGTTGTTCCAGACGTGCAATTTCGGTATTGATGGGCAACAAGTCTACCCGTTGAGTTACCGCTTCATGAGTAACTGCGATCTCCAACTGGATTTTCTGGGCCTGCAGGTTCGCCAATATCCCACGGATTTCGGCGGTCGCTTGACGAGACGAATACCAGCGCTGTTGCCGTTCGCCAAAAATTAAGGATGAGATCTGGCCAGCTTCAAGCAGCGCCAGTGAAGCCTCATGAATCTGGCCAGCCTGGGCCTCTTTGAGCGCCTGAATACTGAGCATTTCGCGCTGCAGGATACTGGCCTCTGTCAGGCCCTGGATCTGCGCCTGCATCTTGGTTAACACCAATTGATGGTTAGCCGTGATGTCTTCTTTGGCCTGATACTGCTGAGCGATCAAGCGTTCGAAGTCAGCCAGAGCATCTCTCCCATATTCCTGTTGCAAGGGCAGGTGAGAGCTCAGGACAGCCAGTGTTTGGCCAGCCCGGACCTGATCGCCGACCTGAACATCCAGACGTTCTAGTTTTCCAGAGCGCTCGGGATATAACCGTTTAGTGGTAACACTGTATTCGAGAAAGCCAGGTACTGTCGCTTTTCGCGCATAATCGTTACTGATAAGAAATAGCAGACCCGTGATCACGATAGCCATCAGCAAAGTGACCAATGGCGCAAGGTGTGGCGGGCCAATCAAACGACTCTGACCTAAGTTTTGCTGTCGGCGATACAGCAGGGCTCGAGTGCTAAACAGTGGCTCAGTCGAGGTTAATTTGTTGGAGAGCATTGGCATGAGTCCTCAGTCTGCAATAGGGTGTGACCCGGCTTGGCCTCAGGGCGCTCGAACAGGACAGGACCCCAAAGGCTGGTGACGGCATGATCGAGCCGACGTTACAGAGACCTATCTCGGACTTTCTCCGACTTTTCCGGAGTATCCCTCGCCGAAGCCATTACTATCAGGCCTTGATTCGATAACGACCAATGGTGATTGACGGCAGGCGGCGTAAGCCAATGCTGTCGCTTGACGGTCATGGGTTTTGCGCCAAGCAGGTTCCTTAGTTTATAGTCGGATTCAGTGAATTCTTGGACAAGAACAAGTCTTCTAGACATGCTGATCAAGGAGAGGCAAAAAATGACGCAGGCGAAAGTGAATAGCCAGGGATTGCTGGCTGGTCGGGTGGCCATTGTGACGGGTGCCAGTCGTGGCATAGGTGAAGCGGTAGCCGTGCGTTATGCTATGGAAGGCGCAAAGGTTGTAGTTTCTGCGCGAACCGTGGAAGAGGGAGAGCATGTGTTGCCTGGCAGTATCAACTCCGTTGTTCGACGCATTCGAGCGGCGGGTGGGCAAGCCCATGCGATTCGGTGTGACTTGTCGCTGGAAGAACACCGCTTGAATCTGATCCGTGAAACCGAAGCCATTTTCGGGCCAGTGGACATTATGGTTAATAATGCTGCAGTGACCTACTTTACGCCCGTGGAACAATTCAGAAAAAAGCACTTTGATTTGATGCTGGAAGTACAGGTCTATGCGCCGTTTCATCTAGCCCAGCTGATCCTGCCTGGTATGCGAGCACGCAAATCAGGCTGGATTCTTAATATTTCTTCTCATGCTGCCTTGCACCCTGATAAAACGATAGTTGGTCGAGGAAGCACCGTCTACGGTATGTGTAAAGCCGCCCTGGAACGTTTTACGACTGGCCTTGCATCCGAGGTTTATTCGAACAATATCGGCGTCAATGTGATTTCTCCAGGCTTGGTTGCGACGCCTGGCGTTCTGCATCACAAGTTGGTGACTGACGAAACGCCAGAAGACCGGATCACACCTGTGGAACATATGGCAGAGGCGTGTTTGCGACTGGTTCATGGGGATCCACAGGAAATGACGGGTAAGATCACCTACGCCGCAGACATGCTGGCAGAGTATGGGCTAGTGCCCGCAGAACTGGTGAGCTAACAATTTCTGAGTTCTGAGTTCTGAGTTCTGAGTTCTGAGTTCTGAGTTCTGAGTTCTGA
>JAYODE010000001.1:8846-26283 GCA_038106185.1 Gammaproteobacteria bacterium | reverse complement strand
GTTCTGAGTTCTGAGTTCTGAGTTCTGAGTTCTGAGTTCTGAGTTCTGAGTTCTGAGTTCTGGGTCGCAGCCTGCGCGCTTCAGGCGAGCGTCATCTTGGTTTCGCCAAACTGCTCGCCGATGCTGTCCATATCAAAGGGCGTCAGCTGGTAGACATAATAGTTGAGCCAGTTAGAAAACAGCAGGCTGCCGTGACTCTTCCAATTAACGATGGGTGGCAGACTGGGGTCGTCGTTGGGGAAGTAGTGTTCAGGTATGGCGGGTGCCTGTCCCGCAGCCAAGTCGCGTTCATATTCGTCCTTTAAACACAGGGGTTCATACTCAGAATGGCCGGTAACAAACAATTGCCGACCATCTCGACTGGCAATGATATAAGCACCTGCAATTTCTGAGGCGGCGATGATCTCAAGTTCCGGCACCCGATCAATGTCACTGACAGGGACTTCTGCGTAGCGAGAGTGGGGGGCATCAAAGGTATCGTCGAAGCCACGAACGATGGGCGAATGGGGTTTGACGAGGTGGTGGGGGTAAACACCCGATATCTTCTTCGGCAAGACCAGCTTTTGAATACCATGAAGGTGATACATGGCGGCCTGCACGCCCCAGCAAAGATACATGACTGAGGTGACGTTAGTCAGAGTCCAGTCCATAATCTCGGTCATCTCGCGCCAAAAGTAGACTTCCTCAAAAGGTACCTGTCCCAACGGTGCGCCTGTGATGATCATGCCGTCATATTTATTAGCACGAATTTGGCTAAAGTCTTTATAAAAGGCCTCCATATGCGCGATCGGAGTATTTTTTGAGGGGCGATCGCTGATTCGCATCAGGTCAACTTCCACCTGCAGTGGCGTATTCGATAGCATCCGCATCAAGTGAATTTCAGTTTCTATCTTTTTCGGCATCAGATTCAGCAGCAAAATTTTCTGCGGTCTGATGTCCTGATGTTTGGCTTGAGCGTCAGAAATGCAGAAAATATTTTCCTGCTGGAGCACTTGAGAAGCGGGTAAATTGTCCGGAATCCTCAATGGCATGATTAGTCGTCCTTTAAAAAAAAACCTGCTCAGCATTGTCGCTAAAGCAGGTTTGATACTCTTTAGCAGTATTTTTAAAGCGCCCGCAAGCTGAACTCAAATCGGCGCTGATATTGTTGAAAGACTATTATAGGCCCTTGTCGATAGATATCAATCAGGAAAGGCATCAACCCCATAGGCGGCCTGCAAGCGCATCATGCCCCTGATCCAACGGTCATAATCATTCGCCTTGCGCTGCATGTAGGTCAATACCTCCTTATGTGGCAGAACCAGGAAGGTCTCCGCTTCCAGTGTTTCAATGACTGTGTCACAGAGCTCCTCGGGTTCCATCATGCCGTCTACGCCGGCAACACCACCACCCTCGGTATTGGCTGTCATGGCTGTCCTGACGGCTTGCGGGCAAAGCGCCGAGACCTTAATACCACGCGCGCCGTAGGTCACCGCCAGCCATTCAGCGTACGCGACGGCTGCGTGTTTTGTCACTGCATAGGGCGCAGAACCGATCTGGGTCAACAGACCCGCGGCGGATGCCGTGTTGAGAATATAGCCTTGTCCGCGTTTGAGCATGTCGGGCAGGGCTGCGCGAGTCGCATAAATGTGTGCCATCACGTTGATTTCCCAGATCCGCTGCCAGTCCTCGTTTGGGGTTTCTGGTCCGCCGCCGACGCCAATGCCGGCATTGTTGCAGAGCAGGTCAATCTGGCCATAGTCTTGTTCTACGGTGCGTATCAGATGAATCACTTCCTGTTCATTGGCAACATCGGTCTTGATGGCTCTGGCACCGATTTCAGCTGCGAGCGTCGTGAGGCTTTCTGCATGCAAATCGGCGATAACGACCTGGCGCGCGCCCTCTTGGATAAATCGCTTGGCCATGGCGCGCCCAATACCACTGCCGGCGCCAGTGACGATAGCTATTTTGTCTTTGAGTTTCATAATTCCTATCCTGAGTTGAAAGCAACAAGCCCACAGAGTCGCATACTTACCGTTGATCTGAAAGGTCTCGCCAACAAGCCTTTTCAGCTTTTAGCGCGACCACCGAAGCGGTGCTGAGCAGAGTATCCTGCAGCTACGGCGTCTGTTCTACGGCTTTGCAGATGATGTCAAACATTCGAGTAATCTCATCTTCAGAGATAATCAAAGGCGGGGACATCACGATCATATCACCGATATTTCGACTCCAGAGCCCCATTTCATAGCAGCGTTTAGCGACTTCCGCGCCACGAGCCATAGGCGCTCCCGGACGGGGTGAAAACTCGATGGCACCTATCAGGGCATGACAGCGAACATCAATGACATTGGGTTTACCCATGAGACGCATGGCATTGTTATTCCAATGCTGTTCAAGTCCTGCGGCGCGGACCAGCAGTCCCTCGCGCTCATAGATGTCCAAGGTTGCCATACCCGCGGCACAAGCCAGGGGGTGCCCCGAATAGGTATAACCATGGCTGAGCTCTATGCCCTGATCTTCGATACCCATAAAGGTCTCAAAGATGGCATCAGAAACGAATACGGCACCCATAGGCACGGTCGCATTAGTGATACCTTTGGCGGTCGCCATGATATCCGGGACCACGCCAAATCGACTCGCTGCACAACTGGCGCCAAGTCGACCGAACGCCGTAATTACCTCGTCAAAAATCAGCAGGATGCCATGCTTGGTGCAAATCTCTCTGAGTCGCTGCAGATAGCCCTGGGGTGGCAGTATGACGCCAGCAGCCCCGGCGACGGGCTCGACGATTACCGCGGCGATGTTGTCGGCGCCATGCAGTTCGACGAGCCGAGTCAAGTCGTCAGCCAGTTCGGCGCCATGCGCCGGCAGGCCCGCAGAGAAGGCATTGCGGCTGATGTCCAGCGTATGTCGCAGGTGATCCGTGCCAGGTAGCAGCATGCCAAATGAGCTTCGATTCTTCATCAGACCGCCAACAGAGACGCCACCAAATCCCATACCATGATAGCCTTTCTCCCGGCCTATAAGGCGCTGACGGGAACCTTCGCCCCGCAACTTGTGGTACGAGAGTGCTATTTTTAGCGCTGTGTCGACAGATTCTGAGCCTGAATTGGTGAAAAACACATGGTTCAGAGAGTCCGGAAAATGCTTTACAAGACGGTTGGCATAACTGAATGCCAGTGGATGTCCCGAGTTGAAGCTGTGGGCAAAATCTAATTTCTGCAGCTGATCAGCGATCGCCTGATTAATTTCTTCGCGATAGTGTCCCGCATTGACACACCAAAGACCGGCGGATCCATCCATGACTTCGTGATCATTGCTATCCGTGTAGTACATGCCACGTGCCGAAACTATGAACCTGGGGTCTTGTTTGAATTTTCGATTCGCGGAGGAGGGCATCCAGTAACTTTCCAGATCTCCTGCTACCAGGTTATGCCCCAGATGCTTGCTGTCTGCGGTGTTCATCCTCTTATACTCCCGAAATATTGAATAGATTCTGTGGTGTCTCGAGTAAATATCTGGCCCCAGCGACTTTAAGTTCCTCCGCATCACGAAAGCCCCACAAGGCACCTAGTCCCTGCATGCCACAGCTTACCGCAGTTTGCATGTCCATGGCTGTATCTCCGAGCAGAGCAATGTGCGCCGGTGCTTTTTTGAAACCTGCAGCTATGCGCTTCGCCCCGGTAGGGTCTGGCTTGTGAGGTACCGAGTCAGAATAACCGACTATCTGGTCAAACTTGATGTGGGGAAAGAAATAATCCACACAGGCCTGAGTAAAGTGTTGGTCTTTGTTTGACAGTACCGCAAGGGGTACGCCCTGTTCGACGAGACGCTCCAGCATGTTGAGGACGCCTGGATAAGGCTGAGCGTCCATCTGCCAATGGGCTGCGTAATCCCGCTGTTGCAGTGCCAACATTCGGTCAATAGTTTGAGGCGTTCTGGCCGTTGGTGGCAGACACCGCGTTACGCAAACCCTGGCGCCATTACCAATAAAATACCGATAGGCCTCAACAGGGTGGGGCGGATAGCCTAGCGCCATCAGCACGCGATTATAACAGTTAGCAAGGTTGACCAAGGTGTTCAATAGCGTGCCATCCAGATCAAAGATATAAGCCTCAAAGGGGATGATAGTAACGCTGTTTTGTCGTTCAAACGGTTGCTCACTCACTACGAAGACTCCTGCTTGAATCAGCCGTTCCTGGCAGCGTGAAAGGGCTATGAGAAGCAGCGGCCGACAGTTCCGAAGGATGATTCAACAGAAAATCAACCAGGTATTGTCGCGGATCCTGCGTGGTTTCATCGGCGGCCTGCGGGTTCAGGTACAGTTGGCTGAGTCGACGAAATTCAGCCGGTATTTGCAGAGGCTCGTTGGTGCCCTGAATCTCGTCGAGCAGAGCCAAATACCCCAGGGCGCAATGGGCGAGACAGTAAATTTCCTGGGTGACGGCGCGAATCTGCAGGGCCAGCATGGCAGCCAACGCCGGCTTGTCAGCTGACCGTGCCGCCGTTAGATGAATTCCCGATACTTGAATATCCAGGGCAGCCAGTCGAACCATCATGTCCGGATCTGTCTCGAGAGACTGGCTCGTCACGAGTAAAACCAGCTGTTGATAGTCCTTTGCCAACTGCTTCAGCTGTGTCATGAGACATCTCTATTTGAACCGGGTTGATGACCAGTCAGTGACAATGGCGTCACTACCAAGGTGCCCGCTAACTTGTCATGCCAGCCTTGTTTGCGTTTGTCAAATCCAATCCAAAAGAAGCCGAGACCCAAAGGTAGCAGGCTGACATAGTAGCCCAGATAGCGAATGACGAGCTGATTACGGCTGGCTGGCCCGAGCGTTGCGGCGTCGACGATGGTCCCTTTGAACAGCATCTTGCCAGGGCTGGTACCGAAATAATGCCAGAAGGCGATAAAGGCTGCGCCAATCACGATGATCTCCAACAGCATTTGAACAAGCAACTCGTCAAGCATCTGGCGCGCCTGCATTGGGTCACTAATGGTTGCCAATTCAGGATAAAACAGTAAAGACAGGGGATAGAGGCAAATCGAGGCAATCAGACTATCGAGCAGAAACGCCAGGAATCTCGGCCAAAAGCCTACATAGGACGGCGTAACAGTCATCAACTATAAACGCTCCAAGAGTAAGTCTTTGGCCAGATTGATCTGCGCTGCAAGGTAGTTAGGGCCACCACGATCTGGATGAAATTTCTGCATCAGCCTTCTGTGTGCATCAATTACCATGTCGCGAGTAGCGCCGGGTTGGAGTCCCAGGATTTCATAAGCTCGAGCCTCGTCCATTTCCGGCGAGTTGGTCGAGGGCTGAGAATCGGAGAATTGCGTCTGCCAGTCCGGGTAATGGCGGTCAAGATAGGCCGTCAGGACATTGATTGAGTCAGTGTCACTGCGGCACTCACTGAATAGTTGCTGCAATTGTCTCAAATCCAGCTGCGACAGTTGCTGCCCGGTAAATTGGCCTTGCAATACCAGCCCATTCATAGCGCCGCTGTCATGATCAAGGGTCATGGCGAAGAATCGTGTATCGAGGGTTGATTGCTGGCCAGTCGCTGGTTGGGCTGCGCCGCCCAATCCAGTGCTGGTCCGCAGTCGTCGATAGAGACTCGCCAAGCCTAGACTGCGACTGATCCAAGGCAGAATCCGGGCTAGAAATGGCAGGACGACGCCCAACAGGGCAAATAACCAGTTTAACCGTCCGGTTACACCCAAATAGACGAGCATCGCACCGACGATAACACTTGCGTATATCGTCATGAATTGTCGAATAGTCAGCTTGCGACGGCCAAGGACGATGCGCAGGGCAACAAACAGAATGATCAGAACAACCAGTACTAGGGTCAGTGGCAGCATCGACTACTGGTCCTTGAATTGACGGGTCAGCAAGGCGACGCCGGGCCCTGCTCGATGGCTGAAGTCTGCCAGCGCCTTGCGTCCACCGGCGGCATAGACAGCGACGGCTGTCAGCAGTTCGCGAAGTTCATCAGCGCTATGCTGGTCAAAAGGTACACAGGCACCGCCCGACAATTGGGCAATTTGCTCAAATACTCGAGTCACTTTCTGATTGCGTCCTTCCTGAAAAATAAACACGGGAACATTGAGCAGGCCCAGCTGACCTGCCGTTGCACATAAGGGATCTACGGCTTCTTCAATGGCATCGCCGATAAACACCAACGCTTGAATCTTGTGTTGGCGGGCTTCTGCGACGGCATGTGACAGGACTCTGCCAATCTGGGTCGCACCGCCCAAACAGCGTACCTGCTCCATCTGCTGCAGCAATCGATTCGCCTCGCTGCACCAGCCTTCGCAATGAAACTGCTGAAAACCCCGGTAATAGCACAGCTGAATCTGCAGTCCGCCCAGCCCGGCTGTCTCAGTGAACATGCGTGCCTGAATCTGGCACGCAATGTCCCACATGGGCTCACGGCTAGCCGTGGCATCAAGGGCGAAGATCAGGCGTCCAGCCTCGCCAGTGCTCGATTTCACCGGAGTTCGAGCGACTCGGTCAAGAAACTGAGCGACAGCGCTTGAGGGTTTTTCAGGTAGATTCGAATCCTTGCTCATACTCGTTTGATGCTCGCCGGTCTCATTGACATTCGTCGATGAAAGGTTAACGTTGCAATCCCAAGGTTAGGGGTTTTTAGGATGGTCGGCAATTTAAAAAAGCTGGTAGTCGCAACATCGAGCAGCGCCTTGTTTGACCTGAGAGAGAGTGATCGAGTCTATAGAGAGGAGGGGGTCGCCGCCTACGCCGAGTATCAAATCGCTCGAGAGTCAGAGCCGCTGGCACCCGGTGATGCATTTCCCCTGGTGAAAAAGTTACTGCATTTGAATCAAATGCTCAAGGGCGAAGAGCAGGTCGAGGTGATCTTACTTTCTCGAAATACGGCAGATACTGGCCTGCGCGTATTCAATTCAATTCAGCATCATGCCCTGCCGATTTCACGAGCGGCATTTACAGGCGGTTCGCCGCCATTTCGTTATATGCGGCCCTTTCGCTGTCACTTATTTCTTTCCACAAATCCGGAGGACGTTCGCGAAGCGCTCGACAACGGTATGGCAGCGGCCAGTATTCTGCCCTCACCGCAACAACCCAGAGAGTCGGAACAACTCCAGTTCGCATTTGACGGCGATGCCGTGCTGTTTTCTGATGAGTCTGAGCAGATTTACCAGACCTCAGGCCTCCACGCATTTACAGCCAACGAGCAGCAGGCCGCTGACCAGCCACTCATGGGAGGGCCCTTCAAACCCTTTCTGGCCGCGCTCCACGATTTGCAGAGCGAGTTCCCGAGCGGGGAGTGTCCTATAAGAACCGCGCTTGTTACAGCCAGGGCTGCGCCTTCTCATGAGCGGGTCATTAAGACGTTAAGAGCCTGGAATATCCGTATCGATGAGTCTCTGTTTCTTGGCGGTATGCGCAAAGCGGAGTTTCTGCAAGCATTCGGTGCGGATGTGTTTTTCGACGATCAGGCAGAGCACTGTCGGCTTGCCAGTGAATTTGTGCCAACGGGGCATGTACCACATGGTATTACCAACAGGCGCTAAAGACCTGGTTTGAAGCGAGTTAATGGCACCGTGTCAGTCAGCGATGCACCCCTGAGTCTCGTAGATGTTGCTGATATTATGATATGCCCCGAGCCTATAATGCGTCCTGTTGTTATGCTCGAATCAAGGGCCAGTGATACGATTGCCACCAGACTGACACTGAAGATCTGCCGGGTGGAGCCTGGGTGGCAAACAATTAACGGTGCTCGTCAATTCATGACCCTTTATCAGCTGGACCCTCTATGAAACTTCAACAACTCAGATATATTTGGGAAGTGGCCCATCACGGCCTAAACGTCTCCGCAACAGCCCAAAGCCTCTTCACCTCCCAGCCAGGGATCAGTAAGCAGATTCGCCTGCTGGAGGATGAGTTGGGCGTTGAAGTGTTTGCCCGTAGCGGTAAACATCTGACTCGAATTACCCCGGCGGGACAGATGATTATAGAAAAAGCCGGCGAGATCCTGCATACCGTCGAGAGTATCAAACAGGTCGCCCAGGAGTTCAGTAACGAAAAAAAGGGCAGTTTGTCTATCGCCACCACCCACACTCAGGCGAGGTACGCGCTGCCGCAAGTCATCAGTGAGTTTATCGAGCGTTATCCCGATGTCTCTCTGCATATGCATCAGGGTAGTCCCATGCAGATCGCAAAGCTGGCGGCTGATGGCGTCGTCGACTTTGCCATCGCAACCGAAGCCCTGGAGTTATTTGGTGATCTGGTGATGATGCCCTGTTACACCTGGAATCGCTGCGTGGTTGTACCTAAAGGCCACCCCTTGGCCGAGTTGCAGACTATGACACTCGAAGATGTGGCCCGGTATCCGATTGTGACCTATGTGTTTGGTTTTACTGGACGGTCTAAATTGGATGATGCGTTTATGCAAAGAGGTCTGTCGCCCAAGGTGGTATTTACGGCGACGGATGCTGATGTCATTAAAACCTATGTTCGGCTCGGTTTAGGCATTGGCATCATAGCGACGATGGCGCATGACCCGTTGGTCGATGACGATCTGATAGCGCTGGATGCAACCCATCTGTTCGAATCGAGCACGACGATGATTGGTTGTCGTAGGGGGACTTTCTTGCGGCGCTATATGTATGATTTTCTCAAGCTGTTTGCGCCTCATCTCGAGCGAGACCTGGTTGACAGCGCCTTTGAGCAACAGAACCGAATGGAGTTGCAGGCGCTCTTCAGTCAAATCGAGCTGCCGGTGATGTAGTGATAATAGACCTTTTTTTGATCCTCTATGATCAGTCAGGGGTCTGTGACTCGCCGGGATTTTCCTTGCTAAACCCATGGTGACCGTGAAACAATTTCTCGGGAGTTTCGAGGCGTTGGTCGCACCACCCGTTGCCTAGTGGAATTCGGGCATAGCAAATTTATCGATATGACCAAGTTTTTCAGTCGATACACTTTTTAAGAATCAATAATAGGATAAGTCATGGATCTTGTTTGCTTAGATCTCGAGGGCGTTTTGGTCCCTGAAATCTGGATTGCCTTCGCCGAAAAAACGGGTATTGAATCGCTGCGCGCTACTACGCGGGATGTCCCTGACTATGACGTCCTGATGCAGCAACGGTTGCGAATATTGGGAGAGCATAATCTCAAGTTGAAGGATATTCAGGCAGTGATCCAGACTCTGGCGCCCATGGCGGGTGCGAAAGATTTTCTCGATTCATTGCGCGCCAGTTATCAGGTGATTATTTTATCTGATACCTTCTATGAGTTTGCCCAACCATTGATGCAACAACTGGCCTGGCCCACGCTATTTTGTCACCGGCTGGTTGTTGATGATTCAGATGCGGTTGTGGGCTATCAATTGCGCCAGAAGGACCCAAAAAGAATGTCGGTGCAATCACTTCACGCCTTGAACTATCGAATTTACGCGGCTGGAGACTCCTACAATGACACGACAATGCTGACTGCTGCCGATGCGGGATTCCTGTTTCGAGCGCCTAAAAACGTTATCGAAGAGTTCCCGCAATTTCGCGTGACTAACGATTATAGTGAGTTACGCCGCTTTATTGACGAGGCTGCGTCGGGTTCGACGAACTGAAGGTGATCCAAACCGCCATTCGCGCGCTTGCCTACGATGAATGATCGATACGCAATTTCGCCAGCAGGTGACTGATGAAGTTGACCTTAAGCAGGCTTTCTTCGTACTCCTGCTCGACCTCAGAATCGGCGACTATCCCGCCGCCACCCCAGTAATGCAGGGTGTCTTTGCTGCAGACCAGAGTGCGAATGGGCAGGTTGGTGTCCAAGTCGCCATGAAAACTGTAGTAGCCGATGGCGCCGCAATAGACTTGTCGTTTGACCGGTTCTAGCTCGGCAATAATCTCCATCGCGCGCCGTTTCGGCGCCCCTGTGACTGATCCGCCAGGAAAGCAGGCGCGCAGCAGGTCCATGGCCGTCAGGCCAGGTCGAAGCTCGCCGCTCACAGAGCTGACCAGGTGATGAACATTGGCAAAGGACACCAGTTCAAATAACCTGTCCACCTGGATCGAGCCAGGTATCGCAGTCTTGCCCAGATCATTTCTAAGCAAATCCACGATCATGAGGTTTTCGGCGCGATCTTTCTCGCTGCTTTGCAACTCATTCGCCAGCCGCTGGTCCTCTATTGGAAGCCTATGTCTGGGTCGCGTCCCCTTGATGGGCTGAGTCAGAATCTTTCTGTTCACAACCCTGACCAGCCGTTCTGGAGAAAAACTCAGAATAGCCGCGTTGGGCATTCGTAAACACGCAGAAAAGGGCGCTTTCTGAGTCTGCCGCAGCTGCTCATAGAGTCCAACGGGATTGCCCTGATAGGACGCACTGAAGCGTTGAGTAAAGTTGACTTGGTAGCAGTCTCCGGCGTGAATATAGTCTTTGATTTGTTCAAATGACCGGTGATATTGCTCATTTGAAAGCTGCTTTTTGACGGCGCTGGTGGTTTTGAAATCGAGCTTTTCAAACAACCTTTCTGAGGTTAACAACTTGTGCCAAAGGAGCTTTGAGGCGGCACTGGCTCCTGGCGTACAAACCTGAAAAGTCTGGTGTAGTGCATGGTCAATGATGATAAAAATTTCATAGATACCAATCAGCATGTCCGCAAGATCAACGCCGTCACCATCCAATGCTTTAGGATCTGAGTCTCGAGAATCCGAGTCTTTGCCATCTAAGTCCCTAGCCGCTTTGCTGGGATGATCGACTCTGCGTATCTTTTGAGTCGAATGCATCAATTCGTAACCAAAGAAGCCAACGGCACCGCCCTGAAAGGGCAGATCCAACGGGCAGGGGGTATTGGGCGCCATTTGCCTGACAGTCTCTTCCACCGCAGCAAAGGCATCTAGCTGGGTCAACTGTTGGTCTATTCGAACCTCACCGTCGATAGCGCGAATAATCCTGCTGGGATTAGCGCCAATAATATCGTAGCGTTGCTGCGCTGCACCTTGGCTTTCGAGAATGAACGGCAGCTGCTGGTCCTCAAGACGCCGAAACCACGCGAAGGCGTCTGTCTCATAAGGCAAAATATCGACACTCCAGGACATGGGCTATGCTACGCTATTCGAGGGCCGTGAGTTTAACGTTGGTGGTGTTCAAGCACTAATAATTCCGCGACGAGAGATCAATTTTCTGTATACTTGGGCTTTTTTAAAGTTGACCAAAGAGGACATCGGCATGACGACCGCGGGACAAAAATTCAGGCAAGCGATCATCGAAGAAACTCCGTTACAGGTTGTCGGGACCATCAATGCCTATACAGCTATTATGGCTGAGGCCTCTGGCTATCGATCGATTTACCTCTCTGGTGCGGGTGTCGCCAATGCATCCTACGGTTTACCGGATTTAGGAATGACTTCGCTGGATAATGTGCTGGAAGATGTTCGCAGAATCACCGGCGCCTCTAGCCTGCCTTTGTTAGTCGATATCGACACTGGCTGGGGTGGTGCATTCAATATCAGCAGAACCGTTAAAGAAATGACCAGAGCAGGTGCCGCTGGCGTCCATATCGAGGACCAGGTGGCTCAAAAGCGTTGTGGCCATAGGCCCAACAAAGAAATCGTCAGTCGAGGCGAGATGGCAGACCGCATCAAAGCGGCTGTTGATGCCAAGACCGATGATGCGTTTGTCATCATGGCGCGAACCGATGCTTTGGCCGTCGTCGGTTTAGAAGAGGTTATTGAGCGCGCCAGAATTTTTGAAGCAGCGGGCGCCGATGCGATATTTGCTGAGGCGATGACCAGTCTGGATATGTATCAGCAGGTCGTTGACGCCGTGAATATACCCGTACTTGCTAACATTACCGAGTTTGGTGCAACGCCTTGTTATACCACCGCAGAGCTGGCATCAGTGGGTATCAAGATGGCGCTGTATCCGCTCTCGGCGTTTCGCGCCATGAACGCAGCAGCACTCAATGTCTATCAGACTTTACGCAAGGACGGTTCGCAGCAGGCAGTCATTGAAACCATGCAAACCCGAAAAGACTTATACGAATTTTTGGGTTATCACGCCTATGAGGATAAGCTGGATGAGTTGTTCTCTCGAGAGGCGAGCAATTAGTCGAGCGACTAGTTGACCAGCTAGTCGAGCATCACTAAAGGATTTTTATATCAACCTTTAAATAGAGGGAAAGTTGGATGGCTGAGAAGAAACTGGGAGGCGCTGGCTTACGTGGCCAGTCTGCGGGCGAAACCGCTCTGTGCACCGTCGGCAAGGAAGGCGCCGGTTTAACCTATAGAGGTTATGGCATCGATGACCTGGCCGCAAATGCGCAGTTCGAGGAAGTTGCCTATATGTTGCTGTACGGCGAGTTACCAACTCGGTCTCAGCTGGAGGCCTACATCAGCAAACTGACAGCCCTGCGTGGGTTGCCGGATAGTCTGAAAGCCGTGCTGGAGCTCATCCCGAAAGACACCCACCCAATGGATGTCATGCGTACAGGTTGCTCCATGCTTGGCAATCTTGAGCCGGAAAAAACCTTTGCCGAACAGCAAGAGGCGGCTGATCGGTTGTTAGCGGCTCTACCGGCTATCATTTGCTACTGGTATCGATTCAGTCACGACGGTGTACGGATCGATACCAACACAGGCGAGGCCAGTATCGGTGGTCACTTTCTGAAGATGCTGCGAGGCGTCGCGCCATCGGATATGCATCGACAGGTGATGAACTGTTCTCTCATTCTGTATGCGGAACATGAGTTCAACGCCAGCACCTTTGCAGCGAGAGTTTGCGCTGCAACACTATCAGACATGTATTCTTGCGTTACCGCAGCCATTGGTACCCTGCGGGGTCCGTTACATGGTGGCGCTAACGAAGCGGCAATGGAGCTCATTGAGCAGTTCAAGACGCCGGAGGAGGCGGTAGCCGGCATTCATGGAATGTTGCAAAGCAAAGCCACCATCATGGGGTTTGGTCATGCGATCTATCGAACCCATGATCCTCGTAACGATATCATCAAAGAGTGGGCGCATAAGCTGGCAGTGGAAGCGGGTGACACGACCTTGTTCGATATCTCAGTCGCGATCGCTAAAACCATGTGGGATGAGAAGAAGTTGTTCCCCAATGCAGACTTTTTTCACGCGTCAGCCTATAACTACATGGGTATCCCAACCAAGATTTTCACCCCGATCTTTGTCATGTCCAGGGTCACTGGATGGTCAGCACATGTGATGGAGCAGCGGTCGAATAACCGCTTGATTCGCCCGAGTGCCGACTACATCGGACCTGATAATCGACCCTATAGCAATATTGATCAAAGGGGCTAATAGCCGCCAAGGGTTAGCACCGGTACCGTCACAAAAAAAGCCCGCAGTATCAGCAATGAACTGCGGGCTTTTTTTTGAGTGCGGGTGATGCCGGCTCGGTATTTTCAAGAATTTACAGGTCGAATTTGATGCCCTGCGCAAGTGGCAGTTCGGTCGAGTAATTGATGGTGTTAGTGCTGCGACGCATGTATCCCTTCCAGGCGTCCGACCCCGATTCGCGACCACCGCCCGTGTCCTTCTCGCCGCCAAATGCACCACCGATTTCTGCGCCACTGGTGCCGATATTGACGTTGGCAATTCCACAATCGCTGCCAGTGGCAGAAGTAAACAATTCAGCCTCGCGAATATCATTGGTAAAGATAGCTGACGATAATCCCTGGGGCACCGCGTTATTCGCAGCGATAGCCTCGTCAATGGTCTTGTAGCCAAAAACGTACAGGATGGGCGCAAAGGTCTCTTCGCTGACATTTGCGATAGTGGTCGGCATGGAAACCAGCGCTGGGCTGACATAAAAGGCTGCTTCGAGGCCATCGATAGTCAGGCGATCACCACCGAAGATTTCAGCACCCGCTTCAGCTGCCTTTAGCAGAGCCCCTTGCATCTGCTCATAGGCACGTTGGTCAATCAATGGACCCACCAGCTTGCCTTCGGCCAGTGGGTTACCGACAGCCACGGATGCATAGGCCCTTGTGAGACGTTTGAGCAGGTCTGCTTGGATCGACTCGTGCACGAACAGCCGTCGGGTCGACGTACAACGCTGGCCCGCCGTACCTACTGCGCCAAACACGATGGCGCGAACCGCCATATCAAGGTCGGCAGTGGGGCAGACAATAATGGCATTATTGCCACCCAGTTCAAGAATGACACGACCTAATCGTGCCGCTACTCGAGGCGCAACTGCGCGCCCCATGACAGTGCTACCAGTCGCGCTGATCAAAGGCACTCGAGGGTCATCCACGACTTGGCTGGCGACCTTCGCGTCGCCGATTAACAACTGGCTGAGATGTTCGGGGGCATCGCCAAACTCCAGCATTGCTGCATTGAAAATCGTCTGGCAGGCGATGGCCGTCAAGGGGGTTTTTTCCGACGGCTTCCAGATCACGCTATTGCCGCAGACCAGGGCCAAAGCGGCATTCCAGGACCAGACTGCGACCGGAAAATTAAATGCGGATATGATCAGCACAGGTCCTAGCGGATGCCAGTTTTCTTGCATCTTATGCTGCGGACGTTCTGACGCGATGGTTAAACCATAAAGCTGACGAGACAGGCCGACCGCGAAATCGCAGATATCTATCATTTCCTGCACCTCGCCAAGCCCTTCTTGCAGTAACTTCCCGGATTCGATGCTTACCAGGCGCCCAAGATTGTCCTTGTGTCGTCTCAAGTTGTTGCCTAACAGTCGGATTAATTCCCCTCGGCGAGGTGCCGGCACCTGACGCCAGGCACCGAAGGCGATACTTGCCTGACTGACGATGCGGTCTACGTCAGAGGGGGGTGTCATCTGCACGCGAGCAACAGACAGACCATGAACCGGGCTTTTGACCGTTAAGTCACCGTCTCTATACAGATTGGCTGCCACGCCTATTTCAGACAGGGCGCTGTCAAGGGCAGTTTGGATATTCATCGGTAACTCCTGGTTAATTTAGCGGGAACAGTCTTTGGTATTTTCTTCGGTGGCGTATACCCTACCAAAACGATTACCCAGAAACAGTTCTAAGTTTATTTCTTCCTGCAGAACGAAGCCTTGGGAGGGTATTTGGCCGCCTCGAAGCAGGTCCAGCACAGCGCAGATGCTGGATGCAGTCGTCACCTGAATCGCGCTGCGTTTTATGCCCCTGATTTTTCGCGCGTAAATCTTGTTCGCATAGGTTTCTTGAATAAGATGCCGGTGTTTCTTGCCGCTCACGGTGACAAAGATCAGGACTACGTCCTGCAGGGTTGCAGGAACTGAGTTCTCCAGCACGTCCTTAAGCAGATCGCGACGCTCCTTGAGCCGCAGATCATGTAACAGCGTTTTCATGATGTCCCTGTGACCCGGATAACGAATTGTCTGATAGCTCAGGCTCTTGACCCTGCCAGCCAGTGTTTCCGCAAGTGAACCAATCCCGCCAGAGGTGTTGAAGGTTTCGTAGTTGATGCCATCAAGAGAGAAGTGCTGCAGATTTTCAAGCGCAGGTGCTTGAATAATTTTGCCGTCCTCGATGCATATACAGGGCTCACAGTATTCGTTGATGACACCGTCGGTACTCCAGGTCAAATTGTAATTCAGAGAGTTGGACGGATACAGGGGTAGAGCGCCCACACACATGCGGATACTGTCTAGCGCGTCGAAGTCATTGGCGATGTGTTGAGTGACGATCGAGATGAAGCCCGGTGCGAGACCGCACTGAGGAATAAAGGCAGACTTGGCCGATTTTGCGATATTTCGTACAAAGTTGGTACTCTCCACGTCTTCTGTCAGGTCCAGATAATGACATCCCACCGTCAGCGCGGCTTGCGCAATAATTTTGGTCAGGAAAAAGGGCGTGGAGCTCAAAACGGCGAAATGTCCAGCCATGGCGCGAGTAAGGTCTGCAGCGTCGGTGACATCCAGCTGGACGAGTTTCAGCTGCGGCTGAGGCGCGAAGTGACTCAAGGTCTCCTCAGAGGCATCGATCAAGGTGACGCTGTAGTCGCCTGACTCAAGCAATAGATCAACGATAGTCTCGCCGATTTTGCCGGCACCAATAACGACAATGGGGGTAGGGTGTTGCATAGTTTGCTCCATAGTAATAGCGAATATCGCGGGCCGCAGGCTTAATTTTCCCGGCTTTTCGTGCAAATTGAATAGTGAAAATATAAAGTATGACCATCAAACAGAGCAAAATGGTGACACAAATGAGCAATATGGCGAGCACTATGACGAGCACTATGACGAGCAAGTCGGTGAGCACCACTGATCAGCAGTTGATCGCCCTACTGCGGGATGACGCTCGCTGTAGTACCTCTGAGATCGCGCGCAAGCTGGGCGTCTCTCGATCGACCGTAAACAGCCGAATCAAACGCCTGGAGGCGCAGGGCGTTATTCAGGGATACACTGTGCTGTTCAGCTCGGACTATATTGAACAGCAGATAGCGGCGCATGTACTGATCACGGTGAATCAAAAGCTGACAGGCAGAACCTACCTTGACCTGCGTAATATCCCGCAGGTGAATGCGCTCTATGCCGTGAGTGGCGATTATGACTTGATGGCGGAAATCGCAGCACCCTCAACGGCGGAAATCAGTCGCGTGCTGGATGAAATTGGCAATCTTCAGGGTGTTGAGCGGACCAATTCTTCGTTGATACTGGAGACTAAGTTTCGCCGCTGATCAGGGCCCGCCAGTGGTTGCGAGACCCGCGTCGACAAGAAGTGCCGCCCGCAGTCGCGCGTGTTGTTCCAGCACCTTTTTCACGTACCGGCGGGTTTCTGGAAAAGGCGGAATCCCTCGATACTGCGAAACGCTGCCAGCCCCTGCATTATAGGCGGCCAGCACCAGAGATACCTGATCGTTGAAAAGGTCCATCAGATAGCGTAGATGCTGAACCCCAGCGTTGATGTTCTCTACGGGGTTAAGGCGATTTTCAACCTGGTACAGGGCAGCGGTGGCAGGCATTAATTGCATCAAGCCAGCAGCGCCTTTGCTGGAAAATGCATTGGGATTGAAGTCTGATTCCACCTGAATGACGGCTTCGACCAACAGCGGGTCAATTTGGTACCTTCGACTGGCGTCCTCAATAGAGTTGCGATAGTCTGCGGCATGGCCAGGACGAGGCTGTATCGGCACCGGCCGGTCGGCGAGAATAAGGCCCGCGTGCTGAAGCGTGCGGCGATGCGCAATGAGGTCATATCCTTTGGTTGCCGCCACGATTGGCTTGTCCGATAACAGGCGCTCGCCATCCGGTCCATGATAAATATAGACATCGGCTGAAACGGGCAGGCTGAAAAGGCACAGGCACAAGCACAGGCACAGGCTGAAGTATAAGCACAGGTGCAGCCAGCGCGCCGGTAGTGGGTTGGTAGTATCAATCAGCCGACCTGAAGTCAGCCCATGACTGAAGGGTTGAAGCGGGTAGGTTGGCATAGCATCACTGCTTAAGTTAAACATCAGTTAAACATCAGTTAAACATCA
>JAYODE010000001.1:6483-8746 GCA_038106185.1 Gammaproteobacteria bacterium | reverse complement strand
TTGGCATAGCATCACTGCTTAAGTTAAACATCAGTTAAACATCAGTTAAACATCATTGTGACCGGGCTGGCCGATAGTTGGGTGTGATGGAGTGTAGCGGCTTACCTTCGACCAGCACAAAAGGTGCCCTCCAGACGGCGCCAGTTACCAGCCGAAGTGGCGTTAATCTTGGGAGAATGAAATGGAAATTGTATTGCCGGATCTATGTGATGCCTATCCCGACCGAGTGCGGGTCGCGACGCCGGTGTTTCGTAACTTTGGTGGGCGTTCGGCGTTTGGTGGTCAGATAGTCACCATTAAATGCTACGAAGATAACTCGTTGGTTGCTCAGCTGGTGACTCAACCCGGTCTCGGTAAGGTATTGGTCGTGGATGGTGGCGGCAGTCTTCGTTGTGGCTTGCTGGGAGACAACCTGGCTCAGCAGGCCTTTGAGAACGACTGGCAAGGGATTCTTGTTAACGGCTGTATTCGTGATGTGGATATCATAGGCACGATCGATCTGGGTGTTCAGGCGCTGGCTTGTCATCCCCTGAAGAGCATTAAGCGCAATGTCGGTTTGCTGAATGAACGCTTAACCTTTGCGGGTATCGACTTTATTCCTGGTGAGTATCTTTACGCAGACAATAATGGTGTCTTGGTCTCTGCCACAGCGCTCGCAATGCCGGGTCCAGGTTCATAGGGTGAGCTGGCGCAAGTCTGGGTCCTGTAAACCGCTTTCCCAGGCAGCCTTGAATTGCCGGCCAAGGCGATTGTTCTCGGTGATATCCCTAAAGTTAGCAATGCCCTCGTAGCGTTCCACATCCTGCCGATAGATCATGCCGGTGTTGTCTACCAGGACAAACTCGCAATTAAGCTGGCGTAGCTCCGGGTCGACGATTTTCAGGCTGATGGAAGAGGAGAGCTTGCGGCTGATATCCAGCAGTGCATGTCCGTTTTTGACCACACGATGACTGTCGTACAACAGCACCTCAACTCGAGTGTAACGATTGCGTCGTGCAAGCGCCGAGATGATATCCCGAAGCTCATTGGCGTCAAATAGTCTGTGATCAAGCACCGGTGACCAGATTCGAATGGTTCGGCGCGCCTGCTTGCACATCTCCAGTAGCACGTGACGAAATTCTGCTTCGCGCCTAAGTAACAACAACTCGCTATCCTTCCCCAGTCTGAGCGCAGGTTTGTCGAGATCGTAAGGCTGACCTGACCTGCCGCTCGGGGCAAGACCGCGGGCGAACTCCGATTCGATATTCAGAGATTTCGAAAAGGTTTGGTGCTCTAGAACCTTCGCTGGCAATAGCGTGTCACTCGCCGTAAAGCCGCACTGGATCCAAAAAGGTGTCTGGTTGACCAATCCATTCAGGTGGACCTGAGTCAAGCCGAAGCGAGTCGCTCTGGCGACTGCGGCGTCCAGGAGCGCACACCCAACGCCCAGGTCGAGATGTTCAGGCAGAACTGCCAGACGAGAAATACGACCCTTAAGGTCCATTTGAATCACACCCATTAGCTCACCGGATAAGGACTTGGCTTGCCAGTAAAGTTCCACATTCTCAGCGCCACTCGTCTGCAGACTTGTGGATAACTGCTGCGCTTGAATCAACACCAGTTCTTCCCCCTCGAAGCTGATCTCGCTATCGGCGGACCTGTCGCTCTCGATCAAGTCGAAGCTGCGCAGCGTTATACTCGCTGATTCGGTCGGCTCAGCCCCTCGTCCTTTTGGTATGTCAGTGGGAACCAGCGACCGAGTCATACGATAGTGGGCTATGCCTGCTTCCATGAACTCATCGCCAAGCACTGTAAAACCCGCGCCTAGATAGAATCCCAGCGCATGGGTCTGAGCATTGAGGAAAACCGATTTAAAGCCGAGATGTTCTGCGTGTTTGACGGCGGCATGGAGTAAGGCGGCTCCAATGCCCCTTTTTCTGAATGCCGGCACCACGGCCATACGGCCAATCTGGCCGCTGGGTAACAGACGAGCGGTACCTATGGCCGTATCATTGGCGTCTTTGGCGAGCCAGTGATGAGCGGTTTCGTCTTGTCCATCCCATTCTTCTTCCTGAGGCACGCCTTGTTCTAGGATAAAGACAATTCGGCGGAGATTAGACAGAGTGCTCTTGTCGGTTTGCCAGCTTGCTTGAACAATTTGAAAATCATTTGACTGCAACTCATTGGTCATACGCTTGCCCTTAGTCGACGCCAGTAACAGGCTGGCAGCACATAGCTATCGGCACATAGCTATCGGCACATAGCTATCGGCACATAGCTATCG
>JAYODE010000001.1:0-6383 GCA_038106185.1 Gammaproteobacteria bacterium | reverse complement strand
ATAGCTATCGGCACTAAGCCATTCGCATACAGCCATTCACTGTGCAGTTAAGAGATGAGTTCAACCGCACCCTCTTGAAGTAACCAATCGACCAGTGTCCGGTGTGACGGCGCAGCCGGAATCAGGTCCAGTCCTATTCTACGGTTTGATTCCAAAACGGCAAACCAGCTCACGACGGCCGGGTCCACCTGGTGAGCAGCACCATTGACGAAAATCATCGCCGAGTCTGGCAGGGCCTGATGGCAAAGCCGGGTCGGTAGCTGGCAGACCAGCGAACCTTTAGCGGTCGACCAGTCGACACAGGCTTCCTCGTTCGGCGTAATCAGGTCTGGTTCCTGCAGTTGGGTCATGTAGCAGCCAAACCAGCGGCTGATGGTGCCGGCGCGCGTCAACTCCGGTACCAGGCGTGCCTGCAGTTGTTGAATATCCTCGGGTACCAGGCCGCCGGTCGGTTCGCCCAAGCGATCATCGAGGGTTGAAAGGTTGGTCAACTCATCGGTGATCTGGTCTGCCAGACTGGATACCATCTCCACCAGAGTAGGGTTGCGCAAGCCGATAGACAGGGTCAGGCTATCGTTTGAGGCGATACCGTAATGACCGATACCGGGCGGGATATACAGGACATCACCCGGGTGCTGCGTGAAGTTTTCACTGTCTGAGGGAAAGTTGGCCAGAAGTCGAAGGTCGGCATCCGCCAGCAGGTCGTCGTCGGTGAAGGGTCCGGGCGCCAGCTGCCAGTGCTTTTCGCCCCTGATCTGCAGGAGAAAAACATCATAGTGGTCGAAATGGGGCCCACAACTGGCACCAGTGTCGCCATAGCTGGCCATGACGTCATCAATCCGCCAGCGGGGCAGAAAGCCGAAGTGGCTGGTGAGCAGCTCACTGATCTCTTCCAGGTGTTGTTCAAGGCCTTGAATCATCAACATTTCACCTGCTGCAAGCGCCTCTATGGCAAATGGCCCCAGCTCCAGCTCATAGTTTGCAGGGGCGCCCGTGATGACCCTCGATTCTACCAACGGTTCTTCGGCTAATTTAAATAAAACGTTATTATTCAGAGCTTTACTAAGTTTATCTAAAGTTCCTTGGAGGAAAACTTTGCCGTGCCAAGGTCGCTGTCGCCAGTAACTTTGTTGAAACGTGGCGTAAGTGATGTCGGCTTCTTCAAACCAATTCATGGTAGCCTCGGTATGCAGGGCTGTGAACGACAGCATCAAGCATCTTTCAGCAGCCTTTCGGTCAGTGCGACAGCCTCACCAATGTAGTTCGCAGGCGTGAGGTTTCGTATCTGCTGACGGGCGATTTCGGGTAGATCGAGCGTTAATATCATGGCTTCAATGCGCGCTTGATTCAGTGATTGACCACGGGTCAAGGCCTTGAGTTTTTCGTAAGGCTCGTCAATGTCGTACTTGCGCATAATGGTCTGAATGGGTTCTGCCAGTACTTCCCAGCTGGCATCCAGGTCTGCTTGCAGGGCGGCGGGGTTAAGCTCGAGCTTGCCCAGTCCCTTCAGGGTCGATTTATAGGCAATCAAAGAGTAGGCGATACCACTGCCCAGATTTCTCAGGACCGTCGAATCAGTAAGGTCTCGCTGCCAGCGACTGATGGGCAATTTTTCAGCCATATGATTGAGAATGGCGTTCGCCATGCCGAGATTGCCCTCTGAGTTTTCAAAGTCGATGGGGTTCACCTTGTGAGGCATAGTAGATGATCCGGTTTCGCCTGCGACCTGGCGTTGTTTAAAGTAGCCAATAGAGATATAGGCCCAAATGTCACGATCCAGATCAAGCAGTATCGTATTGAAGCGGGCAAGCGCGTCAAACAGCTCGCTGATGTAGTCGTGGGGTTCTATCTGGGTGGTATAAGGGTTCCAGGTCAAGCCGAGGGAGGTGACAAATCGCTCGCTGAGCGCCATCCAGTCAGCAGTCGGGTAAGCTGATACATGGGCATTATAGTTGCCGACTGCGCCATTAATTTTGCCTAATACAGGGACGGCCATGAGCTGCTGATACTGGCGCCGCAGGCGGGCGACAACATTGGCGAGCTCTTTACCCATAGTCGTGGGTGACGCTATCTGACCGTGGGTTCGAGAGAGCATAGGAACGGCAGCATACTGACGGGCCAAATCTTTCAGGTGGTCCATTACAGCCGGCAGCTGAGCGCTCAGCACCAACGTGCGGCACTTTTCCAGCATCAGGGCATAGGCCAGATTGTTAATATCCTCCGAAGTACAGGCAAAGTGGACAAATTCTAGATGGGTCAGCAGTTCGGTCTGACCGCTTTCACGAAATCGCTGTTTGATAAAATACTCGACCGCCTTGACGTCATGGTTCGTGGTGCGTTCAAAGTGTTTCACCAGCTCTGCATCGTCGAGACTGAAGTTCTCTATCAGCGCATCGAGATATGTCGAGGCCGCCTTGGACAGGGATGGTAATTCGCTGATCTCAGCGCTGTCTGCCAAAAACTGGTACCAGCGCACCTCCACGATGACCCGATGATGAATCAAGCCGAATTCGCTGAAGATGGTGCCGAGTTCGAGGGTTTTGTCGGCGTAGCGACCATCAATGGGCGTGACGGCCATAAGCGGGCTGAGTGTCATAATATTCTCGATAAATAATGAGTAAATGTATTTAACTAATTGAAATTAAACTAAGTTTTCTAGCGCCTTCTTCATCTCGTTGCGGCTGGTAATGAACTGCCAGCGACGCCCGCCGACCTGACGCCAGAGAACCGCTGCGCGCACGGCTGCAAGTAATAGGGCCCTTATTCGCTGAATGTTTTCGGTTCTCTGTAGCTGCTGGCGGTTGCCCGATATTCTGATTCTTGGCTCTATTCTGCTCAGTGTCGCCTGATAGAGCTCAGCGAGTTGGACTATCGTGATATCGTCTATCCCCGGTTGGTCTTGCTGACGCAGCTTGCGTTCTTCATTAAGGTTGCTGATCCGCACCCCCAGTCTGCCGAGCATGCCCTGATCTTTTACCAGTATGCGCTCTAGGTTGGTCACGGCAAACAGATACCGCAGGGGTTCCCCATGGTCCTGTAAATTGAACCCATTAAGCATCTCTTTGAGCAGGTTAAGGCCAACTCGAATGCCGAGGGTGCCCTGATAGACTTCGCTGATCGAGTCGGGGTTTTGGACGAAAATGCTGGCTAAACTATGCTCCATGGAATCTCGCGCCAGAACACCGGTTCTGGCGATGCTGGATACCTGGTGCGCCGTTTGGATCAGGCCGGCCAGCGCCAGAGTGCGTTTTTCCCAGATAATGCTCAAGGGACCGAGTCCAGAGGCGTCGTCGAGTCAATAATACCGCCGCCCAGACAGACGTCGTCCTGATAGAAACAGGCCCATTGGCCCGGCGTGACTGCACGTTGCGGGTCCTCAAAGACAACATTGTAGCCGTCGGCTGAGGCGGTAACTTCCGCGATCTGGTCGCTTTGGCGGTATCGAACCTTCACCGCCAGTTTGCAGGGCAATATTGGGCTGGCGTTAACCCATTCCACCGATTTGCAGGCAAGAGCGCGACAATACAGGGACTCGTGGTGATTGCCCTGGGCAACCCTCAACAGGTTGTGGGTCAAATCCTTCGCCACTACGTACCAGGGTGCCTCTGCCGCTTGTTGAACGCCGCCAATGCCTAAACCCTGACGTTGGCCCAGGGTGTAGTACATGAGTCCCTGATGCTGCCCCAGATATTGATTGTCCAGTCCTCTGATTTCGCCAGGCTGAGCGGGCAAGTATTGTTCCAGAAAGTCCTTGAAGCGACGCTCGCCAATAAAGCAAATACCAGTGGAGTCTTTTTTGTCAAAGGTCACCAGATCATGGGCTTCAGCGATACGCCTGACTGCGGTTTTCTCCAGCTCACCGAGCGGGAACAAACAGTGTCTAAGCTGGGTACCTGCGACGGACTGCAGAAAATAGCTTTGGTCCTTGCTGGCATCAAGGGCTTTCAGTAGGCGAGTTTCTGTGGTGCCATGATCGAGTCGAGCATAGTGTCCTGTTGCGATCAGCTCTGCGCCTAACACGCGAGCATACTCCAGGAAGACTTTGAATTTGATCTCTCGATTGCAGAGAATATCCGGGTTAGGCGTGCGGCCCTGCTGATACTCGGTCAGAAAGTGCGAAAAGACGTTGTCCCAATATTCGGCAGCAAAATTTGCCTCATGGAGAGGAATTCCGAGCCGCTCGCAGACCAGACGCGCGTCGTTCAAATCCTCCTTGGCGGTGCAATATTCGGTGCCGTCATCCTCTTCCCAGTTTTTCATGAAGAGGCCTTCAACTCGAAAGCCTGCGTCGCGCAGCAATAAGGCGGCGACTGACGAGTCGACACCGCCAGACATACCGACTATGACGGTCGTTTCCTCAACGGGTTTGCTGAGTTGTGGGTACTGCATAAAAAGGGACCGATTTTTGGAGCAATGATGTAAGCCAATCCATGATTTTACGCCAGCCGCCGCCTGACATCCATGCTTGCGTCCGCTGTTGGCGAAATCAGCAACGCTAACGGGTTGTGCTGATCCACAAGGTTACGACTGAGCACCCTGGATCTGCAGGTTCAGATGTTTAATAAAATCCAGTGAAACGGCTTGGCCGGCCTCATAGTCTTCGATACATTGCAAAACCAACGGGCTGCGCAGACTACGCTGCCGAATGGCGTCAAGCGTGAGCCACTGAACACTGTGAATATCTGGATCCAGTGCGGCGTCAGTCAAATGTACCGGTGCGGCAGCAAATGTCAGTCGATGATAGGTGATCTGGGATTTGGGGGCATAATAATGGTAAATACCCGTCAGGCTGGTTAGTTGCACCTGCCAGGCGGTTTCTTCGAGTGTCTCACGGAGTGCCGCAGCCAGCAGCGTCTCATTGGGCTCCAGGTGCCCGGCGGGCTGATTCAGTACCAAGGTGCCCGCGCTCCATTCCTCAACCATAAGATAGCGGTCAGCGTCTTTAACAATGGTAGCGACTGTTATATGTGGCGGCCAGGCCATAGAATAGGCTCCCGTGAATTGTGCTCGAATCGAGCATGGAGAATAGCTTAAGTTTTGACCGGTGTTATAGTCGGATCGAACAGAAATATTTCTAGCGGATAATTAGCATGGTCGAATCTAACCAATTGACCCATCTTGACGCAGCCGGTAACGCGCGTATGGTGGATATCAGTGATAAAGGTGTCACAACGCGGGTGGCAGTGGCAGAGGCAAAGATCAGTATGCAGGCGGCGACGCTCGCGCTGATCCAGACCGGTGGTCATAAGAAGGGTGATGTGCTGGCTGTCGCGCGAATCGCAGGCATTCAGGCGGCGAAGAAGTGTGCCGATCTGATTCCATTGTGTCACCCGCTGGCCTTAAGCTCGGTGACAGTCGACTTTGAGCCGGATTTGGCGCATAGCCGAGTGGTGATTCGTGCGACCTGCAAGCTGAGCGGTCAGACGGGCGTCGAGATGGAAGCGCTCACCGCAGTCTCGGTCGCAGCGCTGACGGTGTTTGATATGTGCAAGGCGGTTGATAAGACGATGGAGATTAGCGGAATCAGGGTGCTGGCCAAGTCAGGTGGCAAGTCAGGAGACTGGCAAGCAAATGGTTAAGTTAATATTTTTTGCCAGTATTCGAGAAGACCTGGGTGTCAGTGAAGCCGAAGAAGCGGTCGATGGTGCAACAACTGTGGCCGAGCTAGTACAGGTGTTAGGTCTGCGCTACGGTTCACTTTGGACTGAGGTGTTGAGTCGAGAGAATATTCTGATCGCGGTAAATCAAGCGATGGCTGGCCTTCAGCACCCGATCGTGCCGGGTGATGAGGTCGCTTTTTTTCCACCCGTAACGGGCGGCTAGGAATGCAAACAAAGATCAGCGTACAAACGGTCGAGTTCGACGTGGGAGAAGAGACACGGGCCCTTGGTCGAGTCTCGAGTCAGGTGGGCGCCATCACCAGCTTTACCGGGCTGGTGCGTGACATCAACGAACAAGCGGGCGTCAGTGGCCTGTTTCTTGAGCATTATCCGGGCATGACAGAGAAGCAGATTGCGGAAATCATCGCCGAAGCTGCCCTGCGCTGGCAGCTCCAGGCTGTCACCGTTATTCATCGGATTGGAGCGCTGCAGCCAACAGATCCCATCGTTTTTGTCGGCGTCGCCAGCCTGCATCGAGGCGATGCGTTTAATGCCTGTGAATATATTATCGACTTTCTCAAGACTCGAGCGACCTTCTGGAAAAAAGAGCAAACCGCTGCGGGTCCTCGCTGGCTTACGACCCGTGACAGCGATGTTGAGTCGGCCAGAGCCTGGCAAAAATCCTAGAAAAAATCCTAGAAAAAATCCTAGAAAAAATCCTAGAAAGTTCAGCGTTGTATTTGATAACTGCCAGGCATAATGCCTTCAGTGGTCCAGTCACCG
>JAYODE010000070.1:0-4862 GCA_038106185.1 Gammaproteobacteria bacterium | reverse complement strand
CTCAGGTTATCGCAACCCCGAGCACCGTGATGCCCAGTTCATTAATAGAACTTCATGAGTCCCAAGTAGCCCTCTCGCGATAGACCCGTTGCAAGGCTATCCTGTAGCCTGGCCCCGTAAGTCGTGTAGGAGTTGTTAATGTCGAAATGGTCTGTTTGGCGGTGGTGGATACTGGTTTTACTCGTCGCCTGTGCGCCGGTCCAGGAGGAGCTGTCAATGCCGTATCACGAGATGGATATTCTGACCCTGCAGGCGAAAATGGCATCGGGCGAGCTCAGTGCGCAAACCTTGACGAGCTATTACCTGCAGCGCATAGACGCGCTGGATCGACAAGGTCCTCGCCTCAATGCTGTGATCGAACTCAATCCCGACGCCCTGGCGCTGGCGAACAGGTTGGATCAGGAACGTCGGGACGGGGCTGTTCGAGGTTTGTTGCATGGGATTCCGGTACTCTTAAAGGCGAACATTGATACGGCAGACACAATGGCAACCAGCGCTGGCTCATTGGCGCTGCAGCACAACTACGCCAACCGTGACGCTTTTATTGTCACTCGCCTGCGGAATGCCGGCGCAATTATTTTGGGCAAGACCAACCTCAGCGAATGGGCCAACTTTCGGTCTAACCACTCGACCAGTGGCTGGAGCAGCCTGGGTGGTCAGACCCGCAATGCCTATGATCCAGCCCGTAATCCCTGCGGTTCGTCCAGTGGTTCGGCGGTTGCCGTGGCCGCCGGATTGGTCAGCGTGGCGGTCGGCACTGAAACTGATGGGTCTATCGTTTGTCCCGCAAGCAGCAATGGTATCGTGGGTATCAAACCGACGCTTGGCCTTGTTTCTCGCCAAGGCATCATTCCCATTGCTCATAGCCAGGATACGGCAGGTCCGATGGGCCGGACAGTGCAGGATGCGGCGATTCTCTATTCGGTGCTCATTGCCGCGGACAGCAATGATCTGACGGCGCCGGCATTTAGGTTGCCAGCACCTGATGTATTGACCGCGATCGAAGGCGCATCCTTGAGTGGCAAGCGGATAGGTGTATTAAGAAACTACTCAGGTGCCAATACCGACGCTCGAGTCGAGGCCATTTTGACTCAGAGTTTGGCCATCCTGCGCCGTGAAGGTGTGGATATCGTCGATCACCTTCAAATCGATACTGCCGGCTTAAGCAGCGCAGAATTTCAGGTATTGCTTTATGAGTTCAAGGCGGATCTGAATAACTATCTGAAGAATACCGACTCAGCAGCGCTCGATCTGGAAGCCATCATCGGCTTTAATCGACGTTATGCGAACAGGGTCATGCCGTACTTTGGGCAGGAAACGCTGGAGCTGGCGCAAACCAAGGGATCGCTGCTGGAGCCAACCTATCTGGCGGCTCTGAGTCTGAGCAAAACGCTGGCGCAGAAGGGTATCGATGGTGCGCTTCAGGCCGAGCGCCTTGACGCGCTCATAGCGCCCACTGGTGGGCCTGCCTGGCTGACGGATCTGGTGAATGGTGATCAATCTTCCGGCATCTCCAGCTCATCCCTGGCGGCAGTTGCCGGCTATCCTGCTATCACAGTACCGGCAGGCATGATTCAAGGGTTACCCATTGGCATAACGTTCTTTGGCGCAGCAGGTAGCGACGCGCAGCTGGTGGCCTTAGCCCATGCTTTTGAACAGGTCAGTCGCGCTCGTATCGCGCCTGAGCTTTAGGTCTGGTAAGCCGCCGACGTCTAGCTCGGGATAGCGATTGCAGATTCAGGGTGCTAGATTGTCGGGGCTGATAAACAGGAGTCTAGGATGAAACCGGTATGTTTGGTGATGGGCGCAGGTGCCGGAATTGGTGGCACAGTGGGCCGGCGTTTTGCACAGGCGGGATATCACGTCGTACTGTGTCGCCGAAGTGATGACGAGGGTCTGCAACGCATGATTCGAGAGATCGAAGCGGACGGCGGCTCGGCCTCTGGCTATTTAATGAATGCTGCACAAGACGATGTTATAGAGTCTCGAGTGGCAGCCATTGAGGCTGAGCTGGGTCCTATCGAGGTGGTGGTTTATAACCTGGGCGCTCAGATTGGTGACAGATCCCTGGCTGATACCAGCTACAAGGCGTTTGAAATGGGCTGGCGTCTGGGTACGTTTGGCCTGTTCCGGTTGGCAGCGGCAGCCTGTCCAAGCATGGTTACAAGGGGCAAGGGCACCATCCTGGTGACCTCATCGACAGCGGCGGTGCGTGGCAATGGGGGTCAGCATTCACATGCGGCAGCCATGGGTGGGCGACGCATGCTCTGTCAGTCTTTGAATGCGGAGTTCGGCCCAAAGGGTATCCATGTGTGTCATATCATCATAGATGGCGCTGTGGATGCACCGGATACCTTAGGTAAGCTGTTGGGTGCCGAACGATTTGAAGCGCTTCGAGACGCTCGAGGTCGAGCACATGATGGTCTTATGCTACCAGTGAAAATTGCCGAGACCTATCTGCACCTGGCTCAGCAGCACCGATCTACCTGGACTCACGAGATTGATATGCGTTCTTTTTCAGATCGACCCTGGTGGAATCATTGATCGCCAGGAAGGGCAAACCAGGCGATGTACTGGACGAATCTCTGAACGATCTTTCCCACGGTTGCGAATTGCAGGCTAGAGGTTGACAAGATGTTGCTTGATTACAAAAAGATTGATCCGGAACTGTTACCGGTCCTTGAGCAGATGCCGCCGTTGGTTGTCAACCGAGCCAATGTGGCAAAAGTGCGGCAAGCGCTACGCAGCCGCAAGGCCCCGGCAGTCACTCAGGTCCTGGAAACCTTTCAGTCAGTGCAGACAGCTGAAGGCGCAGTCGGCGTCTATATTTATCGCAAGAGCCAAATCAGTCGACAACCGGCGCTGCTATGGATTCATGGAGGGGGTTATTTGTTCGGCAGCGCTGAGGATGAACGCGCGCGAATGATCGCTGCCAGCCTCGATTGTACGGTCGTATCAGTAGACTATTCGCTGGCGCCAGAACGGCCATTTCCTGCGGGTCTGAATGATTGTCTGGCGATCCTCCACTGGATGGTAGCCAGTGCGGAGACATTGAACATAGACCCAGGTTTGATTGCTATCGGGGGTGCCAGTGCCGGTGGTGGCATGGCAGCTGGGCTGGCGTTGATGAATCGAGACAAGCAGGGCCCGGCGCTGATCATGCAGTTATTGATTTATCCGATGATTGACAATCTGCACAAGACGCCCTCTGGACAGTTTGAGAATCATCCCGTGTGGAATCAGGGCACCTCTTTTAGCGCTTGGGAGATGTATCTGAATGGTACACCGGGCAAGGCTGCCTCTCAGTACGCGGCCGCTGCGCGCGCAACGCACCTGGCAGGGTTGCCACCAGCCTATATTTGTGTCGGCGAGCAAGATCTGTTTCGAGATGAGGATATGGCATATGCGCAGCGCCTGATGGGCGCTGGTGTCTCCTGCGAGTTGGCGGTGTTGCCGGGCATGTATCATGCCGGCGATATGTTTGTGCCGAACGCCAGGGTCAGCCGCCGAATGCACGCGGGATATCTCTCAGCATTGGGCGACGCCTTCAAGACTCGCCAGACTGCGACGAGCAGTTTGACGGCGTCCAACCAGCCCACTCGGTGATTTCGTTGCGCCTGCCGCGGCGGGAACCTCTTGCAAGCCGAGGCCGCATGGGTCATGTTTAGCTTTTGTCTCAATTGAAGATCAAGACCATGACCGAACACCACGAAGGCTATGATATCCCCGCCGTAGAAGCCTGGATTGCGGCGAATATTCCCGCACTAAAACCGCCATTTACCTGGACCCGGTTACCCGGTGGGCACTCCAATCTGACCTACAAGATCGAAGCGCTCGACGGCTCTGAGGCCGTGATTCGACGTCCGCCTATGGGGGTTCTGCTACCCAAGGCCCATGACATGGGACGCGAATGGGCGCTGATTGACGCGCTGGGACCGACCCCAGTGCCAGTGCCGGCAGCGCTCGGTTTTTGCGAATCTCCAGATGTGACAGGTGCCTGGTTCTATGTGATGGGCGTCGTCAATGGCCGGCCCTTGTATAACGCCGACGATTCTCGTGAATGGATCGCGCCAAACAATCGAACCACCTTAGCCAACTCCTTTATCGATGTACTGGCGGATCTGCATTCGCTGGATCCTGACGCGTTGGGGCTGGGCGATTTGGGTAAAAAGGAAAATTATGTGGGTCGACAGTTGAAAACCTGGTATCGATCCTGGATGGCCTCAATTGAGCCGGCTCAGTACGATGACCCGAGAGCACACGAGCTACAACGTTATTTTCTAGAGCATATGCCTGATCAGGGCCCGGCGCGAGTGGTCCATGGCGACTATGGTCTGCACAATTGCTTGATCGGGGCTGATGGTAACGTCGCAGCGGTGGTTGATTGGGAGATCTCGACCCTGGGAGACCCGTTGGCAGACTTGGCCTATGCCTTGAATCAGTGGTCAGAGCCGACTGATCCGGTGCTTGCGGGTCCTGGTGGTCCTACATCCTTGCCCGGTTTTCCCAGCAGAGCGTATCTGGCCGAGCGATACGCAGCCAGAACCGGACGTGACCTGAAGATGCTTGATTTTTACGTGGGGTTTAATCGCTGGAAAACGGCGGCGATTGTCCATGGCGTCTATGCGCGCTATATGGAAGGTAAGAAGAGTTCGGAAGGCGTGGATACTGAGACGCTGCGTACTCGAATAGGTCTGGCACTGGATTCTGCCGAGCAGGCGATCGAGCGGCTTGAAAAACAGTTAGGCAGGTAAAACACGAAAGCAGACGTGGGTGAAGGCGCAGATCTTTGCCTGTGTCTTTTGGGGTGCTATTTTTTAATACTATTTTTTAATACTATTTTTTAATACTATTTTTTAATA
>JAYODE010000039.1:0-33420 GCA_038106185.1 Gammaproteobacteria bacterium | reverse complement strand
TGATTAAAAACTGCGATTATAAAATGGTGCCGAAGAGAGGACTTGAACCTCCACGAGCGTAAGCTCACTACCCCCTCAAGATAGCGTGTCTACCAATTTCACCACTTCGGCATTTCTCTTTCTGACAATAAAACAACTTTCACTCTTTTGATTTATCGGGTTTTTAGCTACCTAAGCCTCTATTAGACTACAAACTTCAAAACTCAACCGACTTACGCCTCTCGCCAGCATAAAGTCCTGGTGAAGTCTTCTGCCCCTGCCGGAACGCTTTTTCTTATTTACTCATTCGACTCAGTGTCGCTAGCAGGTGTCTCAAAGCTGGGTATTTCGGCCTCCTGTCCCTGCGTGTTAGGCAAACTTGGCAACTCCGGGATCTCACCTTCGACCTGTCGCTCGACGACCGGCATACCCACGATATTCGTTGATTCAGACTTGGTTTTGGCAAAAAATGCCAAGCCAAAACTGGTTAAGAAAAACAGAATCGCGAGCCCTGTTGTCGCTCGAGTCAGGAAGTTGCCAGCGCCACCGCTGCCAAAAACCGTTGCGGATGCCCCACTACCAAACCCCGAGCCCATGTCAGCGCCCTTACCCTGCTGAATCAGCACCAGACCAATAATAGCCAATGCTGCCAGGACATGAACAACTAACACCAGTGTTTCAAGAACTTGAAGTTCCATCATAATACCCATTCCAAATTTATTCTGCCGCCCGACAGATACCCAGGAAGTCGTCGACATTCAGCGACGCACCGCCTACCAGCGCGCCGTCAATATTTTCCTGCGCAAACAAGTCGAGAGCGTTTTCGCGATTGACACTTCCGCCGTAGAGCAAGCGGATATTTTGCGAAACCTCCTCGTCTAGCCTTGCCAGGTACTCTCGTATCTGGATGTGCACCGCCTCAGCCTCATATGGCGTCGCACTTTCACCCGTCCCTATCGCCCACACGGGTTCATAAGCAATGATACTGTGGCGAAGTGCAGTTACACCCACCTGACGAATTACGGCATCTAGTTGCCGACGAACCACTGCAAAGGTCTCATCCGCCTGGCGCTGAGCCAGCGACTCCCCGACACAGATGATCGGTATCAGACCGCTTCTTATACACTTTTCAACTTTGAGCCCGACTTGCCCATCGGTTTCACCAAACAGACTACGGCGCTCAGAATGTCCAACCAAGACGTGACTGCAACCAAACTCAAGGAGCATCTCTGCGGAGACTTCTCCTGTGAAGGCGCCGCTATCATGCCAGTCCAGGTTTTGAGCACCCAGGCCTATTTCAGACCCCACCAATTGCCGCTGCACCTGATCTAAATAGACATGAGGCGGGCAAATCAGCACCTCGCATGGCCTACCCTGATCAAGCCGGCGTTGCGCTAAACCCTGCAGCAACCCCTGCACTAAAACCGCCACACTTGCGCGACTACCGTGCATTTTCCAGTTGCCTGCGACTAGGATTCCCCTCACCAATTACACCTGCGCGCGCGGCGGCACAGCTTAACGACTTTAATTTGAAGTTTCAACATGGGCCTCACTTAGTTGCCGCAGCGTTCGCCACGATTTCCGCCAGCTCTTCGGTCAAGGCATTCACCTGCGCCAAATCTTCACCCTCAATCATCACGCGCACGACTGGCTCAGTGCCTGAAGGTCGCAGGAGGACTCGACCCCGACCTTTTAGCTGAGCCTCGACTCGCTGCACCCCAAGCAACACGGCAGGCGCCGAAACCATTTCAGCAAGACACGCCACATTGATCATTCGTTGCGGCAACTTGACCATCGCCTGCTTGAGCTCATGAAGTGTCTTGCCGGTCTCCATCATCGCGGCGACGACTTGCAGCGCAGCGATGATGCCATCGCCAGTACTCGCAAGGTTCAAGCACAAGAGGTGTCCAGAAGACTCACCCCCTAGGTGCCATCCCCGCTGTTCAAGTTCTGCCAACACATAACGGTCACCTACCGCTGCTCGAGCAAAGGGAATACCCTGCGCGACTAACGCCTGCTCCAAGCCAAAATTACTCATCAGCGTTCCTACAACCCCGCCATTAAGACGGTGAGTATTCTGCAGATGGCTGGCAACGATAAATAACAATTCATCACCGTCGACGATTTCACCTGACCCATCCACCATGATCAGACGATCACCATCACCATCGAGACCGATACCAAAATCGGCATTCACCTCCAATACCTTCGCCTGCATCGCCTGTGGATGGGTCGAGCCGATATTGTCGTTGATATTCAGGCCATCGGGGGACACACCTATCTCAACCACTTCCGCGCCCAATTCTCGAAAGACACTGGGCGCGATGTGATAGGTCGCACCGTGGGCACAATCTATAACGATTCTCAGTCCTTGCAAATTCTGAGTTGAGCCAAAACAGCTTTTGCAGAACTCGATATATCGACCCGCCGCATCGTTGATCCTTGAGACCTTACCAATCCGGTCGGACGCAACCATGGCCATGGGCTCACTGAGCTTGGCTTCAATGGCATGTTCTATCTCGTCACCAAGCTTTTTCCCCTGGCTAGAAAAGAACTTGATGCCATTATCATAATAGGGATTATGTGACGCGCTAATGACAATGCCTGCTTGCGCGTTGAAGGTCCTTGTCAAATAGGCAATGGCAGGCGTCGGCATGGGACCCAGCAATGAGACATCAATACCCGCTGAGGACAAGCCTGCCTCCAACGCCGACTCAAACATATACCCGGAGATTCTCGTGTCTTTACCAATGAGAATGCGACCTCGGCCCGCTGCGGAAAAAATCTTGCCTGCCGCCCAACCGAGTTTCAACATGAATTCTGCCGTGATGGGCGCTTCACCGACTCGACCACGGATGCCGTCTGTGCCGAAATATTGTTTAGTCACTTCAATACTCTTGATTTGGAGAAATTACTGGCCCTTTAGGCCCTCGTTCTGTACCGCCATTACAACCTGTAGCGCCTGAACTGTCTCGGCAACATCGTGTACCCGTAAAATGCTGGCGCCGTTCAGGAATGCAACCACAGCGCCCGCTATACTGCCCGCCATTCGGTCCGCCGTTAAGTTACCAATAACCTGGCCAATAGTACTCTTTCGGGACAAACCCACCAATATGGGGCAACCGAGGTCTTTGAAGTTATCGAGTCGATTGATCAGTTGCAGATTGTGCTCTACGGTCTTACCAAATCCAAATCCCGGATCAAGCAGGATCTTTGACCGAGGGATTCCCGCCGCTTCACATGCAAGCATTCGCGCCTCGAAGAACCGACAAATTTCCACCAAGAGATCCTCGTAGGTCGGATTGAGCTGCATAGTCTTTGGATCCCCCTGCATGTGCATCAGACAGACTGGCAGACCCGTCGCAGCCGCAGCGGTCAGGGCGCCGGCACGAGTCAGGGCCCTGACATCATTGATCAAATCGATGCCAATTGTTGCTGCCTCGCGCATCACCTCTGGGGTCGATGTATCCACAGAAATTGGAATAGCTGACTCAGACCTGATGGCCTCAATCACGGGGATGACTCGCCGCAGCTCCTCACTAACGCTGACGGTTGCCGCACCTGGCCGAGTCGATTCGCCACCGATATCAATGATGTCGACGCCGTCATGCACCATCTGGCGGGCTCGCTCGACCGCCTGAGAGGGCGCCAGATATCGGCCACCATCGGCAAATGAATCCGGGGTGACATTCAGAATGCCCATCACCAAAGGGCGTTTATTCAGCTGCATAGGGCATCAGAGGAGTCAACATATCATAAAAAAAGGGTTGGCGATGAACCAACCCTCTTGTCTTTCGCTAGATCCGTCACACAGATCCCGCCTCAGCCACTCGTCCCATCGAGACGGAACAGCGTCTGCAGAGAGCAGGGCAAGCAGTTTCAGTGCTCGCCCGCCGGACCACCCAAAATATCTCCTGGGCGAGCACTTGGGCTAACGCCTGGTTCGCTCTCAGTTTTTTTCTGCTGACCCTGAGTCGGTTTATCCTTTGGTCCGTCCCAGTCTTTCGGCGGGCTTGGCTTACGGCCACTCATGATCTCATCGATCTGATGGCGATCAATCGTCTCGTACTCCATCAGCGCCTCAGCCATCAAATCGAGCTTGTCGCGGTTTTCTTCTAGCAGCTTCTTCGCTTGAGAATAACAAGCGTCGATGATGGATCTCACTTCTTCATCAATCAACTTCGCCGTCTCACCGGAGACCTGCGTCGTCGCCTGCCCTGCGGACCTGCCCAAAAACACTTCACCCTCCTCCTGATCGTACATCAGGGGCCCAAGCTTTTCAGACAAACCCCATTTGGTGACCATCGCCCGCGCCATTTTGGTAGCACGCTCAATATCGTTTGATGCGCCAGTGGTTATGCCATCCAGTCCCAGGGTCAACTCTTCCGCTATTCTTCCACCGAATAGCGAACAGATCTGACTGAGGATCATCCGACGATTCATCGAATAGCGGTCTTCCTCTGGCAGGAACATGGTCACGCCCAGCGCTCGCCCGCGAGGAATGATGGTCACTTTATAGGTAGGGTCATGTTCAGGGACAAGGCAGCTGACTACGCAGTGGCCAGCCTCATGATAAGCCGTATTCCGCTTTTCTTTTTCTGACATCACCATGCTCTTGCGCTCAGCGCCCATCATGATCTTGTCTTTGGCTTGCTCAAACTCCTCCATATTTACCGTACGCTTATTCTGCCGAGCCGCAAACAGTGCCGCTTCATTGACCAGGTTCGCCAGATCCGCACCTGAGAATCCCGGCGTGCCGCGCGCTATGTAGGAAGGTTCAACGTCGGCGCCAAGGGGTACCTTGCGCATATGCACCTTGAGAATCTGCTCTCGACCACGGATGTCAGGCAAACCAACCACAACCTGACGATCAAACCGCCCGGGGCGTAACAAGGCAGGATCCAGCACATCCGGGCGATTGGTTGCAGCAATAACAATGACTCCTTCATTACCGTCAAAGCCATCCATCTCAACCAGCAGCTGGTTCAGCGTTTGCTCACGTTCATCATGTCCACCGCCCATACCCGCACCACGGTGTCGACCCACGGCATCAATCTCGTCGATGAAGATGATACATGGCGCCTGCTTCTTGGCTTGCTCAAACATGTCTCGCACGCGAGAAGCGCCAACACCGACAAACATCTCGACAAAATCTGAACCTGAGATAGAAAAGAATGGCACTTTCGCCTCGCCGGCGATCGCTTTCGCCAACAGGGTTTTACCCGTACCCGGCTGCCCCACCATGAGTATGCCCCGCGGAATTCGGCCGCCGAGTTTCTGAAATTTGGTCGGATCCTGAAGGAACTCGACCAGCTCCTGCACGTCTTCCTTGGCTTCATCCACGCCAGCCACATCGGCAAAAGTTGTCTTGATCTGGTCTTCGCCTAACAGCTTAGCTTTGCTCTTACCAAAAGTCAGAGGGCCCCCTCGACCGCCTGAACCACCTTGCATCTGCCGCATGAAAAACATAAATACCGCAATGATGACCAAAATCGGAAAACTGGCGACCAGCAATTGGGTCCAAATACTTTGCGTTTCGGGTCTGGCGCCACTGAACTCCACTCGGTGGTTGACCATATCGTCGATTAACGCTTTATCGGTCACTTGGGGTTGCACGGTTTCGAAGCGCTTGCCATCGTTCATTTCACCACGAATGATAAGGCCATCCACTTCTACCTTGCGAACCTGGTCCTGGGAAATCGACTCTAGAAACTCCGAATATTCGACTTCCGTTTGAGTTTTGCTCACATTAAAGTTGTTGAACACCGTTAGTAAGACAGCGGCGATAATCAACCAGAGCAGTATATTTTTACCCATGTCGTTCAAAGGAATTTCCTCTCTACAGGCCAGTCCCACAAGCGGGGCACTAACCTTACACCAGTTTAATTTTTACGCCAAATAACCCTGTCACGCTTCACGCTGTCGCTATTACAGCCCTTTTACACCCGCTCTTACGCCATCTTTTGGACAATAGCTTCTAAAAAACTTTTCCTACTTTGCCTACTTTTTTTGTCAAACACCTTCAATATCCCTAGAGATATCTAGGCCTTCAACGAAAGCCCTTCAATGAAAGGCCTTCAATGAAAGGCCTTCAACGAAAGCCCTTCAATAAAAGACTCTGAATAAAAGACTTTAAATAAAAGACTTTAAATAAAAGTCTTGCTCTTCAAAACCTTGCTCTTCAAAACCTTGCTCTTCAAAACCTTGCTCTTCAAAACAAAGCTTAGGGAACAGACCTTGTCTATCGACCTTCCAGAAAGATCCTTTATTTCGACATCTTTTTAAAGGCCTGGCTATTCTACGCACTTATTCTACGGACTTATTCTACGCCCTTCTTCTACGCACTTCAGGCTCGCTTCGGACTTGTTCCTGAAAAATTCTGTCCCACCAGGTACACCTCTCGGGATTTATCCCTCGACGCTTTCGGCTTGAAATTCACTACTGTTTCATAGCGCGACCGGTATTGCTGCCTGATTTCCTGAATACCGTCACCTTCAAAGCACTTACACACCAATCCACCGCCCTGCCTGAGCACCTGATCAGCAAAATCAATGGCCAACTCCACTAAATGTGCCGCCCGCGGCTGATCAATATTCTTCATGCCACTTAGATTGGGGGCCATATCTGAAAATACAAGGTCTACTGGTCGACCGTTCAGGGTTGTTAAAAGCTGCTCAAAGGGTTCCGCTTCGGTAAAGTCACCCTGTATGAAGGTCACACCCGGTATCGGTGCCATCTCCAGAAGGTCAATACCGATCAAGATACCCTGGGGACCAATTTTTTCGACAACCACCTGACACCAGCCACCCGGAGCGGCACCCAGATCAATCACTGTTGCTCCCGGTTTCAACAGATCAAAGCGGGCATCTATTTCCAGCAGCTTATAACTGGCTCGAGAACGATACCCTTCAGCTCGAGCACGTTTAACGTACTCATCGTCTTCATGACTTCTGAGCCACTGATGACTGGATTTGGACTTTTTCATATCAATCGACTCAGCACTTTACTGCCATTCAATGATCTCGCATTGTTGATTTGAGTCGGGTAAACTCGCCGCCCGCGTTTTCGCCTTGGCGTCTACGCTCGGTAAGTTCACCGACTTTGGTATTATGCCCTTTTCGACTGAAGATGACTCCAACCTTATGATAAGCCAAAAAGACAAAAAACGGTTTCGGGCAATAGGCCATCATCTCAAGCCGGTGGTGACCGTGGCTGGCAATGGCCTCAGCGAGAGCGTGCTGGGCGAACTCAGTCGCGCCCTACACGACCACGAGCTGATTAAGGTTAAGATTCTGGCCGGTGATAGAGATGAGCGCGACGCTTTGATTGCCACGCTAGTCAAAACACAACATGTGACCGTTGTGCAAAAGATCGGTCACATAGTGCTGATTTACAAGGCGGCGACAAAGCCCAATCCCGCCCTATCAAACATTCTTCGTGCGACGGTCAGCTGATCTTTTGCCGACTCGGTGAGCTCGCGACCCGAGGATTTTTCTGCTTTAAAATTTGTAAATCAGCTCTAGTGAATTCGCAGCGCCCGACTGGGCCTGCAATGACAATCGTTCTGACAACTGATAGTCCAACAGCAAACCGCCAATCCTGGAAAACAGACCGTAATTGTACTCCAGGTAAAGATCCCGAGTGACACGCTTACCCGCCACTACCGCTGCTGTATCTATGTCTTCACCCGCAACAACCAGTTCGTCAAGACCCAGTTTGGCCTGAATCTCAGCTGTAATGGGCACCGCCTTTTTTAAACCAAATGACATGGCCGCACCAGCGAGGAGCGATCCGTCGGCACCTGATGATCTGCCCAACGGTCGACCCAGAATCAAGTAGCTCAGGGCATCCGCCTCACTCATAGACGGGGAAGCAACCAGGCGAGACGCCAGATTGCTGGCTGTGCCACTCATCATCAATCTCACCGTGACCTTCCCTTGCGGGGAATCAATCTCGCGGCGCGCCACCAGGTCGACCACCGGATTCGTGACCGAACCGCTGTAAATCAGACGACCGCGCTCTAATTGAAATTCGACGCCATAACGCGAGAAAACGCCGTCCGCAAGATTCAAAATACCTTCAACCTGACGCGGTCTGGACGCCGACTGACGGACCCTTAGCGCTCCAAAGACCCTGGCATCGAGACCATACAGAAGGATTCGAACCTGGTCCTCGACCGTTAAAGTCAGATCCAGCTCGTAGATCGGACCGCTCGGCTGCATCGGTTCTGCGCTGATGACCACAACGTCACTGGAACGCGTACGGGGCGAGATTCTCAGCGCCTTGTCCTGGATCTGACCACTGTCGAGTCGCAGCTTTCCCGAGACTTGAAGCTTAGGTCCCGCAACCCCAAAAACCAGATCAGGGCTTGCTACCACTTGTATTTCCGGCCGATTAATTACCAGAAACTGCTCACCCAGCAGTCTCGCCTGCACCTGCCGATCAGCAGCCAGGAGATCGATCGAGGAGCCCGAGAGCGTGACTTCGCCAGCGCCTGACACGACCTTGCCGCTGAAATCGATTTCTCGCTCACTATTGGCCACTGCCCTGAACTGAACTTCGGAGAACTCGAGATTCAGTGCCGGAATCATCGCCTCGACGCCAGGCCCCAGGGTCAGCTGGCCTTTGATGAGGCGTTGGGGCAGGCCATCCTGAGTCGAGGTCGACTGGATAATGTCGATTGACGCTTGCGCCTTGCCGTGCCCGGTCGCGATAAACGGCATAACTGCCGTCAGCAGCCCAATGTCTTGCGAATCTACCGCCGCTGAGAGCGTGAAATTCAACGGTTGACGAACATCCTGGATCGACAGCTTCGCATCCATTCGGTGCTCAGCACTCGACAGCGCTTGCACAGTACCACGCAGACTATAGCCGTCAATCTCGCCTTGCCCGGAGAGGTCCAGTAGCGCTCGATCCTCGTTAAGCGCTGACCAGACTAGCTGACTTTGCGGCATCGAAAAGCCGAACTCACCCTGCCATTTCTCCAGGCTGCCCTGCAGATTCAAGTAAACGTCAAGATTACCGACCAGCTGCATCATTGAAGTACCTGGTAACCGCGCGATATTGACAGGCAACTGGTTTAACAGTGCATTGACGGTAAGCTGCCCATCAACCCAAGCTAGTTGGTTCGCGCAAAGTTCACCGGCGCCTTCTGCATGCCAGCAGCTTCGAGCATCAAGCCCAGCCTGGCCCTGAGCGTAATGAACAGGGATTGCATCTCGTGATCGCCAGATGCCCGATGGCAGATCAAGAACACTGTCTGCAAGCTGCAGATCGCCTGCGAGTGGCAGCCACTGCCCAAACCCGGCACTCTCCCTGACCCTATTGGTCACCTGGGTTGAAAACGCTCGATCATTAAGATGCCAGCGAAGAGTACCGGCCTGAACTTGTCTGGAGCCCTGAATGTCGGCCTGCAGATCACCCAAAAGTGAGCCAGCAACCTGCAATGAATCGAGTGCAATTCGCAGTTGATAGGCTTCCTTGCCTAGCGTAGCGAGGGTTGCCGTCAGCGCGGTCAGATGGATTTGATTGAATTCGAAATTCTGGACCCACAAGCTGCCCTCGATCGTCGGACTACCCAAGAGCCCGCTGACCTCGCCGCGAACCTGCATCTGACCCTGCAACTCTGGCAAGATTTCGTTCAGCTGGCTGCCATTGAAGTCCACCTGAAGTTTTTGTGCCGTCATGTCCAGCCTCGTCAGCAGCTGATTGTCTTCCAAATTCACACTCAAGTTCAGCTTCAGGTCTGACAATTCCTTCGCTGATAATTCCGCACTACCTGTTAGCGCTCGCTGATTCACGACACCCGTGATACGTGGCAGATCGAGACTCATGCGTCCGTCTGCGAAGTTAACCTCAGCCCGAGTCGATATCTGGCCCTGTAGCGAGATCGCTTCGGCAATGTTCGGCGGCAGCAATGGCTTGATCAACGACAATGGTATTTGCCCAAGCGCGAGGCTTCCTCGAAACGTCTGAGCCTGGAGGAGGTAATGACCACTCATGACTGCCTCGGCTTTCTCATAAGAGACACTTAGGTTAGTAAGTGCAAACTCACCGTTTGAGTATTCACCCAGTGCAACCATCGGTAGTGGCGGCAGCATCCGGGATAGAAGCACACCTTCGCCCGCTATCTTGTACATCGAAAAATCAGAGACGATGCGCAGGTCCAAATCCTCCAAACTCGGCGCCAAAGTAGCAGCCGTAGTACTGGTAAGAGCGCTCAACTCAAGCTTTGGTGCCGAGACAGCAATGACCAGCGGATCCCGATCCACGTCCAAATCCAGATTGGCGACCACCGCCAGAGACTGGAACATGCCACGACTACTGATGTTGCGCCGAGAGCCTTCAATACTCGCGACAAGTTCTCCATAGGGTGTCTGCAGTCGATAGCTGCCGGTCAAAGGCATGGGGCTGCTCAGACTCAACTGCAGCTCAGCAGCCAGTTTGTACTCTTGGTAGTCGAGAGATAAGCGGCTCAGATTGACACTAGGACCCAACAGGTAGCCCGCGCTCTGCAGCCGGTCAATCACATACGTGCTATCACCTTGTTGATAGATGATCTGCCGAATACTGATACTGGGAAGATCTATACCAATAGGAAAGCCCGCGAAAGCTGCGCTGGTTTTCGACGCATCCTCTCGAGCGTGACGGCGGATCGCGAGCGTCGCTACCTCGAGGTGAATGACGTTCAAGCGATAGAGTAGCAATGGCAGCAAACCGACCTGAAGCTTCAGGTCGCGAATGCTGATATCGAGTTCCGGGGTTGATATGTTCAGCTGTTCAATCTGCAGTTGGTCGAGCAGGCGACCGTGAACGCCTAGTACCTTAATGTTTTCAGGCGCGAGTCGAGTGACCAGCCAGAGACTGCCAGATTCAGTGGCGAGCACAGACCAAGCGATTGCCATTAGCAGCAACAACAAGCCCACAGTACCGTAGAACCATCCCCGCAAGATCACAGCTCTGGCCCAAGACTGATATGCAGGCGCACAGCATTGCTATCCAGCGGCGAGGCAATATCGACTTGGACTGGGCCGATGGGCGAGTACCAGCGAACGCCAAAGCCCACCGAGGTGGAGAGGGTCGTTGAAAACTGGTCCAAGGAGGCACCGCCTGAGTCCATGAATACGGCGAGCGCCCAGTTCTCGGCGATCTTCTGATCGACCTCGATACTTAATTCCAGTAGCCGATTGCCACCAATGACCGCACCGGTTGAATCCACCGGGCCCAAGGACTCAAAGTCAAATCCTCGCACTTTATGATCACCCCCGGTAAAATATCGGTTTCCCGGAGGCAGCTCGCTAAATTCATCACTGATGACAGCAGCCACTTGACCACGAGTAATGAATCGACCGGTCGGCCACAGCGGCAGAATAACCTTGGCAGCGGCAAAGAGATTGACAAAATCGGAGTCTGAACCAAGGGCTCGAGAAGCGCCTGATAGTCCAAGGCCAACCCTGTAGCCAAAACGGGGACGGCGAGAAAGATCCGTGTGAGTTCGATTGAGACTGATGCCCGGCACGAGATTAGTACTGGTAGTCTCGGTCCTCGCAATCGTGAAATCGTCATTCACTATCTCGATAAAGCGCGTCATGATCCAATCCGACTTGAACAGGATGAGCTGTCGAATCCCCACTTTCGACGTGTTGGCCTCGCTGGTATCCGTATCGGTCTTCTTCAGCCCGGCATAGAAACTGGTCCAGCCTTGGGCATAATCGGCATCAGGAATTCGATAGAAACCCCCTATTTCGGCCTCCCGCTCTGCCAGTGCCAGCGCTCCCTCGATGCGGTGACCCCTCTGATTAAACCGCTTGTTGGTATAGCTGATGGAGGCTTTCGCACCCAGGTCCGTTGAATAGCCCAAACCTAGCCGGGTTTCAGCGGGCTTGATAGGCGTTAGATTCACCACCACCGGCACCTGTCGGTCGATCGCGGCATCGACCTCGGCATCGATGCTGACGTCATTGAAATAGTCACTGCTCAGCAATGCCTGATAGAATTCACCCAGCAGCTGCGCATCATAGGGATCACCGAGCTTAAATGGCAGATAGCGGTTCAGGATCCTGTCTTTCAAGTCAGCACCCAAATATCTGACCTCGCCAAAGCTATAACGCTCACCAAGCCGCCATTCCAACTGAATATCAGCCGCCCGCTGCGTCGGGTCGATAGTCACCAGGTGGGTCGCTAGAAACGCCTCAAAAAAACCCTTCTCAGCGGCGACCTGCTCCAGTTTAGACTTGAAGTTTTCATATCGCTGGTGATCGAACTGCTCTCCAGGCGTGACACCCAGGCGGGGTATTGCGCTGAAAAATTCGTTTTCCGGAATAATGCTGAACCGAGTTTCGCGAATAACCACGGGCAAGCCAGGATCAACCTGAATAGTCACCTGCCAGCAGGCGCTCTGAGCGTCACCCCATTCAAGCTTGCTGTTGATCAGTGGGGTATAAAAACCAAAGGACTCCAGTGCATCACGCACTTCGGCGTCGACTCGCGAAAACTGGTAGCTCACGCTTCGCGTATTCAGATCACAGGGTTGCGCCCAGAGGCTCAGCTGCGCTTCGACGGCAGCCGTCATTTCGGCATTCAGTCCCGTGATTACCACTTCGGCATGCGTCGGCAGGATAGCTGAAAATCCTAGAAGCGCGATCGCCCATCCTTGGCGATTCATCCTGATGCCCGCTAAAGGTGCTCAACCAGACAAATTTCGTACTCAATGGTACCGCTGGGCGCTTGCACCAGCGCGACGTCGCCCACTTCTTTGCCAACCAAAGCTCTGGCAATCGGCGAATATACAGAAATTTTTGAGATCTTCAGGTCGGCTTCATCGTCACCCACGATTTGGTAGACGATTTTTTCATCGGTATCAAGGTTCAGAAGGTGTACTGTCGTGCCAAATATTACTCGGCCCGTGCACTCGATCAGCGTCACGTCAATGACATGGGCATGATTCAACTTACCCTCAATATCTGCGATTCGCCCCTCGATAAAACCCTGTTCCTCTTTGGCGTACTGATATTCAGCATTTTCGCGAAGATCGCCTTGCGCCCTGGCAGTTGCGATTTCTTTGATAATTCTCGGTCGTTCGATTTGCTTGAGGCGATCCACCTCAATCCGCAGCGTCTTTTCGCCCGCGGCTGTCATGGGAACCTTGTCCATAGATTCTGTCCGGTAGTTTTCAAAGATTGGGAGAAGACAATGCCTAGTGTTGAAAAGTTCGACTGGGATGTCCAGTAGGGATCACAAAAATCTTCGCGGGCGGGTGCTATGCCCGCCGAAAAGCCTTGTTACTAAGGTCGCACATTAGCTCAGCAAGCGCTTGTGCAAATCCTGAAGACGATGCACCGAAATTTGGTTACCGTGCCGCACCGCATCGATACAGGCCCTGGCACCCGCCATGGTTGTGGCATTATAGACCTTTTGTTGCAGGGCAGTTCGCCGAATAGCGTAGGAGTCTGCAATCGCCTGCTTACCTTCCGTGGTATTTACGATGAAGTTCACCTCAGAATTTTTCAGCATATCGACCACATGGGGCCGACCTTCCTGAACTTTATTGACGATATCCACATGCACCCCGGCCTCGCGCAATACTGACGCGGTTCCACGCGTCGCAACCAGCGTAAAGCCAAGATCCAGCAGGTCTCTGGCCACTTGCACCAAGTCGGGTTTATCGGCGTCTCGAACACTCAAAAACGCCCGCCCTATGGTCGGGATACGTTCTCCAGATGCGAGCTGAGCTTTACGGTATGCCTCACCAAAAGTTTCGGCAACGCCCATAACCTCTCCCGTTGACTTCATTTCCGGGCCGAGAATTGGATCCACGCCGGGGAACTTGCCAAATGGGAATACCGCCTCTTTGACACTGAAAAAATCGGGAACTATCTCTTGAGTAAAACCTTGTGCTTCGAGGCTGGTACCGGCCATGCAACGAGCGGCGACCTTGGCCAGGGAAACGCCGATACATTTCGACACGAATGGCACTGTTCGTGAGGCACGCGGGTTAACCTCAAGAATATAGATATCACCGTTTTGAATCGCAAACTGAACATTCATCAAACCGATCACGCCGAGTTCAAGGGCCATCTGCACAACTTGTTTGCGCATCTCATCGAGCGCAACATCACTCAAACTGTAGGGCGGCAGGGAACACGCCGAGTCTCCTGAATGCACACCAGCTTGCTCAATATGCTGCATGACAGCACCTATCACCACTTGCTTACCATCAGATACTGCATCCACGTCTATCTCGATTGCTCGATCAAGGAATCGATCTAACAATACCGGCGAACGACTGGATAGCTGCACTGCCTCGCGTAAATACCGCGTCAGCTCTTCTTCGTCGTAAACGATTTCCATCGCTCGGCCACCCAAAACATAGGATGGCCTGACAACCAGCGGAAAGCCTATTTTCCGTGCTGCGGTGATACCTTCCTTCAAGGTCTTAACCGTCTTATTGGGCGGCTGGCGTAGACCTAGCTTCGCGATCATAGTCTGAAATCTTTCTCGATCCTCAGCCATGTCGATCGCATCAGGGCTGGTGCCGATAATAGGTACGCCTGCATTCATCAATGCTTCGGCAAGTTTCAACGGTGTCTGTCCACCAAATTGAACTATGACGCCCTTGGGCTTCTCGACTTCGACAATTGCGAGCACATCCTCAAGGGTCAGGGGCTCGAAGTACAGGCGGTCTGCTGTGTCAAAATCTGTGGACACCGTCTCTGGATTACAATTGACCATGATGGTTTCATAACCGTCTTCGCGCATGGCGAGAACAGCATGGACGCAACAATAGTCAAACTCGATGCCTTGACCAATCCGATTAGGGCCGCCACCAAGGACCATAATTTTGTCACGACCCGTTGGCCTTGCCTCACACTCAGACTCATAGGTCGAGTACATGTAGGCGGTAGCGGACGCGAACTCCGCGGCACAGGTATCGACTCGCCGGTAAACAGGCTTCACACCCAGCACCTTTCGATGGGCACGGACAGCGTCTTCATCCACGGCGAGTAATTCGGCGAGGCGTGCATCGGCAAATCCACGCTGCTTAAGATCAAACATCCAATCTCGGTCAATGGCCGAAAGGGCTACCCCAGCAAGGCCCTGTTCTCGACGAATCAGGTCTTCAATCTGAACCAGAAACCAAGGGTCGATACCGGTCAGCTGATGTATTTCTTCCATCCCAAAACCTAGCCGGATCGCATCTGCCAGATAGCGAATACGTTCGGCACCGGCAACTTGCAGTTCTCGTCGAATTCGTGTTTTCCAGTCTCTTGACGAATTGTCCATAATCGGCGAAAGACCATTGATGTCGACCTCAAGGCCGCGCAGGGCTTTCTGTAGAGATTCCTGGAAGGTTCGACCGATAGCCATCACTTCGCCCACCGATTTCATCTGTGTAGTCAGAAAGTTTTCGGCTTGGGGAAATTTCTCAAACGTAAAACGTGGGATTTTGGTCACAACATAATCGAGGGAAGGCTCAAAGGAGATCGGCGTTGCACCACCGGTGATCTCATTCGAGAGCTCGTCCAGGGTATAGCCTATCGCCAGCTTCGCCGCCACTCTGGCAATGGGGAAGCCCGTCGCCTTGGAAGCCAGTGCTGAGGATCGAGAGACCCGCGGGTTCATTTCAATAATGACCATCCTGCCCGTGGCCGGATCAATGCCGAACTGCACGTTCGAACCACCGGTTTCCACCCCTATGACGCGCAGCACCGCTATCGCGGCGTTGCGCATAATCTGGTATTCCTTATCAGTCAGCGTCTGAGCCGGCGCCACAGTAATCGAGTCGCCGGTATGGATGCCCATGGGATCAAAGTTTTCAATTGCACAAACGATGATGCAGTTATCGTTTTTATCACGTACCACTTCCATCTCGTACTCTTTCCAACCCAGCAGAGATTCATCGATCAGCAGCTCATTGGTCGGCGACAGATCGAGTCCACGGGTGCAGATTTCAATAAAATCGTCTTGATTGTAAGCGATACCACCACCCGAGCCACCCATGGTAAAAGAGGGCCTGATCACGCACGGATAGCCAAGCCTGACCTGCACCTGTTTAGCCTCTTCAAGCGAGTGGGCAAAGGCCGATACAGGGGTCGAAAGACCAATCGACTTCATCGCCACATCGAATTTCTGACGGTCTTCAGCCATATCGATCGCATCGCGACTTGCGCCGATCATTTCCACATTAAACCGCTCAAGCACGCCCTCACGGGCCAGGTCCAAGGCACAGTTCAATGCCGTTTGCCCGCCCATCGTCGGCAACAAGGCATCAGGGCGCTCTATTTCAATTATGTTCGCCAGCACTTCCCAAGTGATGGGTTCAATATAGGTTGAGTCAGCCATGGCCGGATCTGTCATTATCGTCGCCGGATTCGAGTTCACCAGAATGACTCGATAGCCTTCCTCACGAAGCGCCTTACAGGCTTGCGCACCTGAGTAATCAAACTCACAGGCTTGACCGATAATAATCGGGCCAGCGCCGATGATCAGAATACTGTTTATGTCAGTTCTTTTAGGCATGAGATTTTCTAGTAGCCATGTATTGTTCGATTAGATCGATAAAATGGTCAAACAAAGGGGCAGCGTCATGGGGCCCCGGGCTTGCTTCAGGGTGACCCTGGAATCCAAACGCGGGGCGATCAAGAAGCTCAATACCCTGAAGAGAATTATCAAATAAGGATCTGTGACTAACGCTGACGCCTTTCGGCAGGGTCGCATCATCAATACAAAATCCATGATTTTGACTAGAGATAAGGACGACGCCGGTTTGCAGATCCTTTACCGGGTGGTTCGCGCCATGATGACCATGGTTCATCTTGATGGTTTTCATACCGGCGGCTATGCCGAGTAACTGCAGTCCAAGGCAGATCCCAAAGATAGGGATACGTGATTCCAGCAGGGTCTGAATCGCTGCAATGGCATAGTCGCAGGGCTCCGGATCACCTGGGCCATTGGACAGAAACACACCATCAGGCTGCATTGCCAAGACCTCATCTGCCGATGTCTTGGCAGGTACCACAATCAAGTCACAGCCCCGATCGGCCAACATTCTCAAAATATTGCGCTTGACGCCGAAGTCGTATGCTACGACCTTGTACTTAAATTCCGTCACGGTCGAATAACCGGTATTGAGCGACCAGCTACCCTCACGCCAGATGTAACTTGACGGGGTCGTCACAACTTGCGCCAGATCCAGCCCGGCCAAACCGCTGAATGCTTGGGCTGACTTAATCGCACCCTGGATATCGTCATCGGTCAGATTTGCACCCGCAATAATGCAGCCTTTCTGAGCGCCTTCATCTCGCAGAATACGGGTCAGCATCCGAGTATCTATGCCGGCAATAGCCACCACTTGATGCTTAATCAGATAGTCTTGAAGAGTACCTTGCTGACGCCAGTTACTGACTGCCAGAGGAAGATCACGAATCACCAGACCTGCAGCCCAGGTAGCGTCAGACTCTTCATCCTCATCATTGACGCCTGTGTTGCCAATATGCGGATGCGTCAAAGTGATGATCTGGCGGGCATAGGAGGGATCGGTCAGGATTTCCTGGTAACCCGTCATGGACGTGTTGAAAACCACTTCGCCGACAGATTGACCGTCTATTCCAATAGCTACACCCTCGAACAAGACGCCGTTCTCAAGTGCAAGTACCGCTCTACTGGTCAACTATCAGCCTCCAATGGTTCGCAATTGTTGGTCAATGGTCGAAAAAAAGCGAGAGGGAATTGCTTCCATCTCGCTTGTATTTTACTCCGACCGGAAAACCATATTGGCGCCAGATTCTATGTGAATTGAGCAAACGATTCCAGATAATTTCACATTTTAATCCGACTTCTGACCACGTAATCCCAACACATCCTGCATATCAAAGACACCAGCGCCCTTATCGGCGAGCCAACGAGCAGCTCGCACTGCACCTTCGGCGAAGTTTGAACGACTATGTGCCCTATGAGTGATTTCCAGGCGCTCACCGGCACCAGCAAATATCACGGTGTGTTCGCCAACAATATCGCCGCCGCGAACCGTACTGAAACCGATAGTCTGCCGATGCCGTTCCCCGGTGATACCCTCACGACCATAGCTCGCTACCTCACTGAGGTCTCGGCCGAGACGATTCGCGATGACTTCCCCCATGCGTATGGCTGTCCCTGAGGGCGCATCAACTTTATGGCGATGATGGGCCTCGATAATTTCAATATCGACATCGTCTCCAAAAATGCCAGCAGCCATTTCAAGTAGCTTAAACGTGGCATTGACCCCGACACTGTAGTTCGGCGCGGCGACCACGGCGACCTGCATCGCCAATGCCTGCATTTGAGTCTGCTGCAGCTCATTCAGGCCAGTGGTACCTATGACCATGCGTTTACCATGGGCGGCACACACCTTTAGATTCGCCAACGTGGCTGCCGGAACGGTGAAGTCAATCAATACATCGAAGTGCGAGGCAACCGATGCCAGATCCTCGACCACCGGCACCCCTATTCGCCCCAAGCCGGCCATCTCACCGGCATCTGAGCCGATCGAAGGGTGTCCAGGTTGCTCCACAGCAGCGCTGAGAGTCACTCCCTGGGTCTCGAGAATGGCTTGTATCAGCGTTTTACCCATCCGCCCAGCGGCACCGGTGACGGCAATATTTATCATGTTTTTAAATCCGGCTTGTTGCGTTCAAGCGCCGTTCAAGCGCTTAAGTCAAGGAGTCGATAAACTGCTTAACACCCTCGAACCAGGTCGAACGCTTGGGCGACTGTTTGGCATTGGACTCGCTGTCAAACTCTCGTAATAATTCTTTCTGTTTTTTACTCAGCTTGACAGGCGTTTCTACCACAACCCGGCAATACAAGTCACCGATACCACCGCCTCTGACTTGCGTGACATTAACACCCTTGCCTCGCAGTCGGAACATTTTACCGGTTTGCGTTTCCTCAGGTATTTTCAGGCTCACACGGCCATCAAGGGTCGGCACCTCAAGATCGCCACCCAACGCAGCATCAACAAAACTAATGGGCACTTCGCAATACAGATTCTCACCTTCGCGAGTGAAAATCGGATGCGCACGAACATTGACTTGGACATACAGATCGCCCGCTGGCCCACCGTTTGCGCCTGCCTCGCCCTGGCCTGCCAGGCGAATACGGTCGCCGGTGTCAACCCCAGGAGGGACCTTGACTGACAGCGTTTTTTGCTCCTCGATGCGGCCTTGGCCGCGACACTTTTGGCAGGGATCTGTAATCATCTTGCCGGCACCGCGACATCGAGGACAGGTCTGCTGAATCGAGAAAAAACCCTGCCTTGCTGTGACCTGACCCATCCCCGCACACTGCACGCAATCTACGGCACTGGTACCTTTTTTCGCACCAGAGCCTAAACATTCGTGGCACTCCACGAGCGTCGGGATCTTAATCTTTGGATTGGTTCCGCGAACCGCTTCCTCAAGATCCAGATCAAGTATGTATTTTAAGTCAGAACCACGTTGGACTTGGCTCCGCCCGCGACCGCCGCCGCTGAAGATATCGCCAAATACGTCTTCAAAAATTGAGCTGAAGCCACCGCCACCAAACCCGGCACCCTGGCCCTCCAGCCCGGCATGCCCAAACTGATCGTAGGCGCCGCGTTTTTGACTGTCCATCAGAACCTCGGCGGCTTCGCTGGCCTCCTTGAACTTGTCTTCGGCCGCCGCGTCATCAGGATTACGGTCAGGATGATATTTCATCGCCATACGCCGATAGGCCTTCTTTATTTCTTGCTCCGAAGCATCACGAGCAACGCCCAGCACTTCGTAATAATCTCTCTTAGTCGCCATATTACGCTTCAATTCTTCTGATACGCGAACGCAGAATCCCGGTTATCGCCTGGATTCTGCGCTGTAGTTCATCGCCTATGTCGGTTTAGTTCAGTAGCCAACATGTCCCTCTTCACGGTCGTCCAACAGCACGAGCGGGTTAGGGAGATGTTACTTCCCGTCGTCTTTCACTTCTTCAAACTCGGCATCTACCGCGTCAGGATCTACCTTACTAGCACCTTTCGCATCACCAGCACCGCCAGCAGATTGCGTTTGCTCGGCGCTCATACGCTGAGCCAGCGCTGAAGACGCCTCGGTCAACTTCGCCGTCTTGGCCTGGATGTCGTCCTTATCAGTCCCTTTCAGAGCCGTCTCAAGTTCAGCAATGGCCGTTTCAATGGCGGCTTTTTCGTTTTCTGGCACCTTATCGCCAGCTTCCTCGACCATCTTGCGCGTCGCATGCACTAAGCCATCGGCCTGGTTTCGTACTGTCACCAACTCCTCAAACCGGCGGTCATCTTCGGCATGGGATTCAGCATCTCGCACCATTTGCTCGACTTCCTCGTCGCTCAAACCCGATGAGGCCTTGATCACAATAGACTGCTCTTTACCCGTTGCCTTGTCTTTCGCCGATACATTCAGTATGCCGTTTGCGTCAAGATCAAAACTCACCTCGATTTGCGGCGTGCCTCGCGGCGAGCGGGGAATGTCTGTCAAATCAAATTGCCCTAACGACTTGTTATGTGATGCTTGCTTGCGCTCGCCTTGCAGAACATGAATCGTCACAGCTGGCTGGTTGTCTTCTGCAGTGGAGAACACCTGACTCTTTTTAGTCGGAATCGTAGTGTTCTTCTCGATCAGGGTACTCATCACACCGCCCATCGTCTCAATACCTAAGGACAGCGGCGTCACATCGAGCAGCAGTACGTCTTTGACATCACCGGAAAGCACAGCTGCCTGAATTGCTGCGCCCATGGCGACAGCCTCGTCTGGGTTAACGTCTTTGCGCGCTTCCTTGCCAAAAAACTCTTTGACTTTACGTTGCACCATCGGCATCCGGGTCTGGCCACCGACCAGGATGATATCGTTGATTTCTGAGACACCCAGACCAGCATCCTTCAGCGCGGTGCGCAGCGGCTCAATGGTCCGGTTTACCAGCTCCTCAACCAGAGACTCCAGTTTCGCCTGCGTCACCTTGATGACCAAGTGCTTCGGTCCAGTCGCATCGGCCGTAATATAGGGCAGATTCACTTCTGTTTGCTGACTGCTGGAGAGCTCTATTTTTGCTTTCTCAGCGGCTTCCTTCAACCGCTGCAGGGCTAGCGGATCATTATGCAGATCCATGCCGTGCTGCTTTTTAAATTCATCGGCAAGATAATCAATCAGGCGTAAATCAAAGTCTTCACCACCGAGGAAAGTATCACCATTGGTAGACAGGACCTCGAATTGCTTTTCGCCGTCGACATCAGCAATCTCGATAATTGAGATATCAAAGGTTCCACCACCCAAGTCGTAGACGGCGATGGTTGAATCACCCACTGACTTGTCCAGGCCGTAGGCAAGCGCCGCAGCCGTCGGCTCGTTGATAATGCGCTTGACCTCGAGGCCCGCTATTCGGCCGGCATCTTTGGTCGCTTGACGCTGAGAGTCGTTAAAGTAAGCCGGCACCGTGATCACCGCCTCGGTGACAGACTCCCCCAGATAATCCTCAGCGGTTTTCTTCATCTTTTTCAGCACTTGCGCGGATATCTGTGGTGGGGCCATCTTTTGGCCGTTGACCTCAACCCATGCATCACCGTTATCGGCCTTCGCAATCTTGTAGGGCACCATCTTAATGTCTCTCTGTACGACACTATCGTCGAACTGACGACCAATCAGACGCTTGACCGCAAACAGCGTGTTATGAGGGTTAGTTACCGCTTGGCGCTTGGCAGACTGGCCGACCAGCACTTCGTCGTCACCGGCATAACCCACCACTGATGGCGTCGTACGATCACCCTCAGCATTTTCAATGATTTTGGCGCGATTGCCTTCCATGACAGCAACGCATGAGTTGGTGGTCCCAAGATCTATGCCGATTATTTTTCCCATGATACTTCTCCGCTGAACGACCTGTTTGACTGCAGGTTGGTGGTAACCAAAGTTGATCCAATGTGTTTTGTGATTTCATTTTGCCTGCCTGCGCCACCCTTCGAAGGCTGATTCGCAAGCCAATTCACTTCTTGAAAGCCTATATTGGCCTCGAACAAATTTATTCAAGGCCTATTATTGGGTTTCTAATGCTTCTCATTCCTGCCTAGCTGGAAGCCGGTGACGAGTTTTTTGCAACCATCACCATCGCTGGTCGCACCAACCGGCCGTTCAATTGATAGCCTTTCTGTACGACTGCGATCACAGAATTGGGCTCCACTTCAGGACTTTCAACCATCGAAATGGCTTGATGTAAATTTGGATCGAATGGCTCTCCATGCGGGTCTATGACAGCCACACCTTCTTTCAGCATGACGTCGAGAAACAATCGCTGGCACAATCCCATGCCTTCTATGATCGCCAGGGTCGCCTCGCTGTCGGCGTCGGACTGTTCCGCAGACTCGATCGCCTTCTCGAGGCTATCAACAACCGGTAACAGATTCTGCACCAGCTTTTCGACCCCATACTTGACCGCGTGCTCAACTTCCCGTTCTGTACGCCGACGAAGATTTTGCATCTCAGCCTCGGCGCGCAAGGTGGCATCCCTGAACCTTTCTGCTTCTTCTAGTGCTGCATATGCCTTGGCACGCAACTCCTGGGGTGACATAGTGTCGATATTGTCTGCCGAAGGTTCGAGGATTTCTGCCTCGCCCTCAGACTCGGGCGGGGTGACAATCAGCTCGTCGTGCCGCGCTTGGTCATCAGACTGTGTCGATTGTTGTTCTTCGGAATTTGCCATGCACCCTGACTCCAGATCAGTAATTTTGAAGTCCCGCAGATATGGGGCTGACACCGACAAGATTCAAGGGTATCGATTGCGAGAATGATCATCGACCCTGCGGGGTCGGTTGGATGGCGTGATTCAGTGACGCGGTATTGATGAACCAAGGACGGTACTGAGCAGTCTGGCAGTCGCGTCAACTACCGGAATTACACGGTTGTAAGCCATTCTAGTGGGTCCAACGACCCCTAAAACTCCAACCAACTGACCATCTACTCGATAGGGCGAAATCACCAGACTGCACTCATCAAGCAACTCATAGCCAGATTCTTCTCCGATAAACAGCTGTACTCCTTCACCTGCCAGACAACGATCCAGCAAATGCAGAATATCGCCTTTCAGCGAGAACGCCTTAAACAGGCCGCGCATATCATCACGGGCCTTATCCGGGGATATTTCAACGAGGTTTTCCTGACCCGCCAGGACGTAGCCCCCAGACTCTTCTTGCTCAAAGGCCTTCTCAGCGACCTCAAGCGTCGCCTTCATGAGACTGTTGAGGTTTTCTTGATCAGACTTCATCGCAGAGATCAGTTGCTCTCGAATTTGGCGTAAAGAGCGTCCTGAGAAGGAATGGTTTATATAGTTAGACGCCTCCTTGAGCTGGATCTCAGTGTAGGCTACATCAGTATAAATCACTCGATTCTGGACCTCGTGATCTGCCAGAACCAAAATCACCAGCACCCGCCTCTCACTGAGACCAAGAAACTCCACGTGTCGCAGGGTGACTTGCTCGCGACGGGGGATAGTTACCAGGCCGGCCATGCGGGTGATATCCGACAAAATACTGGAAGTGGATTGTACCAATTGCTGGGTCGACCAATCCGGGTCTAACTGGCGTCGCATCTGCTGTAAATCCTGAACACCTAAAGGCGCCATTTCCAACAGACTGTCGACAAAAAAACGATATCCCATCGCCGTCGGCACACGCCCAGCCGATGTGTGCGGAGAGGTGACATACCCCTTGTCTTCGAGATCCGCCATAATATTACGGACCGTTGCAGAACTAACCGCAACTCGCGTGTGTGCCGCCAGGGTTTTTGAACCTACCGGCTGACCATCGGCAATGTAGCGCTCTACGAGCGCTTTCAACACCCACTGGGCTTTTTCACTGATCTCGGACTTGCCTACCATGGAATCTGCTGGCCAACACCTACCTAAAACGACTCATCAATATAACCACCTGAAGAAGACCACATCAATACAGAGCGCCAAATTCAGCGTAAAATTTGTCAGCGCTGACTTGCGGACTCGACAGAGGCTGGCGTTTAATTAACAGGCTATCCATCAGGTAATGTCATGCTCACCCATCTGACCGTTCAAAATTTTGCATTGGTTGATTATCTCGAACTGGCATTCGAGCCAGGCATGACCGTTGTGACTGGCGAAACTGGTGCTGGCAAATCGATTATTCTGGATGCCCTGGGCCTCACACTGGGCGACCGGGCCGACCTCCATTTGATTGCCGATGCGGCTAACCGCGCCGAGATTCACGCCACCTTTGATATCAGCGACAACCTTACGGTGCAAGCCTGGCTGACGGAACGTGAACTGCCAAGTGACACAGACGGAGAATGTATTCTTCGCCGCACGCTGAGTGCAGATGGACGCTCGCGAGGCTTTATTAATGGCGCACCCAGTACCGTGGCAGACCTGAAAACCCTGGGAGAGATGCTCATCGATATCCACTCCCAGCATGAACACCAGTCGTTACTTAAAAGGGACAACCATCGTCGCATGCTAGATGAGTTTGGCGATGTCCTGCCGCTCGCGGATCAGGTTCAAGACCTGTGGGGGCAGTTTCACCAGGCCCGCCGAAGACTCGAATCCTTAAAGTCGAATAATGCCGAGCAAGCCGCTAGAGCTCAGTTGCTAGCCTACCAGGCTGAAGAGCTGGAACAGCTGGCAATAGCGCCAGAAGAATACCTCAGCCTTGAACAAGAGCAACGCCAACTCAGCCAGGTCGACGAGATTCTGCGCAATTGCGGCAAGGTCCTGGCGATCTGCGGCGACAGTGAAGAGGACAATATATTGAACCAGCTGTCTCACGCACTGCACTCACTTCAGGACATCAAACTCGACGCCCTCAAGCCCGTGACTGAATTGTTTTTAAGTAGCAAGATACAGCTGGAGGAGGCCGTCTTTGACCTGCAGCGCTTTGCTGACAATATTGAAGCGGATCCTCAGCGGTTGGCGGATGTGGAAGCCCGCCTGACGAGCATTTACGATCTGGCACGCAAACATCGTATCAAACCCGCCGACATTCCAGCCCTGACTCTGGCGATTCAGACGGAGATTAGGAGCCTGGATAATGTCGACGTTGAGATTGACCAGCTCACCGCCAGCAGCCAAGCACTATCGACGACCTATCAAGACCTGGCCCAGCGTCTCAGCCAGGCTCGCAGTCAGGCAGCGGCGGCACTGGAGCGCCAGGTCACAGAGCAATTGGCGAAACTGGGCATGCAAGGTGCTCTCTTCAAGGTCAGTCTCACACCCGTGGATGCCGGCAGCATCGCCGCAGGCGGGTTAGAGGAAGTCGAATTTCTGATCAGCACTAACCCCGGCCAGACACCAAGATCCTTGAACAAAATTGCTTCTGGCGGCGAGCTGTCTCGTATCAGCTTGGCCATTCAGGTCGTGACTGCAGATACCTCCAAGGTTCCGAGTTTGGTTTTTGATGAAGTAGACGTCGGCATCGGCGGTGCCGTGGCTGAGGTCGTCGGCAGCCTGTTACGCCGCTTAGGCAGCAAAACCCAAATCGTCTGTGTTACCCACCTGCCACAGGTTGCCGCTCAGGGACATCAGCATTACCTTGTGACAAAGCGCCTGTTCACAAAGCCTGGGGACAAACAGACTTCGGCCTCTGACAAAGAGAACACCAAAGCAAGGACTAAGACTGAGACTAATACTAAGACTGAGACTAAAACTAAGACTGAGATTCAGGCGTTGCCGACCCAGAAGAAAATTGAGGAAATAGCCCGCATGCTCGGGGGCGTCGAGTTGACCCAACAGTCACTGGATCATGCGGCAGCCATGTATGCCGCCGCTCAAGCCAAGCCAAAACGCTGAGACTCGCGGCCAATCTTATTCAAGCCTGTTCGGCCCTATCGACAGCGAGGGCACAGACCATAAAGATTGAGACTGTGATCCGTCAGCGCAAAGCCCCGTTTGGCGGCGATATTTTCTTGTCGTCGCTCAATTTCTTCATCATGAAACTCCTCAACTAATCCGCATTTGACGCAAACCAGGTGATCATGATGATCATTGTTAGACAGCTCAAAGACCGAATGGCCACCCTCAAAATGATGGCGAATGACAAGGCCCGCCGACTCAAACTGAGTCAGGACTCGGTAGACAGTCGCCAGGCCGATTTCTTCATCATTCTGCAAAAGATGCTTGTAGACATCCTCCGCACTCAGGTGATGAACTTTCGAACTTTCGAGAATTTGAAGGATCTTAATGCGTGGCAACGTAATTTTCAGGCCCGCATCTTTAAGGTCTTGAGATTCTGCAGCCATGGTGAAGAGACTCATTGCACGATACACTAGGCTCCAGTATCGCGACTTTAGCACCACATTGGAAGGACTAGGCCCACATTGATGACCCGTCGACTCAGCACCGCCATTTCAATTCTCGTTCTTTGCAGCCTTGCCAGCGGCTGCTCCAGCTTTCGTTTTCCCGGCGTACACCGCATTGCGATCCAACAGGGCAACGTGATCACCCAGACCATGATCGACAAACTCAAGCCGGGTATGAGCAAAAGCCAGGTTCGCTTCGTCCTCGGCAATCCGGTGATTGATGACCCGTTAAACCGGAGCCGATGGGACTATATTTATTCGATGCAAGTCGCCGGCAGTAATCGCATCACTCGCGAACTCCACCTGCACTTTATTGACGAGCGCCTGAGCTACTTCGAGGGTGACTTCATCCCGACTTCAGGCATACCGGCCGCCAGCGTTTCTGAATCAACAACAAACTCTGAACAAGCGGTCGCGCCGAAATCTTGATTGCCAGTTAACGCCCATTCAGTTGACGCCTATTCAGTTACCGTCTGTTCAGTTAACGTCTATATTGCTGCTGACAGCCCGCTAACCAGGCCCTGCGCCATGTCCCGGTGTGCTGCGCTGCGCCGCTTGAGGACGTTTGCTTGACCTCGCCCTTTGGCGCCTTGCCGTCATGGGATCGAGCACCAACGGACGATAAATTTCGACTCGATCCTCTGCCTCTAGCCTGGTCGCCAGGGTTACCGAGCGACCATAGATGCCCAAGTGTAATGTCTCCATGGTCAGCGTTGGCACGGCTTGCAGGATACCCGAGCGCATGATGGCGTCCTCTACCGATGAGCCAGCGGCAAGTTCAACGGCCAGGATATGCTCAACGCCAGGCGCAATGTAGACCACCTCAACCACCAGGCGCTCAGCCATGCAGCTGATCTGCGCGCTGACAAAATGCCTCTACCATCTTGTCGATCGCACCGGTAAATATCTGGCTGAGCGCAGCATTCATCATTCGGCTATTAAATTCAAAGTGGATCTCCATGCTGATTTTGCAGCCCTCATCGCCCAATGCCTGCAAAGCCCAGGTACCAGACAGGGCTGTGAAGGGTCCTTCCACCAATTCGAGCGTCATACCATGGGGAGGAGACAAGCGATTTCGAGTCGTAAAGCTCTGCGCCAGACCACCCCTGGCGAGATCGAGACGTGCCACTTGCTCTGTCTCTGAAGCAAACAACACCTCGCTGTCGACGCACCAGGGCAAAAAGCTTGGGTAGCCGTCAATATCATTGATGATGTCGTACATCTGCGCCGTCGAATAGGGCACCAGCGCTGACCGTTTGACCGTACGCATACGCTTTAGAAAACCGCCAACAGGAATACCAAAAATACCGCCGATGGCGCAATGAAGCGAGTGACAAAACGCCAGGTTTTGTAGGCCAAGGGACCGACGGACAATTGGTCTCGAGTAATATCTTGATCAATCGCCCAACCCGCAAACAACGCGATAAACACACCGCCCAGAGGCAGCATGATATTGTTCGACACATAGTCCATGAGATCAAAGAAGGTCATGCCATTGACGAAGTACAGGTCAGCCCAGATATTGAACGAAAATGCACTGCCCAAACCCATCAACCATGCAAGACCACCGATCACCAACGCCGCCTTGACGCGAGTGGTTTTCATGCGCTCGATTAACCAGGCAATCGCCGGTTCGACCAGCGATATGGACGACGTGATCGCCGCAAAGGTTACCAACAAAAAGAACACAGCACCAAAGAAGGCACCGCCCGTCATCTGACCGAACGCTAGCGGCAGAGTAACAAACATCAAGCCCGGCCCGGCGCTACTTTCCAGACCATTGGCGAAGACCAGCGGAAATATCACCATCCCTGACATCAGCGCGACAACCGTATCCAGCAGAGCGATCGTTGTCGCCGTACTGATAATGGAGACCTCTTTGGGCATGTAGGCGCCGTAAGCCATGATCGCGCCCATTCCCAAGCTGAGCGTGAAGAAGGCTTGGCCCATCGCGATTAAAACGCCTTCCCAGGTGAGCTTCTCAACATTAAAGGAAAACAGGAACGAAAGACCCTCTATAAACTTACCGGAGGTCACACCCGCGTAGATCACAAGAACAACCAACAAGACAAACAGTGCCGGCATAAGAACCCGCACTGTCGCCTCCAAGCCCGCGCCCACACCACGAGCCGCGATCGCGATGGTCATCACCATGAAGAGTGTATGCCAACTAACGACGGCAACTGGGTCGCCTGTCAAAGCACCAAAAGCCGCATTTGCTTGCTCTGCACTCGTGCCCGTAAAGGCGCCAGAACCCATCTGAAACAAGTACGAGATGGCCCAGCCGGCGATCACCGCATAAAACGACAGGATCATAAAGCCGGCCATGGCCCCCATCCAGCCGATAACCTGCCACAAGGGGTTTGCATTGGAGTGCGCCACCAGGTCACGCATCGCATTGATGGGACTTTGACGACCCGCTCGCCCCATCAGGATCTCAGACGCCATAATCGGCACCCCAATCAGAAAAATGCAGCCGATATAGACCAGCACGAACGCGCCACCGCCGTTCTCACCAGCAACATAAGGAAACCGCCAGATATTGCCCAAACCCACGGCAGATCCGGCTGCCGCCATAACAAACATTAACCGGGAGGACCACATGCCATGCACTGACTCAGAACCTAACGCCATTCCAACAACCCGCTAATCTGTCATTAAGCCCTTATTGTCAGTGATTTGAGCCTGCTCCTCAACAGCCATGTGCTTGCTATCCTGTACTTTCTATGACTGCCGCCTATAATAACGCCCCCACTAGAGAGCAATTATGGCCGCAAAGAAAGCCAAAGCCTCACCCGGCACCATCGCTCTGAATAAACGTGCTAAGTTCGATTACCAGCTAAATGAGCGATTTGAAGCTGGCATGGTGTTAACCGGGTGGGAAATGAAGTCAATCCGGGCTGGCAAGGTTCAGCTCACGGACACCTATGTGTTTCTCAAGAACGGCGAGGCATTCCTCCTGGCTTGCAACATCACACCCTTGCTTGCCGCCTCAACCCATGTCGTCGCCGAACCCATGCGCAGCCGAAAATTACTACTACACAAGCGGGAGCTGGCGCGCCTGGCCACCGCAACACAACAAAAAGGCCAAACCTGTGTCGCTGTCGCCATGTACTGGAAAGGCCACCGCGTCAAACTCGAGATCGCCCTGGCTACAGGTAAAAAAGAATTCGACAAGCGCGCTACGATCAAGGACAGAGACTGGAATCGGGATAAAGGGCGAATCATGAAAGCCCATAATAAATAAATTTTATGCCTCGAGGGTTGAACAAGTCGCGGGCATCTCCATCTAAAGTCCTGTAACATGAAAACTGCTGTAACATGAAACATGGCCACGGCTGGCCGAAGATAGAAAGACATTGTAAGTTTCAAAACTGGGGGCGATCTGGATTCGACGCTGGTTACGAAACCCAAGGTGCATGCCGAGAGGGTAGTGACTCTCGTAAATCAATCGCTGTAACTTTTATAGTTGCCAACGACGAAAACTACGCATTAGCCGCTTAAACTAAAAACTCGTTTTTAGAATAAGTTAAGCTTGACTCGGGGCGGATGTGCCCATGTATTCAAACCGAGTGCGCGTCTCATGGGACCGCTGCCAGGCCCCGCTTGTGGCTAAAACAGCTAGAACTAAAGCAAGCTCGCCTTTTAATCCCTGTTCGCTGGGCCAGTGAAAGGTTAAACAATAAACGAACTAAGCATGTAGAGCCGAAGGCAGAGGACTGACGGACGCGGGTTCAATTCCCGCCGCCTCCACCAATCAAGAAAGGTCGACCATTCTCGGTTGGCCTTTTTTTTCCGATCGCAAACGCTTTTCTAGCTACATGTATCTCTGTAGTTACAACCGCCTCTCAAATTGCCTTTAGGAATAGTTATTGAACCTTCTAGTCTATTTTCCTCTATATCGAATGGCTTTCTTCGCTACTCTGGACATTTCATTTTCAAAAGTTATGAATCAGCTAACTCGATAGCGCCATTCTTCTGTACTGACTAAGAGATCGATAACACTGCTTTAAGCCAAGCTCAGGTCACGGCAGCTACTAGCGACCCAATCCATGAGATTTAAAATTATGAGTTGATACGAGACGATCGCCAGGTATTTGCAATCGCGAAACTCTGAGGCTAAGCCCTAAAGGAATAGGAAGGTGCATTTAATGGAAGCTAATAACCTGCTGGCGTTAGAACAAACAAAAACAGACAAAGCACAGGCTTGGTCGCTTGATCTAATCAAGAGCCTGGATTGGAAAGTGTTCGAGGCGCTTTGCGCAGCTTACTTTAAAGCGAAAGGGCACAAAGCAGAGGTTTCAAAAATTGGCGCAGATGGCGGAATAGACATACTTCTTTATAAAAGACTCAAAACGGATAAATTGCTCGGCGTCGTGCAATGTAAAGCCTGGGCGACTAAGCCAGTCGGCGTGCGCGAGGTCCGTGAACTCTATGGCGTCATGGCTGACATAGGCTGCCTCCTGGGCGTCCTCATTACGACCTCAAGATTTACAGAAGATGCTCGCTCGTTTGCGACCGGAAAGCACATTAACCTGATGCCGGTGGAAAAGCTCTTGGCACTAATCCTCGGATTGCCCGAAAGCTTAAAGACAGAACTCTTACACCAAATTACACAAGGCGACTATACGGTTCCCTCCTGTCCACGTTGTGATATTAAGCTGGTGCCACGGGTGGCAAGCAAAGGAAAGTCACTCGGGCAGCATTTTTGGGGCTGCAGTAATTTTCCCAAATGCCGTTACATGCTGCATCGAAGGTAAGCCACTCAGGCTGCTACCCAACTAGCGCTCGCCACTAGCAAATGCCTATCCCTGAATAATCGCATCAACTGCGGTTTACATTAGCAACCTGCTATGAATCACCCACGGGCCTTAACCCTTTGCTAAAGAAAATATTCAACAAAGGATAAAGGAACCGCCACAATCAATAATTCTTTCGCGCGATGAATGCCAAAAGGTGGCACCAGCATTTCCTGCACTTCAATTTTGACAGCGAGGAGATTTGTGTACAGCCAGATGCCTGTCAATATATTCGCCGCTGCCGTCAGCTGCTGCCCTAGCGAGACATCAACTTTGATTGCGAACAGGTAAATATTGTTGAGCAGCAAAAAGAAGAATGCCGACTTGACACCGAACAAAATCAGCCATTGCTTTGGCGATTGAGGCGCGCAGAACAGACTGAGCCGTCTGGCGAGATTACGGCCAACGCTAACGAACACTGAATCACGACTCTGGCTCATGTTCACACTCCACAGGTGTGGCATTAATCGGCGAGATCGCACAGCACAAAAAATAAATAGAGAAACAGTTACCCGGGTTGCGCCTTCAAGCTACCGTTAGAATAAATACAACGAGCGCTGCGAGCAAAAACTCGGGCGCTCGCAAGCCTTTTACCCTTTGATCGTTCGATTCATATCGTGCTGTTCCAACGCTCAGGTTGACGTAGATCCAGATGACCACTAGTAAGGAGACCATCAATGGGCGCTGGGCAGCCGCAGATCTATCTGCACTGGTCGCCAACCAATAGAGCCCGCCAGCGAGCAGAAAAAATGCAGCCGTTCGGTACAGTATTCTTCGCCAGCGAACGGCTGTCGATTGAACCTGAAACTCATAAGATTTGGGTGCTGCTCGGCGATGCCTTTCACGTCTCAATAGCAGCACCTCCTTGTTGGCTACTTATGTTTCTTGGGCTTCTTTATTTTTGGTCTCGGGGCATATTGGCTAGATTGCGGGCTAATTGGAGTCAAACGTTAGATATATCGCCTCACCCAACGACATGTCGCTAGCCTTTAGGTTGTAGTCATTAATACTTTGACCCATCATTTTCCCGAAGCCATATGCCGAGCCGATGCCGAAAACGCCAAACATAAAGTTGCCGCCGGCCACAGTCTCCACTTCTTTCTCAGTCAGTAGTCGCATTGTTAAGTGTCCTTGCTGGTCATTCTTCGGTGGAATTACCGAAGTGACCTTATTGAACCTCTTAATTGTCGGTCGGTTTAGGTAACATGACTTAAATCATCGTGCGAGATAGCCGCAATTAGTCGGCATTGCCGCGATTGACTCGAAGGTCCGCCCGGTTCTGCTGCGCAAATTCCGATGCCAACTGTTCATCCGGTTTTTCTTCAATCCGGGCTTCGCGCTCAGATGGCTTCCGTCTCAAGACAGCTGTTAGGCTAACAGGGCGTCTTTGACGGCGGTGATATAGGCGGCAAACTGTTCTCGTCGAATGTTATGGCCAGCGTTGTCAATGTGCCGCAACATAAAGCGACTGTTGATCGTCACAACTTGATGGGCAATATCATGTTTCACGATCCCATCATGCTCACCATCGGCGTAGATTAACCACGCCGGGCACTTGATCTGTGCAACTGTCTCGGTCCAGCGGCCCAGTATAAGTCCCTCCATTGCCAATTCGCTCACTTGCAGCTTGGAGGCGGCCCAGGCTGGCATCTCAAGTTCATGCCAGGTAGGGTTTTGGCGTTTGCCAAACTCGATAACCTGATCTTGAGTCATGCTAACAAGAGAAGCTAAGTACTGGCGAAAGCCTGCGCGACGTTGCTCTGCCTCTTGCTCGCGCACAACACCGTCGTACTTTGTCCAGGGGGGATCCTCCAGCAGAATGCGCGACGGCAGCGCGGGGTAACGCGCGGCCAGGTCAGCCACCATACTGGCACCCATGGAGTGGCCCAACAGTGCTGGCTGATGCAGGTCTAATGCCCCAAGTAAACTCGCCAGATCATCAACCATTTTTTGTAAACTGGCCTCACCACGCCCAGAAAGGCCGTGATTGCGCGCATCCATCATAATGATGTCAAACTCAGACTCCAGCGCCTTGGCGACACGGGTCCAGCACAAGCCGTTGTCGCTGAAGCCATGACATAGCACCAAGGGTGGCAGGTCACCGCGTCCGGTGCGATAGTAGTGAATATTGATCTCGCCGGTGTTGCTATCGCCTTGGGTCCAATGATTCATCGTCTGTTTGACCTGTGTGCTGTAGTCCCGTCAGTGAAGCTTTACCAACTCGATTATCGCGCGACCATTATTGTTTAGCGCTTTGTGTTTGGCTGCTAATGTCTTACTGCTAATGTTTTACTGCTAATGTTTTACTGCTAATG
>JAYODE010000038.1:10746-33726 GCA_038106185.1 Gammaproteobacteria bacterium | reverse complement strand
AGTTTTTAATCGCACTGGGCGTTCATCCCTCGCTGCACCTTTGTCCTAACCTTCCCTGTTGCCTTTCCCGCCAGCACTTTTGACATCTATTTGCTGTTTAGCGTATGGTTCTAGTTGACCATTTCTGCTTTGGACCGTATAATTTCGGCCCTTGTTGATGCGGGGTGGAGCAGTCTGGTAGCTCGACGGGCTCATAACCCGTAGGTCGTAGGTTCAAATCCTGCCCCCGCTACCAATAAGTAGGACCCAAAAGCCCCTCATTAGGGGCTTTTTGTTAACGCAAGGCCAGGAATTGGAATTCCTGAGACTGCGAGAAGGAATGTGTGCTGGAGGTTGGCTCATATGTCCGGTTATTGGAATGGGCTGTTTGCCCATTTTTTGTTTCAGGAGTGGCAGTTTTCTCGAGGAGTTGACCGCCAGGCTTGATGTGTTGGGGTAGGACTAATTTGGGACTGGCTTGTTGAATAAGGATCTGAAAGCACTGATAGAGCCGGTTGTTATCGGATTGGGTTACGAGCTGTGGGGTTGCGAGCACCAAACCCAGGGAAGACACTCCCTGCTTAAGGTATACATAGATGCGCCGGAGGGCATCGAAGTAGACGACTGTGCCAAGGTCAGTCGCCAACTAAGCAGTGTGTTAGAGGTCGAAGACCCGATTCGGAGTAACTATACGCTCGAGGTCTCTTCACCTGGGTTGGATCGCAGGCTTTATACCTTGGCGCAGTTTGAGGCGTTCAAGGGCTCAAAGGTAAAGCTGAACCTGAGCAAGCCATTCAATGGCAAACGCCGATTCAGTGGCCTGTTATGTGGCATTGAAGGGGACGAAGTCGTTTTACGAACCGATGATGAGGAAACCTTGTTCCCCATCGAGCAAATTGACCGAGCAAATGTGGTCCCAGAGTTTTAGTAAAGCTGATGTGGGCCAGTATAGAGCTGGCAGGATTGTCAGATTGAGGCAGTATCATGGGTAAAGAAATCTTATTGGTTGTCGAGTCTGTTTCGAATGAGAAGGGTGTGCCCGAGGATGTCATAATTGACGCACTCGAAGTCGCATTGGCGACTGCGACCAAAAAGCGCTACGGCGACGAAGTCGATCTGCGCGTAGCGATTAATAAGAGCACCGGCGACTATGAAACCTTTCGCCGCTGGCGTGTCATTGGCGACAACGATGAGATGGAATTTCCGGCAGCGTTGTTGCACATCACGGATGCCGAGGAGAAGGACCCCACGCTGCAGGTCGGCGACTATTATGAGGAGCCCGTAGAGTCCGTGGAGTTTGGCCGCATTGCAGCCCAGACCGCGAAGCAGGTCATAGTCCAGAAGGTTCGTGAAGCAGAACGAGCGCAGGTCGTGGAGGCCTACCGAACCCGAGTTGGTGAACTGGTCAATGGTCAGGTCAAAAAGGTCACCCGCGACGCAGTTATCGTGGATCTCGGCAATAACGCAGAAGCCGTGTTGCCCAGAGAAGAATGGATTCCACGAGAAACCTTCCGTGTCGGCGATCGACTTCGCGCACTACTCAAAGAAATCCGGCCTGAATCTCGAGGTCCGCAACTCGCATTGTCAAGAACCTCTCCAGAGATGCTTATCGAGTTGTTCAAAATAGAAGTTCCAGAAATTTCTGACGGCATCATCGAAATCCTAGGCGCTGCTCGGGATGCCGGTTCGCGCGCCAAGATAGCGGTCAAGACCAATGATGGGCGCATAGATCCGATTGGTGCTTGCGTAGGCATGCGCGGTTCTCGAGTGCAGGCGGTATCTGGAGAGCTGGGCAATGAGCGAATCGATATCGTTTTGTGGGCAGATAATATAGCCCAGCTGGCAATTAATGCCATGTCGCCTGCAGAGGTGGTTTCCATTGTTGTTGACGAAGAAACCCGAAGCATGGACATAGCCGTGAGTGCCGATAATCTGGCTCAAGCTATTGGGCGTGGAGGGCAGAACGTCAAGCTCGCCAGCGAGCTGGTTGGTTGGGAACTCAATGTCATGACCGTTGAGGACGCGGCTGAAAAACACGAACAAGAGGCAGGCTCTGTCATGGAGTCGTTCATGAAGCAACTTGACGTTGACGAGGACGTGGCCGTCGTGTTGGTCGAAGAAGGGTTCAGCAGTCTTGAAGAAATTGCCTACGTACCTATCGAGGAGATGTTGGCGATCGAAGGTTTCGATGAAGAGATTGTCGAAGAGCTGCGAAGTCGAGCCAAGAGTGCTCTGACCATGATCGAACTTGCCAAGGAAGAAGCCTTAGGTAATGTGGAACCAGCGCAGGATCTGCTGGAGATGGAAGGCATGGAAAAACGACTCGCCTATCAATTAGCAAAGATAGGCATTATCACCATGGAGGATCTTGCTGAGCAGGCAGTGGATGACCTGCTGGACGTTGAGGGACTGGACGAGGCCAAAGCGGCTGAACTTATCATGACTGCGCGAGCGCCCTGGTTCCTGGAAGACTAATGAATGGCGTCTCAGGTTCGCGAAGCACCGCAACTTGACAGGCCTTGAAAGTGATAGACAATCAGGCTGTGTATATAGTCGGTTTAACACCACGGGGATATTGTAGATGGCAGATGTAACTGTATCGCAACTGGCTGAATCTGTAGGTACGCCGGTTGAACGGTTATTGCAGCAAATGCAAGAAGCTGGCCTGCCTCAAAAAAATGAGTCCGACCCTGTGAGCGAAGACGAAAAGCAGTCTTTGTTAGCACATATCAAGAAAGCCCATGGTGATTCCGATGAGGCGCCCGCCAAAATCACCTTGAAGCGAAGAACCCTGAGTACGCTGAAAACAGCGGGTTCTGCCGGTCGAGGTCGAACCGTAAACGTCGAAGTGCGCAAGAAGCGCACCTATGTTCGCGCCGATGTCGAAGAATCTCAGGCAGTAGTCGCTGAAGTCGCCGCACCAGGTGTTACGCCAGCAGCGCTCGAGGAGTCACCGTCTGTTGAGGCAATCGAGCCCCAGTTAGAAGCAGCTGTGCCAGAGGTCGTTGATGTCGCTGCCGCAGCACAAGCGATGCGTCGAGCGGCTCAAGCAGAAGCTGCTGCTGACGCAAACCGACGCCGAGAAGAGGCGCAAGCGCTTGCCGCTGAATTGTTGGCCCAGGCTGCCAGGCAAGAAGCCCTCAAGCAGGAAGCGGCCAAGGAGGGTGGCAAATCTGAGGGTCGTCCAGCAACTGAGAAGGAGCTTGAAGAGGCCAGAGTCAGCGCCAGAAAAGACAAGCGTGATCGCAGCGATCTCGACGACGCCGACTCGAGAGAAAAACGGGCCCGCCAGGGCGGTAAGAAACGCCGGGTGGAAGCCTTGCTGGAAGATGAAGTTGACGACTTGATCGTTGATGTCACGCCGGACGAGCTGAAGGAAAGCGCGACCCTGGGCTTGTCTGTGTCCCGTGGTAAGCGAGCAAAAGCCAAACCTGCTGGACCAAGACATCAATTCAAAGCACCGACGGAAGAAATAAAACGAGAAGTAGAAATCGGCGAGTTGATCACCGTTGCGCAACTTGCGCAAAAGATGTCAGTTAAGGCAACTCAGGTGATCAAAGCGCTAATGGGTCTCGGCGTAATGGCTACCATCAATCAGACCATCGACCAGGAGACGGCGATGATGGTTGCTGAAGAGTTTGGCCACGCAGTGAAAACCGTGGCGGATAATGAAATCGAGAAGAATTTGCACGCAGAGATGTTATTCGAGGGCGAACTCAAGACTCGCTCGCCGGTGGTGACAGTGATGGGCCATGTGGATCATGGTAAAACCTCGTTACTGGACTATATCCGTAAGTCTCGTGTCGCAAAGGGTGAGGCCGGTGGTATCACGCAGCATATTGGTGCTTACCGAGTAAACACTGAACACGGCGAGATATGCTTTATTGACACGCCAGGTCACGCGGCTTTCAGTGCGATGCGGGCTCGAGGCGCAACAGCAACAGATATCGTCATTCTCGTAGTTGCTGCTGATGATGGCGTTATGCCGCAGACCGAAGAGGCGATCAAACATGCCCGTGCTGCGAACGCGCCCATTGTCGTCGCCCTAAACAAGATGGACAAGGAGGGTGCCGAGCCCGATCGTGTTAAGAATGAGTTAGTCGCCAAGGGCGTTATCCCTGAAGAGTGGGGCGGTGATACCCAATTTGTCGAAGTCTCGGCTCTGACTGGTGATGGCATCGATAATCTGTTGGAAGCTGTGCTGCTCCAAGCGGAACTGTTAGAGCTCAAGGCCGTCGTTGAAGGGCCAGCGCGTGGGATCGTCATCGAGTCAGAATTGGACAAAGGCCGTGGTCCGGTTGCGACCCTGCTCGTTCAGCATGGGACCTTGCGGCAGGGTGACATCATTGTGGCCGGCGAAAATTTTGGTCGGGCTCGAGCCTTGATCGATGAGAATGGCAAGATGTTGAAGACTGCCGGTCCGGCAACGCCAGTGGCGATCCTGGGTCTAAATGGCACGCCAGCCGCGGGGGATACGTTTCAAGTGGCCCGAGATGAGCGTACAGCGCGTGAAGTGGCGGACTTCCGCATGCATCGGGCGAAAGAGGAGCGTCTGGCGACACCGGCTGTAACGCTCGACAATTTATTGCTGAGCTTCAGTGCGAATGAAGTTAATTATCTAAATGTCGTTGTTAAGGCCGATGTGCGTGGTTCACTGGAGGCTATCGTTTCTGCGCTCAAGGAAATGGGCAATGACGAAGTCAAGGTGAACGTGGTTCATTCGGGCGTCGGCGCCATTACTGAGTCTGATGTGACCTATGCGCAGACTTCCGGCGCGGTAATCTTCGGTTTTAACGTTCGTGCAGACACAGCGGCCCGCCGTCTGGTAGAAGCAGAGGGTCTGGATCTGCGCTACTACAAGGTCATTTACGATCTGGTTGATGACGTCAAAGCTGCCTTGTCCGGCATGCTGTCACCCGAGGTTCGAGAGGATATCGTTGGTATTGCAGAGGTCAAGGATGTCTTTGACTCGAAGAAGTTCGGAAACGTTGCAGGCTGTATGGTGATCGAAGGCACCGTCTTTAAAAACAAGAAGATTCGAGTTTTACGCGACGGTGTCGTTATTTACGAAGGTGAGCTGGAATCTCTGCGGCACTATAAAGATGAGGTGGCCCAGGTCAAGCGTGGCACCGAGTGTGGTATTGGTGTTCGCAACTACAATGATGTCAGAGTCGGTGATCAGATCGAAGTGTTCGATACCCGTGAAGTCGCGCGGAAACTCTAGTCGATGGCATCTTCACGAGGATATATGCGAGTAACCAGTGCCTAAGGAATTTAGTCGTGGGCGCAGGGTGGGTGATCACATTCAGCGAGAGCTGGCGGCCCTCATCCAGCATGAAATTAAAGATCCGCGGGTCGGCATGGTAACGATCAGTGAGGTCAAGGTGAGTCGTGATCTGGCCTACGCGGATGTGTACTTTACGCTGATAGCGGAAGACCTGTCTCAAACCGACGTCATAGAAGGAGAGACGGTATTAAATAATGCCGCGGGTTATCTTCGGAGCCAACTGGCCAAATCGCTGACAACCCGCACGACGCCAAGATTGCGGTTTCACTTTGACAGCACGATTGAGCACGGCGCCTATATGGACCGTATTATCCAGGCAGCTCGAGCCCGTGATGCCAAACTGCCCCAAGACCTGGGTGGTATTGAGGACAGTGAGTCGTCTAATGGCTAGACAGGGTGGTAAGCCGAATGGGCGAAAGCGGGGCCGTCAGGTGGATGGCATTCTGATCCTCGATAAGCCGGCAGGCGTTACCTCTAACGGTGCGCTGCAGATGGCAAAGCGGCTGTTCGACGCGAACAAAGCGGGACATACGGGTAGCCTTGACCCGCTGGCAACCGGCCTGTTGCCACTTTGTTTCGGCGAAGCGACAAAATTTTCTCAATTTTTGCTAGATGCGAACAAACAATACCGTGCTCGGATTAAATTGGGGGTCACAACAGACAGTGCAGACGCCGATGGCAATGTTCTTCATGAGGCGCCAGTACCGGTGCTGAATGCGGCGCTGCTTGAGGCCGCAGTTGCGCATTTTCGTGGCGAAATTGAGCAGACGCCACCCATGTACAGTGCATTAAAGGTGAATGGCCAGCCCTTGTATAAACTGGCTCGCCAAGGCATTGAGGTTGAACGTCAGGCACGACCGGTCACTATCTTCAAGCTTGAAGTTGAAGACTTTAGTGCCGATGAGGTGGTATTGAATATCACCTGCAGTAAAGGGACCTATGTCAGAACACTGGCGGAAGACCTGGGTAAAGTGTTAGGCTGCGGCGCGCATGTGGTCGGCTTGCGGCGTCTGGCTTCCGGACCCTTTAGTCTGAATCAGGCGTTAACGCTCGAAGAGCTTGAAATACTGTTACAAAATAAGGGTTTCGACGGACTTGATCGAAGCCTTTTGCCCGTCGCTGAGATTGTCAGTGACTGGCCGGCACTTGAAGTGCCGGATATGACGGCGGCATTTTTTAAACAAGGCCAGGCAGTGCAGATAGCGAAAGCGCCTACTGCTGGTTGGGTAAGGATTTTTTCAGAAGCAACGGCAAACCGAGCATTAGAGTTCTTGGGTGTTGGAGAGATTCTGGAAGATGGTAGGGTGACGCCGAAAAGGCTAGTGGCGTCATAAGGAAGCTAACGTGCAGCAATCTGCAAATATGCGTGGATTGTTGCTTGACTCAATAATGGCATATTGGAGAGAAAAGAAAATGGCATTAACAGCAGAACAGAAGGCAGTAATCGTCAAAGACTTTGGCACGGCAGAAAACGACTCTGGCTCGCCAGAAGTACAGGTTGCATTGCTGACAGCAAATATTGAAGCGCTCCAAGCACATTTCAAAGAGCATATTCATGATCACCATTCACGAGTAGGTTTGTTACGAATGGTGAGTCAACGTCGTAAATTATTGAATTATTTGAAGAGCAAGAGCGTAGATCGATACGCTTCGCTCATTAATCGACTCGGTCTACGTAAGTAAAGACTGGTCCCAGCTGCTCGTCCTGAAGTACAGGGCAAGGTACTGCTGACGCAGATCGTCAGTGAGCCAACGTATTGTTATGGGCGGCAGCCACGTGAACCTTATTGGAGAAGAGTGTGAATTCTATAAGAAAGCAATTTAAGTATGGTGGCCATGACGTCGTCATAGAGACTGGCAAGATTGCCAGACAAGCGACAGCGGCAGTGGTTGTGACCATGGCAGAAACCACGGTATTAGTGGCTGTTGTTGGGCGAAGAGACGCGAAACCGAACCAAGATTTTTTCCCCTTGACAGTAAATTATGAAGAAAAAACCTATGCTGCCGGTAAAATTCCTGGTGGCTTTTTCAAGCGTGAGGGTCGTCCTTCCGAGAAGGAAACACTGACATCTCGTTTGATCGACCGACCTATCAGGCCATTATTCCCCAAAGGCTTCATGAACGAGGTGCAAGTCACCTGCCAAGTGATTTCCGCGGCGAAAGATGTTGATCCTGATATTATCGCTATGATTGGTACTTCAGCAGCGCTCGCGCTATCTGGTATTCCATTCAGTGGCCCGATTGGGGCTGCACGAGTCGGATTTACTGAAGCGGGTTATCTGTTAAATCCTGGTTACGAGGCTCTCGCAACCTCTGACCTGGACATGGTGGTGGCGGGTACTGCCGATGCGGTGCTGATGGTTGAGTCGCAGGCAAACGAGCTAACAGAAGACCAGATGTTGGGCGGCGTCTTATTCGCGCACCAGGAAATGCAGGTTGTCATTCAGGCAATTAATGAATTTAAAGCAGAAGCAGGTAAAGCCGTCTGGGACTGGCAGCCAGCAGCAGTGAATGAGGCACTGACCACGGCGGTTAGCGAGAAGTTCGCGGCGGGCGTTGGTGCGGCTTATCAGATAGTGGATAAAATGGCGCGCCAAGACCAAATCAGCGCCTTGCGCGACCAGGCGATAGCGGAATTGACTGACTCAGCGAATGGCGTCGAAGCCGGAGATGTGGCGGGTGTATTCGGCAAGCTCGAGAAAAAGATTGTTCGACATCGTATTATCTCTGGCGAGCCACGGATTGATGGTCGAGACACAAAGACCGTTCGGCCCATCAGCGTTGAAGTAGGTATCCTGCCCAAGGCACATGGCTCAGCGCTGTTTACGCGGGGCGAGACTCAGGCCATCGTAACAACTACGCTCGGCTCTATGCGTGACGCAGCCATTATCGATGCCCTTCACGGTAGCTTCAGAGACAACTTCCTGCTGCACTACAATTTCCCGCATTACAGCGTAGGCGAGACAGGTTTTTCCGGTGGACCCAAGCGTCGTGAAATTGGTCATGGTCGATTGGCTCGACGTGGCGTAACCGCCGTACTGCCCACTGCAGCAGACTGGCCCTATACCACTCGCGTCGTTTCCGAAATCACAGAGTCTAACGGCTCCTCATCCATGGCTAGCGTTTGTGGCGCGAGCCTGGCTCTGATGGATGCTGGTGTACCGCTGAAAGCGCCGGTTGCCGGGGTTGCGATGGGACTCGTCAAGGATGATGATGGATTTGCGGTTCTGACGGATATCCTTGGTGACGAAGATCATCTGGGCGATATGGATTTCAAGGTGGCTGGTACTGAAACCGGCGTGACTGCTCTGCAGATGGACATCAAAATCCAGGGCATCACCGAAGAAATTATGGAGACCGCGCTGGCGCAGGCCAAAGAAGCGCGCCTGCACATCCTGGTCGAGATGAACAAAGTCATCAACAAGTCTCGCGAGTCCGTCTCAGCCAATGCGCCAGCGATGGTGACCATTAAGGTTGACTCAGACAAGATTCGCGATGTAATCGGCAAAGGTGGAGCTACGATTCGCGGTATTACAGAGCAAACTGGTGCCTCAGTAGACATTGATGATAATGGCACCATCACCATTTTTGGTGAAGGCGCTGAGTCCAGAGACGCTGCTGTGGCAATGATCATGTCAATCACTGCGGAAGCCGAGGTGGGTCAGATTTACAAAGGCAAAGTCGTCAAGATTGCAGACTTCGGTGCATTTGTGAACATTCTGCCGGGCAAAGACGGGTTATTGCATATTTCGCAAATTTCTCAGGAGCGGGTTGAGAAGGTCACTGACTTTCTGTCTGAAGGTCAAGAAATTGATGTGATCGTGTTGGATGTTGAACGGGGTCGTATCAAGCTGTCGATGAAGGAGTTACCAGGACAGGCTGATGCAAACGCCTCCGCAGAAGCTGCCGAGTAAGGGTAGGGTTAAAAAAACCGGTCTATGACCGGTTTTTTTTTGAGCTTTTTTATGTCGGCTATATGTCGAGTATATTTCGGCTATATGTCGAGCAAAGGTCGAGTAAAGGTCGAGTAAAGGTCGTAATCAGCAACGCGTTAGCACTAATGTTTTGACCGCTCAGCTATCAGCGACTCTACTACGCTCGGGTCAGCCAGAGTACTAGTGTCGCCGAGGTTATCGAGTTCATTGGCTGCGATTTTACGTAAGATTCTTCGCATGATCTTTCCGGAACGGGTTTTTGGCAGCCCCGGCGCCCACTGGATCACGTCGGGTTTAGCGATGGCGCCTATTTCTGTTCGACATTGATCCATTAGCGCCTTTCGCAGCACCTCGGTTCCCTCAACACCCTGCATTAAAGTGACATAGGCATAAATGCCCTGGCCCTTGATTGGATGGGGGAAACCAACCACCGCCGCCTCTGCCACGGCCTCGTGTAACACCAGCGCGCTTTCCACCTCAGCAGTGCCCATCCTGTGCCCCGACACGTTTAGCACGTCGTCGACTCGACCGGTGATCCAGTAGTCCCCATCCGCGTCTCGGCGGGCTCCGTCGCCGGCAAAATAGTAGCCCGGATAGGTCGCATAATAAGTGTTAATGCAGCGATCATGATCGCCGTATACGGTTCTAATCTGGCTTGGCCAGGAGCGGCTAATAACCAGGTTGCCCTCGCCCGGTCCCTCAATCAGCTTTCCGTCACCGTCCAGCAGAGCCAGTTCAACACCAAAGAAGGGTTTGGTCGCTGAACCGGGTTTGAGTGGGGTCGCACCTGGCAGGGGAGAGATCATGATGCCGCCGGTTTCTGTCTGCCACCAGGTATCAACAATGGGGCAGCGCTCGGTGCCGACAACGTGGTAATACCATTCCCAGGCTTCCGGGTTGATTGGTTCACCAACACTGCCTAACAGGCGCAGAGATGCGCGAGAGGTGCGAGTAACAAACTCGTCACCTTGACCCATGAGGGCCCGCAGGGCCGTTGGTGCCGTATAGAAAATGTTGACCTTATGCTTGTCGACCACCTCCCAGCAGCGAGCGGCATCAGGATAGGTTGGTATGCCCTCGAACATTAAGGTTGTGGCACCGTTTGCCAGCGGTCCATAAATGATATAGGTGTGACCTGTGACCCAGCCGACATCGGCAGTACACCAGTAGATATCGCCATCGTGATAGTCGAAAATGTATTTGTGGGTCATAGCCGCCTGCAGCATGTAACCGCCCGTCGTGTGCAACACGCCCTTGGGTTTGCCCGTTGAACCAGACGTATACAAGATAAAAAGTGGGTCTTCACTATCCATAGGTGTCGCAGCACAGGTGGGTGATGCGGCAGTAATGGCTTCTTCGTAGTGAATATCTCGAGGGCTGTGCCAGGGCACCTCGGCACCAGTGCGCTTGACGACAATCACTGTGTCGACATTTGGGCAGCCGAGCAGGGCCTGGTCAGTGTTCAACTTGAGCGGGATGGAGCGACCACCGCGAACCCCCTCATCGGCGGTAATCACAGTCCGGCAATCGGCATCGAGAATGCGATCCTGCAAGGCTTGCGGTGAAAAACCACCAAAGACCACAGAATGAACAGCGCCGATGCGGGCGCACGCCAGCATAGCGTAGGCAGCCTCGGGTATCATAGGCATGTAAATGCAAACTCTGTCACCCTTGCCCACGCCTCTGGCCTTTAGAACATTTGCCAAGCGACAGACCTTGTCGTGAACTTGGGCGTAAGTCAGTTGGGCATCAACCTCCGGGTCATCACCTTCCCAGATAATCGCTACCTGATCTCCACGGGCCTCTAGGTGACGATCAAGGCAGTTATAGCAGGCATTTAGCTGACCACCGATAAACCAGGCGGTCTTGCCTTGGCGCAGATCCGACTCTGTCAGGGTCTTCCAGGGCTTGTCCCACGTGAGAAATTCATTCGCCTGTTGTGGCCAAAAGGTTTCCGGTTGATTGATTGAGGCGGCGTACATTTGAGCGTAGCGCTCACTGTCAATAAACGCATGTTGCCGAGTGACCTCAGGTACCGGGTAGACCTTAGATTCTGACATAGGTTAGTTGCTCCTGTTCCTGCGCGCGGTTTGGTAGCGGCTGAGAAGTTCATGCGTCGACGGATCCAGGTTCGGCTCTGCGCCCTGATCGATCGCGGTAAAAATAGATTGGCTGAGCTTTTTGCCAAGCTCAACGCCCCATTGATCAAAGGGGTTAATCTGCCATATTTGTGCCTGACAAAAAACCTTATGTTCATATAAAGCGATGAGAGCACCCAATGTTTCGGGGGTTAGTTGATGCAGAATAATAGTATTCGAAGGTCGGTTACCCGGCAGGGTTCGAGGCGCTTTCTCTAGGTCAGAGCCCTCAATGTTGAGCTGCTCAGCGCCCATGCCCTGTAACAACGCCTGGCTCTGGCTCAGGCAATTTGCCACTAGCCAGTCATGGTGAAGCTGGCGATCATGATGGGGTATTAGTGGCAGAATGAAGTCCAAACTGGTGAAGTGCGTGCCCTGATGCAATAGCTGGTGGAAGGCATGTTGGCCATTAGTCCCTTCTCCACCCCAAATTGTCGGGCCCGTCTGAATGGTGACCGGGTCTCCTTGTATCGATATAGATTTGCCATTGGACTCCATATCAAGTTGCTGGAGATGCGCTGGTAAAAGTCGTAACGAATGATCGTAGGGCAGAATGGCGTGTGAACCGACGTCCATAAAGTTGCGGTAAAATACGCCCAGTGCGGCGAGCATCATAGGCATATTGTTTGGCCAGTGACTGGTTCGAAAGTGCTTATCCATGGCCTCGGCACCCTGTAACAAGGATTCGAAGTGGTGAAACCCGAATTTGATCGCGATGGGCAGACTGACCGCCGACCAAAGGCTGTAACGGCCGCCAACCCAATCCCACATGGGTAGAATATTCTCATCAGCAATGCCGAACTCACGTGCAGCCGGCACATTACTGGTTACCGCCACAGCGTGCCGATGTAACTGGGTCGCTGGAATGGCTTGACGCAGCCAACGTTGAGCCGACTCAGCATTGACCTTGGTTTCGATGGTTGAGAAGGATTTAGAGACGATGATGACCAGGGTTCGATTCGGGTCGAGCCTGGCCAAGACTTGGTCGATATGTTGCCCATCAACATTAGCAACATAATCGCAATGGATCTGGCCATCGCTATAGGGTGAGAGAGCTTCCTCCACCATGCGCGGTCCAAGGTACGACCCACCAATACCGAGATGTAAAACATGAGTGATGGTTTCACCGCTGGCACCCAGCCAATTGCCGCTGCGTACTGCTTCGCTGATGCGTTTAACCTGAGCCAGAGACGCTTGTACGGCAGCATATTGATCTGCCAGCATTGGGTTCGCGGGTGCGGCGCTGGCCCTGAGTAACGAATGGAGCGCGGCTCGGTTTTCAGTAGGGTTGATTCTCTCGCCCGTAAACATAGCCTCGATGCTGGCGCCCAGCTGAATCTCGTCGATTAACCGCTGAAAGAGTCCCAGGGTTTCGTCGTTAATCAGATTTTTTGAGTAGTCGAGGTTCAGACCTGCGGCCTCAATGCTAAATCGGGTTGCGCGAGATGGGTCGGCGTCAAACATCGATAACATGGAGGTGTGGCGCATTCGCCGAGCCTGGTCAGCGAGGGCTTGCCAGCAGCCGGGAAGAACGTAAGCCATAAGTTTTACACCATTAGAGGAGTCGGGTTGTAGTAGTGTCGAGCGCGTTTGACCGTACTCAGATAAGCGACAAGGGCCTCGTAGTCGGCATCACTATTAACCAGGTCAATTTCGGCAGCGTTGACGATGAGCAAAGGTGCAGCATCGTAATAATGAAAAAAATGGGTATAAGCATCGACCAGTTGAGCAAGATAGGCCTTTTCAATGTGCTGTTCAGCAGCAATGCCTCGTTGTTGAATTCGATCCATCAGCACGGGCACCGGAGCCTGTAGATAAATGACCAGGTCCGGCGTCGGCGCATCGATTGCGAGGTGGTTGTAGACGTTGTTGTAGAGCGCCAATTCGTCATGGTCGAGATTGATTTCGGCAAACAGTCGGTCTTTTTCTAACAAGAAATCTGCGATTCTGACTGGCTCAAACATATCACCTTGGCGCATCTCCTGAATCTGGCGGCTGCGTTCAAACAGGAAAAATAGCTGAGTGGGTAGCGCTGCCTGACGCCTGTTCTGATAGAAACGATCAAGAAAGGGGTTGGTCTCAGGCTTCTCGAGCACTGTTTCATAGTTAAAAGTGGTGGCCAGGCGCTTGGTGAAGGTTGTCTTGCCGACGCCGATAGGACCTTCAACAGCAATATAGCGGGGAAAGTCAGGGTGGTGTGTATCGAACTGCAAGCCTTGCTCCCGATTATGCTTCAACGAGTTGAGCAGATTGTACAATCTTTTTAGGCCTTTGAGGCTTGATTCGCCGGTTTTCTCCGCCGTCGTCGTGGGCGATGAGTTGGCGTTTGCGGCTTTTCTAGTAGATCGCCACGATCTCTTTCTTCGGTCTCCTGGTATTGTGTCCACCAGGCGCCAAGTCCATCGAGTTCCTCGCCTGACTCTTCCCGTAACAACAGGAAATCATAGGCGGCGCGAAAGCGCTTGTGCTGCAAAAGAGTTTCTGGTTTTTTGCCCACTTTAATGGGCAATCGACTCTGCAGACTCCAGATATCCCGCATGGGGCCCGAAAAGCGTTTGGGAATAGAGGTCACCAGCAATTGCCTCAATACCACTTGATTCGCACCCTCAAAGCTGGCGACATAACTGTTCTCGCCATCTGCCTCAAGGCGATCCCGCTGTGTGAGATAGGGCTGCCAGAGCAGCGCAGCGAAGATAAATGCGGGAGTGACAGGCATATCCTGGGCAATTCGTCGATCGGTGCTGGCCAGCGCCAGGCGAATCAACTCGGCGCAGTGCGCGTTATCAAGTAAACGGTTTGTTTCAGGAAATAACCAGCCGAATAGATCGTACTCACGCAGGACCTTGAAGGATTGTTCACCATGCCCGGTCATGAAAAGCTTGAGCACTTCCTCGAATAAGCGAGCCGGCGGTATATCCCTTAAAAGCAGACCCAAGCGGTAGAGAGGCTCGGCTGTGCTCGCGTCTATCTCGAAACCGAGTTTAGCCTTGAATCTAACGGCTCTGAGCATTCGCACAGGGTCTTCTCGATAGCGGCTATCAGGTTCACCGATCAGACGAATCTGGCGATTGCCAAGATCTTCAAGCCCATTGACCTCGTCAAGGATAGTGTCCTGCTCAGGGTCATAATAGAGCGCATTCATGGTGAAATCGCGGCGCTCAGCATCCTCGTGGAAGCTGCCATAGATATTGTCAGATAGGATCATGCCGCCATCAGAGAAATTCTGCTCTGTCTCCAGTGCACTATGGGGTGCTCTGAAAGTAGCGACCTCGATAATTTCTCGTCCAAACCTGACATGGACAATCTTGAAGCGCCGGCCAATCAATCTCGAATTGCGAAATAAGTCGTGAACCTCTTCCGGACTGGCGTCGGTGGCGACATCAAAGTCTTTGGGATGACTGCCCAGTAGCAGATCACGGACACAACCACCCACCAGATACGCTTGGTAACCAGCGCTGGTCAGTCGTTTCACTACCTTCAAGGCATTGACGTTGATGTGGTCAGGCGACAAGTCTATGGGCGTTTCAGTCATTCTCATGAGCTATTTTAAAAGATGGCGACGTCCATCGGGGCAGATCGCAGTAGTCGCTCATAGTAGCAGAGAGTGTGGCGGGAGAGTATGCAGAAAAGGGATTTGGTGCAGGGAAAAAATGGGGACAAATCCATGCCCCCGGTTGCAATGGCAAGTTAGCGATTTTTATTATTCTTCGCAGTTATTATTTTTGTTATCACGTTATTATTTTTAGTGTATCGAAGCCCGTTTGCTATTGTTGTTACATCGACACGTTAGCTTCACAGCTACGGTAATGATCAGCAGGAAATGTGCCAGCAACATGATCTCATGAATAACAAAGACTTATCGTTTTGGGTGCGCGAAAAGCGGGTCGAATAGTTACACTCGCGTGCGCGAGTGGGAACTTAAGTATCACAATCGGTGGCTTTATTGGCCGCTCCATAAGTCGCCTGATCACCGCAGGGCGGCCGACGAGCAGAGCCTAAACGGGTCAGATTTTTCGAGAGCGCTCGCGCGGCATGCTGAACCTCTGGCGTCTTTGCCATAATGCTTTGCGGCTGATGCCGAGCTTCTGGGCCAACTCTGTTTCCGTCATGTGACCTTGATGATCTGTGACGAAGCGAGTGAAATATTCAGCCAGAGAAGTATCCATTGATTCGTCGTTCCCTCGGTGATGGCTGTCAGCAGAGCGGTGGTGGGTCTCAATTTCGATGGCAAGTAATTCTGCATCAATCAGTATCCCCTCACACATAGTCACGCTGCGTTCGATGGCATTCTTTAATTCACGAATATTACCCGGCCAAGAATAGGTTTGAATCAATGCCAACGCGTCTTGCGAAAACCGCAAGCACGACTTACCAAGTTTTCGGCTGTTCACTTGGAGAAAGTGCTCGGCCAGACTCTTCAGATCACTCGGTCTCTCGCGTAAGGGTGGCAGGTTAAGTTTGATGACATTTAAACGATAATAGAGGTCTTCACGAAACTGCCCGCTCTTTGTCAACCGTTCCAGGTTGCGGTGAGTTGCAGCGATCAGTCGAACATCCACCTTGCGGGTTTCAATGGACCCGACTTTGCGAATCTCGCCTTCCTGCAGAACCCGCAGCAACCGGGCCTGGGCCTCCAGGGGCAGCTCGCCGATTTCGTCGAGAAACAAGGTGCCCCCGTTCGCAGCTTCAACAAGCCCGATTCGACTGTTAATGGCACCAGTAAAAGCCCCCTTTTCGTGACCGAATAGCTCCGACTCGATCAGCGTCTCAGGAATCGCGGCACAGTTGAGCGAGACCATGCTTCGGTGACTACGGGGACTGGCCCCGTGGATAGCGCGAGCCACGAGTTCCTTGCCCGTGCCTGACTCGCCTGTAATTAATACGCTTGACTGGGTTGGCGAGACTTTGCAGATACGATCAAAGAGTTGGCGCATGGCATCACAGTCACCCAGCATTTCTGGAAATAGCGGGGGTGGGTTTTCCGTCGGTCCGATAAGCGTGACGACGGATCTCAGGAGTTCCTCATGGTCGCAGGGTTTGGCAATATAGTCAGCTGCGCCAAGCTTCATGGTTTGCACGGCAGAGCTGATGGTGGCATTGCTGGCCATAACCAATACCGGTACGCTATTGGCGAGTCTGATGATATCGGTACCCGCTGATCCGGGCAGGCGTAAATCAGTGATGATTAGCGCGAAAGCCTCCAGATCTTTCTGCAAGGCCTCGGCTAAAGATCCAGCCTCTACCACTTTGTATAATTTTTTTTCGAGAAACTGCTTTAAAGATGTACGTAGGACCAGGTCATCTTCGACGATAAGAATATTTTTTCTGCTCATATAACACACTGCAGAACCTGACATCTGTACAGGTACTAAACAATGATGGCTCATCGAAGTCAAATTTATTTCGTGGCTGACGTTCTGTAGAGAATTCGCTGCGAGCCGGGTGCCTCGAAAGCGTTCGTTAATATTGGTCTGGTGGCGCTGCAAGTTCTCGTTTTTTGGGCACCCGCTCCATCGACCATGCAGCGGTCGCAGCGCCCAGAAGTGTCTCCAGATCGTCGACCTCGGGATGTAGCGGTTGACAGAGCACCTTCAAGGCTTGCCTGATACAGGCGGTTGGTGCATCCATTGATGTTGCCGCTGCGCCGGTGGATTTACTGAGTTTGAGGCCATGTTGGTCAACCATTAACGGGATGTGCGCGTAGCTAACGCTTGGGCGATGCAAGAGCTGCGCTAAAACAATTTGCTTGGGTGTTGAGTCAAGCAGGTCGCTACCACGAACCACATGACTGATTTGCTGAAACGCATCGTCTACCGTGACTGCCAGCTGATAGGCAAACCAGCCATCCCTGCGTTTAATGATGAAGTCTCCGATTTCGGTAGGTAGTTGCCAGGCCTGTGGCCCTTGAATCGGGTCGGCTAAATTGATCCTAGTAGAAGGGATGTGCAGGCGAATCGCATAGGGTGTCAGAGTGGTCTCGAAGCGCCGAGACTGGCAGGTGCCTGGATAAATCGGCGGCAGGTCGCGTCGGCTACAGGTGCAGGGATAGGCGAGGCTTCGAGTTTTCAGATCCTCCAACGCCGCCTGGTAGGCATCAAGTCGCTGGCTTTGAAATAAGGGTGCGCCATCCCAGTGCAGCCCTAAAGCCGCCAGTTGTCTCATGATCTGATCGGGAGCCTTCGGGTCCTCGCGCGGCGGATCTATATCTTCAATTCGAAGCAGCCAACGGCCGTTGTGGTGGCGCGCGTCTAGCCAGCTGGCCAGCGCAACGACGACCGATCCAAAGTGCAGTGGTCCTGTCGGCGAAGGTGCAAACCGGCCTATATAGTGCTGACCCTCAATCATGCTTCACGGGCAGACAGAGGCTAGCCGTGAATTTGACGTTCCTTGATCTCATCGAGGGTCTTGCAGTCGATACATTGAGTCGCGGTCGGCCGGGCTTCCAGTCGCTGGATGCCGATTTCTATACCGCAGGATTCGCAGTAGCCGTAGTCGTCCTGATCGATCAGGTCGATAGTAGCATCAATTTTCCTGATCAGTTTGCGTTCCCGATCGCGGGTCCGTAACTCGAGGCTGAACTCCTCTTCCTGGGTCGCCCTATCTGCTGGATCCGGATCGTTGGCAGCAACATCTTTCATATGGTTAACAGTGCGATCAACTTCTTCCATCAACTGCAATTTCCAGTCGAGCAGAATCTGCTTGAAATGTTCCCGCTGGACCGCGTTCATATACTCTTCATCTTTTTTACGAGCATAGGGTTTGAAATCTGCAGGCTGGGCATCTATTCGACGGCTGCCGGGTTTTTTCTTGTTAGCCTTGGCGGGTGTCTTAGCCGCTATTTTTTGCTTGGCAGCTGGTTTTTCATTGAAATCAGAGACGGTCTTGGCCACGTTTGGTTCTCGTTGGGCTGCCTTTGGAGAGCCTTTAGATGATGTTTTTATCGGCATGTCTGCTGGCGAATTTTGCGCCACATTAAGTTTTTCAACCGCTTTCAGTTTGGCGCTGGCTTTGGCAGGTTTGGTTGCCTTGGTGTCAGGGGTTTTCACCACAGCTGTCACCGGTGCCTTTTTTACGGATTTGGAGGCCACGGGTTTTTGGATGCCAGCCTTGGTTTTGGCCGCATTCGGCGTCACCTTTGCAACCTTGGTGGCGACGGTTTTCTTGTCCTGCGCCGATGCTTTGACAGAGGTTTTCGCAGAGGTTTTCGCAGATGTCTTTGCAGAGGTCTTTGCAGCTGTTTTTGCCACAGGTTGCTTGCTTACAGCGACGGCAGTTGCTTTAGGTTTTTTGGTCGAATTAGCCGCTACCTTGGCCGCTGGCTTCTTACCAGCCGGCGCCTTGTCTACCGGTTTAGCTACCGTTTTACTTGCCGGTTTAGCTACCGGTTTAGCTGCCGGTTTATTAGCCGTTTTAGCTGCGGGTTTAGCTGCGGGTTTAACAGCAGCCTTAGCAGCAGCCTTAGCAGCAGTAGCCGATTTGGCTGGTGATTTTTTAGTCAGCTTCGGAGCGCTGGCCTGGGTTTTAGGCTTCGCAACTTTCGCTTTCGTTTCAGGCTTCACAACCTTGGCTTGGGTTGTGGGCTTGGCTTTCGTACTATTTTTAGTTTTGGCTGCCATAGTTCTATCCAGTATGCTATGTCACGTAAAACCTAAACAAAATCGAGCGCGAACGTTACCAGAATGTAGCGGTTTCTCCAATAGCCAATTCAATCATTATGGTTTTGCTTTGATCCAGATCGATGAAAGCACGATGCTGAAAATAATCGAGATAGTCTCTGACCCGACAGCAAATTTAAGTAATACTCCAGAGTCAATCAAGTACAGGCCGAGAGCTCGGTCCAAGGATGGGTGGTAACGAATGACAGCTGACCAAAGGCCGAGATATGCCCATCGATTGAAGGATATTCAGTCATTCAGGGTGATGAAATTACTGGCCCGCGCAAATCAACTTCAGGCTGCTGGTCATGAGGTGGTTCACATGGAAGTGGGGGAGCCAGACTTTGAGACGCCACCCTCTATTGTTTCTGCGGGTATCAAAGCCTTGCGTGCTGGGAAAACCAAGTACACCCCAGCACAGGGGATCCCTGAGCTTCGCGCTTTGCTAAGTCGCCATTATGCCGACGAACATGGCGTGGATGTCGCGCCCTCAAGGATCTTCATCACGGCCGGTAGTTCCGGCGCTTTGTTGTTAGTTACCGCGTTACTGCTAAATCCTGACGAGGGTTTACTGATGACAGATCCCGGATATCCGTGTAATCGGCATTTTCTCAAGGCTTTCAGCGGGGAGGGTCACTTGGTGCCGGTTTCCGCGGCTGAGAGCTATCAGTTGAGTGCTGAGTCGGTCGCGCGGCATTGGCAAGCCTCTACTCGAGGCGTCTTGTTGGCTTCTCCGGCAAACCCGACGGGCGCGATTATCGATGAGGCTAATCTCAAGTCTGTCGCGGCGAGCGTTCGGCAGCGGGGAGGGCACCTTGTCGTCGATGAAATCTATCATGGCCTGACTTATGGCAGCCATAAGCCTTCGACGATTCTGGCGTTTGATCCTGAAGCCTTCGTGATCAACAGCTTTTCGAAATATTTCGGCATGACCGGCTGGCGCCTGGGTTGGTTGATCGTGCCGGACTCAGCGGTTGCTGAAGTCGAAAAGCTCGCACAAAACCTTTTCATTTGTCCGTCCAGCATTGCTCAGGAAGCTGCGAGAGCGGCATTCAGTGCAGAAGCTCGAGATACTATGGAGCGCCAGCGCGAAGCGTTTCAGCAGCGTCGTGATTTTTTAGTTCCGGCGCTGCGGGAACTCGGCTTTGGAATTGAGAGGATGCCGGAAGGTGCCTTCTATATTTATGCGACGCTACCTTCAGGTCTTCCCGTTGAAAGTGAGGCTTTCTGCGAGAACCTGCTGGAGAATCACTATGTTGCGGTGACACCCGGCACTGACTTCGGTTTTTACAGAGCAAATGAGCATGTGCGCTTCAGCTATGCTCAGCGCCTTGACAGGCTTGAGTTGGGCGTTGATCGCATGCATCGAGCCGTTGCGGCCTATGGGTTGGCATGAAGTTTTCACCCCCGCTCGCCTCTGCCCTACTGATTAAGCGATACAAACGATTTCTCGCCGATATTTCGTTGTTAGATGGAACGGTAATGACAATTCATTGCCCCAATACGGGCTCGATGAAAAACTGCGCCCTCGCTGGCGATCGAGTCTGGTATTCGACGGCTGCGAATCCGAAGCGCAAATATGCGCATACCTGGGAGCTTAATGAGACTCAAGCGGGACATTTCATCGGTATCAACACCCATCGTGCCAACGCCTTGGTCAGGGCGGCGATCGAGCTGGGGCAGATCAAGACACTCAAGGGTTATGGGGCGATCGATGCTGAGGTCAAATATGGGCAGGAAAACAGTCGAATCGATCTTTTGCTCAGCAATCATTCGTCGCTACCGCCCTGCTATGTAGAGGTGAAGAGTGTGACCTTGTGCGAGCCCCGTGGCGAGCTCAATATTGGCTATTTTCCAGACTCGGTAAGCCGTCGTGGTACCAGGCATTTACGTGAGCTCATGCAAGTCGTCGACCAGGGAGGCCGAGGAGTCTTGATATTCTGCGTCCAGCATTCAGCGATCGACTCTGTTCGTCCGGCGCTGCATATTGATCCGACCTATGCGTCAACTTTGGCTTCAGCGGTGCAGTCTGGCGTTGAAGTCTTGGCTTACCGTGCAGCCTTGAGTCCGCGAGATATTTCTCTGGCAGAGCAGCTACCGGTCTCGTTGGAGGAACTGACATGACCAGGTCAGTGATCTGGGTCATGATGCTCGTTGTACTTTGTGGTGCTTCAGTCACTGCGATGTTTTTAGGCAGTGCTTCGATCTCGGTGGCGCAGGTATTATCGCTGTTTAACCAGCCGTCGAATCCGGATTTTGCACAAACCATCTTGTTGCAAATCAGACTGCCGCGGGTCCTATTAAGCGTAATAGTTGGCGCAGGAATCGCTGCTGCCGGTGCGGCGATACAGGGCATTTTTCGAAACCCGTTGGCTGATCCAGCGTTAATTGGCGTATCCAGTGGTGCTGCGCTGTTTGCCGCCGGTTTTATGGTACTGAATCTGCAAAATTCGACCTGGGGATTTATGGGCTTGGCTGGTAGTGCGTTTGTTGGTGGCTTTATCACTACGCTCCTGGTGCTAAAAGTTGGTCAGCGCAGTGGCACCATGGCAAGCCTGTTGTTGGCTGGGGTCGCTGTCAATGCCATCGCCGCAGCCGGAGTGGGTTTATTTTCCTATCTGTCATCCGATTTGCAGTTGAGGTCTGTCGCCTTCTGGGCACTCGGCAGTTTCAATGGTGCTGACTGGGTGAGTGTCAGGCTGTCATTACTGATTCCGATTGTCGTGTTGTTGCTGTTTTTCGATAGCCAAAAGCTCAATGCGGTAACCCTCGGCGATAATGAAGCGACGCACCTGGGTATAAACGTTCCGCGGCTACGCACTCGAATCGTGCTGTACACGGCGGTGATAACCGGTACCAGCGTTGCGCTGGTGGGCATCATTGCGTTTATCGGGCTGGTTGTTCCTCACTTGATACGCTTGACGATGAGCTCCAACCACCGCACGGTCATCCCGGCGTCGGCGTTGTTAGGCGCCTTACTGTTACTGCTGGCAGACACATTGGGACGCGTGATCATTGCCCCTGCGGAATTACCTGTAGGGATACTGACAGCACTGTTAGGTGGACCATTTTTTATCTACCTGTTAGTCAGCCAAAAACACAGGCTTGGACTATGACCCTCTGCGCCGAACACTGTAGCCTGATCTATGCAGGCAAAACGCTGTTAAGTGATATCAGCATGCAACTCCAGTCAGGTGAATTGTTGGCAGTGGTGGGTCCCAATGGTGCTGGTAAGTCCTCGCTCGTGGGTCTGCTTGCCGGTACGACGACACCTACTACGGGATCTGTGCGCCTTGACGAAGACTCCTATGGCGATATGACTTTGGCGAGCCGCGCCAAACGTCTGGCAGTTTTGCCACAAAATACCAGTTTGGATTTTCCTTTTAAGGTGGATGAAATCATTCAGATGGGCAGAATGCCTCATGGCGGGAATACGCGCTTAAATGCACCAATGCGGGCAGAAATTGCCGCCCAATTAGGCCTTGAGGTCTTGCTAGAGCGGGTTTATACGAGTTTGTCGGGTGGCGAAAAACAGCGGACTCAGATTGCTCGAGTACTGTGTCAATTATGGGATTGTCTGCCTGGTGGTTATTTTTTATTTGATGAGCCTACAGCGGCACTGGATATCGCCCATCAAGTATTATTCATGAATCTTCTGGGCCAACTAACCGAGAAAGGGGCGGGGGTGCTGCTGGTGATGCATGATATTAATCTCGCGGCCAGATATGCAGATCGCTTGCTACTGCTAAAAGAAGGAGAAGTTATGGCAACAGGTTCGCCTGAAGAGGTTCTAACGACGGAGCGGGTCAAGGCAGCATTTGGCGTGACGCCCGAGATTGTCCAATTGCAGGATGGTAGTCGGCAATGGTTATTATACTGACCTGGCCCAGCGGTAGTTTGTTAGCAGAAGCGATGGCTTGCGCAACCTATAGCGATTGTTGCTCTTGAGTGAAAAAAGCACTTGTTAAAAGACTGTCTCTAAAAGA
>JAYODE010000038.1:3632-10646 GCA_038106185.1 Gammaproteobacteria bacterium | reverse complement strand
GTCAAACCTACCGTGTCTAAAAATGGCATCAAGCAGTGAAGGACTGAATTAGTGGTGACGGACGGCCGAAATATAATCACAAGTCTCAAGGCGGTTCAGGATCACCCATGCTGAAGGGTTTTGTGCTGACACGGCAGTGGCTCGAAAAACCTGATGGTCAGGATCTTGTCTTTTGGTTGGCAACAGACAAGGGGCCGATCAAGGTCGTCATCGAAAACCAAGAATCGGTGTTCTTTTTGCCGCTAACGCGAATTCCTGCAGCGCAGCGAATTCTTGCCGATAATCCTAGCTGGCGCGATGCCGCAGTCCCCCTGGTTGATTTTCAAAACAACCCAGTACATGCCTGCTATTTTTCTTCGCAAAAGGATTTAAATATTGCCAGGTCACGTCTGTGGCAAGAAAATTTACAGCCGCTAGAGGCTGATATTCGGCCCACCGATCGATATTTGATGGAGCGATTTATTACTGGCGCCATGTCCGTTGAGGGCCTGGCAGAGAACGAGGGAGCGGTGCCGGTATACCGTAATCCACGCTTAGCTCCTGTGGAATACACGCCGCAATTACGGGTTGTATCTTTAGATATTGAGACGTCTTATACCGAAAATATTCTTTATTCGATTGCCGTGTCTGGACCAAACTTGGCCAAGGTTTTCATGGTTGGGGATAGCAGTCGACCTGATAGCGCTGCTACCGCTACAGAGGCGAAGGTAGACTACCTTGAATACGTACCGACTGAAGCTGCGCTGATTGAGCGGTTCCTTGATTGGATGGCGGTGCTCGACCCGGATGTCATTATTGGTTGGAGTGTCGTGAGTTTCGACTTGCAGTTTCTGCAAAAACGCTGCGACTTCCATGGCCTGGCGTTTAGGTTGGGTCGCGAGCGTCAGGTGGTTCGATGGCGATCCTCCAGTCAAGGGCAGCAACGGCATTATGCGCTCGTTCCTGGTCGAGTGATCCTTGATGGTATCGAGTTGCTTCGGACTGCGACTTACCAGTTTGAGAGTTTCAGCCTTGAAAATGTCGCCAGGGTTCTCTTAGGGCGTGGCAAGTTGGTTACTGATGTCGATAGTCGTGCAGCGGAAATCCAGACCATGTATGCCCATAATCCGGTCGCGCTGGCACGGTATAATCTTGAAGATTGTATTTTAGTTGAGGAAATATTTGCCAAGACAGATTTGATTCGATTTGCCCTTGAGCGTGCTCGGTTAACCGGTCTTGACCTGGACCGACCAGGGGGCTCCGTCGCGGCGTTTGACTTTTTATATCTGCCCAGACTCCATCGTCAAGGTTATGTTGGCCCGGTGGTGAACGATCAGGTGGAGACCGGTAGTCCCGGCGGCTACGTTCTGGACTCAAAACCGGGTCTCTACGAGCATGTGATTGTGCTGGACTTCAAGAGCCTTTATCCCAGTATCATTCGCACGTTTCATATTGATCCGCTGGCAATGGTCTGTGGCGCGCGGGAAGACGATGCTATAGGGGGGTTCAAAGGGGCTAAGTTTTCCCGCCGACAGTTCATACTGCCTTCGATTATTGCAAGTCTCTGGCAGGCGAGAGACCGAGCAAAATTGGCCAATCAAACGGTGATGTCCCAGGCAATAAAAATCATCATGAACTCTTTTTACGGGGTGCTGGGTACACCGGGTTGTCGATTTTTTGATCCTCGACTGGTGAGTTCAATTACACTGCGCGGCCACGAAATACTGCAGACCAGTCGTGACCTGTTGGAAGACTGGGGCTATTCAGTGATCTATGGAGATACTGACTCGGTTTTCGTCTGGCTGAAGGGTCAGGATCAGACCACCGATGTGGATGCCACGGGTCAAGCTCTGATGCAGAGACTTAACCACTGGTGGCAAGCGCGGATCAGCGCCTCGGTGGGTACGGTGAGTTGTCTTGAGGTTGAATATGAAACCCACTTTGCGCGCTTTCTCATGCCGACTGTTCGCGGTTCGACTGCCGGCAGTAAAAAACGCTATGCAGGACTGGTCAAAGTTGGGGCGAAAGAGACAATGGTCTTCAAGGGTTTGGAAACCGTACGCAGCGATTGGACCCCCTTGGCTCGAGACTTTCAGCAGGAGCTTTACCGGTTACTGTTTCATGACCAGCCGGTCGCCGACTTCGTGCGAGAAACGGTGCGTTCTGTGTACGCAGGCGAACGCGACGAAGAGTTGGTGCTACGTCGACGGCTACGCCGCAAGCTTGATGATTACACCAAGAATGTGCCGCCTCATGTCAAAGCGGCTCGAATCAGTGATGATATCAGGGTCGCCAAGGGTCTGAGTCGACGGATGACCCATGGCGGCTGGGTTGAATATGTGATGACACGGAACGGACCCGAGCCGCGCCAATATTTGACCTCTCAGATCGACTACCAATTTTACGTCGACAAACAGATAGCACCCATCGCAGACGCTATTCTGGCGCTCCAAGCGACTTCTTTGTCGCAAGTGACAGATCGACAGCTAGGCCTATTTGAGGCCGCCGAGCCTCAGTAGTCCGAACTTAGCAAGGCACGAACATCCATGGTGGGCATTCGAGCACCGAAATTCGTCACCAGCATGGCTGCAGCCCTGTTGGCGAGGCGCGCTGCTTCAAGGTAATTCATACCATGGTTGATGCCATACAAAAAGGCGCCGGCGAACATGTCTCCTGCGCCGGTAGTATCTATTGCTCTGGCGGGAAATCCAGGTACTAAACTGACAGTTTGGCCGTCAAAGACCATAGCGCCGTCCTTACCGCAGGTCATGGCGACGCGCGGGCAAATCGACTTCAGACGAAGCATAGCTTCATCGCGAGACTTAGCGGCGGTCCACAGTTTGGCCTCGTCTTCGTTACAGAAAATCAAATCAATGCCATCTTCCGCAAGCTCGTCGAAAGCCTGTTTGAAGTTGTCCACCATGGCTGGGTCTGAAAGCGTCATGGAAACTTTGACGCCGGCAGCCCGAGCAATGGACTGAGCTTCCTTGGCGGCAGCCATCGCGCTTGGCGAGGTGACCAGGTAGCCTTCAATATACAGATAATTGGATCGCCTTAGTGCGTCTGGGTTGAGTTCATTGACCCCGAGTGATGCCGTGATGCCCAGATGCGTCGTCATGGTTCGTTCAGCATCAGGTGTCACCAGAGAAATACATTTGCCGGTGATACCAGGCTCTCGTCCCGCATTTAGATTGGTCTCGACGCCGACGGCCTGCAAGTCACGCATGAAAAAATCGCCGGTGGTATCATTGGCGACTTTGCAGCTGTAGAAGGACCTGCCGCCGAATTGGGCAACGGCCACGATGGTGTTGGCAGCAGAACCACCGCCGGCCTGCTTGATGACCTGGAGTTCGTGTTCATGCTCCAGGAGATGGAGGAGCTTTTCCCGCGCATCTGCCTCGACCAGGGTCATGACACCCTTTTGCAGGTTGGCAATGCGGATGAACTCGTCATCGACTTCATACTCAGTATCTACCAGTGCGTTGCCCACGCCATACACATCAAAATTTGCCATTACTGCCCCAAGGTTTGTTGAGTTTAAGAGTGTCTACCTGAGTCCGCTCAAAACGGTTCGAGCGGCTTCAATAGTCGCCGAGATATCTGCGTCAGAGTGGGCTGCCGAGACGAAGCCGGACTCAAACGGCGAGGGTGCCAAATTGATGCCCTTAGCCAGCATGCCATTGAAAAATCGATTAAATTGTTGAGTGTCAGCATTCATGACCTGGCTGAAGTACCTGACTTCGACATTAGTGAAGAAAAAGCCAAACATGCCACCCACCTGGTTAGTGGTAAAGTCGATGCCGGCGTCGTCGGCGGCGGCCTGCAGACCTGTAACGAGGGCCCGGGTTTTTTCTGTCAATTCGGTATAGAAACCGGGCGCCTGAATGATCTCCAGCGTTGCCAGTCCGGCAGTCATGGCGATGGGATTACCAGACAAGGTGCCAGCCTGGTAGACCCCGCCCAGTGGCGCCAACAAGCTCATAATATCTTTTCGGCCACCAAAGGCGCCGACAGGCATACCGCCGCCGATAATTTTACCGAGCGTTGTGAGATCTGGTCGAATGTCATACAGCGCCTGCGCGCCGCCCAGGGCGACCCGAAAACCCGTCATCACCTCGTCGAAGATCAGGATAGCGCCGAAGGCGTCGCATTGAGCACGCAGGGCTTCAAGAAAGCCGGGAACTGGGGGTACTAGCCCCATATTGCCAGCCACAGGTTCAACAATGATAGCGGCAATTTCATGCCCGGATCTGGCGAACAATTGTTCCACTTCACCAATGTTGTTGTATTCCAGCGTGATGGTGTGTTGCGCCAGGCTGGCAGGAACGCCCAACGAGTCGGGTTCGCCCATGGTCAGGGCGCCAGAACCGGCTTTGACGAGCAGAGAGTCGCTATGACCGTGATAACAGCCTTCGAATTTGACGATTTTATCCCGGCCGGTAAATCCTCGGGCCAGACGAATCGCGCTCATGGTCGCTTCGGTGCCAGAGCTGACCATGCGCAACATCTCCATGTGGGGCATGATCTCGCTCACCTTGTTGGCCATCAAGGTTTCAATTTCAGTTGGCGCGCCGAAACTCAAGCCATTATCGAGTGCTTGATGCACCTTTTGAATCACAGCCGGGTGACAATGGCCTACAATCATGGGGCCCCAGGACCCGATATAATCGATGTATTGCTGATCATCTTCATCGATGAGGTAGGCTCCGCGACTCTGTTTAAAAAAGATCGGATTCCCGCTAACTCTCTGAAAGGCTCTTACCGGTGAGTTGACGCCGCCGGGAAGGACTTGTTTAGCTGCTTCAAAAAGTGATGCTGAACGACTCATGATGTAGGACGCGATAATGAACGAGTTGCGAATTCAACCACTCCTGCGCCTACTATTCAAATCCGATCGTCACGCTAGGTCCTATTCAAAGGCCCTGCTGATACCAGGAATCGACATCATCAGTGTCGACAAACACAGCATGGCTGTCGCCCAAGTGTCAGCGGGATGGCGCCGTCAGTAAAGTTCGTTGCGTGCCCAGCCGCGAAAGCGCAAAGCCTAAGCGCTGAGCAGATAACAAGGCGTACGTGATTTGTCTCCGGAAAAACCACGAAAAGATGGATGCGGTGATAAGATCCGGCAGTACCTGGGGCTTTTGCAGATTTCTGTTAAACTGTCGACTTAAATCGATGTGACATCCGATTCTTATGGCGACAGTAAAAGGCAGCAGACAGCACTCGATGGTGGTGGTGCCTCACAGGCCCTGGTACCGCGCCGGCATGGCGGGTTTTTATCTGGCAGCGCTGCTGGCGTTGGTTTGGTTGGCGTATGAGTATGGCATGCAGCAGGCGTCGGATGCCAACTCGAGTCTGTTACTCGAGCGAGGGACGCTGCTTGATAAGCTCGAGCAGACGGACGAGGCGCTGAGAGATACTCGGCAGGCGCTTGCAGATCTGAAGCTGGGCGGTGCAGTGGACGAGCTCGCCAACGAGGAGGTTCGTCAGTCTGTTGAAGACCTGCAAAATCAGATTGCCGCGCTCAATGAGGAAATTCGATTCTATAAAGGCGTTATGGTGCCCAACGCGGACGAAAAGGGTCTCCGTATAGAACGATTTGGTGTAACCGCAACAGATACCACTGATCAATTTCGCTATCAGTTGCAGCTTACTCAGGTGGTTGAAAAACATGAGTACGTAAGCGGTGAGGTTGAAATCTCTATTGTCGGCAAACAACCAGATGAGGTTGGCGGCGATCCGCTCAGCGAACCAACGATTAAGACAAGTTACCAGGAGCGGTTTCGTTTTCGCTACTTTCAAAATATAGCGGGTGAAATCAAGTTGCCTCAGGGGTTTAGTCCCAACGCGGTAGTTGTCAGACTGAAGCCGTCTGGCCAGAAGGCGGAGATAGAAAAGACATTCGATTGGCTTTTGAAAGGGGTTTAATCATGTTTGGCAAAAAAAAGTCAGAAGCCGGGATTTCCTTGATTGCGAACAATTGTGAGGTGTCAGGGGACCTGCGGTTTAAGGATCAGTTGCTGATCAATGGCACTGTCAAGGGCAATATCTATGCGGAAGCCGGCTCCAAAGCACAGGTTACTGTGAGCGAAAAGGGCATGGTGGTGGGCGATATACAGGCTCCCAATGTTGTTATTAACGGTAATGTGATCGGCGATATCTGGTCCGATCGACACATTGAACTCGCCGCCAATGCCCAAATCAAAGGTAATGTTCATTACAATGTTATCGAGATGGTTGCTGGTAGCTGGGTTGAAGGTAGCCTGGTTCATGACCGTCATGATAAAACCGGTGATCGACCGCAAGATGCGGCAGGGTCGCTAAAAGGTCTCGAACGGCAAGCGGTTGTTGCCGACAAACCTGCTATAATGGAGCCCATCCCGGCAGGCCCGCCGGTGGCGGGTGGTGCGTAGGCCAAGACGACTTGATCTAACCTTAATATTGGCTGATGAGAATATTCGGCCATGGATGCCAAAGAAAACTTATGAGTGACGTAGCGACCTATAGTCCAACTGGCCTTAAATTCACAGACTCTGCTGCCCGCAAGGTCAAGAGCTTGATTACGGAAGAAGAAAATCCGGCTTTGAACCTTCGAGTTTTCGTGACAGGGGGCGGTTGCTCGGGATTTGAGTATGGCTTTACCTTTGATGAAGACGTGGAAGAAGATGACACCGTCATAGAAAACGCAGGGGTAACGCTGGTCGTCGATGCTCTGAGTTATCAATACCTGGTGGGTGCGCAAGTAGACTTCAAGGAAGACCTGCAAGGATCGCGGTTTGTCGTCAGCAACCCAAACGCCAGCTCGACCTGCGGCTGCGGCAACTCCTTCTCTATTTAGGCTTTTCAAGCAAGGCTTTTTCAAGTAAGGCTTTTTCAAGCAAGGCTTTTTCAAGTAAGCCCTTTTCAATAGCCCTATAGCGCGTACGCCAGGGTATTCAGCCGTCAATGACAGCAAGCAATGTCAGCGAGCAAAGACAGCAAGCAATGTCAGCGAGCAAATCTAGCGAGTCGTTACGATCAAAGGGCGCGATTAGC
>JAYODE010000038.1:0-3532 GCA_038106185.1 Gammaproteobacteria bacterium | reverse complement strand
AGCAATGTCAGCGAGCAAATCTAGCGAGTCGTTACGATCAAAGGGCGCGATTAGCTGTGACGATTTATTGTCACTTCTGTCGCAACTTAAAGGGGTAGGACGGGTGCTTCGGCGAATGCCAGGTTGCTGCTTCCAGCGGCGGAGTTCAATTTTGTAAGCAAGGTCTGAGTGGAGAGTAAAAATCGGTCAAACTCCAACTTGGGTATCGGCTGTGCATTAGGTAACTGCACCGTCTTCGGGTTGCGGTGAACATCATTGACCAGAAACTCATAGTGCAAATGGGGTGCGGTTGCCCAGCCTGAGGCACCCACATAACCGATAACCTGTCCCTGTTTTACCAAGCTGCCGGCTCTGATTCCTCGTGCGAAAGCCGAAAGATGCAAGTATTTAGTGGTGTATTGTTCGCCGTGCTGAAGGACGATAAATCGGCCGGAAGCATTATTTTGGCGGGCGCTGCTGACCTTACCGTCGCCGGCGGCCAGGACCGGGGTGCCAGATTTGGCAGCATAATCAATGCCTCGGTGGGGCATTACACGCTTGTGAATAGGATGTAGCCGCTTCATGTTAAAGCTTGAACTGACGTGGGAAAAGTGCACCGGGTCTCGCAGAAAAGCTTTGCGCAGGCTGCTACCGTCGGGCGCAAAGTAGTTGCTCCGGCCATCGCTGTCGACATATCTCACTGCGGTATAAACGTTGCCCATATTGTTGAATTGGGCTGCCAGAATTTCACCTTCCTTGACCTTGTCTCCTTCCACATAGATGTCTTCGTACAAAAGCGTGAAGGCGTCTCCTTGGCGCAGGTCCAGCGCAAAACTGATATCCCATTGGAAGATATGGCTGAGCTTCATGATCAGTGCGTCAGACAGCCCTGCAGCTTTGCCGGCCTGATACAAGGATGGATGATCGCCGGTAATATAAGCAGATCCAAAGGAAGTCAGAGTTTCTGCTTCTGCTTCTTGCCAATAAGCTTGAAAGTGATCACCATTTCGAATCACCACCAGGTGCTTCAGGGGGTTCTCCTCATAGCTCAGAGATTGTAATTGACCGGCTGGGTCAAGCTCGAACAAGAGGGATTTGCCTGGCATGATCCGCTTCAACACAGTGACAGAATCGCCGAGCTCCATGACACGCTGTAGTTCTCTGGCGGAGAGTCCGGCGCGACTGAAGATGGCAGAGAGGCTGTCGCCAGATTTAATGGTAATCAGCGTTTTGGTCAGCGTGAGCGCCGGTTCACTCTGCTCTATGACTGGCTGGCTCAGAATGGGCATCGAAGGTTCGACTAAAATATCCTGCAGCTGAATATCTCGAGGCTGAATCGCTAAGGACACAGGCACGCGACTCATCTCCGGTGTTTGCTTCGCTGGCAAGGCTGTGATTGCGACTAGCAAGCAAAAGGCGAGGGCCAGCGCAGTTTTCAAGTGAGTCTTGGGATAAGCTTGCATCGACATGGTTGGCCGTGGTCAGTCATTATTGTGATTTGTCATAAATCGTCGCTAAATATATAAAAAATAGAGGAAAAGGGGAACCTTTTGAGCGCAAGTTATCGCGCGTTAACCGGCATTGCCGGTACCCTTGGCCTTGAAATTATCTGGATTTCCTGTATTTTGCGCCTGCCGAGCCGCCGATCAGGTGAGGCGGTGATACTCAAGGTACAGGCAAGGTACAGACAAGGTACAGGCAAGGTTGAAGGGTATCACAACCGATGAACGATAATGAGATGCAGCCCATGGCGATTCAGCAAGACCTTTTAGGCAATTTACGCGCGCTGGGTCTGATTGCGCAGGTGAGTAGTGAGGCAGATTTAGTGGCACATCTGCAAGCCGAGTCGAGGACAGTGTACTGCGGCTTCGATCCCACCGCAGACAGTCTGCATATCGGTAATCTGGTGCCATTATTGGCTTTGCGGCGATTTCAGTTAGCCGGCCACAAGCCAATTCTGTTGGTGGGTGGCGCAACGGGTATGATCGGTGACCCGGGTGGCCGCAGCACTGAGCGAGAGCTCAAGTCTGTTCGCGAAGTACAAGATTTTGTCATCAAAATCAGGCAGCAGGCGAGCGCCTTCCTGGACTTTGATTGCGGTGATAATTCGGCCATCGTGGTAGACAATGCCGAATGGACTGAAAAGCTGACCGTGATTGATTTCCTGCGGGACATCGGCAAACACTTCAGTGTCAATGCCATGATCCAGAAAGAAGCCGTCAGACGCCGACTTGAAGATGAGTCGCAGGGTATCAGCTACACCGAGTTCAGCTACATGATCCTGCAGTCCTATGATTTTGTGGTGCTCAATCAGCGGTATGACTGCACCATTCAAATGGGCGGCAGTGATCAATGGGGCAACATTACCAGCGGCATGGATCTTATTCGACGAATGAATGGTCGTCATGCGCACGCGATCACCTACCCCTTGATCACGAACGCCGATGGCACCAAGTTTGGCAAGAGTATGGGCAATGCGGTCTGGCTAGACAGACAAAAGACCTCTCCGTATCGTTTTTTTCAGTTCTGGCGTAATTGCGCCGATGCGGATGTGATGCACTACTTGAAGATCTTTACTTTTCTGGAGGCAGAAGAGTTGAGTCGGCTGGCTGCAGTTCATGCTCAGGATCCGGGTCTGCAAGTCGCGCACAAGGCGCTCGCTGAAGCCGTGACCCGCCTGGTGCATGGTGAGGCGGGGCTGACAGCAGCCATACGCATCAGCGAGGCGTTATTTCGAAATACCTTGGCGGACCTGGCAGAAGCAGATCTGCAACAACTTGCGCAGGACGGGTTGCCTGTCACGCGAGTCGAGACTGATTCTATAGGTCTTCTGGAGGTCCTGGTGGCTTCCGGCCTGGCAGTTACGCCGAGGGGTGAGGTGACGCTGGGTCAGGCGCGTAAGCTGATCCAATCGAATGCAGTGTCAGTAAACGGCGAAAAGGCTGGTGATGAAGCGTTGCAGTTGACACGAGGCGAGGCGCTGTACGGGCATTACTATATCGTCCAGAAGGGCAAGAAAAGTCATCACATGATTGTTTTGACTTGATGTTGTAAATGATCAAAGCGTGCGTATAATACGCGACCTCGAGCTTGAGGGCCTTTTAAGGATTCAACTAAGGATCAACGGGGGGTTCAACGCGTTCGAACAACGATCTTTGCTGGCGGCTCTGTTAGGGCAAAGCACAAAAGGTTAGTTGGGTCTGTAGCTCAGTTGGTTAGAGCGCACCCCTGATAAGGGTGAGGTCGGTGGTTCGAATCCACCCAGACCCACCAGAATTCTAGGACGGCGCCAAAGGTCAGGCGCAAGGGACTCGATATTCTGTGGGAAGGTTGATGTTAAGGGTCTGGCAAATAGCGAAGTAAAATCGTCAGACCCGAGCGTAAGGCTTGCTTGGACAAGCCCTTTAGCAGAGAATCTCTGCGTTAAGTAGTATCCAGTTTATCTGGGGCCATAGCTCAGCTGGGAGAGCGCCTGCCTTGCACGCAGGAGGTCGACGGTTCGATCCCGTCTGGCTCCACCAAATTTCTCCAGTATTGATCCCGTATAGGAAAG
>JAYODE010000069.1:0-5557 GCA_038106185.1 Gammaproteobacteria bacterium | reverse complement strand
TCGAATGGTTAGTAGATCGAATGGTTAGTAGATCATTAGTGCCTGCCTTTGACAGAGCCAGCCTTTGACAGAGCCAGCCTTTGACAGAGCCAGCCTTTGACGGGCAGCCCGCGAGTGCTGGGCAAAGCCGTCACGTCATCAATATTCAACGGCTGTCTTAGTCAAAGCCAATAAACGACGCGACCTCAGCCACAGGACGGCGGGTCGACACAACCTGGTTGGCCGGAAAGCTTTCATCGGGATAACCCATGGCGACGCAGATCATAATCACCTGGTCGTCGGGAATCCTGGCATGTTCACGAACGACCGGTGACTGCATGATGCCTTGGCTGTTGACCACGGCCCCCAGGCCCTTTGACCAGGCGGCCTGAACCAGCCCATTGACCACGGCGCCACAATCAAACTGAGCGATATCGCCACCTTGAAGCGCTCGGTCGTAGGTGATGACGATGGACAAGGGCGCATCGAATTGGCGGAAACCGCGCAACACCCAGTCCTGGCGCTTTTCCTTATCGTCCCGCTCTATGCCCATGGCTTGAAACAATTGCACCGCAATATCTATCTGTCGCCTTCTGTGCTCTCCAGCATATTCACCGTGGGAACGAATTTCGCGAGACGGCGCGACCCCTGCCAGATTGAGTGCCGTGTTACCTTCGCGAATTTTATTCAAGGGTTCACCCGTCAGCACATAGAAGTGCCAGGGTTGGGTGTTCATGGAGGAGGGTGAGCGAGTTGCCAGTTCAATCACTTCTTCAATCACAGCTTGAGGGACAGGATCTGGCTTGTAGCCGCGAATACTCCGTCGGCCTCTGACGACTTCCTCGAATTCCATAGTTAATGCTCCTTATTCGTGCCACGACTCCATGGTCCCCATGATACCGCAACCGGCTGAATAGCAAGCCGGATGTCAGGCGTAAGATCCACGTTGATCATTGCTTATAGGCATGGTCTATGACGACTTTGCCGCCTGCTGTCCGGGTTTAGCGCCGCTTCAAAAGCGAACCCTAAAAGGCGTCTCCAGGGACTCGAACCCAGCCTTCCATCAATATGCGAGCACTGCGGCTCATACTGGCTTTGGTAACAACCCAGTCACCATCGACCTGGCTGGCGCTTGCGCCCACTCGAAGCGTGCCAGAGGGATGGCCAAAGCGCACCGCCTCACGATTGCCGCCGCCAGCGGCTAGATTTACCAGGGTGCCGGGAATAGCAGCGGCGGTGCCAATGGCAACGGCAGCCGTGCCCATCATGGCATGGTGTAGTTTGCCCATCGATAGCGCACGTACGCGCAAGTCAATGTCGCTGGCCGTAACCGCCTTGCCGCTGGAGGCGACATAGGCCTGCGGGCCTGCAACGAAGGCCACTTTGGGCGTGTGCTGACGTTGGGCAGCCTGATCTATATGGTCGATCAGACCCATACGTACCGCCCCATAGGCTCGAATAGTTTCAAACATGGCCAGCGCCTTGTCATCGTTGTTGATATCTTCCTGCAACTCGCTGCCTGTGTAGCCTATCTCGCTGGCATTGACGAAGATGGTAGGAATACCCGCGTTGATCAAGGTGGCTTTCAGTGTACCGATGCCCGGGACTTCCAGATCGTCAACCACATGACCGGTGGGAAACATGGAGCCGCCAGCGTCGTCGTCGGCCGGATTCATAAAGTCCAGAACGACTTCTGCCGCTGGAAAGGTCACGCCGTCGAGTTCAAAGTCACCCGTTTCTTGCACAGCGCCTTCCGTCATAGGCACATAGGCTATGATCGTCTTGCTGATATTTGCTTGCCAGATTCGAACGATCGCGACGCCATTGTCTGGCACCCGGCTGGCATCCACCAGGCCACTGTTGATGGCAAAGGCGCCGACCGCAGCCGAAAGATTGCCGCAGTTACCGCTCCAATCGACAAACGCCTTGTCGATGGCCACCTGGCCAAATAAATAGTCGACATCGTGATCTGGTTGCGTGCTTTTCGCCAGAATCACTGTCTTGCTGGTGCTGGAGGTAGCACCGCCCATACCGTCAGTCTGTTTACCATAGGGGTCGGGACTGCCGATGACGCGCAACAAAAGCGCATCGCGGGCCGAGCCAGGCACCTGGGTTGATGCTGGCATGTCTTGAAGGTTAAAGAACACGCCCTTGCTGGTGCCGCCGCGCATATAGGTTGCAGGAATCCTGATCTGTGGTACCTGTGGCATGAGTTTCTCTTTCCTTAACTTCAGTGATTGGCGATGTACAAATTCCGGTACTGAGCTGACGACTATCAGATCCCTGATGACTCCAGGAAGTCCTGGGCAAAGCGTTGCAGCACGCCGCCAGCATCATAGATAGAAACCTCTTCTGCGGTATCCAGTCGACAGGTGACGGGAACCTTTACCTGCGAGCCATCTTTGCGGGTAATCACCAGCGTCAATGTTGCCCGCGGAGTTGGCGTGCCGATCACATCAAAGGTTTCGGTGCCATCGATACCGTAGGTTGCGCGGCTCTCTTTGGCCTTGAACTCCAGGGGCAAGACGCCCATGCCAACGAGGTTTGTTCTGTGTATGCGTTCAAAGCCCTCAGCAACAATGGCTTCGACCCCTGCCAGACGTACGCCCTTGGCGGCCCAGTCACGGGAGGAGCCTTGACCATAGTCGGCGCCGGCGATGATGATCAAGGGTTGCTTGCGTGCCATATAGGTCTCTATGGCTTCCCACATGCGTGTCACTGTGCCTTCCGGCTCTAGTCGCGCGAGTGAACCTTGCTTGATTTTGCCATTTTCTCGAACCATTTCATTCAATAATTTCGGATTGGCAAATGTCGCTCGCTGTGCTGTCAGATGGTCGCCTCGATGAGTCGCGTAAGAATTGAAGTCCTCTTCCGGCAGACCCATCTTGTGCAGATATTCGCCGGCAGCACTGTCAAGCATAATCGCATTCGAAGGTGACAGATGATCTGTGGTGATGTTGTCTCCCAATACCGCTAAGGGGCGCATGTTTTTCAGTGTTCGTTCGCCGGCGAGGGCGCCTTCCCAATAGGGTGGGCGTCGAATGTAGGTGCTCGTCGGGCGCCAGTCATAGAGTGGTTCGGTCTGCTCAGTGACATCTTTCAGGGTCACGAACATAGGCTCGTAAACTTGACGAAACTGCTCGGGTTTGACGCTGCGCTTGACGATCGCATCAATCTCCTCGTCCTTTGGCCAGATATCCTTCAGGCGAATAGGATCACCGTTGGCGGCGTAGCCCAAAATATCCTTTTCAATATCAAAACGAATAGTGCCGGCGATGGCATAAGCAACGACCAGTGGTGGTGATGCTAAAAACGCCTGCTTGGCATAGGGATGAATCCGCCCATCGAAGTTTCTGTTGCCTGACAAGACAGCTGTGGCGTAGAGGTCGCGGTCAAGTACCTCCTGTTGTATGACCGGATCCAAAGCCCCGCTCATGCCATTACAGGTAGTACAGGCAAAGCCGACGATACCAAAGCCTAATTGCTCGAGTTCTGGTAGCAGGTTCGCATCCTCCAGATACAATTGAACCGCCTTAGAGCCTGGCGCGAGGGATGATTTCACCCAGGGTTTGCGGGTCAGGCCCAAGGCGTTAGCATTGCGTGCCAGTAATCCTGCGGCGATAACGTTGCGTGGATTGCTAGTGTTAGTACAGCTGGTGATGGCCGCGATAATGACAGCGCCGTCGGGCATTTTGCCGGCTTCATCTTCCACCACGCCGCTGATACCCAAGGCAGCCAGATCTGTTGTGGAAACTCGTCGGTGCGGATTAGAGGGGCCGGCAATATTGCGGCCCACTGAGGATAAATCAAAGGTCAAGACGCGTTCATACTCGGCACCTGTCAGACTGTCTGCCCAGAGACCGGTTGCTTTAGCGTAGGTTTCTACCAGCTTGATCTGTTCATCTTCTCGACCCGTAAGGCGCAGATAGTCTATGGTTTGTTGGTCGATATAGAACATGGCTGCCGTGGCACCGAACTCAGGCGTCATATTGGAAATCGTAGCACGATCACCCAGAGTCAGGTGAGTAGAGCCCTCGCCATAAAATTCCAGGTAGCTGGAAACGACCTTACTGTCGCGCAGAAATTCAGTGATGGCCAGCACTATGTCAGTGGCAGTGATGCCCGCCTGCGGCCTGCCGGTGAGTTCAACGCCAATGATGTCCGGTAGGCGCATATAAGATGCGCGCCCGAGCATGACACTCTCTGCTTCGAGACCACCCACGCCGACGGCGATAACGCCCAGGGCATCGACCATGGGCGTGTGACTATCGGTACCAACCAGCGTGTCGGGAAAGGCAACGCCATCACGAACCTGAATCACCGGGGACATTCTCTCCAGGTTTATTTGATGCATGATGCCATTCCCCGGCGGAATCACATCGACGTTTTTAAAGGCTTCTTTGGTCCAATTGATGAAGTGGAACCGGTCTTCGTTGCGCCGATCTTCGATCGCGCGATTTTTCTCAAACGCTTGCTTGTCAAAACCGGCGTGCTCGACAGCCAGGGAGTGGTCAACAATCAATTGGGTGGGAACCACCGGGTTCACCTGTGAAGGATCACCCCCCTTGGCGGCGATGGCGTCCCGCAGTCCGGCAAGGTCCACCAGTGCCGTTTGTCCCAGAATATCGTGACAGACTACGCGGGCAGGAAACCAGGGAAAGTCAAGATCGCGCTTACGCTCAATGATTTGCTTGAGAGAGTCGGTCAGCACCGCGGGGTCGCAACGACGCACCAGGTTTTCAGCAAGCACGCGAGAGGTGTAGGGAAGGCCTGCAAAGGCACCCGGCTGGATCGCATCGACGGCAGCCTGAGTGTCAAAATACTCCAGATCGGTACCCGGCAACGATTTACGATATGTCTTGTTCATAGCTTTATCCATGAAGGTTCAATTTACAGGAGCGATATTGCGCAATGCAGGCGCGACGCTTGTGCATCCCTGGTGTGTTTTAGCCGCCGAAGCCTTTACTGGCTAACGGTCAGATCACGATCGCAGCGTTGAATCGAAAAAAATTCTACGCGCTGGTGCGACGAAAGACCGGCGGTATTGTTGCTCACCTGGACGAAGCGTTGCAATAGCCAGCCACTCGATCCGGTATTCGTCAGCGGCATCGCCGCCGCGCGACGATTATAGCGCAGGTGACGACTTGGATTCGACGACGTCCTGAAGGCGTTTGAATGGTTTTTTCGCGAAAAGCGTCTCGTTCAATAGGTGCCTTATCGGAATATATTAGATGCCAACTATTCCTTAAACATTTTTTTTAGAGCCTGCTAAAGTCCTCTCCAGTTGTAAGGCAATGTCGTTCACATTTAGCTAACTTGAGAGGATATTTGATGATGGCTATGCACCAGTCTGAAATAATGATGGACAATAGTTTCTTTGCCGAGATGACAGAGCTCAAGCGTCGCCTGCCACAGATTGAGGTGGACGACTCCCTCTCTGAGTGGGAGCTGGCTCGTATGACCAGTAAAACCTGGTCGATGGAACAGGAATAAGACTTATTTTTCAGCCGGCGGCGCTAGTGTCGCCGGCTGGTAATTTTACGCTCGCCCTTTCCGAGTCTTCCGACCGCTTCTCATC
>JAYODE010000037.1:34281-35930 GCA_038106185.1 Gammaproteobacteria bacterium | reverse complement strand
TGTTGTTTGATACGGAGCGAATCGCGGCAACCTCCAATGCTTCTCGCGTCGATAAGGGAGGCAACAGGCTGCACAGTCGGTTTGCCAACATGGTCTTACCGGTGCCGGGCGGGCCTATAAACATTAAGTTGTGGTTGCCGGCAGCAGCAATCACGAGGCCCCGCTTAGCGATGAGTTGACCGCGAACATCAGCCAGGTTGTACCCCTGGGCCGATGGTGCCAGGTCGGGCGTATGAGTTGGTCGAAGCAGATCCTGAGTACCTTTGAGATGAGCAATAACTTGCAGCAGATTGTCAGCGATTCTGATATCGGCTGTTGCCGCCAGGCTTGCCTCGGCACCGTTTAGCCTGGGTACGATCAGCACTCTCTGCGAGGCGGCAGACTGAATGGCTGCGGGTAATACACCATCGACCGGACGCAGTTGACCATCCAAAGCCAACTCTCCCAGCCATTCGCAGTGATGCAGTGCCGCTTGAGGTAAATCGCCGTTGGCTGCAAGGATTGAGACTGCGATCGCCAGGTCATAGCGTCCACCGTGTTTGGGTAAGTCTGCCGGTGCAAGATTCACGGTGACCCTTCGACTGGGCGTCTTGAGCCCTACATTCGAGATGGCTGACTTGACCCGATCCTTGGCCTCTTTGACAGCTGTTGCCGGCAGGCCGACAATCTGAATTTGAGGCAGCCCTTGCGAGATATCTGCTTCGACTGTCACCAGGGGCGCTTCAATGCCAATTTGGGCGCGAGAATAGGTAATCGCAAAGCTCATAAGTTCAGTTGGCCAGAATATCCTATGACACGGTCGATGTTACTCGGTGGCGTTCAAACACGCGTGCGAGAGGTGGGTGACTGTCTGTGCGAGTTTGTCGGATTCCTGACACCTGAGCGTGTGCCCCTTAAATGCGCACAAAAGGCCGCAGTAAATCCTTCAGGCGCACTGTCCTGGTGCGAAGCTGGGCTCGGCAAGTACCGGGAAAACCCTATATCTAATTGATAAATATGTTTTTATTAAACTTGGCACGGTCGATGCTGAATCAAATCATAGAGATTGTTCGCCTGGGCTTGTGAGTAGTTCAGCAGTTTAGAGGGTTGGTCCTCTGAGTTCTGCGCCCGGTTCGACGAATCTTCGTCGTGGCAAGGTGAAGCTCCGGCTTGTTTGGGTCAGCTGTCGAACCTGCTGCCTTCGACATTCATTGGAGTAACTATGTGATTAAGCATAGCCAAGCGATGACAATTTCGATACATTTGCCGCACAACAAAGACAGAGGCGACTCTGTTCAAGGAGAACCAATATGAAGTTAGTCACAGCAATTATTAAACCGTTCAAGCTCGATGACGTGAGAGAAGCCTTATCAGAAATTTCTGTACAGGGCATGACGGTCACTGAGGTCAAGGGATTTGGACGTCAAAAGGGCCATACGGAACTGTATCGGGGTGCCGAGTATGTGGTGGATTTTCTGCCCAAGGTGAAAGTCGAAGTGGCGATTGCAGATGAGAGCCTTGATGCGGTCATTGAAGCCATTACGAGCGCCGCAAATACCGGTAAAGTGGGCGACGGCAAAATATTTGTCACCACATTGGACGACGTCATCCGTATCAGAACTGGCGAGACTGGCGGTGACGCAGTCTAGTGTGACCCAGTCTAGTGCGAC
>JAYODE010000037.1:3461-34181 GCA_038106185.1 Gammaproteobacteria bacterium | reverse complement strand
CAGTCTAGTGCGACTCAGTCTAGTGCGACCCAGTCTAGTGCGACCCAGTCTAGTGTGGCCCAGTCTGCGTAACGAGGCAGACTGGCGATTCGCCTGAGACCTGCTCGTCTCTACCAATCCAACACCAGTCTATGCCTGTGACGAACAGACTGGGTGAGAGCAATGAAGAGTTATAGGCGCTATTCTGAATGGTCATTGTATCTTCGCTGGAATCCTCTTCTATAATGTGCGTTTAGTACCTGCACAGTGAAACTAGCATGAAGTATCAAAGCACGCGAGGCGGCGTTTCTGGAATCAGCTTCAAGGATGCCGTCCTGATGGGATTGGCAGATGACGGTGGGCTGCTGGTACCGGAGAGCATTCCTGATGTGCAGGCTGAACTGGATGCTTGGAAAGGCTACAACTATTCGGAGTTAGCGCTGGAGATCATGAGTCGATTTATCGACGATATCCCGCGGCCCGCCTTACAACAGATAATTGAGCGCAGTTATTCGACCTTTTCGACGCCTGCCGTGACACCTTTAGTGCCGCTGGGCGACGACTATGTGCTGGAGCTCTTTCATGGTCCTACACTGGCTTTTAAAGATATTGCTCTGCAGTTTCTTGGCAATGTGTTTGAGTACATATTGCAGGAGCGCGGTCACAGCGTAAATATCTTGGGTGCGACCAGTGGTGATACCGGCAGCGCCGCTATTGCGGGGGTTCGCGGTAAGCGCAATATCAATATCTACATCATGTTCCCTGAAGGCAAAACCAGTCCCTTGCAGGAACTGCAAATGACCTCCATTTTGGACGATAATGTCCATAATATTGGCATTCATGGTAGTTTCGATGACTGCCAGGCATTGATGAAGGGTACTTTTTCAGATCTGGATTTCAAGCAGAAATACAATCTGGCTGCTGTCAATTCAGTCAATTGGACTCGAGTGCTTGCGCAGGTGGTCTATTACTTTTCAGCCTGGTATCAGCTCGGTAGCCCTGCGCGGTTTGATGTGTGCGTTCCGACGGGAAATTTCGGGAATATCTTTGCGGGCTATATTGCTCGGCAGATGGGTCTGCCGATTCGGCATCTAATCCTCGCAACGAACGCTAACGATATTCTGTGTCGGTTCTTCAACTCGGGGCGTTATGAGCGCCGAGAAGTCAACTTTACCCATAGCCCGGCCATGGATATTCAGGTTTCAAGTAATTTTGAGCGCTATCTGTTCTATCAACTAGACGGCGATACGGAGCAGGTAAAGTCGTTTATGGCTTGCTTTGCAACCACTGGTTCGGCTGAATTACCCCAAGGTCAGTCGATCGATAGGGTCATTAAAGCCGGCGCCGCGAGTAATGAGGCGACCTTGGCAACGATCCAAAACGCTTACCTCAAACATGGTTACTTAGCCGATCCCCATACTGCCGTCGGTTTGGCCGTCATGGAGACATTTCGTGAACCTAAGGTACCGCTGGTTTGTCTGGCGACAGCCCATCCGGCAAAATTTGAAGACTCGATACGAGAAGCATTACCGGAGGTCAATGCCAGTCACCCCACGCTGGAAGCATTGCGAGAATTGCCGACTCGCAAGACGATCCTTGAGTCGACAGAGGCGAGCGTTAAGGCGTTTATTGTTCTGGGTGGTAATCCCTAATTACGGGACTGCAGGCGGGCGACAGCCGCAGGCAGCTCGTGAAGATGCTCAATGATCTCATCTGGCACAGATTCACCTGGGCCTGGCCGCTCTGAGTTTTTAACCCAAATAGTGTGTAGGCCGAGGCGATTGGCAGCGTCAATATCCAGTAGCGGGTCATCGCCGACGTAAACCATTTCATGGGGTGCTGTTTGGGTGTATTGGAGTGCTGCATTGAAAAGCTGTGGTGCAGGCTTTGGGGCACCGACCTGCTCGGCAGAAAAGGCAAAGTCAAAAACGTGACCCAGCCCCAGTCGCTTGATATCAGCATTGCCGTTAGTCAAGGCACCGAGGACGTACCCTTTTGCCAGAGCCTGAATGGCAGTTTCTGCGCCCTCAAACAGCTCTATGTCATTTCTGGCAGCCAGAAATATTTCAATGGCGACCTTTGATAATTCGGCAGCGCGGCTCTCTTCAACATGACTGAGGCGCAAGGCCCGCTCGATGATTCTGCGTCGCAGCTCGGTAATTTTTTTGCCAAGCTCAGGTTCTTGGCTGATAAGATCGTGGCGCAAGTCGCGCATGCTGGTGACATCAAAGAGTAGCTCGGGAATATGCAGGTTGAACCATTCATCAAGGCGCTGTTCGGCACGAATAATCACCGGTTTGACCGCCCACAGGGTATCATCTAAATCAAACGCTATGACCTTGATCATGCTTCACTCGAACCGGGTAAGGCGGTCTTCCTATGTGCTCTTGGATGGGCCTTGTCGTAGACTTCGGCGAGGTGCTGAAAATTGAGATGGGTATAAATTTGTGTCGTTGATATATCTGCATGCCCAAGCAACTCCTGTACGGCGCGCAGGTCCCCGCTGGACTCCAGCAAGTGGCTGGCAAAAGAGTGCCTGAGCATGTGCGGATGGACATTGCCTGGCAGGCTTTGTGCCCGCGTCCAGTGGCGAAGTCTTGCCTGCACATTACGCGCACTGATTCTGTTGCCCCGTTCACTGACGAACAAGGCATTGACATCCTCTTGAGTGCGTTTGACCGGCAGTGGCCGGCGCCCGGCTTGCCATTTTTTCAAGGCGTCCAAGGCGACTGAGCCAACAGGCAGTAATCGTTGTTTATTACCTTTGCCGGTGACTTTGATCGAACCATCGTCCCAGCTGATGTCATTCACATTGGCATTGACCAGCTCTGCCAGGCGCAGACCGGAAGAATAAAAGAGCTCCAGGATTGCCCTATCTCGGCGCGTATACCAATCGTCAGAGGTGAGATTTAAAAGTTGCGCCACCTGGTCCGCATCGAGAGTGTCGGGCAATTTTTTAGCCATTTTTGGCGCGCTGACGCCGATTGCAGGATTGTGTTTGCACTGGGCTTCCCGCACCAGATAGTGAAAAAAGGTGCGAGTACTTGAGAGCCTGCGTTGTAGGCTCTTGCTGGTCAGACCTCGTCGATAACCGGTTGCAATAAATTGACGCAGGTGATGGGTCTGCAACTCCCGCCAGGCATGAATCGATTGATCAACGCAAAAAGCCTTGAGATGCACCAGATCCCGCAGATAACTGCTAATCGTATGTCGCGAGAGCCCTCTCTCGTTGATTAAGTGCTGAATAAATTGATCAACTTCATCTTTCAAATCTGTGCCTGCTGGTTTCGCCATCGACAACTTAGTAGGGTGTTAATCGTGAGGGCAGCTGGCGAGCCAGGATGTCGGCGATGAAACCAAGGAACAAGGTGCCCATGCCTGATTGAAAATAATGCGCGTCGCTACTGCCGATAGCGAGCAACGCTATCTGCTCGCCGGGAGCTTCTTTTTGGGCCGCAGCCCTTACGGCCAGCACGGCCGCTGACTTGACCTTCTCACTATCCTGTCGAAACAGGAACTCCTGCTCTGCCGGCCGCAAAACGCCGAGAGTCGCCTTTTTGCTTTTCATCAGCGCGCCGACCGACTCACGTGCGGCGGCAGCTGACACTGTGTAGGTAAAATGATTGATTTGCAGGTCATTGTCATCGAAGACGATCAAGCTATAAGCCTGACACTTGAAATCTCTTTTGAAGCTGAGCTCCAGGGCGTCGTAGAAGGCCCTGTTGTCTCGTGCTTCCAGCAATGCCAAAACCAGGCGTTGGCACTTAGCGAATGTTTCATTGTTGGCGGTCCCAGCATTAATCATGGCATCCAGGCGCTTGCGGATCTCTCTATTTCTTTCTCTCAGCAAGCTGACTTGGCGCTCTACCAACGACACGTCGCCACCATGAACGTGAGGCAAGTGTAGATTCCGCAGAAGCTCATCCCGGTCTATAAAAAAATCAGGGTGGGCGGCCAGATAGTCCGCCACTTGGCTTGGGTCCAGTTCGGAAGCTGGTTGCAACGATGATTTGGGTGGCGGCATAGTCTTCACTTCATATTGGCATGGTTATACTTGTAATCGACCTTCGTAGACTCGAGTCGCGGGTCCCGTCATGATCACGGGGCAGTTATCGCCCTCCCAACCGATCATCAAGCTTCCGCCTGGCAGTATGACCTCTACCTGGGCGTCGAGTAAACCTTGTAGTCTGCCCGCGACCATCGCGGCGCAGGCGCCGGTCCCACAAGCCTGGGTTTCCCCCACGCCTCGCTCGAAAACCCTTAGTCGAATTTTGCCACGATTGATCACCTGCATAAAACCAACATTGACGCCTGCGGGAAAGCGTTCGTGTCGCTCAATCAGCGGACCGAGTTCTGCCACGGCTGTAGTATCAACGTTTTCAACCGTCATGACCGCGTGCGGATTGCCCATGCTGATCGCTGCCAACCTGACGATGGAAGGGTTGGCATCAACGCCTGACGGAACCTCGATCTCGTAGACGATACTCGGGGTCTGGGTCAGGAATGGTATTTTGTCTGGCTGCAGTATGGGTGCCCCCATATTGACGCTGATATCGCCATTCCGCTCCAGCTGGCATTGAATACTGCCTGTCTTGGTTTCCAACCTGACGCTGGCCTTGGTCGTTAATCCTCGGTCACGGACAAAACGCAGAAAACATCGAGCGCCGTTACCGCATTGTTCTGCTTCGGAGCCATCAGCGTTGAAAATTCGATATTTGAAATCCATGCTCGGATCATTGGGTGGTTCGACCAGCAATAATTGATCAAAGCCGATACCCGTCTTTCGATCTGCCATAGATCGAATGTGCTCCTCTCGAATTTGAAAATTCTGAGTGATGAGGTCCAGAAGCACGAAATCATTGCCGAGTCCGTGCATTTTTGTGAATCTAAGTAGCATAGTGGGCGTTCAAAACCTTAGCAGTAAATAGTGAAAAACCTGTCATCAACGCATACTAGTCCAGGGTCAAACAGCGCTCCAGACGCAACTGATCATCAATGGTTTCCCGCTGCCGCACACATTGTGAGGTCTCGCCATTAACGATGACTTCCGCAGCGCGATTTCGACTATTGTAGTTGGAACTCATGGCAAAACCATAAGCACCGACTGAATGAATAGCCAACAGGTCTCCCGGCGCAATGGCCAGCGATCGACTTTTACCGAGGAAGTCGCCGGTCTCACAAATCGGACCAACGACGTCAAACACCTGCCTGTCAATGTCGCGGATTTCCGCTTCGGTAATACGTTGCCAGGATTGGTACAGAGCCGGCCGAATCAGATCGTTCATGGCCGCATCTACCACCGCAAAATGTTTATCTTCCTGGCTTTTGACATTGATCACGCGGGTCAGCAGAACACCCGCATTGGCCGTCAGATAACGACCTGGCTCAAACACCAAGGTCTGAGGTCGGTGGCCCATGCCTTGCAATATAGCATCGGCGTAATCCCGTATATTGATAGGGGTTTCGCTATCATAACGAACGCCCAGTCCACCACCCAGGTCTATGTGCATGAGGTTAATGCCAGCGGCCGTCAGGTCATCTACGAGCGTCAATACTCGGTCCATAGCATCCAGGAAAGGGGCTAGTTCAGTGATCTGGGAGCCGATGTGGCAATCAATGCCCTTGACCTGAATGTGGCTCAGACGATGGGCGCGAAGATAGAGGGTATGGGCATCCTCCATAGAGACACCAAACTTGTTTTCTCTAAGACCCGTCGATATATACGGGTGAGTGCCAGCATCGACATCCGGATTGACGCGCAACGATATGGGCGCAACCAAGTCCATGTCGCTGGCAAGCCTTTGAATCTGGTCCAGTTCCATGGCCGACTCAATGTTGAAACAGGCAATACCTGCTTGAAGTGCAGCCTGAATTTCCCAATCCTGCTTGCCTACCCCGGAAAAGACCACTTTCGCAGGGTTCCCGCCCGCTCGCAGAACTCTCGCCAACTCTCCGCCTGAGACTATATCAAAGCCAGCACCGAGTCTGGCCAGCAGGCTAAGTATGCCCAGGTTGGGGTTGGCCTTGACCGCATAACAGACCAGGATGGGTCGGCGCTCAAAAGCCTCGCAGAAGGCGTGATATGCGGCGGTTATACTGCTCTGTGAATAGACGTAAAGTGGTGTATCAAATTGCTCTGCAAGTGCTGTTGCCGCGACATCTTCGATAAATAACGTCGTATTTTGGTAGCGGATGTGAGTCATTGGATATTGTTGCTGCTCATAGGGGTTGCTTCGCCTTCGACGGGCACTGTTTCAGGCGTGCCCGTCTGGGGCAGAAACAAAGGTCCTTTTTGACCGCAAGCTGCCAGCAAACTGGAGAAGAGCAATATTAACGTTACGAGTCGCATCATCGGTTTGCCCTGCGCAATGGGCTGACCGAGGCCAGCAGGAAAATAGTGGAAGCAGTATACGTGAGTGATCTGGTCCAGCAAAGAGCATCGCTTGGTTTGCGCCAAGAGCTTATACTGACGCCGAAGGGTCGGTGGATGATTCGGCAAGACAGGCCTGATAGCCTAAGCAGGGCCCAGAGCCGATGTTAATTGACAGAATGAAGGACGGTGACGATTTTGCTAGAAACTCAATATAATCATCTGATTGACGAAATCTATCGCGACATTGAGGATCAGCTAGATGCGCTAGAGCAGGATCTGGATGTGGACTCCTCGGGGTCTGTGTTGACTGTCACTTTTCCAAATGGCTCACAGGTCATTCTAAGTCGCCAGTTAGCAACCCGTGAAATATGGGTCGCCGCCAAATCTGGTGGCTTTCATCTTCAATGGATCGAGCAGCAATGGCGCTGCAACACCACCGCTGAAAACCTTTCTACCCTGCTTAGCCGAACCTTCACTGAGCAATTGGGCGAATCAGTGACCCTGCGAGTCTAGCGCGTCAAGCCGAGCAGTTGCTCGCTCTATCGCTGCAGTGACTTGGCGGGGCGCCGTGCCACCTATATGATCTCGAGCGTTGACGGATCCCTCAAGGGTTAATACGGCATAAACATCCGTTGAAATCAGGTCTGATTCGGCCTTCAGCGTTTCTAGCGGTAGCTCAGCCAGGTCAACTGCTTCGCGAATGGCGATGCCAACCAATTTGCCGACAACATCATGAGCGTCTCTGAAAGGCATGCCGGCCTTAACCAGGTAGTCAGCCAGATCTGTCGCAGTGGCGTAGCCGCGCATGGCCGCAGCGCGCATGTTTTCTCGCTTTGGCACCATGGCTGGAATCATGTCTGCGAAGGCAGTGAGACAGTCTCGAAGTGTAGCCACCGTATCAAAGAGTGGCTCCTTGTCCTCCTGGTTGTCCTTATTGTAGGCCAAAGGTTGACCCTTCATGAGAGTGAGCAGCGCCATCAGGCTGCCATACACTCTGCCCGTCTTGCCACGGACCAGCTCTGGAACATCCGGGTTCTTCTTTTGCGGCATAATAGAAGAGCCGGTACAAAACCTATCAGGCAAGTCAACAAAATCAAATTGCGGTGAGGACCAAAGAATAATCTCTTCCGACCAGCGTGACAGGTGCATCATCATAATACTTGCACAGGCGTTGAATTCGATGGCGAAGTCTCGATCACTGACAGCGTCCAGGGAATTTTCCGCAACCCCGTCAAAATCGAGCAGCCTGGCAGTCAGGGCTCGATCAATTGGATAGCTGGTACCCGCGAGTGCGGCCGCGCCCAACGGCAGCACGTTGAGCCTGGCTCGACAGTCCTGAAGGCGCGTATAGTCCCTCTCAGTCATGGCGTACCAGGCCATGAGGTGATGACCAAAAGTGATCGGCTGGGCAACCTGCAGATGCGTCAAGCCGGGCATGATAGTCGAGGATTCTTGATGCGCGAGCGCCAGAATGCCGCGCTGTAGGCGAACCAGCAGCTGACTGATCAGGTCAATCTGGTCTCGCAAATAGAGACGAATATCTGTGGCGACCTGGTCGTTTCGAGAGCGGCCTGTATGCAGTTTTTTACCGACGCTACCAATTTTATCGGTCAGCGCGCTCTCGATGTTCATATGGACATCTTCCAGAGCGACTGCCCATTTGAATGTGCCACGATGAATCTCAGACTGAACGGATTTAAGGCCTTCAACGATGGCGGTGAGTTCGACCTCTGTGAGTACGCCAACCTGGCATAACATGGTGGCGTGGGCGATAGAACCACGAATATCCTGATCGGCCATATTTTGGTCAAAACCGACAGAGGCCGTGAATTGCTCGACAAAAGCATCTGTAGCTTCTGTGAACCGCCCATCCCAGAGTTTTTTCCCTGTTGGATTATCGTTTGTCATCTGCCAACCTGTTGATCTGTATTTGTCGTCTGAAAGCCGTGAGTATAGCAGCAAGCGTCAGGGGCTATACTAGTTGGACCACCGGTTCGCCTGAATTAAATGAAGGAGGTCGACTTTGAGTACCAGAAATGACTTAGAGGAAGATTTTTTCTTACCGGATTTGTGTCAGGCCCAGAGTATTCTGTTTCTTGTGCTGATTGCCGAGCTGCTGGTTCTTGTGCTCGTTCTGGCAAGCTCCTCCTTGCTCAGCTTCAGTTGGTCGAAAATGGGGCTGACTTCCTTGTTTGTTCAGTGGGTTGTGCTGACATCAGCGACGGTGCTGTGCAATTTTCGACCCTTGCTCATGCGTATGACGGTCCCCTATGCGACCTTGACCGGTTACGGCATCATTTTGTCTTTAACCCTGGTTTTCAGCATTCTTGGAGAGTGGATTACGATGTTACCGGAAGCGCCATGGGACCTGGAGCAGACTGGAAATGTCAGTCGCAACTTGATTGTGGCCGCGGTGATGACGGGTATCGCTTTTCGCTATTTCTTCCTGCAGCACCAGTTGCGACGTCAGGAGCAGGCTGAGCTAAATTCACGTATTCAGGCGCTACAATCGAGAATCAGGCCCCACTTTCTCTTCAATAGCATGAATATTATTGCCAGTCTGATCAGCGTCGATCCGGAAACGGCCGAAGAGGTGGTAGAGGATCTGTCCATGCTGTTTCGAGCCAGCCTCAATCAAAGTAGTGACCAACCAGTGCCCTTGGCAGAAGAATTAGCCCTGTGCCAGAAGTATGTTCATATCGAGTCTCTGCGACTGGATGAGCGGCTCACCGTGAACTGGAATATTAATGTTGACCCCCAATCGGTGAAAATTCCGCTGTTGACGCTTCAACCCCTGCTTGAGAACGCGATCTATCATGGCATTCAGCCGTTACCGAGTGGCGGTATTGTCGAGGTCAATATCGACATTAAGGACAATAAACTGGTGGCCAGTATTTCAAATCCGCTACCTGACTCAACGCATGTGCCTTTGCAGGGTAACCGCATGGCGCTGGACAATATTCGCCGACGCCTTGAGGCAACCTATGGTGCCGGAGCGGCGATTGTTAGCCGAAAAGATGGAAAAACCTTCAATACCACCATCAGCTATCCGCTGCATAAAGCGGGAAGTCGACCAATTTAGCCTGGTCGATGATATCACATTAATGTTATAATCTGGGCCAGTGCCGGCGAATTCCGAGCTTCAATAATGTGAACTGGTTCACATTATTGAAGCTCGGAATGGCTGATATTGTTTCAATCTGTGCGGTATGTCGCAGATTTGTTGATTTAACTGAGTAACTTGCGGTAGGTAGGAGTCCCTTGTCTAGAAAACGGGTGACCCCAAAAAACAATCTAAATGCGAGGTTTCTCCGCCATGAAAGTGTTAATTGTAGACGATGAAAAATTAGCCCGAGAGCGATTGATCAGAATGGTCAATACGCTGGATCAATATGAGGTTGTTGGTGAAGCTGTGTCTGGTGATGAGGCGATCAGGCGAACACTGGAGTTTGAACCAGATATCGTCCTGCTGGATATTCGAATGCCGGGTACGGACGGTATGGCGGCTGCCCATAAGTTGGCGGCAATGCCTGCGCCACCGGCAGTGATATTCTGTACGGCGTTTGGTGAACACGCGATCGAGGCTATCGAAGCGAATGCAGCAGGTTATCTGTTAAAGCCTGTGCGTCGAGAGGCGCTGGTTGAAGCGCTGAAGAAAATCGGACGGGTCAACAAGGTACAGGAGCGCGCTGTCTCTGGTGAAGACGAGTCGATGAAGCAACGCGTCAGAACCCACATCAGTGCGAGGACTCGCCGTGGTATTGAGCTAATCCCTCTATCAGAAATCCGATTTTTTCAGGCAGATCACAAGTATGTGACGGTACGCCATGAGTCTGGCGAGGTTCTGATTGACGATAGTTTACGTGATCTTGAAGACGAATTTGGTGATCGTGTGGTCAGGATCCATCGCAACGCGTTGGTCATGACAGATCATCTCGAAGGCTTGGATCGTAATTCTCAGGGTCACTACCAGGTTCGAATGCGCGGTGTAGAAGATAAATTGGATGTCAGTCGCCGGCATGTCTCTGGTCTCAGGCGCTTGGTTCAGGCGTTATAGGGCGCCTGCGGGTCTCAAATTTTCAAGGTTCAGTGATGTCCTGTTAATCGGGGCAGATAGCGACAGAAAAGGCGGCTATAATGTCGCTTTTTTTGTGCGCGGTAGTTTTCCACTTGGGGCTGGCTTTGACATCACTGCCCGTCTGCTGGAAAGCCATGCCGGCCATGACGACAGGACAGTGACATTGGATAGGATTCGAATAGCAACGAGAGAAAGTGCGCTCGCGATGTGGCAGGCCAATTACGTCAAATCTGCTCTGGAGCTAGCTCATCCCGGGCTGAGGGTAGACATTCTTGGTATGACGACCGAGGGCGATCGAAACAAGGAGTCGCCCTTACGGCAGATGGGTGGCAAAGGCGTCTTTGTCAAAGAACTGGAAATGGCGCTAATGGAAGGTCGCGCCGATATTGCTGTTCACTCGATGAAGGATGTGCCTGCCGTGTTGCCTCAGGGGCTTGTGCTGGCCGCCATGTGCGAACGTGACGATCCTCGCGATGCACTGGTGACGAACCGATTTGATGCGCTGGAAAAAATGCCTGCAGGGTCGCGGATCGGCTCATCAAGTCTGCGGCGACGCCTGCAATTGCAACAGGTTCGGCCCGACCTGGAATATTTGGAACTGCGAGGCAATGTAGACACTCGCCTGCGAAGGCTAGATCAGGGTGACTTTGAGGGTATTATTTTGGCCGCTGCTGGTTTGAGGCGTCTTGGACTTGAAGACCGAATTACGGCGCGGATCGATCCAGTAATGAGTTTACCGTCGGCCGGACAAGGTGCTGTAGGTATCGAGTGTCGAGAGGATGCTACGGCGGTTAAAATGCTATTGGCCGCGATCAATGACGCAGACACACAGTTCTGTGTCACTTGCGAGCGAATGATCTCTGCCGGTTTGGGGGCGAGTTGTAGCTTACCGATTGCGGCATTTGCCCAGATTGTCGATGATCACATTCATCTTTCCAGTTATGTGAGTGACACGGCTGGTCAGTCGACTCTGCGTGCCAGTCGGTCAGGTCCTCGGTTGAGCGGTTTGGATCTCGCTCGTCAGGTGACGGCGGAATTGATATCTGGTGGCGCCTTGCGACTGATCAATCAAGTGCCATGACGACGCAGAACGGGGGTCCTAAAGACAGGCTCTTGCTGACCCGCGCAGCGGCGCAGAATCAAAGGCTATTGGCCGTCCTTGATCGTCACCACCGCTTCGGCTTGCAGGTTTTCGAGCGTCCTCTGATGGACATTCTGGCGCTGACGCCTGAACCTGCGGATCGCCAATTAATACAGCAGCTGGATCAGTATGATCATGTGATCTTTATCAGCCAAAACGCCGTCGTTTACGGCCTATCATTATTATCCGATTATTGGCCGCAGTGGCCGATTCATCTGCGCTGGTATGGCGTCGGGGCAGTAACCGGACAGATGCTGAATAGCTTCGGTATCGATTGCAGAGTACCGCAAGATTACTCCTCTGAGGGGCTATTAGCCCTGGCTGAGCTGCAGCAGGTGGCAGGCCAAAGAGTGTTGATCGTCAGAGGGGCTGGTGGCGGGCGGGAATGGCTTCATGATGAGTTGCAGAGCCGCGGCGCAAAGGTCGATTATCTAGCTGTCTATCAGCGGCAGTGGCGGGCCTATCCGCAGGGGTTGCTGACCCAGGATGAGGCATCACACTTGTTGATCACTCTTGTTTATAGCAACGAAAGTCTGAAGCGGCTCGTTGAGCTGATGACCTGGCCGCTCGACAACAGTTATTTGGTGGTGCCGTCTGAGCGCATACAAATGCTGGCAAAGGATTTGGGTTTTGTTAAAGTCAGTGTGGCAATGCCAGATGATTCAGCGATGGCAGAGGAAATTCTAAGAATAGCGGATTCAGCGAGCGCCAAAGTCTGACCAGGAGCCGACTGAAATCTTGGCTTTGGCTGAAGCCGAACGGCCTGACTTGGTTCAGAGACGATCAAGCAGCAATCGCAAGAAATAAATGCCTCGAAGATACGCCAAACGGAACGTGGTGCAGCTCGAGGTAGGACTTGGAGTAAGTATTTACCTGACTGGAACGAGCGCATATGAGTGAATCCAACCAAGATTCAAGGCCGGCGTCAGCATCTGTTGAACCACAGCAGGTCAGACCTCGGTCGACAGGGAGTTTTATGGGGATTCTGGCTATCTTTTTGGCGCTTATTGCCACAGGTATGGCTTCCTACCCCCTTTATCACCTGCTCCAACCACCTGTTTCTTCTCCTGTAGCTTCTCTAGAGGGGTCAGTGCAGCAATTAATCTTGTCGCAGCATGAGCAGCAGCAACGGCTCGCCAGCTTCGAGCAGAGTTTTCAGGATCTGGTAACCCGGGTGAGTGACACCCAAACTAGTGTCGCTTTGGTCGAAGAGAAGGCGGCCAAAATGCTGGCGAATCAGCGCGAAGAGCTGTTGTCGATGCTGGGAACCACCAGTCAGGATTGGTTAATGGCTGAGGTCGAGTACCTGTTGCGGCTAGCAAACCAGCGGATACTGATGGAACGGGACCCTCAAGGCGCGATGGCGCTGCTACGTGCTGCGGACGAAATCGTTCGAGACGCACGTGGAATAACTGGATTTGAGTTACGTCAAGCCATCGCTATTGACTTGGGCCAATTAGAGGCCGTCGAGCGCCTTGATGTTGATGGCCTTTATCTGCAGCTTTCAGTCCTGGCTCGACAAGTAGATCAGCTGATACAGAAACAGCAGCATTTCGAGGCCCCGGCCCCACTTGCTGTTACAGCGTCTGTTGAGAACCCAACCTGGGCTGAGCGGTTTTGGGGGCTTGCGGAAAATGCTGGACGTCGTCTTGCGACGCTGGTTGATTATCGCCGTGGCGCCGCAGTGATTACGCCGGTGCTGCCTCCAAAGGAAGAGTATTACCTGCGTCAGAATCTGGTGCTGAAGTTCCAACTGGCCGAACTGGCGCTCCTCCGTGGCGACCAATTGATCTACAAAAATGCACTGTCAGAGGCGAATCTCTGGTTGCCACTGTATTTCGATCTGGAAAATTCGCAGACTCGAGCAATGCAAGCGGCGATCGAAAAATTGCTGCGAGTCGATATCTCCCGACAGTTGCCGGATATCTCCGGCTCACTGCAAGTGGCGCGAGAAATGATGGCAAAATTCAGTCAACAGCCTGGCCGCAGGCCGGCGCCCGAGTCGATCCAGTCAGGTCAGCCCGGAGCCACACAATGAAACGGTCCCTGATCGCGCTAATGCTGGTGATCGGCATCGCTGGTGTGTTGGGAACCTTGATCGCCAAGGACCCCGGATACGTATTGATTGCCTATGGTGACCAAAGTCTTCAAACCGGGTTATGGGTTTTCCTGGCACTGCTGCTGACAATGGTCACGGCGGGTTTTTATCTGTTGCGCAGCATCAATTGGCTGCTCGGTACGGGCAGCGTTTTGCATAGCTGGCGCGTCAGTCAGATACGAGCCAAATCGATTAAGTTAACGGATAAGGGTATGCTTTTGTTGCAGCAAGGCGCTTGGGATCGTGCAGAAAAGTTTTTAGTGAGTGGCGCGGTGAATAGTGCAACACCGAGTGTTAATTATATTGCTGCGGCGAGAGCAGCTGATGCTCAGAATCACGCCGAAGATACTGAGCATTATTTTCGGCTCGCTGTGGAAGCTAACCCAGAGGCTCGAGACGCGGTCGCGCTGGCACAGGCCGAGGTCCACCTTGCTCGAGGTGAGTGGCGAAGGACCTTGACCGATCTGGAGGGCATTAAGCGCAATAAATTGTCTCTCGGATTGCGTAAGCAGGCTTTATTGCAGCTTCGAGACTGGCAGAGTTTAGCGGATATGATGCCAGAATTGCGTAAACATGCAGATGATGAGGCCAGTCAGCTGGCATTTGAAAAGCAAGTGGCGCGGCAAAGGTTTGCGTCACCTAATAACACCGATGAAAGCTTGGAGATCATCTATAACCGATTACCGGAGGCGCTGCGGCGAGATCCGGAAGTCGTCTTGGACTATTGCCAGCAGGTTCGAGACGACAAGCAGAACGAGGCCGTACTTCGAACAACGATTAAACATCAGTGGCATGATCAACTGGTCCTGGCCTATGGGCGCTCTGCGAAAGATATGTTGAGCAAGCGCATAAAAACGGCTGAAGGATGGCAGAAGAATCACCTCGACAACTGGGCGCTGCATGCCTGTCTGGGCCAGCTTTACGAAGCCCAAGGGGAAAAGATACGCGCAAAAGATGCTTATCTGAAGAGTTTGCAATTGCAGCCATCTGTCCTGGCCCACGAACGCCTGGCGAAATTATTGGCTTTTGAGGGTGAATATGCCAAAAGCAGTGAACATCTGCGACTGGCACTACATATCACTGGCACTACATATCAATGAGGCAAGTGGCCGTCGGCAGGCATAGTTTGAGCTGCAGGTTAGCCTGGAGCGCGAGCGCAGCGCGCTGATTACGCTTTTTGTGCTCTTGGCGCGTAGGCGAAGACATCAGAAAATATCGCTTTGGCATCGATGCCATGCTCGATAAACCGGTCATAGGTGGCATAAACCATGCCCGGGCTGCCAGAGACGTAAACCCGCATATCGTTCAATTGATCGAAGTCCTGTAAAACTGCATCTAGCAGCAGGCCAGTCCTTCCTTGCCATTCTGGCGAACGATGGGGTTCACTAACGACGGGGACAAACTTAAAACCAGAATATTGCTCCTCCCAGCTCAAACACAACTCTGTGAGATACAAGTCCTGCGCAGAAAGCACGCCCCAATACAGCCAAATGGGTTGGGTTGGCCCTCTGGGTAACAAAAACTCGATGATACTTTTCATCTGGGTGATGCCGGTGCTCGCGCCCATCAAGATCAGCGGGCTGTCGATAGTCGCATCAACGAAGCAGTCGCCTATAGGGATTTCTATATTCAGCGAAGTGGCGCTATCCAGTAGTTTTTCGATCTCGACCGAGTCTGCAGAATTTGGCGTCGGTCTGATATGGAGTTCCAGGGTGCCCTCGATGTCCGGTGAACTCGCGATAGAAAAGGGACAGCGCTTGTCGAGCAAGACAATGTTGAGATACTGACCGGCTTTGAAACTGATGGATTCGCCATTGGGAATCTCAAGAATGACGCGCCGAGTAGTGGCGTTGTATCTTTCGATGCTGCGTATTTTACAGTTCAGGCTTTTCAATTGTCGTCTGCTGCCTTGAGATGCGTTTAACTACGCTTCATCGATGCAAAAAACTCCTCATTACTCTTTGATTTCTTCATGCGCTCCAACATAAATTCGATGGCCGCAATATCATCCATCTCATGAAGAATCTTGCGTAAAATCCAGGCTTTCTGCAATTCTTCCTCGCTCATCAATAAATCCTCTCGACGAGTTCCCGAGCGTCGAATATTGATCGCCGGATAGACGCGTTTTTCGGCAATTTTTCGCTCTAAGTGGAGCTCCATGTTGCCGGTTCCTTTGAATTCTTCGTAGATAACCTCATCCATCTTGGATCCAGTATCGATAAGGCAAGTAGCGATAATGGTCAGAGAGCCGCCTTCTTCGATATTTCGAGCAGCACCAAAAAAGCGCTTCGGTCGCTCCAGGGCGTGCGCATCAATACCGCCAGTCAGCACCTTACCCGAGGCAGGTATGACCGTGTTGTAGGCGCGTGCCAGACGAGTGATGGAATCAAGCAAAATCACTACATCGGTCTTGTGCTCGACGAGACGCTTGGCTTTTTCAATGACCATCTCGCTGACTTGCACATGTCGAGAGGGAGGTTCGTCAAAGGTGCTAGCGACGACTTCCCCGCGTACAGAACGTTGCATCTCTGTGACCTCTTCCGGCCGCTCATCAATCAACAGAACAATCAAATGACACTCGGGGTTGTTTCTCACGATAGCCTGAGCGATGTTTTGGAGTATGAGGGTCTTACCGGCCTTGGGTGGCGAGACAATGAGCCCTCTTTGGCCTTTGCCGATTGGGGATGTCAGGTCGATAATGCGGGAGGTCAGATCTTCAGTGCTGCCATTTCCAGCTTCGAGTCGAAGCGGTTTGTCCGGGAATAGCGGAGTCAAGTTCTCAAACAGGATTTTGTTTTTTGATTCAGCCGGGTCGGTGAAATTAATCTGATCCACTTTCAACAGCGCAAAGTAGCGTTCACTGTCTTTGGGCGGTCTTATCTTTCCGGAAACACTGTCCCCTGTGCGCAGATTGAAGCGTCTGATCTGGCTGGGTGAGACATAGATATCGTCAGGTCCCGCCAAATAGGAGCTATCAGCCGATCTAAGAAAGCCAAATCCGTCTTGAAGAATCTCGAGTGTCCCATCGCCATATATGGCCTCGCCGCCTTTTGCATGCTTTCTCAAAATACTGGCAATGATTTCTTGTTTGCGTGAGCGTCCAAGATTTTCCATACCCATTTCTTGGGCAATTTCTAGTAACTCAGGGATCGGTTTGGCTTTGAGATCAGTAAGGTTCATAGGTTCACTTGTTGGGTTGGTCTAATTGTCTGAGTGTGAAAAAAGGGACTTCAAAAAGGCTCTTCAAAAGGGCTCTTCAAAAGGGCTCTTCAAGTCGAGGCAGATATTTGAATCTGCGACGAATCTGTTACGAATCTGTAACGATGCTACAACCAAGCTGAGCCCAAATGGGCCAGGGAGTTCACGTATTTTGGATTGTCAAACAAGAAGAGGATGAGCTTAGAGCGGAATACAGATGATGTGTCGCGTTCCCTACGCGTGATCCAAAATAAAGTAGTGTCAAAATTGTCGCTTTTTCGCGCGCTTGTCAACTGTTTTTTTATTGGGCGCTATCAACAATTTGCAGCGGTCTAGTCTTATGCCATCTGCCATTAAGGCTGAGTTTGTTCCCCGAGTCGCGCTTCAATATGAACCGAGTGCCTGCGGTAGGACACTCGGTTGCGAGAGAATCACAGAGCAAGGTAGCAGATCAGATGTTGCTATCTAAGAATGCAGTCAGTTGTGATTTGGATAAAGCGCCGACTTTGGTCGCCTCAACCGCACCATTCTTGAACAGCATCAGGGTCGGAATACCGCGAATGCCATACTTTGGTGGGGTGTCCTCGTTAGAGTCTATGTCTAATTTGCAGACTTTCATCTTGCCGGCATATTCGTTGGCAATCTCTTCCAGCACGGGTGCAATGACCTTGCAAGGCCCGCACCATTCTGCCCAGTAGTCGACCAGAACAGGCACGTCGGATTTAAGAACTTCGGATTCAAACGTGTCATCTGTAACATGACTAATCTCTGACATTTTGGCGGGCTCCCTATAAAAACCGGTGGTATTATCGCTGATCTAAAGTGGCGTATCCTAATCCGAGTCTGGAATTTTCACAACCACAAACCGTTACTCAACCCCCTTCACTTGTCCTTAGAAAACGCCGCGCTCAGTCAGAGCAGCGAAATCTTGAGCGCGAGCATCTGTGAGCGATCTAACCAGCCTGTCTGAGCATGGTGGCTGCTTTTATGGCGAAGTAGGTCAAAATGGCATCAGCGCCGGCTCTTTTCATACCGAGTAATGATTCCAGTATCACTTGCTCATTCAACCAGCCATTTTGAATGGCCGCCATATGCATGGCGTATTCACCACTCACCTGATATACCATCGTTGGTACGCCAAACTGATCTTTGACTCGGCGGACCACATCCAGGTAGGGCATTCCTGGCTTTACCATCACCATATCAGCACCTTCGGCCAGGTCCAGCGCGACTTCCTGCAGGGCTTCGTCAGTATTGGCCGGGTCCATCTGATAGCTGTATTTGTCACCGCCGGCGAGGTTAGCGGCTGAACCCACAGCGTCTCTAAAGGGTCCATAATAGGCTGATGCATATTTTGCAGAATAGGCGAGTATTCGAGTATTCACATGCCCTGCCTCTTCCAGCGCTTTGCGAACTGCACCGATTCTGCCGTCCATCATGTCAGAGGGGGCTATAACGTCTGCGCCTGCTTCGGCATGAGACAGGGCCTGCTTGACGAGTGTCTCTACCGTTACATCGTTGAGAACATAGCCCTGGCTATCAAGAATGCCATCCTGGCCATGCACCGTAAATGGATCCAGAGCCACATCTGTCATGACACCCAGCTTCGGTACGGCCGCCTTGATGGCTCTGATTGCACGTTGTGCAAGGCCTTCGGGGTTGAATGATTCTTCACCCAGTTCGGATTTTCGAGCGGCACCAATAACCGGAAACAGGGCAATCATGGGAATACCGAGCAGTGCCACCTGACGGGCTTCGGCCACCAGCAGGTCAATTGTTTTTCGTTCGACACCAGGCATACTGGCGACCGCCTCGGTGCTGGCCTCGCCTTCGATCACAAAAACCGGGTAGATCAGATCGTCACAGGTCAGCTGATTTTCGCGCATCAGCCGTCTGGAGAAATCATCACGGCGCATACGACGCATTCGGGTAAGGGGAAACTGTCGGCTCATGATTCTGTCAGGCGGGTAATGGGTGAGGCATCGAGTATATCGTTGATGTTCACGAGGTACGAGTGCTTCTGTGAAGCTGTTGTTGGTTTGACAACTGATGAGTCGCCAGCGTCTAATCATTGGCTCGAGGGCGCTGCGGCTGTGTGGATAAGCTTTGAAAAACACGAGCGGTCGAGCAGCATAGCGATTGATAGTATGGCCACGCAGCAAATGGAAACGGGGGCGGTATGAGTAGGCTGAGTTATAGCAAGGCTGAAATAGAGGCGGAGCACGACTATGCAATGCCCCACATTGAGTGTGGCCAGAAATTACATGGTGGTTTTTCTGAAGACGGTCAATATCTGTCGCCACGCACGCGATATCGCTGGCCAGCTATCAATGCCTGGCTCGCCGACTTGCAGCGCCGAAATATACCGATCGTCGAGGCAACGACCGAGCTGCTGGTCGAGCCCAACTATCCCACGATCGAACAACAGATCTGGCTGCTGCAACAGGGTGTAGAACAGCCGCTATGGGATTCATTGACCATCACCGGCTTGATTGAGGGCAGAGGCAGAGCGCTGGCTGATCTTAGTCCCCCGGATTTCGCCTTGATCATCAAAGAAGATATTAGTCAGACCGCACTCGGTCATCTGCATCTGGGATTGCTGACCAGCCATGGCTGGGATGAAGGTGGTAACCCGCGAACCGAAGCAGGCGGTCACGATGTGATGTGGTTTGCGACCCGAGATCTGATATTTGGTCGAGAACGATTTCCGCTACCGACCCCGCCCGCCAGTATTGGACGCGAAAAATCGGGTCGCGAGATGCCACAGATTGCTGAGCCATACGAGGCCGTTATCGTTTTCCTGATGAATCTATTGATGATTGAAGTCAGGGCCGAGCGCGCCTTTGATTTTTATGAAAAGGTCATCAGTCATTCGAGCGTCTTTCCAGAAAAGCGTCAGGAAGCGCAGCATGCGGTCGCGTTAATCAATCGGATTCGGCAGGATGAATCGGTACATGTCGCCTGGTTGAAGGCGGCAATTTCCGTGTTTCGCCATTCGACCATCAAAACCCTTACGGGTGCAGAAGTGTCCGGCGCTGACCTGCTTGACCCAGTTTGGAAGGCGATGGTGCATTGGCATGCGGTGGAAATGCATCAGGCTAATCGCCAGAATCAGCGCGCTGAACTGAGGGTCAAGATTTTGGCTGCGGCAAATGGCGCCAGTATTCTGGCGGCATTTGAGCAAATGGACACCAGCCTCGATGTGGTTTGCGTTTGATCGATAAAACAGGCGCGTTTAACTGAGGGTTTCTATCGTCTCGTGATGGCTGAGCCACTCCTCTTCGAGCAGCTCTATTTCTGCTTCGAGGCCAAGCTTTTCTCGAAGCAGGTTCTGCAGATTCGAGTCGTCAGCCTGCAGGTAAAGATCAGTATTCGTAAGCGCCTCATCCGTGGCTTGCAACTTGATTTGTAAGCGTGCGAGGCGTTCTTCCAGGGTTTTGATACGGGTCTTGAGCTGGCGCAGCTGTTTGCCTGTGTTTTGATCCTTTGGCAGCGCAGGTTTCTCATTAGCTGGCCTGTCCGTTGCAGATCTTTCGATGACTCTTGAAGACAGAACGCGCATGCGATAGTCCTCAAGATCGCCCTTGAAAATCGTCAAGTTGCCATTCTCGACGAGAAGAAAGTGGTCAACGGTGTTGGCCAGCAGGTGTCGATCGTGTGAGATGAGCAAAAGTGCGCCTTCAAAGGATTGCAGTGCTACCGTCAAGGCATGCCGCATGTCTATGTCCAGATGGTTAGTTGGCTCGTCCAACAGGAGCAGATTGGGCCGGCTAAATGCAACCAGGGCAAGAGCTAGTCTGGCTTTCTCGCCTCCAGAAAAGACGCTAACCGGCTCAAGTACCTTATCTCCACGGAAATCAAAGCCACCGAGGTAATTACGAATTTGCTGTTCGCTGATGGCTTTATCGCGGCGACGGATATGCTGCAGTGCCGACTCCTCCAAGATTAGGTCATCAACCTGGTGCTGAGAGAAGTAACCGATTTGCAGATTCAGACCCGCCTGACGCACACCTCGCAGAGTGGGTAATTCGCCCTGCAAGGTCTTGACCAATGTTGTCTTGCCAGCGCCGTTGTGACCCAGTAGGCCGAGACGGTCCCCCGGATGCAGGCTCAGACGAATATTGGACAAAATCGGCGTGGAGTAGCCGATATCAACATCAACCAGTGACAGCAATGGGTCTGAAAACTTATCTGCAGTAGGTATCTGAAAGTGGAATGGCGAGTCTATATGTGCGGGTGCTATCAGCTCCAGGCGGCTTAACGCCTTGATTCGACTCTGGGCCTGACGAGCCTTGGTTGCCTGCGCTCGAAAGCGTCTGACGAAGTCTTGCATGTGTTTGACTTCGCGTTGCTGCTTTTCATAGTTACTCTGTTGTTCTGCGAGTCGCGCAGCCTTAAGTAATTCAAATTGCGAATAATTGCCCGTGAACAGTTCGATCGTTTGATGGTGAAGGTAAGCAATACTGTCAACGGTTTCGTCAAGAAACTCTCGGTCGTGAGAGATCAGCAGCAGCGAACCGCGGTAGGCTTTGATCCAGTTTGCCAGCCAGACGATTGCATCCAGATCCAGATGGTTCGTTGGTTCGTCAAGCAATAGCAAATCTGAGGGCGTCATCAAGGCTTGCGCCAAGTTCAGGCGAATGCGCCAGCCTCCGGAAAAGGCACTCAAGGGTCGCTGAAAGTCAGAAGCCTGAAAGCCCAGACCCAGCATCAGTTGCTCTGCTCTGGATTTGGCTGTGTAGCCGTCAAGGCTGTCCAGCTTCTCGTGTAATCGGGCTATCTGGGCGTAGTCACCACTCACTTCAGTTTCCTGAATTGCCGCGAGAGTCTGAGTTAGCGCTTTGTCGCCGGCCAGGACATACGTCAGGGCAATTTCACTGCTGGCCGGGGCTTCCTGTTCAAGATGCGCGATGCGGGTTCCTGGCGGATATTCAAGGGAGCCCTCGTCAATTTCCAGCTCACCTAATATCAGCTTGAAAAGGCTGGTTTTACCGGCACCGTTAGCACCGATAAATCCAACTTTACGGCCTTGGTGGACTGTGAAGGATGCGCCGGAAAACAATAGATCCGTGCCTCGACGCAAAGCAAGATTATTCAGCGATAGCATTTATTCACGGCTCAGTGCGGACAGGAGAGTATAGCACTGACAATGCCAGCTGGGGTCTGCTGATACCAGGCAGCAGGTAACATTTCAGGTCCTGGGTCGAATGATTTGCGCAGCGCCGGCGATCAGCAAACCCGTGAAGCCCAGTAGAGTCCAGCCAGGAATGCTAATGCCAAACAGAGACCAGACGACTTCCGCACAGCTGCCATCACCACTGAGCACAATGCTCAGAACATCCGTCAGGGGAAAGACGTCCAATAAATAGTCGAGGCTCGGGCCACAGGCGGGCACCTGGTCAGCTGGCAGACTTTGCAGCCATAGCTGGCGACCAGACAAAAATCCGCCACCCAGGGCAGCGAGCACGACGAGCCAGCCATACACTTGAATTCCTGATTTTGCCGGCCCGTGTACCGCGCCCACCAAGGCAATCAAGCCGACCGATATCACCATGACCCGCTGCATAATGCACAAGGGACAAGGTTCCAGCGCCATGACGTGCTCCATGTAAAGAGCAACAGCCATGAGCAGCGAGCAGGCGATAAAAAGGCCAAGATAAACGAGACGAGAAGATGGGTATTTCAGGCGTGATAGTGTCGCTGTTTGCATGGGTACTCTAGGTCTTTTTGCGGAATAGAATGACCAATAGTATCTAACAAACTGTCCACAAACGCTTTAAGTAATTCAAGCGGGATCCTATCGGTAGCAACAACCAGGCGTGCGTCTTTGCAAGCGCCAAATGACACTTGATGCGAGTACTGGTAGCTAGCTGTCGGCGACGATCGAGGGCGCCGCGAGACTGGGGTTCAAGGTTTGCCATTGCGAGGAGAAAGCGAGAGCGTCAGGGAAAAATTTGAGGAAGTCTGCTTCGAGGGCGTCATAATGGATCACGAAGTCTCGATATCCCTCCCGTATCGGGTTGGCCCTCGTTATTCTATTCGACAAGCTCACGAGCGCTGAGGCGACAAAATTTCGGCTCTTGTAGTGCTCCAGGCGACGGTACTGGTGCAGGTCGTTGATGAGGCGCTGGGCTCGTAGCGGCAAGGATGCATCGTAGCTGATAACTATGTCGCAGACCTCGCGACTAAATGTTGCAAGATTGACTGTCGAGAAATCGCGCCAATGGCGGGCGAGAAAGTGATCAAAGATGATATCGGTGATGACCGGTGAAAATCGCCGAAGCTGAGGGCTAAATCGCGCCTGCGACTGCTTCACAACAGGATGCTGGTCAGTGAAGGAGTCGATTGATCTATGTAAACGTATGCCGCGATCAATGGCGGCGTCAAAGCTTGAGGGTAACCTGCCTTTGACGAAGTCTCCGAGAAATCCGCCAACGATGAGGTGGTGCTCTGCACCTGCCAGCTGAAAGTGAGCCAGATGGTTCACAGGTTTTCGTAAGCCTTCAAGATAGCGCTGAGATAATCGTCGAAACTAGGGCCAGGGGTCGCTTCGATTTTCGCCTGTTCGAGTCGAGACCGCTCACTAAGTGCTTGAAAATAGGCTAGCTCTGTTTGGCTCAGTGGCTGTTGTTGAAACTCTCGCTTGTGGCGCTGTGACTGATTCATCGCAAAACGAAAGAAGGAAAAAGATTCCGCCTCCATATCGGCAATAATCCGTGCGCTCGGAATTTTGCTGTTGTCCAGCAGCTTGGCTTGTTGCACTCGAACGCTTGCGGCATAGAAGTCGACATCATTGGTTTTATCCAACCACTCCGCGACCAGCAGCACCTCTGTCAGGACATCCTGGCCCCAGGACTTGATGGATTGCTTCTGCCCCCTGTTATCCATAAGGGTTGACGTATCCTGGCCCTGCTGCACGACCGCACTTAAGTTGCCACTGACAGTGGCGCAGAGCGCAGGGTCATGTTCTGGGCTGGTGGTTAACAAACAGTACAACAGTAGGGTATCGAGAAAATGAATCTGGGTTGCGTCAATGCCCAAGGGCAGATAGGGATTAACGTCCAGCAACCTCACTTCGATATATTCAACCCCATCTTGTTTCAAGGTGGCAAGAAAATTGGCGCCTTTCGGCGGGACACATTTAGCGCGTACAGTGGTATAAAATTCTGCCTCTGACTGCAAAATATTGCCGCTGACCTGCAAATACTGCTGATCCTTCTTGATACCGATTTTTTGATAAATTTCGTGTGGTGTGAGAATGGCTTTTGCCAAGGTCGAGATGTAACTATCTAGTGAGTTGTAGCAAATATCGAGCATGCTCGATTGGGTTTCGCTTTGATAACCCAGATTGCCGTTGCGTAAAGAAGTCGCTTGCTTAAGAAACAAACTATCAGCATCAAACTCCTGAAGTGCGTGTTTTCGACCTCGAACAAAGCTTTTGCAGACCGCCGGAGATGCGCCGAAAAGATACACAGGTAACCAGGATAGCCGGCGAAAATTTCGCATCAAGTCGAAGTACCGGCGATTTCGGTACGCTTGATCATTGAATTGGTTTTCCATCTGAGCGAGATGCTGCCAAAGCGCCTGGTCAAACGAGAAATTGTAATGAATCGCGCAGATGGTTTGCATGGCGCGACCATAACGGTTGCTCAACCCGTGTCGATAGGTGGTCTTCAGTCGTCCCAGATTTGACGGACCATACTGGGCCAAGGGAATCTGCTGGTCGTCTCCCAGTACACAGGGCATGCTGGCTGACCAGAGCGTTTCATCACCGAGTCCCGAGTAGACGTAGCGATGAACATCATTCAGTGACGCAAGCGCCTCAGCAGCCGTCTTAGCAACGGGCGTAATGAGTTCGACTTGAGACTCTGAAAAGTCTGTTGTGATCGTCGGGTGGGTTAATTTTGAACCCAGAAAATCTGGATGTGGGGTCTGCGCCAGGTGGCCAAACGAATCGACCCGCAGCGCTTCGCGCTCAATGCCACGATGAAACGTGAGGCTTTTATCACTATAAGCCTTACCAAGTAAGGTCAAGGTGTCGATAAGAAGTTGGCTCATTGGCTTTAAAGTGCTCTTGAAGGTTTAGCTGGGCCTCGAGGGCCAGCATTGATGATGATGTCATCGACTGAGTATTGCTTGAAGTTTTCCACAAATAGCGCGGCGAGCCGGTTCGCTGCCTGTTCATAAGCCGAGACACTAGGCCAGGCTCGGCGTGGATCCAGAAGCGCCGAATCGATGCCCTCAAGGCGACTGGGTATGGTCAGGTTCAAGGGTTGCAAATCAGTGGCGTCCGCCCCGAGGATTTCGCCCTGGTGAATGGCGCTGATGACTCGCCGAGTCTGCATTCGGGAAATAGGCTTGCCGCCTTCGTTGGCGGGTCCGCCATACCAACCGGTATTAACCAGGTAGACCTGGGCGCCCTGCGCTTTGAGGCGCTGCAGGAACAAGTCGGCGTACAGGGTGGCGGGTCTAGGTAAACATGGCGCGCAGAAGCAGGGCGAAAATACCGGCACTATCTTGTCTTCCACTTCAGCGCCTGCCGCCTCGGCCCTGTCAGGGCTCTGAGGAATCCTGTCAAGGCGATTCGAATAGCCAGTCAAGAAATGATAGGTCGCGGCTTCGTGGGAGAGTTGCGCCACAATCGGCAGGAGTCCGCTCAGATCATGAACCAGCATAATGACCATCGAGGGTTCAGGCGCAGTGATGGCACGGAAACGATGGTTAATGTGACTGAGCGGATAACAGGCTCGACTGTTGTGGGTCAGGCGAGTATCGGCAAAATCGGGCAAGTGACTGGTTGGGTCTATGACGACATTTTCGAGCAGGGCACCAAAGCGAATCGCCTGACTGATTTCCGGGTCATTGATCTCACTCAAGTTCAGACATTTGGCGTAGCATCCGTTCTCAAGATTGAACAGAGTGTCCTTGCCCCAGGCATGCTCATCGTCGCCGATCAAAGCGCGGTTTGAATCGAGCGATAAGATTGTCTTGCCAGCGCCAGAGGCACCGAGAAAAAGACAGACCGCACCGTCTGAGCCGATGTTGGCAGCGCAGTGGAGAGGCAGCACATCCTTTTCCGGAAGCAGGAAATTTTGCACGGTTAACAGAGCCTTCTTGATTTCACCTGCACATAGCAAGCCAGCCAACAGGATTTTGCGGCGCCCAAAGTGAATGATGACTGCTCCCTTGCCCTGAGTGCCATCTCTAACAGGATCGCATTCGAAGTGAGCGGCGTGGAGAATTGACCATACCTCCTTATTCTTTGGGTTATAAGTTGACGGTCGACTATAAAGCGTCTGCCCCACCAGAGTGTGCCAAGCGGTTTCGGTCTTTAGGTGAATGGGAAGGTAATACTCGAGATCCTGACCCACATGCAGGTCAGTGGAGTAGGTGTCCCGGTCTGCCAGGTAGTTGCTGACCCCAGACCAAAGATCATCAAACTGGCGGCAGGTAAAAGTCTGGTTGACCTGGCTCCACTCAAGCGCCTCTCGTGTGCTTGGTTCCTCGACGATAAAGCGGTTCGAGGGCGTCTTCTCGGTGTAGGCGTCCGAAGTAACCACCAGGGCGCCAAGATTGGTCAGCTCGCCTTCACCGCAGAGTACAGCGCGCTCAATCAAGGCAGCAGGGCACAATTGCTGGTATTCATTCGCAAGGCTGTTAGTGGGTCCGAACATGGATGGTCTCGATGCCCTGTGGCCAATCATGGTTCTGGCCGGTTGAACTTCTAGTCGATACAGTCAAGAGTGAAGGGTTTTCGAGTAGGAATCCTTCAAGCGTGCAGAGTATGCCAAAATCTCGCGCGACGATACATTGTCTTTATGAGGGGTCTATATCAGGGGTCTTTATGAGGGGTCTTTATCAGGGGTCTTTATCGGGGGTCTTTATTAGGGAGTTTATTGCTGGCCGCTTTCGAGAAACTGATGAATACGGCGTCTGTCCTTTTTGCTGGGACGGCCCGCAGACTGGCTGGCAGGGCCGGCTGCTTGGCGCTGTGCCTGAGCGAGTTCGCGCTTAGCAACGCTGTCGCTGGTTTCCTCATAGAGTGCCAGGGCGATGCTGGATTCTCGTCGCTGCTCTGACAAGCCCATGACAACAACAGTTTTTTCGTCCCAGCCCTGACGGATCACCAATACCTGGCCAATTTGTAACTCTTTGCTGGGCTTGAGTCTTTGTCCTTCGAGGTGAACTTTGCCGCCCTCGATCGCTTCTTTTGCTTTGGCTCGAGTCTTGAAAAACCGAGCAGCCCACAGCCACTTATCAACCCTGACTCCACTCATATACTGGACCTGTGTCTTATCAGATGGTATTCATTGCACAAATGGCTGTCTCGGCGAGTCGGGTCCGCGCTACCATCAAGGTTTAGGATCCGCCAGTCTGACCCGGAAAGCGCATTGGGCAATGGTCTTACTGATAAGCATACTAACATTGGAAAGTCTCGCCATGCAGGAAGTTCTAGAAGGGGTCATCCGGATTGCTCGAAATGCTGGCGCCGCGATTTTAAATGTCTACGGGCAGGATGACTTCAGTATCCAAAACAAGTCCGATGACTCGCCCTTAACGGCTGCTGATCTTGCGGCAAATGCTGTCATTGTTGCCGGGCTCGAGCAACTGGTCCCGGGTACGCCGGTACTGTCTGAGGAATCCGACGAGGTGCCCTTCAGCGAGCGCCAGCAGTGGCAGCGTTACTTTCTGGTCGATCCGCTGGATGGTACTAAGGAGTTTATCAGCCGTAATGGCGAGTTTACGGTGAATATCGCTCTGATCGATAAAGGCGTGCCGGTATTGGGCGTGGTCTATGTACCCGTATTGGATGTACTTTATGCGGGTCTGCTTGGGTCGAACTCTGGACATCGCGAAAGCCAGGCGTTTGTTGAGCGCAATCAGCAACGGCGAGCGATCAGTGTTAGACCCGTCGCGCCGCGTCTTGCCGCTGGTAACTCGTTGGTGGTGGTTGCCAGTCGACGACATTCCAGTCCGGCGATGGAGCACTGTATGGAGACACTGAGCGCTCGGTTTGCGACGCTCGAGACGCTGAATATGGGCAGTTCACTAAAACTTTGCCTGGTCGCTGAAGGTCAGGCTGACCTGTATCCACGCTTGGCACCCACTTCTGAATGGGACACAGCCGCGGCGCACGCAGTGGTTATTGCCGCCGGTGGTGAGGTGGTTGATGACCAATTTGTGCCGCTGAGGTATAACACTAAAGCCGGACTGTTAAACCCCTATTTCTATGTGTACGGCGATACTGAATTTGATTGGCGGGCGAGCCTGTCTTGAGCCTGGACACCGAAACTACTCGCCAGAAGAGCCCATAAAAAGGCTAACCAGAAACTGGCCATACCCCCCTTTGTTATTTCCCAGGAGCGTTATCAATGGTTAACTTGATGGCAGATAAGGCGAAGATTCCGGTGCCCGAACCGACGCCTGAGACAGCCCACTTTTGGGCGGGTACGCAAGTCGGTGAGCTGCGGTTGCAGCGCTGTGATGACTGCGAACAAGTCTATTTTCCGCCGCGACCCTTTTGCCCAGCCTGTGCTTGTCAAAGGGTCTCAGTATTTGCCGCCAGTGGTCAGGCAACCCTCTATAGCTATGTGATTAATCACCGGCCACACCCGGCATTCAGTGGCCCTTACGCCATCGCAGTCGTGACGCTCGCCGAGGGCCCTCGAATGATGACCAATATTCTCAACACGCCTCAGACGCCTGAAGCATTGCAACTCGATATGCCCTTGAAGGTTGTCTTTGAGGCGCTCAATTCGGAAATAACCCTGCCCTACTTTCAGCCTGCGGAGGGTCAATAAATGCAGTCAGGATCCATTGCCATTGTCGGGGCCGCGGAAACGACGGAGCTCGGCAAGATCCCCCATATGAGCCAAATTCAGCTCCACGCTGACGCGGCACTGAATGCGCTGGCTGATGCAGGTCTCAAGCTCGCGGACATAGATGGTATCGCAACAGCCGGGGAGTCGCCGACGAATCTCGCACACTATCTGGGTATCGTTCCTACCTGGGTGGATGGTACTTCTGTGGGGGGGTGTTCGTTCATGCTGCACGTACGCCATGCCGCGGCGGCGATTAACGAAGGTCTTTGTCACACGGTACTCATTACTCATGGTGAGAGCGGTCGATCCAATGTCGGGCGTTCTGCCTATCGTGGCGGTGGCGGGTCGAGCCTGGCAGGACAATTTGAGGCACCCTTTGGATTGATGGGACCGCCATCCATGTTCACCATCCCGTTCCTGAGGTATATGAAAGAGACGGGCACCACCCTCGAGCAGTTGGCCATGGTTGCTGTTGTTCAGCGCGAATGGGCCGCTCTTAATCCGCGGGCGTCTTATCGTGATCCCCTGACTGTCGAACAAGTGATGAACGACCGAATGATTGCCTACCCCTTCACCAAGCTGGAATGTTGTCTGGTAACAGACGGTGGTGGTGCTTTGATCTTGACCCGTGCTGATCGAGCCAAGGATTTACCACAAAAACCTGTTTATATTCTTGGCACCGGCGAAAGTGTTGAAACGCCGATGATCAGCCAAATGGCAGATTTCACAAGTTCTCGAGCGTTTCGCATCGCAGGCCAAAAGGCGTTTGAGGAGGCCGACATCCAGCATGCTGATGTCGATCACTTGATGATTTATGACGCTTTTGCGCACTTACCCTTTTACGGGCTTGAGGACCTTGGCTTTTGTGCTCGTGGTGAGGCGGGGGCCTTTATTGAGGGGCGTAATACGGCGATTGGTGGTATTTTGCCGCTGAATACCAATGGTGGGGGCTTGAGTTATATGCACTCGGGCATGTACGGCATGTACGCACTACAAGAGAGTGTCAGGCAATTGCGCGGCGTAGCGCCAGCCCAGGTTGCTGATGCCAAAATATCTGTGTGTCACGGCGTCGGAGGGATGTTTGCTGCCAGTGGTACCATCGTGATGGGTAATGAGCCCCCGCAAGGCTAATTGAAGATCTAAAAAAATGAGGCCGAACCTGGCTGATGATGCAGCCTTCCAGAGAGCCTGCGCCAGACAGCTTTTGCCGGTCAGCGCTGGATATATAGCGCTGAAAAGATAGCGTTCTATAGATCATTTGGCCTCAACTAGCCGGGCTGAACAAAATCTATCAAAGCCATCAGATTGGCATCAGATTGGCATCAAAAGGCCGACACTGAATGAACAAGACTGAATGAACAAGACTGAATGAACAAGACGCTGAGTTGATGAAGCGTTGTATTCTTGAGACGTTTGTCCGGCCCGGCTAGGGAGGATTGAGAATGTACAGTAACTGGCTGCGAAAAAAAGTCAGGAAAAATGGAAGTTTCTCCCCTTCGCCTAACCCTCCGTTGAGATAGTGTCTCTAACTGTTTGAAATTATTTCCAAATATACGCCTATCAAACTGTGATGCAGAGTTTGAGATAGTTGCTCGCTGCCAAATTTAGTTTTCGATGGGTGAAACAGACTCGACGGTGTTTTTTTCGGACCAAAGGACTGGTGTTTTTAGAAGAATATGAAATAGTGATGGACAAGGATTGAGGAGCTACTGATAATGCGTTAGGGGAGGTTTTTGTCCGTCTCGCGGGGCTTTTTGAGGTATGCGATCGAGCGACAAAATTCAATGAGAAGTCGCTGAAGCTTACTACGACTCAAACAGTCAAATGGGGCACGAAGAGCGGCGCGCTAGCTGGCTTGACAGGCAAATTGGACAACCAACATTAGCACTGGCTGCCAAGACAATAGTGACATTCTCGAGCGAATTATTCGAAACTAATCGGACTAAAACAGTGCTATTTCGAACCTTATCGAAAATTAACTTATCGTAAACAAAGCTATCGTAAACAAAGTTAGCGGGAAACAGGCTACCT
>JAYODE010000037.1:0-3361 GCA_038106185.1 Gammaproteobacteria bacterium | reverse complement strand
GATTGACAGGCGAGAGGGACCGAGGGGTTTTTTGAACTTGAACCGTGCCTTACCCAAGAAAACAACAACAACCGAGAAAACAAAGCGACTAATACGAAACGACTAACACGAAGCGACTAATACGAAGCGACTATCACGATGGCGATCTGCTTCTGTGAACTATTTTCTCGAGTTGGCGTCAGTAATTGATGAGTTTGAAGGCAAGAACTCAAAAAAGATGAATACCAGACCTTTTGGTTTCGAATTGGCCTTTTCTGCGATAAGTCGCATGATGATTATGGAGTCCTAGCCCTATGACTAGCAATACACGCGAAGGCGATTTCGATTCTATTTTGGAAGACGACACTCTCGAAGATGCTACTCAAAACTTCGATGATGTTTTGTCCCAGTCGCGTTCCATCATTGAGGGTGTTGAGTCGGAAGATGATGAAGAAGTCACCGATCCCTCCAAGATAAAAGTATTGATTGCGAAAGGTAAAGATCAGGGTTACCTGACTTACGATCAGCTCACTGAAGTGCTCCCCGCCAGTATCATCGAATCTGACGAATTTGAAAATATCGTTCAAATGTTCGACGAGATGGATATTACTGTTTACGAGCAAGCGCCAGAAAACGATAGCCTCTCGGACCGAAATGGTGATGAGGGCAATGCTGACTCCAATATCATAGGATCTATGGAGTCCGTAGTGGGTAAGACCATGGATCCGGTGCGCATGTATATGCGCGAAATGGGAACAGTGCCTCTGTTAACCCGTGAAGGCGAGATTGTCATCGCCAAGCGGATTGAGGAAGGTCTGCGAGAGACCATGGCGATACTGGCTCGATATCCTGGCAATGTGGGCAAGATACTCGCCGTATATGACCAGGCGGTAGCCGAAGAGCTTGATCTGGCGACCGTGCTCAGTGGCTTTCTTGACCCGGAAGATATCATCCCTGACATGTCCTTGGTTGCCGAGGCAAAATCCAGTGGCAATTATGAAGCCAGCGAACATGAAGAGAAGAAGGGTCTTGATCTGGAGCTGACCCATAAGCGCTTCTCGAGTATACGTAAAGCGCTGACAAAATATGAGAAATTAGCGGCCAAAGAGGGCGGCAGCGCCAAGACAAAGAAAGCCATGGATGAACTCGCAGAAAGTTTCAGCGTTCTGAAGCTGGTGCCGGCATTGATGGACCCTTTGCTGGAGGATGTGCGTGCAGAAATGCAAAAGATCCGTGATCAGGAGAAATTGGTGCGCGATCTGTGTGTTACCAAAGCAGGTATGCCCCGCGAGTTGTTTATCAGTTTGTATGTCAATCATGAAAACAATATCGACTGGCTCGACCAACAAATTCAGGCGGGAGAGCCTTGGTCTGACGCGCTAGTGAGATATCGTGTGTCTGTGCGCCATGCGTTGAAAACGGTAAAACGAATATCTGATCGAACCGGTCTGGAAATTGCCGAGATCAAGGATATTAATCGTCGTCTGTTCATGGCGGTCGGTAAAACGCGAACCGCCAAGAAAGATATGATCGAGGCAAACTTGCGATTGGTCATATCGATTGCGAAAAAATATACCAATCGGGGCCTGCATTTTCTCGATCTGATACAGGAAGGTAATATCGGGTTGATGAAAGCGGTCGATAAGTTTGAATATCGCCGCGGATTCAAGTTTTCAACCTATGCAACCTGGTGGATTCGGCAAGCTATTACACGCTCTATCTCTGACCTGGCACGCACGATTAGAGTGCCGGTACATATGATGGAAACCGTGAACAAGCTGAATCGCCTGACTCGCCAACTCATTCAAGAATTAGGTCGAGCACCGACCATTGAAGAGCTCGCCGTCAAGATGGAGTTGCCGGAAGACAAGGTGCTTAAAGCCCTGGATGTCGCAAAACAACCAATTTCTCTCGAAACGCCGGTGGGTGACGATGATGACTCCACCATGTGGAATCTGGTTAGCGACACGTCAGCTGAATCGCCGTTGGATCATGCGACCGACGAAGGTCTTAAGGAAACAACGACCAGTGTGTTAATGGCCCTGACAGACCGTGAAGCTAAGGTGCTGCGAATGAGATTTGGCATCGATATGAATACCGATCACACGCTTGAAGAAGTTGGGCGGCAATTTTCGGTAACGCGAGAGCGCATTCGACAGATCGAAGCCAAAGCATTGCGCAAGTTGCGTCATCCGGCACGATCAGAGCAACTGCGTAGCTTTATCGATGCCAACTAGGTGAGAGTGGAGGGAGAGCGACTGACGGAAAAGCCGACCCCAGCAGTAGCAAAAGAAAAAACGCACCCTTTGGTGCGTTTTTTTTGCAGCGCGGTTGCCGATGTTATGTCGCTGGGGTCGCCAGATGAATCAGCAGTTATGGCCTGGAGACTTCTGTGGCGGCTAACCTGGGCGTACCCAGGGCAGACTCGATTTTGTCGCGCAGCGCCTTGACGACCCGTTCTTTGGGATCGTTCCAGGTATGCTGGCGGCGTTCATATTCCGTCAAGGTGGTTAAAGCGTCAGCATACTTCTGGTGAGTATGTTGAAAATTAGCCAGCGCGAACAACGGAAACGCGCGCTCCTGGATGTGCTGACTCGCTGATCGATACAGGACTTCGGCCTCGTCAAGCCTCTGTTCTTTGCTCAATAGGCTGGCCTCAGCCAGCATAGCCCAATTGGGGCTAAGGGCCTCGAGTCGAGGTAGTTCTGCGCGAGCCTTTTTCAAGTCACCGCCGGCGATGCTTGGTGCAGTCGTATAGAAGCTGATGACGGCGTAAAGGCCCTCAATGTGTTTCGGGTCCAGGCTCACGACCTTCAGCCAGGAAGCCAGTGCGTCCTTGGCAGTGCTGACTTTTCTAAAAACACTCACGCCTGGGACTCGTGCAACATTGATCGAGCCCATCAGATAGTGCGCTTCAATATGGTTTGGATGGTTCTTCAGAAGGCCGTCAAGGGTCGCCTTGGCTTGATCAAAGTTATCAGCACGATACTGACTGCGCGCCAGATAGTAGAGAACCTCAGGATTCGTAGGTTGCTCAATAGCAAGCGTATCTAACCTTTGCTGCGCTTCGGTAAAGGCACCGTCATCGAATAGTTGAAGCGCTGTTGAGAGGTCTGCAGTGGCAGTCTGCGCGTAGCTCATGCTGGCCACGATTAGGAAAATGCCAATAGCTCGACGACATTCGAAAGTGACACGCAACATATTTGGGCTCCTGGGCTATAGATGCCCTTCGTCTCTAGTCTGACATAGCACCAGTTTACGCAGGAAATGCCAGTTTAGATGAGTAGGCGCCTTGGATCACGAAGAAATTTGAGGCGGATTTGTGTATAATACGGTTCCAACTCGAAACGAATAAAGGTTTCCCGTGACTGACAAGCCTGTA
>JAYODE010000036.1:32272-35976 GCA_038106185.1 Gammaproteobacteria bacterium | reverse complement strand
GTCCGGCATCAGCGAAACGAATACAGAACCGTTGTGTATCGGCCTTAAGTCGCTATGGACTCAGTGTCCCCCCTTGCTCTTCTAATAATTTGGTGAGGCATAACCGGCTCCCGGCCCCTGTTTGCCCCCTAGTTTATGCTTTATAGCGCTCAAGGGGCGTGGGTGAGTGTGCGGCGCTAAATGCAACAGTAGATTGCTTTGGTTGACAGCATGGGGGACTGGCGGATTCTTTGGTAAATGCAGTGCATGTCTAGTGCGGCTGGGAGTGTTTGGAGATTAACAAATCATAAGGCATTGTTTTATATGGTCGGGATGGAAGGATTTGAACCTTCGACCCCTGCCTCCCGAAGGCAGTGCTCTACCAGGCTGAGCCACATCCCGACTGAGTAGAAATGGTAAACCAGTTCCAGAATAAAGTCACAGCTTGAGACAACGGAAAGATGAATGTGGCGAGGACGAGAAAACCCTTTCGGTTGGCTGTGCGCTTAGTAGCTGCGGGCTACCGAAAACTCAGCCAGGGTTTGCATAGCCTCGGTATAGTCTGATGGCGGCAGGTGTGCCAGGCAATCAACGGCCTTTTTGATCTCGGCGTGGGCCATATCATTGGTGTAGGCTAGACCGCCGGTGATTTTTACTGTTGTCAGTAATTGATCCAGATCTGCGACGTCACCCTTGAGGATCGCATTGCGAATAAACGCGCGTTGCTGGTCATCACCGTTTTGCATGGCGATAATCAGTGGCAGAGTTACCTTGCCTTCAGCGAAGTCATCGCCGACGTTCTTGCCAAGGTCTGCGGTCGTGCCCTCGTAATCAAGAATGTCGTCAATGAGCTGAAAGGCCAGTCCCAGGTGCAGACCGTAGCTTCTCAGAGCCTCTTCCTGAGCCTTATTGGCGCCGGCTATGACCGAGCCTGAGTGTGAGGCAGCCTCAAACAGCATGGCGGTCTTGCGGCTAATCACTTGCAGGTAGCTTGCCTCTGTCGTGTCGGGGTTACGAATATTGCCCAGCTGCTGCACCTCTCCTTCGGCGATGGTATTGGTTGCCCTCGACAAAATGTCCATCACGCGCATATCGCCCACGCCCACCATCATTTCAAAGGCGCGGGAATGAAGAAAATCGCCGACCAGCACGCTGGCAGGATTGCCCCAGGTGGCGTTGACGGTCTTGCGGCCACGCCGCAGGCTTGAGTCATCGACCACGTCGTCATGCAGGAGCATGGCTGTGTGTAAGAACTCAATAATAGCAGCCAGTTGAATATGCTTGTCCGATTGATAACCGCAGGCATTAGCGGCCAGTAATACCAGCAGTGGGCGCAGGCGCTTGCCGCCGGCCTGGATCAGGTAAGCAGAAATCTCCTCCACGAGCGGCACATTGGAGGCCAGACTAGCGGTAATCAACCGATCGACGGCAGCGAAGTCGGAAGCCACGACGGTGTAGAAGGGATAGTTCATGTAAGGCTCAATCAGGACGCAACTGCGCCGTTAAGGAGTGGAATGCTAGGTGGGGGCGCTGCAGGTGTCAAGGGACGGCGGCTGAGATAAAAGACCTGACTGGGCGCTTGCTTGCCGTGGTATCTTACCGTAGAATTGCGCACCCTGAATCGGGGCCTATTAACAATCCAGTGTGACATGCGGCGAAGGGATTGTTTTGGGTGCCAAACTTCAAATAGATAGAGTGAATTATCATGTACGCTGTAATTAAAAGTGGCGGTAAGCAGCATCGTGTCGAACCCGGTGAAGTGCTCAAGCTGGAAAAGCTGAACGTGGAAGCGGGTGGTACGGTCAATTTCGACGAGGTCATGCTGATTGGCAATGAGGCGAAAGTCACTGTTGGCATGCCTTATGTCGCTGGCGGCAAGGTCACGGCGGAAGTGGTATCCCACGGTCGCGGCAAGAAGGTCACCATCCTCAAGATGCGTCGCCGTAAGCATTACCGACGTCAGGGTGGCCACCGTCAGTGGTTTACTGAAGTCAAGATTACCGAAATCACTGGAGGCTAGACAATGGCTCACAAAAAAGCAGGTGGTAGTACACGCAACGGCCGCGATTCGGAAAGCAAACGTCTGGGGGTCAAAATTTTTGGCGGCCAGGTAGCTGGCGCTGGCAACATTATCATCCGGCAGCGCGGCACCAGGGTTCACGCAGGTTTGAACGTCGGCTGTGGTAAAGATCATACTTTGTTTGCCAAGGCTGATGGTGTCGTGACTTTTACTGTCAAGGGACCAAACCAGCGCAAGTATGTCAATGTGGTGGCAGAGGCTTAACATTGACCGATGGAAAGATAAGCCCTGTCAACGACGGGGCTTTTTTTTGCCCTCGCCACGGGTCTAGACCCTGGGCGCCTTGAGTGAGAGACTCAACTGGAATTTAGGGACTCAACATGAAATTTGTAGATGAAGCGAGTATCAAGGTCGAGGCAGGCAAGGGCGGCGACGGCTGTCTGAGCTTTCGTCGAGAAAAATATATCGCCCATGGTGGTCCTGATGGTGGTGATGGTGGTGACGGCGGATCGGTTTATTTAAAGGGCGATGCGGCACTCAACACGCTGGTTGATTATCGATTCAAGCCTCGTTGTAAAGCCCCCAAGGGTGAGCATGGCAAGGGATCAGACCGAAAAGGCGCTAAAGGCGAAGATGTCTATCTGCGCGTGCCCTTGGGTACCAGTGTCTTTGACGATGATACGGGTGAATACCTGGGAGATATCAGTCGCGCTGATGAGGTCATGCTGGTGGCGCAAGCCGGGTTCCACGGTCTGGGTAACGCGCGATTCAAGTCCAGCACCAACCGTGCGCCCCGACAAACTTCCAAGGGGCAGCCAGGGGAAATTCGTAATCTGCGCCTGGAGCTGCGCCTGATCGCTGATGTGGGTCTGCTCGGCCTGCCGAATGCAGGGAAATCGACCTTGATCAGTGTCGTCTCTGCGGCTCGCCCGAAGATCGCCGACTACCCGTTCACAACGCTGGTGCCTAATCTTGGTGTCGTGCGCCTGGGTGAAGACGAGAGCTTTGTCATCGCCGATATTCCTGGGCTGATTGAGGGTGCCGCAGACGGCGCCGGTCTGGGCGTACAGTTTCTTAAGCATCTGGCTCGAACTCGAGTGCTGCTGCACCTGCTGGACATAGCGCCGCTCGACAACAGCGACCCTGTAGAAAACTTTCGAGTCATTGAGCGCGAGCTTGCCAACTATAGCGAGGGTATCGCCCACAAGGATCGTTGGTTGGTGCTGACCAAACTGGACACCTTGAGTCCCGAAGAGGCGAAGATTCGCGCTGAGAGGATCCTCGGTCAGCTGGATTTGAGCATTCCCGTCTTCATGATATCAGCAGTATCGAATCAGGGCGTCAACGAATTGATGGGAGCAGTTTATGCCTACCTGGCAGATCTGCGTGCCCAAGAGCGAGCCGATACCGCATTGGAAGAGGCGTACGCGGAGCAAGAGGCGCGGATCGTCAACGAGACGCATAATTATTCGGTGTCTCTGCGAGAGACTCGCCGTACTCAACGTCAGCAGGCCAAGCTTAACGCTCAGAACGAAGATGACGATTTCGGTTTCGAAGACGATTTCGACGATGACTTTGATGAGGAGCTTGATGAGGAGCTTGATGAGGAGCTTGATGAGGAGCTTGATGAGGAGCTTGAGGATGACTTTGAGGATGAGAGCATCGACGAGCAGTCAGAGGATGATTATGATTTCGACCGAGACGG
>JAYODE010000036.1:30930-32172 GCA_038106185.1 Gammaproteobacteria bacterium | reverse complement strand
GACGACAATCACGGTGTGATCGTCCACTATGAGCGCTAGCGGCAAACCATGACAACTCATGCCTATCAGCCAGGGCAAACCTGGGTTATCAAAGTCGGCAGTTCCCTGCTCACATCAAACGGCGAGGGCTTGGATCTAAAGCTGGTCGGAGCATGGGTCGATGATATAGTCGCGGTCTACCGGTCTGGCATTCAAGTGGTGCTGGTGTCTTCCGGCGCCGTCGCTGAAGGCATGAAACGGCTCGGCATTCATACCCGTCCGCGCGCACTACATCTTCTGCAAGCCGCCGCCGCTGTCGGCCAAATGGGGCTCATTCAAGCCTACGAGTCGGAGTTCAAGCGCCACAAGCTGCACACAGCCCAGATTTTGCTGACCCATGATGATCTGCGGTCTCGAGAGCGCTATATCAACGCCCGCAGCACGCTGAGAAGTCTTCTCGCCTTGGGTGTCATTCCGGTGGTTAATGAAAATGATACGGTCGTGACCGACGAGATTCGATTTGGTGACAACGATACGCTAGCCGCCTTGGTCGCCAACCTGATTGAGGCACATACATTGCTGCTACTCACTGATCAGGATGGCTTCTTCGAGTCGGACCCTCGCCAGAATCCAAATGCCCAATTGATTGCTGAAGCAGCGGCTGGCGACCCTAGGCTTGATGGAATGGCCGGAGAGGGAGGCAAGCTGGGTCGAGGCGGTATGGTGACCAAGTTGCGCGCAGCCCGAACCGCGGCGCGCAGTGGCGCTAATACCATTGTCGCGCCTGGTAGAAGCCCGGGAGTGATAGCGGACCTCGCCAAAGGTCGGTATCGCGGTACCCTGTTGCGGAGTCAAAACGGAGTCATGGTCGCGCGCAAGCAATGGCTCGCGGGTTTGACCACCAGCGGCCGCCTGGTACTGGATAAGGGCGCGGTTGAGGTACTTAGAAAGTCTGGCCGCAGCCTCCTACCGGTAGGGGTCAAATCAGTGGAGGGCTCTTTCACGCGGGGGAGTATGGTCGCCTGTGTTGATGAGCAGGGGCTTGACGTGGCGCGAGGACTGGTTAATTACAGTGCACAGGAAGCGGCAGCAATATGCGGTCAACCAAGTTCAAAGATAGAAGCCCTGCTGGGATATGGCGGTGAAGACGAGTTGATACACCGAGACAATCTGGTGGTAGGCTGAAGTACCCGGCTCGAAGCAGTCAACCCTCTACAGAGTAAAGCAGGCTATTGATTAAAGCAGGCTATTGATTAAAGCAGG
>JAYODE010000036.1:0-30830 GCA_038106185.1 Gammaproteobacteria bacterium | reverse complement strand
TAAAGCAGGCTATTGATTAAAGCAGGCTATTGATTAAAGCAGGGTGGGCTTGAAGGGAAAGGCCGGCGGTGAGCGATGGCGATAAGCTGAGCGCAATAGTACTTTTAACAGGGGTTTTTAAAGGGATAGGTGTTCAAAGGAACAGGTTTTTAAAGAAAAGGTTTTAAATGAAAAGGTTTTTAACGGAAGTGACCCAGCGCTATCGCCCTGGCTTTAACCCGGCAGGCGCTCAGTCAAGAGGTACCGGTAGCTTAGTAGAGAGCCCTCTATAAGAGAGCCCTCAATCTTAAGCGCTGTTTCTTAGGCCTGAAGTGCGTGAACTTTTTGATTCAACCGCGCCTTATGGCGAGCAGCCTTGTTGGCGTGAATAATGCCATGACTGACGGCGCGATCCAGTATCGGTACGGCAGACAAGTAAGCCGTTTGGGCAGTCGCGTAGTCGCCAGTGGCGAGCGCAGCGATGGTCTTTTTGATGGCAGTCCGCATCGCTGAACGCTGACTGGCATTGTGCGCGCGACTGACTTCTGCCTGACGGGCGCGTTTTTTAGCTTGGGGACTATTAGCCACGGTAAGTGCTTCCTCGAATGAAAACCCGGAAAATAAGACGCGACACTATGCCGATTTAGGTCTCTAATGTCAAACAGCAAAGCACGCTGGCAGGTGAAAATAGCTAATATAATGTTGCTGAATCACAGTAAGATACCCGGCTTTTGACTCAGCGGGCGCAGAACCCGAAGAATTTCTATGACAGATCCTGAATCGAGCAACGTCAAAACCGGCCGTGGACTGCTGAAGTCCAGTGGTCTGGTGTCGGTGATGACCATGATTTCCCGTGTTTTTGGGCTGATCAGGGACATGGTGGTGGCGTTCTTCTTCGGTGCTGGCGCCGAGGCCGATGTGTTTTTTCTCGCCTTTAAGATTCCTAACTTCTTTCGCCGTTTGTTTGCTGAAGGCGCCTTTTCTCAAGCCTTTGTACCAGTACTCTCCGCCTATCGAACTCAGCAGGGTCCTCAAGCCGTCCAACACTTGATAGACAGGGTCAGTGGTACCCTGGGGTTGGTTTTATTACTGATCACGGCCGCTGGCAGCCTGTTTGCTGGGGGCATCATCAGCGTCTTCGCCGCAGGCTTTATCTATCACGGTGAGGCGGAAAAAGTGGCGCTGGCAACAGAGATGCTGCGATTGACGTTCCCCTACCTGTTTTTCATTTCTATGACGGCCTTTGCAGGCTCTATCCTGAATAGCTTCGGTCGTTTTGGTGCACCAGCATTTACGCCAGTATTGCTGAACTTGACCCTGATTGGTTGTGCCGTCTGGCTGCGGCCCTATCTCGATGTGCCTGTTATGGCGCTGGCTTGGGGTGTGTTGTTAGCAGGTTTGCTGCAGCTCTTGTTCCTTTTGCCATTTTTAAAGACGGCGGGTCTGTTACCCATACCTAAGATCAGTTTCGGTGACACTGGCGTCAAACGCATTCTGTGGTTGATGGTGCCAGGCATTTTTGGGGTTTCGGTAGGTCAGATCAATTTGCTACTGGATACCGTTCTGGCGTCGTTTCTGGAAACCGGCAGTTTGTCCTGGTTGTACTATTCAGATCGATTACTGGAGTTGCCGTTGGCGCTGTTTGGCATCACGATAGCCACGGTGATACTGCCCAGTCTCTCGCGAGAGCATGCGGCAGATTCGCCGGCGGCCTTTTCGGCGACCCTGGATTGGGCGATTCGAATGGTCTGCGTCATTGGGATTCCGGCCTCTGCGGCGCTGGTAGTGCTTTCCGAGAGTTTGATTACGACGCTGTTTTATCAAGGCGAAATGACCCCTCGAGATGTCACGATGGCTGCATTCAGTCTGAGTGCCTACGGACTCGGTTTATTGGGTCATATGCTGGTCAAGGTTCTGGCGCCCGGCTATTTTTCGCGGCAAGACATAGCCACACCGGTGCGATACGGTATGATTGCCCTGGTGTCGAACATGGTCCTGAACCTTTTGTTGGTCTGGGAGTACAAACATGCGGGTTTGGCACTGGCAACCTCGCTATCGGCTTTTATCAATGCGGGCTTGCTGTTTTATGGCTTACGCCGCGCGGGAGTACTGATATTCACTCGAGGCTGGCTGCAATTTAGCCTTCAGGTGGTTGTGGCGAATGGCTTTATGTGTGCGGTGCTGGTGCTGATTTCGCCAGATCAGGTGGCCTGGTTGGTCATGCCGTTTTGGGAGCGCCTTGGCGCTATGTTACTGATCTGTGCGGGAGGTGCCATGACCTATGCAGCGGTGTTGCAGCTCGTTGGTTTTAAATTCAGGCAAATGGTGCGTTGACCGACTATGGAAGTGATCAGGGGTATATATAACCTTCAACCCAGGCACCGAGGCTGCATCGTGACCATCGGTAACTTCGATGGTGTGCACCTGGGTCATCAGGCCATCTTGCGTCAGGTGAAACAAAAGTCCTTGGCGCTGGGTGTGCCCTCGATGTTGATCTGTTTCGAACCGCAGCCGAAAGAGTACTTCGATGCATTCAACGCGCCCGCGCGATTGACTCGATTTCGAGAAAAAGTTGCCCTCTTGGCGCAGCATGGGATAGATCTGGTGCTGTGTCTGAAGTTCGACGAGAAAACACGCTCCATGTCGGCGGCGGCCTTTATTGACCTGCTGGCGCAAGATCTTCAAGTCCGCGCCGTATTTGCCGGCGATGATGCGCGCTTTGGCAATGACCGCAGCGGTGATTTTAAGCAGCTACTGGTGGCCGGTAAAAAGCATGGCTTCGAAGTTACCAACCTCTATACCCTCACGGTCGCTGAAGCTCGAGTCAGTAGTACCCGTATTCGTGCGTGTCTGGCCGAGGGTGACTTTGCCATGGCCGAGCAGCTGCTAGGTCGCCCCTACACCATTACCGGCAAGGTGGTCTATGGCCGACAACTGGGACGTACCCTTGACGCCCCGACGGCCAATATTCAACTGCACAGATATCGAGCACCTATTGATGGTGTTTATGCGGTAGAGATCGAGTGCTTGAATGGTTTGCTTCAAGGGGTTGCCAACGTCGGGGTTAGGCCCACGTTGAATGAAGCAACGGTCAAGCCGATTCTAGAGGTGCATATCTTTGACTTTGGTCGATCAATCTATGGCAAGACAGTCAGAGTCATTTTTCGAGCTAAACTGCGTGACGAGAAAAAATTCGCCGACCTGGCTGCATTAAAGCTGGCGATCTCCACTGATATGGATGTGGCCAGGTCTTACTTTGCGACTCAGCAGTCATGAGGTATTTTTTGCTCAGCTTCGTTATCGTTATTGCCGATCAGTGGTCAAAGGAGTTCATGCGCGACTTACTGCCGCTTTGCCGTCCGGGCAATTGCCAGAGTATCGAGTTGTTGCCGGTATTTAATTTCACACTGCTGCACAATGCCGGCGCCGCCTTCAGTTTTCTCAGCGATGCCGGGGGTTGGCAGCGTTGGTTTTTAGTCGCCGTTTCAACGGCGGTGAGTGGTGCCATTGTGGTTTGGTTGTATAGAATCAGGTCGACCGAAAAGCTCTTGGCTCTGGCCTTGGCGCTAATCCTAGGTGGTGCCATTGGCAACCTGGTTGACCGTGCGTTGGTCGGCTATGTGGTTGATTTTATCGTAGTTCACTACCAGCACTATTATTTTCCGGCATTTAATATTGCCGACTCAGCGATCACTGTCGGCGCTATGCTGCTGATACTGGATACGCTGCTTAAGCCCAGGGAGGCGAGTAACGTTAATGGCTAAGAACACGCCGGTAGGCCCGGGAACCCGAGTAACACTGAGGTTTTCGCTGCAATTGGACAATGGTAATGTGGTGGATTCAACAGGCTTGAAGGCCGCAACCTTTGATGTCGGCGATGGCAACCTGTTGCCCGGTTTTGAAGCGGCGATGTTTGGCCTGCTTGCTGGTGCCTCGGAACGCCTCATGATTCCGGCTAGTCAGGGCTTTGGCGAGCATTTAGAAGCTAACCTGCAGCGGTTACGGCGTGGGCAATTCCCGGTCAATATGGAGTTGACGGAAGGCTTGATGATGTCGTTTGCAGACCAGAACAACGGCGAACTACCCGGTGTGATCAACAAGATTCAGGGAGATAGTATCGAGGTGGATTTCAACCATCCCCTGGCAGGTAAAGATCTCATTTTTGAAGTTGATATCCTTGAGGTCGAGCAGATCTCCAATGAAATCCTCAGAGTGAGTGAATAATCTATGCTCAGGGAAATCAAATTAGCCAGCCCGAGGGGATTCTGTGCCGGTGTCGATCGAGCGATTGAAATCGTCAATCGTGCTCTGGCGCTTTACGGTCCGCCGGTCTATGTACGGCATGAGGTGGTACATAACCGAACGGTTGTTGAATCATTGCGAGCGAAAGGTGCGATATTTGTTGAAGAAGTTGCTGAAGTGCCGGCCGAATCCTTGGTGATCTTCAGTGCACATGGCGTATCGCAACAGGTCCGTGCTGAAGCCGCGAAGAAAAATCTCAGAATCTTTGATGCCACCTGCCCGCTGGTCACCAAGGTGCATAATGAAGTCAGCAGTTTTTCTCGAGACCAGCGTGAAGCGGTGTTGATTGGTCATGCGGGTCATCCAGAAGTGGAAGGAACCATGGGACAGTATGCTGACCCTACACGCATTTACCTGATTGAAAGCGAAGAGGATGTAGAAGCCCTGCAAATTCAAGATGTCAGCCAGGTATCTTATGTGACTCAGACGACCCTGAGCGTTGATGACACAGCCAAAGTGATTGATCGGTTGCGCAGTCGATTTCCTCTGATTGAGGGGCCGCGCAAGGATGACATCTGTTACGCGACCCAGAACCGCCAGGATGCGGTTAAGGACCTGGCGTTGACTTGTGATTTGATTCTCGTGGTGGGTTCAGCGAATAGTTCAAACTCTAATCGCCTCCGCGAACTGGCAGAACGCTTGGGGGTTCGAGCGTTTCTGATCGACAATGCAACACTGATAGATCCCAGTTGGCTGAAAGATGCCGAGGTGATTGGTGTCACCTCTGGTGCCAGTGCACCGGAAAGTCTGGTCGAAGAGGTGATCGCGCGTCTGCAGTTGGATGGCCCAGTGCCAGTTACGACAATTTTGACACGAGAAGAAAATATCGAATTTTCCCTGCCGAAAGCTTTGCGTGGTTGAACGCGGCTTATCTTTTGATAAGTAACAGCTGGAGAAAGACTATGATAGCAAGAGGATACACGCTGATTGAGTTGATGGTGGTTGTGGCTATTGTCGGTATTATCTCTGCGCTTGCCTACCCTAGCTACCAGGCCTATACCTGCGATACTTTCGTCTCTCAGGCGGTAGCCGATATGAAAGTTTGTTCCCTTGGAATGGAGCGTTACTACAGTAACGACTTCACTTATGTGGGTGCGACTATTGAAAGTGTTTGTAGCGCTGTGTCGCCAAGCCAGGGAGCGCCAAAGTTCAATCTTAGTCTCAGCACCTTGACGGCGACAAACTTCGTCGTCACTGCAGCACCGACCAGCAGTTGCGGTGAAACCATGACCCTGGATGCTCTCGGAACCCTGGCGCCGTAACGGATCAGCTGCGCCCAAATATTGAGAAGAGTGTCGTCATATGGGCGACAGAACAGCGTCGCCAGCATGGGCCAGCAGGCTCGAATCAGCCATTTTTTTGCCTAGCGTGCTGCAGCATCTGCACCGCAGAATTCTTCAGTTTAAGCCAAGTTGCTAAGCTGGACCGCCCATCGATTTTTCTTCAGGGCTAATCGTTTGGCCTCTGATAGAGGGTCGCAAGTGCCATAGAATCTCCTTGTCCATTAGAAAAGGAACTTCAATGGCAACTTTCCACCGTAGTACCAAAAAGCAACGGCTTCGAGGCATGACGTTCATTGAATTGCTGATTGGTCTGGTCATTATTGGTATGGGCATGACGATTGCCATTCCGAGCTTTCAGAACATGCTGGCAAGAAACACCATGTCGACTCAGGTGAATGAGTTCATGCTGACCTTGTTGCGAGCTCGAAGCGAGGCCAGCAAAACGGGCACGACCGTCAGTATCCTCGGCCAGAGTGCTGCAACTGATTTTAGCGCTGGCTGGTGCGTTGTTAGAGGCAGTCCTAATAATTGCAATTCGGCAGGCGCTGCGGTGGTGATGCGCTTTCCACCCTTATTAGCAGACACCACCTTAAGCTTGGTTGATGGCACGAGTCCCATCCAATTTAATGCGCTAGGTGGGCTTGAGGGTGACACCGCCCTTGATGTCGATATGTGTCATACCAGTCAGCCGGGTCGAAGGATTCATATATCACTGGCAGGCCGTGCAAAGGCGCACAAGTCAACGGCTGCCTTTGCGGCAGGTGACCCAAGGCTACCGGCGTGTTGAGGGGGGCGTGGCAACGCGCAAGCAGCGGCTTTTCGCTCATAGAAGTGCTGGTTGCTATGCTCATTGTTGCTGTAGGCATACTTGGCGTAGCTGGCTTGCAGATCACCAGTTTGCGAATGAACCAAAGCGCGATGTTTCGCTCTGAAGCGCTGCAGATGGGCAACGACATGGTTGATCGAATGCGTGCTAACGAATTGCAGGATTATGCGCTCGCCCCTGTGCTACTTACCGACCCGCCTGCGACTTCGATTAACTGTATGTCTGCTAGCTGTGCGCCAAACGAGCTTGCGGGTTACGACACGACCTGGTGGAAATGCAATATTAATTCCACTTCAGACGAGACCTTAGGTACTCAGTTTACTGCTTGTGCCAATCTGGGTATTGCCGGCTCCTTGCCCCTGGGCGCGGGCGCGATCCGAAAGCAAGGAAACCTCTATGTGGTGACGGTTGAATGGCAGGACAATCCCGCGGGCGTCCGTCGCTCGATTAACTTGCGATCGCAGGTGGCAACACCATGAAGCTGAAGCAAATTAAGGGTTTTTCGCTCGTCGAAATGATGATTTCTCTCGTCCTTGGCGCGGTTGTCATGGCTGGCGTGACTCAACTATTTGTGGCGAACTCTGAGGCTTACAAACTGCTTGAAGGACAGTCAAGAATGCAGGAGGCGGGAAGAATCTCTCTCGACTTTATTGGCCGAAACATCAGGCAGGCGGGGTATCGTGGATGCTTCTCTCGAAACGACGAGTTGCGCAGCACTATATCCACCTCGCCGATCAATAATATTCCCTATGAGTTTGACCTGCGCTTTGCAGTAGCAGGCTACGATGCTCAGGGGCCAGGCATCTGGGCGCCTGCACTAGCTTCAGCATTGCCCTGGACCACATCGAGTGGCGTAGACACTAACGTTTTTACAACGCCGAATGGCGACGGAGCTGGTGCGGGGATCGACCTAAGCCAGGTCGTATCAGGCACCGATGTAATTACCTTTCGCCATCTCTCCCAAGTCGAGGCGCGCCTCATTGGTGAAATATTGCTACCAACCGCTGACCCCATTGTACGCATTGATATTGGCTGGAATGAGTTTGAAAAAGATCAGCTGGTGCTGATTCATGATTGCGAAAAAGCGACTATTTTCAGAGTGACTGAGTTGACGCCCGACCTTGCCGGCACGCCTTCTGCCAGTGTTCAGGATCTGACAATCGGTCACGATATAGACGACACAGATTCGACACGTAACTCAACCCTGCAGCTGTCTGGCACGAGCAACAGTTTTAATACTGATGCGGCTGTGTCTGCTATTGAGTCTCATACTTACTTTATTGCTCCCGGTACTGGCTTAAATAGTGCTGGGCTGGCGCCGCGCTCTCTGTGGCGAAAATCTGGTCTTAGACCACCAGTGGAACTGGTAGAGGGGGTTGAAGATCTGCAGATCCTCTATGGTATGGATACCGATAATGATCGAGCGCCGAATCAATATCTGCCAGCTAATCTTGTCCTCGACTGGCGCCAATTAACCACTTTAATGGTCACTGTGGTGGTTAACAGTATAGATGATGTGGGCGGTACCACGATGGCGTCGAGCGGCTGCCCTGTGCCGGATGGGTGTAGCGTGGACGGCATGCAGCGTAGATCTTTCACTCAAACATTTCAGCTCCGAAATCATGGGTAACCGCCGCGTGAGACCTCAACGCGTAACAGCTGTCAGCCACGATCAAGAACGTGGAATTGCGCTGTTTATGAGTTTGGTGATTTTGCTAATCCTGACGATCTTAGGCGTTTCGTCAGTGCAAATGACGCGGATGCAGGAACTGATGTCACGTAACTCTCACGATGTCAATATTGCTTTTCTTGCAGCAGAGTCTGCGATGGAGGATGCCGAAGCGCTGATCGAGGGAACGACGAGCATAGCAGATTTTACGGCAACAGACGCCTACATGTCTGGTCTTTATGTGGAAGCTGCGCACAACGCGGCGACTAATTGGAGTCAGATAGATTGGTCAGACGCCAATGGCTATTACATTACGGCTGCCACGTCCGTCGATGGTGTGGCCGCACCGCCAAAATACATTATCGAGCATCTAAAATCGATCGTCTCCAGTGAGGATACGCTGAACTTAGATAATATCGGCCAGGGCACTGGATCAGGTTTGAGTGAGGTCTTTCGAATAACCGTCTATGGTACGGGTGGTTCAGTGGATGCCCACGTATTGTTACAAAGCACCTATGGCAAAAAGTTTTGATCAAGGATGATCAGGCATCATCAGGGAAGAATTATGAACTTTAGAAAATATTTACAAAGGATACTGATTTTGAGCTCAATCTGCCTGTTTGCGCGCGAGGCAAATGCGGCTGATATCGCAAACATTTCAGATATCGACGGCGTAATTAATCAGGTTAAAGAAAATGCCAAGGCAGGTGTCTTTGTAGGTGTCACAGTCAAAGCGTCCGGAATCGGAGTGATGACTTATACCATGGATGATGATGCCTCTGGGAGGTTTACAGTCGACTCAGAGACTGGCATCGTCGCCACAACAGGACCGTCAGGCAGTCCGATAGATCGTGAGATCGACTCGAAGTTTAAAATCAGTGTGCGAGCGACAACTGATGCGCCGAGCGGTGATACTGCGCTATTGACTGTGGATATTGAAGTTGTCGACGTCGATGATAATCCGACTTCTGCTATTGAAGACTTAGACAGCGGTTCGAATCAAATTGTCGAAAATGCTTCAGCAGATAAATGGGTTAACATTAAAGCAAGTGCTACCGATGCTGATGCCACTGCTGTGATCAGTTACTTACTTGCCGATGATGCGGGTGGTCGGTTTCAAATCGACAGTGCCGGCAGAGTCTCAACGACTGGCGTGCTCATTGATCGAGAGGTCGATGCCGAGTATGTGATCACAGTTCAGGTCAACAGCACCATGGGTGCGCCGAAGTTTCAGGATTTTACTATTGCAGTCCTTGGCGTGGATGAATTTGACCCAGTCGCGCTTGCAGATGTCTATTCAGTGCCTGAAGGCGGTACGCTGGTGACCACGGCAACTCGGGCTGGAGATGGTGTTCTGCAGAATGACACTGACGCTGACTTACCTTTCGAGGCGCTCAAAACGACACTCGGTACAGATGTCGGCGTCGGCAGCCTGAGCCTGAATAACGGCGGTGATTTTACCTACACCCACGACGGCAGCGAGGAGTTTGCTGACAGCTTCACGTATCAGGTCTCTGACCCAAGTTTTACTACCGGATTTGTCACGGTCACGCTGAATATTATTCCGGTAAACGACAACATACCTGTGGCAGCAGATGATAATTACCTGCTGCTAATCAGCGAAGGCGAAACCTTGAATGGTAGTACGTTGCTATCGAACGATACGGACGACGACCTGCCGGGTGACGCCCTGACGGCGGTGCTCGACACTGATGTCAGCAATGGCACGCTGGCCCTGTCCAGCGATGGCACCTTCACGTATTCCCACGATGGTACCACAGAAATCTTTTCAGACAGTTTTACCTATCATGTGTTTGACGGAGTCAATACCACAGGCAATATCGCGACGGTCATCATTACCGTCGATCCGCTGAATGACAACAAACCGATAGCTGTTGCCGATCCCGTCTACTCAGTGAGCGAGGGCGGAACCCTGTCCGTCGCAGCAGTGGCCGGTGTCCTCAATAATGATACGGATGCTGATCTATTGGTCAACGGCTCAGCCATGAACACTTTGATGGTGGTGAATAGCACTAGTACGACTTATGGTTTGCTGACGTTAAACACCGATGGCAGCTTTACCTATCTGCATGACGATTCCGAAAATTTTACCGACAGCTTTTCCTATCAGGTTTCTGACGGGACTCAGACCAGTGACAATATGGTCACTGTCGAAATTAAGATCCAACCGGTAAATGATCACGCGCCTGTAATTATCTCAGAATCTACCAATGCGATTGACGAGAACGATACGGTCGCACTGACTTTGCAAGCCAGTGATTTGGATACTACTGATTCACTGACTTTCAAAATAGTGGGCGGCGAGGATGCGTCGAGATTTGGTGTGACCAATAATTCTGGCATTGGCGCGGTCACGTCAGTCCTGAGTTTTCTCAGCCCGCCTGACTACGAATTCCCCGATGATTCTGGTGGCGATAATATCTATCTCGTCGATGTCGAGGTTAGCGATGGTGCTAACGCCGCGGTTCAGGCGCTCGCGATCAGTGTGCGACCGTTGAGTGATACGGCGCCGACTTCCAGTGACAACACCATCCGGGCTACAGAGGACACCACCTATTATTTTTCTATCGATGACTTTGCCTTCTCTGATCTGGACTTTGATACTTTCACCGAAGTTCGGATCAGAAGCTTGCCGAGTCTTGGTACATTAACGTTTGAAGGAGATGAGGTCGATCAATCGGATACTATCGATGTGGCGCAGATCAATAGACTGGCCTATAGACCGAAGGCAAACGATGCCGGGCCGAGCTACAGCAGTTTCGAGTTTCGAGTACAGGACTCCAGCGGAAACAGAAGTGAAGTCCACACCATGACAATTGATGTTACTGGCGTCGCAGATATGCCGACCTTAGTGACTGCGGCCAGCATCACAACCGATGAGGATCAGGCCGTCGCCATTGGTCTGCTCGTTGGGCTCAGCGATACCTCTGGTGAAAATTTGACCGTTACTGTCGATGTGACGCCCGTGGGCGCTACCCTGAGTGATGGATCTAACAATGCAAGCGGGTCTTCGATTGATATTTCAGACTGGAATCTGAGTCAGGTCTCGATCAAGCCACCACTGCACGACGATACCGACCTGCAGCTAACGATTGTCGCAGTTGCCACAGAACAGGATAGTGGTGACTCGGCGACAGCGAGCGGTACCACTGAAGTCAAAGTTCGAGCTGTGGCGGACACGCCAACCGTGACGGTTACCAGTCCGGTGACTGTGGTTGAAGATGGTGTTGCCGGGCTCACCATAGCGGGTCTGTTGGCAGATCTAGATGGCTCAGAGTCAATCAGCTATCAGATATCAGGTATGCCGATCGGCTCCAGTCTTAATCAGGGCGTGAGCCAGGGCGCCGGCCTTTGGCGCCTCACATCGCCAGAGCTGGCCGGCTTGTCGATTGCGCCCGCCCCCGACAGTGCCGTCGATTTCACCCTGTCAGTAGCAGCAGTCGCCGAAGAAATGAACGATGGGGGTGCGACCGCTTACAGTAATCCGCAACCTATCTTAATCCGAGTAGACGGTGTCGCTGATATGCCCACCGTCGTCGCCAGCGCGTCGATCACGTCCGATGAAGATGTGCCGACGCCGACTTTCGGTATTGTCGCGTCTCTGACAGACCCGGCGGAAGAGTCTCTGTCCGTGTCAATCGAAGACGTGCCTTCAGGTGCCATCCTGACGGACGGGTCAAACACGGTGCTAGCGTCGGGAGCTGCAATCGACGTCACTGGCTGGCTACTCGGTGACATCTTTATGGTGCCACCCCTGCACGTAAACGGTGCCTTTAGATTGACCGTCAAGGCAACGGCGACAGAGGATGAAAACGCCAGTGCTCAAACAGCTTTCGCTGATATCGAGGTGATCGTGTTACCGGTCAATGATCAGCCGACCATGGCCGATCAGGTAATGCAAGTGAGCGAAAACGCCAGTCTGGGTTCGGTGCTTGGCACCCTGTTAGCATCTGATGTCGACACAGGCCAGGCGCTAAGCTTCAGCGTGACAGGCTCGGCTTTTGTCATCGATAACCTGGGCAACGTCAGCGTTGCTGACCCGACTCAGCTGGACTATGAGACGACGACTGGTTTTGATCTGACTGCGACTGTGACAGACAATGGCTCACCGGCCCTGTCCAAGACGGCCGTGTTGACGATTAACTTGCTGCCAATAAATGATAATGCGCCGGTGGGCGTGCCTGATGCCTACTCAACCAATGAGCAGGCCTCAGTCAACTTCAATGTCCTCGACAATGACCTGGAGCCAGATCTGATGCCGGCGGAGCCGCTCACGGTTGTGGAGGTGAACGGTGATATCGGGTTGGTCGGTGTGCCATTTAATCTTGAGGCTGGGGGTGTCGTCGTGGGGACCTTGACGATCCACGCAGATGGCTCGACTGGTTTCTCAGCGACGACAGACTCAACTGTCGAAATATTTTCGGTTGCCGCCGAGTATACGGTCAGTGATGGATCCTTCCTGGATAGCGCGGTACCCCTCACACTGACGATTAATCCAATGAATGATAACGCGCCGCAGGTGACATCGGCAGGTGCAGACCTGGCGTCTCAGGGGCTGACCTACTTTGAAGATGAGCACCTGACGGCTGCCAGTGGTGTGATTCTGAATCTGGAGAGTCTGTTTGACGATCTCGATATCGGTGACGCTTTGCAATTCACTATCGGCAGTAACTCCAACCCCTCGGTCGTCTTTGCCAATATCAACGCCAGCAATCAATTAGTGATCTATAGTCCCGAGAATGAATATGGCAGTGCTGATCTGGTTGTTACAGCCACTGATACAGCTGCGCCCAGCGCAAATATCAGTTCGGTCAATCTAGGCTTTTCGGTTGTTGTCACAGGCGTCAATGATGCGCCTGAGTACCAAGTCGGCAGCCTGCCCGACCTCACTCGAAATGAAGACGCCGGACCTTTGTCGCTGAATCTCGCCAGCGCTTTTATCGATGCAGATATGATCGATAGTAATGGTGCTGATGACAGCTTGACCTACACGGTCATCATTGAAGAGACGCCAGCGGATTTTGTCATGACCGACCTGCTGGATATCAATGGGCTGACGGTGACCAGTGATCTGGTGGATACGCCGGTGACTGATACTCGCCAAATCAGTTTGCAAACCACTGAAGCCAACTTGAGTTTAACATTTCATCCGGATGCTTTCGGCACGCTCAGCGTGACAGTTCGCGCGACAGACCAGGGTCGACCACCGGGTTTGCCCGCGGAGGCGATCCCTCTATTCGATGAAGTGACATTTCAAGTCATTGTTAACAGCGTGATAGACGATCAGCCGATCGCGGTAGACGATCACTACTCGAACAATCCGCTTTTAGTCATATTGGAGGATAGCGAGCCCATAGATATTTATGTGCTCGGTAATGACTATCAAGGTGATGTGCCCGCTGGCGTGATTAGCGCAGGTCAAGCCATTGTAGACTCGTTTAATGTTGAGCAACGATGGCGCAGTACCAGCCGGTTGGCCGACGATCCGTTTAATCCAGGCAATCTGATTGTAACCATGAACGGTGAAGTAGTCTGTGCCGCAGCTGGATGCGCGCCGAGTAGTGACTCAATCGTCACGCAGGTTGGCGTCGATGATTTTTCGGTGCGCTATATGCCGATGCCTGACTTTAATGGCGAGGATGTATTTACCTATTGTATTCGTGATGCGTCTAGTGCGGGAGAGACGCCCTTCACGCCGCCCAATGACCCCCGATGTGCCCAGGTAACCATTAATGTGTTACCGCAAAATGATCTGCCCAGAGCCTCTGGCCCCATATATTTCTTTATGGACCAGGCCAGTATCCTGCAACGCGATGCGGCCGATGGGCTGCTACTATGGGTCGATGATGTTGATAATAATCATCTTGACGGCATAGGTTGTGATCCAGCCGTTGCCACCTGTCCGGAATTACCCCAGCCTGATCAACTCTATTTTCGCTTTACCTCGGCGGTCACGGCCCATGGGCAGTTGTTGCCACCCTATAATAACGACGGCAGTTTCACCTATCAGCCGGACGCCACCTTTGAAGGCCAGGACAGTTTCACCTTCGATGTCTGCGATGTCCCTTTGCCCGGTGATGCGGGACACTGCATTTATGGTGTCGAAGTTCTGATTGTCGTGAATCCCATTGATGGCGCCCCTGAGGGGGCTGTTGCAGGCGTGGTTGAGTATGACTACCAACTTGCAGATTCACCGCTTGAATTGCCCATAGGTCCTGAGCCGAATGTGTTGATCATCGAAGATGATTCGCGTTCGATGGAGTGGGATATCAGTACCTCGAGCCTTGAGGGCGTTTTCTTCTTTCCGCAGCGTCTCAGTACTCAACAGAATCGGGCTAGTAGTGACAGTCTTTATTGGGTCATGGCCGCATCGGCAACCGACAGCTGGTCAGTTGAAAATTCCAAGATTGTACCTTCAGAAGATCAGTTTCCCGGACAAGGCTTTTGGACCCTGAGGTCCGCCAGTGAAAATAAAATTTATTATGACCCTGCGGTTCAATATCGTCCATGGGATGGATTGGATACAAATGATCAGGCATTTCCTCATAGCCCACCGACTCGTGCAAAACATTATCCCTGGCTTGCAGATACGGAGAGCAATACCACTGACTTGACCCTGGATCCAGGGGCTGGTTATGTAGGTCGGGCGCTTGAGCCGAAAAGTGTTTGCGTCGCAAAGGGTAAATGTATTCAGTATAAAAATGGTAAGTGTAAGAAATGGGAGGAGGTGTGTAGTACCGAGTACGAGCTGAATGAAGTCAATGTAAATGGTTTTTATCTGCCGAGGTACTACGTCTGGGAGGATAAAAACAATAACCAGAAACTTGATTACTCACCCTCTCCGCGAGGTGGCAACCCGGAGTCGGAAGGTCGGTTGGTTGAGATAAGAGCAGCTAATGCCCCCTTTCCAAAATCTGCGGATCGAACCGATTGTATTGCTGCTGAGACCTCCTGTAGTTATGAAGAAGAGATTCAGAATTTTGCTAACTGGTTCACCTATGCCAGAACCCGCGAGCTAACGGCAAAGATGGCGCTGGGGCGAGTGGTTGCGAAAAGCGAAAGCCTGCGTATGGGCTATGCGCTATTGAACGATGATGGTTACAACCGAAAAATCATCTCAATGAATACATCGGAGCGTACGGGGGCCAAGGCCAGTTTGCTCGATGCCATTTATCTGTCGCCAACACTGGGTGGTACGCCCTTGCGAGTCAAGTTGCGGGATGCGGGGCGTTATTATGCCTGTGAAAAGCAAGACATATTTGGCTCAAATAAAATATCTGCACCGGGTGCGGTTGATGCAAACGGATATGCAGATTGTCCCATTTTACCCGCGCCTGCAGGCAATTGTCAGCAGAACTTTACCCTGATGCTCACTGATGGCACCTGGAGTGGTAACCAGCCGCCGAATATGGGTGAAAACGATGCTAACGGTGACACTAATTTTGACGGCGATGTTTATGGAGGGGGTGCTGGAGATACCCTCGCAGATATTGCCATGTACTATTATGAATATGATTTACATCCTGCCTTGCCAAATCAGGTGGCCACCAGTAGTCGTGATAAGGCGGGTGCCAGCACGTCAGCCTTTGAGCTCGGCGGTAATGAGTACATGCATCAGCATATGACCACTTACACTATCGGATTTGGAGCCAAGGGCTTTATTGATACACCGCCGGTATTTGTCGCAGGTACGCCCGGCACATTTGATTGGGGAGACCCAACCGCCGATGCGCGCACGCCAGCAAAGATCGACGATCTTCGCCATGCTGCGTTTAATGGTCGTGGTGAATATCTGGATGCCTCCAGTGTCAATGAACTGACGCAGGCACTGACTTCGGCTTTTGAAGAGTTTTCCCAAGGTAGCGGCACGGCATCAGCCGTGAGTTTCAACTCTCAAGAAGTTCAAGCGGGGACCCTGATTTTCAGAGCTTTTTATAACACCAAGACTAATGCGGGTAACCTGGTTGCGCAGGCGATATCTGCAGCAGGCTTAGATCCTGTGCCAGTATGGGAAGCCAGCAAGACCCTTGATACCCTGGCAGCAACTGATCGACAGATTATTACCCTCGATCGCTTGAATAATACGGGTATTAAATTCCGTCCTGAGACATTGAATTCAGAGCAGCGAAAATTATTTGTTGCTGATCCCGGAGCCAGTGAGGCGGTCAAACTCGAGCAGATCAGTGCACGTGTTAATTATCTTCGAGGCGACCCTAGTTTAGAGCGTCCCTTTGGCGATTTTCGCGAACGTCCAGTCACAGGCGGGCGCCTGGGAGATCTGGTGCATTCTGCGCCTGTGTTTGTGGGTGCGCCTGACCGGCTGCGCAGAACGCTGAGCCCCTATCCTCAGGATGAACCCTACGCAGAGTTTAAAGCGGAGTTCGGCGCGCGTGAGCGGGTCGTCTATGTGGCGGCTAACGATGGCATGCTTCATGGATTTAATGCCAATAATGGCCGCGAGCTTATCGCCTATGTACCCAACAATCTGATGGTGGGCAGGTACAGCAGGAAAATCACCGAACTGCTTGATTATCAGTACAGTCATCGATTCTTTGTGGATCTAACGCCGGCAATCAATGATGTTTATATGGACGCGAATCTTGATGGCAATCGAGAATGGACGACCTTGTTGGTTGGTGGCCAGGGCGCGGGTGGCAAAGCCTATTTTGCGCTAAATGTGACTGACCCAACCAGATTCAGCGAAGCGACGGCCGCCGATGTCGCGCTCTGGGAATTTACCGATGCGGATGACAGCTATCCGACGATTCCGGTGACTGTGGCGGATGTGACGACCATCGAGCCTTTGACTGCAGCCGATGGTGGGCAACGCAGAGACCTGCAGGATGTGCCGCAACCGGTGAAAGACTTGGGCTATTCGTTCAGCGTACCAACAATCTCGATGAGCAATCTCAAGAGAAATGGTGAGAATGAGTGGGTCGCTATTTTTGGCAATGGCTATAACAGTACGGCTGGCATCGCGAAACTCTTTGTACTGTTGGTGGATCAGGGTGCAGATGGAATCTGGTGTCATCCGGATATGATTCACAACACCATTCTTAACGGTGATTTGCCGGAAGAATGTATCGGTCGACAGGATTTCGTCAAGATTGATACCGGGTTTGGCGCTGAGGGTGGTTACCCCAACGGTTTGGGTACCCCCAGGGCCATTGATATAGATGGTAATGGTACGGTTGACTATGCTTACGCCGGTGATACCTTTGGCAACTTCTATCGTTTTGACCTGCGTTCCGACGATTTTTCGGAGTGGACCTCAACTAAAATATTCAAAGCCGAGTATACCGCCGGCATAGGTCAGCCAATCACCAGCCAGCCTATCGTCGCGCCTCATCCGACTCAGGAAGACGGCTATCTGGTGATTTTCGGTACCGGCAGTTACGTCACTGTGCCGGATGGCTCAGATACCAGCATACAATCAATTTATGGGCTGTGGGATCGGCTGGGTCCTGAGCTGATTGACGTCAATGATCTGGTACAGCAGCGCTACACCAATTTGGCTGATCCAGTCCAGGGTCTGGTTCGCACCCTGTCGAACAACCCGGTTGACTACCTGTTGGGTGGCGGCAAGAGGGGCTGGTACATCCATCTGGATGCCGTGCCTGCAGGGGGTGTTCAAGGTACAGACTTACCTGAGTTCCCTGGTGAGCGAGCAGTGCGGAACATCCAGCTCAGGGGTGACGTTGCCTTTGTTAACAGTGTAATACCTCGCGGCACCAACAGCTGCGTTCAGGTCGACGGAGGATTTGGTCTGGCCTTTTGCCCTGCGACGGGTGGCGCCAGTTGTTTTAGTAACAGCGCGGTATTTGACCTGAATAAGGATGGAGCCTTTGATGTCAATGATCAGGCGAACGGGGTGGCTGTTGCCGGTATACGGTTTGAGGACTCGGTACCCTCAGATTCCGCCTTTATCGGTGCACAACGGGTGACTCAACTCAGTGATCAGTCACTCAATATGACGCTGACCAATACTCAGCAAGGTGTCTATACGGGTCGTTTGTCTTGGAAGCAGTTGGATTCTGTGGACTAGTGGGTAAAGCCCGCCGGAATACCTCTTTAAAGCGAGAAAAAAATGGAGCGAGAATAAGCATGTCATCACTCAGGGAGCGAGTCATGAAAAAAACAGTGATGTGGTTGATCTTGATAGCCAACTTTGGCCTAACGGGGAGCTTGGCCGCAGCAGAGTCAAACAACCTGGAGAACATGTCGGAACCAGCGGCCTTTAACGCTGCGGTAGGATGGTTGACGGAGTTAGATCTGATAGAGCGTCGCGCTGTGATAGGAAGTGTTCACTATGATCTGGGGCCAGCGTTTGAGCCACCAAAAGTAGAGTGGCGCGACGTGATTGGTGGCACGGTGGAGATGCTGTCTCGAGGGATGTTTGTGGCGGTTAAGTATATTCAGCAGGACACCGGTCTTAGAGTGACAGAGATTCGAGTGATAGAAGGCTCGGGCTCTCAAGAGGACTACTAGTCGACCAGGCCAAGATGGCGCCAAACTTTGTCTGCACTGCAGCGTTTGGGGTAATTGGCGATGAGGATTAGCAGCTTGCTGCTTTTTGTCGGCCGGGTTGAGAGGCTGACGAGCGGTGCTTGGAATGATACAAGCGGGCGCGCCCCTGTACATTGATGACGATTCTGCGTGCGAGTCGAGGATCTCCGGTATTTGAGCAGTAAATAAAGTTGCCGTTCTGGTAGTTAGTATGACCTGCTTCAGTCATTTGCAAATAAGGCCGGTTGCGAAATGAACGCCAACGAATAGTGCCAGCGGTATTCAGCGCTGGCTGACGGCTGAGTACTTGATCTTTCTGATTGAAACGCCCATCCCGGTTGCGGTCAATAAAAACCAGCAGACCTTCGTGCCACTGACCATTGCAGCCCTTCCCCGCAACTTTGGAAGGGCACAGAGTCACAGTGGCGCGATGCTGAATGGCTGCGTGTCGAGTGTAGTGCACTGCGGTAACCAGCCAGGTAATTTGTGCCGTTGCCTGGCTCCTATGGAGCAGGCGCTGAAGTCCCGGCAGTGCCAAGTTGATGCAGGCCATGCTGATGCCAAACCAAACCAGCAGCTCCATCAAGGTAAAGCCGGCAAGGCTGATCGAGGTGGAATAGCGCTTAACATGGTGCATAAACCGGGTCTCGGTGATGGCATCGCCAGCGCTAAATAGCCAAAACAACTTAGTTCAAATTGCTCAGAGCCAGCATTATTCGTCATCATGAGGGGTGTCAGTCTAGTGGGCGAAGTGGCAAAAGCCGTATTGTCGGTCAGCGCAGAAAGGAGTCGAGTGAGCGCCAGATACTACTCGGCTTGTAGGATATGACGCAGGTTATGGGGCGCGCATCACCTTCGGTTTCGGCAGTTGAGGGTCACTCAAGGCCGAGCTTTTTCAACTTGTAGCGCAATGCCCTGAAGGTAATGCCCAGTTTTTTTGCGGCTGCGGTTTTGTTCCAGCGGGTGGATTCCAGGGTCTCGATGATTAACTGTTTTTCAATATCCTCGAGATAGGCTTCCAGTGACTCGACGTTGTCAGGTGGCGTGTCTGTATTGTTGCGTGGTTCGCTCGAGCCTTGCTTTAATTCGTTTGGAGTCAAGGATTTGACGCCTTGGGTCCTCGCCTCGCTGGCCTTACCCGACGATTGGTCCAGGTTTAAGTCTCTGGGTTCGATGACGTTGTTTTCACAGAGTGTGAAGGCGCGTTCCAAAATGTTTTCCAGCTCGCGCACATTGCCGGGAAAGTGATATTGCTGCAATGTCTTCAGCGCTGCCGCGCTGATAACGGTCGGCGGCTGGGAGTAGTCTCGTTCCACGCGCTGAAGAAAGTAGGCGGCCAGTTCCTCAATATCGTCGATGCGAGTCCTCAGGCTCGGCACCTTGAGCTCAATAACATTGATTCGATAATACAAATCCTGGCGAAAGCGATTAGTCTCAACCTCAATGGCGAGATTCTTATGAGTCGCACTCAGAATACGCACATCGACGGGTATCTCCTGCTGTGCACCAACCGGACGTATCGCTTTTTCCTGAATACCTCGAAGCAGTTTGACCTGCATAGCAAGGGGCAAGTCGGCTACTTCGTCAAGAAACAAGGTGCCACCATTAGCCGCCTGAAACAGCCCCTCTTTATCGCTGACAGCGCCGCTGAAGCTTCCCTTGACGTGACCAAAAAACTCACTTTCCATCAGCTCCGTTGGAATCGCACCGCAGTTAACCGGGATAAAAGGCGCATTGCCATGAGGCCCCTGACTGTGAATCAGCCGAGCGACCAGCTCTTTGCCACTGCCAGACTCGCCGCTGATATAAATCGGTGCACGGCTTCGAGCCAGTTTGGTAATTTGTCGTCTCAGAGCGTCCATTGCCTCGGATTTACCCAATAGCAGATCATTCGCCTTGCAAGTATTGGCCTCTGAGTTGAATGGCTTAAGGTTCAGTGCCGTATCGACCAGATGACGCAGCAACTCGAGATTGACCGGTTTTGAGACGAAATCAAAAGCGCCAGCCTTGAGTGCATCAACCGCGGACTCCATATTGCCGTGGGCCGTGATCATAGCGACTGGAAGATTAGGGTGTCGCAGTTGTATGTGTTCAATCAGCGAGATGCCATTGCCGTCAGGCAGTTTCATGTCGGTCAGGCAAAAGTCAAAGGTCTGTTCCGCCAGCAGCTTGCGAGCGGCTTTCAGGTCAGCAGCGCTGCGAGTCTCGATGGCCATTCTGCCCAGGGTGATTTCAAGCAGCTCACGAATGTCTGGTTCGTCGTCAACGATCAGGGCGCATTTTTCTAGCATGATCCACCCTTATTACAGTCGGGATGGTTCGAGAAACGAGATGCGAAAACAGCTGCCGCCGTCAGGAGTTTGAGAGTAACTGAGTCTTGCATGGTTAGCCTCACACAGATCCATCGACAAGTACAGGCCCAGCCCTGTGCCCGTCGTCTCTGTCGTATAGAAGGGCTCGAACAGATTGTGCGCGATCGCCGGGTCTACGCCTTCACCGTAGTCAATGACTTCCAGATAAGGCTTGTTTGACGCCGGGTCAATCCTGCCGCGCAGTAAAACTCGAGCCTCGCCCGTCTTTTTCTCACTGTATCGTAGGCCGTTCTGGCTAAGATTACTAAGGATCTGAGACAAGTGGACTGGGTCAACGCTTAAGCGGATATCATTGGGTTCAATATCCGTGTCTATGTAGACTTTGCCCGTTTGCCCGGCGCTGAAATCGGCGATGAAACCTTCAATCCAGGGCTTTAATTGTAAGAGTTTGGGTTTGGCATTTTTACGCCGAGACATGTTCAGAACATTTTCAACGACATCATTCATTCGAACGCAATGACTCTGAATGATTTCGCTTAATCTGGCATCGCCTTTATTCAGTTGCTGCGATTCCGCCAGCAACTGGGCTGCATGGCTGATAGCGCCAAGTGGATTTCTGATCTCATGAGCAATACTCGCTGCCAGTCGGCCAAGTGCCGCCAGTTTGAGTTGTTGTGCCTGACGTTGGACCTCAGTGCTGTCCTCGATGAAGATCAAGGTATCTTCTTCGCTATTGGTTGATTCAAGTGTCGAGAAAGACGCGATCAGCTGAGGCGAGTTTTCTTGAATGTGGAATGTCAGTGAGTGAGTTTCACGATTGGCTTGCCAGTCTTTGAGTTTGTCGGCGAGGCGGTAGGGCAGTCGGTCGCGGGCGATCGCCGGTTGCGAAGGAATGCGCAGAAATCGTTCGCCGGCGCGATTGATCGACCTGATTCCGCCATTGCTGGCAACTACCACTACGCCGGTTTTCATGGTGTCGATAATCAGCTGATTAATCTGCTCCAGGGTAACGACTGCCGTCTCTGTCTTTCGCAGTTGCAGCGATGCCGTCTGAAAGAAAACATTGGCAACGAAGAAGATGACGCCGAGTAAGCCGGCTTGAAAGAAACTCTGTAGATCGTTGATGTCATAAAAGAACAGATAGAGCTCGGCATAGACCACCAGAATGACAGCGATTGCGGGTAGAGTGCTGGAGATACGGCCCAAGATTAAACTGCCACTAAAAGCGCAAGTGAAGATCAGGAAGTTGCCGAGGCCGGAGCTGACGCCACCGCTGGCAAAAATCAGCAAGGTCAGAAGGATAATGTCAGCCAGTAGGATGGTGAACGACAGGCTGGTTTTGCTTAGCCAGGCTCTGCTGACGAACAGGGTTCCGAGGCCAACGGTAATATTCAGGGCCAGGTAGATCAGGCTGGTGGTACGAAACAGATCAGGATTGAACTTGCCGATAAACGTACTAAAGTGGCTATCGAGAAACAAGAACAGGAACAGAAACGAGATTAGAATGCGATAGTAATTATAGACCCGCAGTATTGTCGAGCGTTGGAGGCTGTGTTGCGCTTCAAATCCGTCTTCTGCGATAGCCATTCTGCCAATAGTTTACCCCATTAAGCCAAACGTCAGGCGGCTGATCCATGACCTTTCGTTAGTTTTGACTGAGGCGCTTGGTTTCAGTTTACCGTTCTTGTCGAGAGCGCCATAGTCAGGGTAATTACTGGTGAGTACCAACAAGGCCTCTTCAGCCAGCTCTGGCATGTTCAGCAATTGGTAGGATTCCACCATAACGGCGAGTGCTTCCGGTACAGAAGGCGTCTCCTGGAAATTTTCAAAGACGTAGCGGCCTCGGTTGGCGGCCGCAATATAGGCGCCGCGGTAAATATAATAGCGGGCGACATTGATTTCAGCGCGGGCTAAAAGATTTCGCAGATAGACCATACGTTTTTGCGCATCTGGCGCGTACTGGCTCTCTGGGTAGCGTGAGATCAGTAGACTGAAATCATTGAAAGATTCTCGCGCGGCGCCCGGATCACGGGTGGAAGGGTCCAATGGCAGAAACTGGGCAATAAAATTCTGATCTTCGTCAAAGGAAGCCATGCCACGCAGGTAGTAGGCATAGTCAACATTAGGGTGTTGGGGGTGTAGGCGAATGAATCGATCTGCTGCGGCTCTGGCAGACTCGGCCTGACTGCTCTTATAATAGGCGTAGATGATTTCCAGCTGTGCCTGTTCAGCATAGCGGCCGAAGGGGAATCTGGCTTCCAGTAACTGTAATCTTCTAACCCCTTCCTCATAGTTGGCGCTGCGCAGGCTACCTTGCGCACTCTGGTAATATTCCAGTTCTGTGGCTTCGAGGTCTTCCTCTGTTTCGCTGGCGCAGCCGGCGATTAAGAGCAGGGCAAGGCTAATTATGATGAGTCGCATAAAGATCAAATTTTCCGCTGGTTCTAGAAACTATTGTAGGTGCTTGATATTCCGGCTATTTAACCATAGCCTCCCCACATACCCAAGAGGTGTTAGCAGGTTGTATGCCAGTTGAGATAACCCACCAAGCCAAAGTGCCCGATAATATGGCACGACAACGATTAGATCATGTCGTTGCTCATCTGTTCCCTCAATACTCAAGGTCGAGACTCCAATCCTGGATTAAATCCGGTGGTCTAACCATTGACGGCCAAATCCTGCGTGCTGGGCATAAGCTTTACGGTGGTGAAGACATTGTCATTGCGGTGGCGGCGGTTGAAGTAGAGTCCGCGCCTCAGGACATGGAACTGGACATAGTTTTTGAGGATGACGATCTGCTGGTGGTCAATAAACCCATGGGGTTAGTGGTCCATCCGGGCGCAGGCAACATGGATGGCACCTTGTTGAATGCGCTGCTCTATCATTACCCCGATCTCGATGGGATTCCGAGAGCAGGAATAGTACATCGTCTCGATAAAGATACAACCGGTCTGCTAGTCGTGGCTAAAACCCTCGAGAGCCAAAATCAATTGGTGCAGCAACTGCAGGCTCGAACAGTCAAGCGTCTTTATGAGGCTGTGGTCTATGGTGTCTTTGAGGGGCCGGGCAAAGTCAATGCCGCCATTGGTCGACATCCGACTCAAAGAACTAAAATGGCTATTCGGCGAGATGGCAAAGAGGCCATCTCTCGATATCGCGTGTTACAGCAGTTTGGTGAGCATGCCCGCCTCGAAGTCTCGCTGGAAACTGGCCGTACACACCAGATTCGCGTGCATATGCAATACATTCGCCACAGTCTCATTGGCGATAATACCTATGGAGGCGGTTACAAGACGCCGCGAAATCAACAGCCCATTCTGGTCGACGCGCTCCAATCCTTTCCAAGACCGGCGCTGCATGCTCGGGAATTACGATTGCAGCACCCGATCAGCGGTAAAGAGTATCGTTGGACTGCGGAACTGCCGCAAGATATGACAGCGCTGATCGCGGCGCTGGCGGCAGCCGATGTCTGTGAATGATTCGTTGATTCGTCTGGCCTGGGGTCAACCCGCCAATGTTCAGGCGCTGGTCACTACCCGTTTCGGCGGTGTCAGCGCGCCGCCCTACGGTGATTTGAATTTGGCGCTCCATGTAGCTGATCAGGCTGCGAGTGTCGCTGAGAATCGACTTCGACTGGCAGCGCTGGCTGATTTGCCAGCACCACCTTTATGGTTGCAGCAAGTGCATGGTACTGAGGTCTTGCTGGCAGACTCGAATCCCTTGACTGAGCCGCAAGCTGACGCCGCATTCACGACCGAGTCTCAGCGCGTGCTGGCCATCATGGTGGCCGACTGCCTGCCGATACTCTTGTGCAGCGCCGATGGTCGAGAGATTGCGGCTGTGCATGCTGGCTGGCGAGGACTTGCGGAAAGAATCATTGAGAAGGCAGTGGGTCAATTTTCAAGCGGTGGTATTTCGGCTTGGTTGGGACCTGCCATAGGTCCCTGTCATTATGAGGTGGACAACCTGGTCAGATCTCGATTTGACAGTGATGTTGGCTTCTTGCCTGGCCGGGATGCGGGTCACTGGATGTTGAATCTCTATGCCATTGCCAGGCAGCAATTAGCGGAGGCCGGGGTCGCCTCAATCGCCGGAGGGCAGGATTGTACTTTTTGTGATAGTCGATTCTATTCTTATCGTCGTGACGGCGAAACCGGTCGATTTGCTGCCCTGATCTGGCGAACCTGATTCCGTCGCCAGAAGCTGTGAGGGTTCGACCTGAACCTACACTGAGCCTCTGGCTTGAATGGAAGCGTTTATCGTCGAGCTAGCTTGTGCAGTTGTCGCGAATTGTCTGTCTGGCTACTGCGATTTTTTCGGCTTTTTCTGCAGGACTCAGTAGGCGATCGGTGCCATCGTCGTTTTTGATAAGAATCTTGTCGAACATTTCGAGCTGGACCAGATTTTTCTTACCTATGTCACAGTTTGCGCTTTTTCGGGCAGCAATTTGGGTGGCGACCTTGGCGCGATCGGCAGCGATAATCTGATCCGGGTCTACTTCCGCACTGATCGTTTCTGTCGCAGGTCCGGGTCTGGAGCCCCGAGTCGGTTGTTGTGCCGGCTCATCGCCAGCGAAGGTGCTGTCACCGAAACCCTTGGCGGCAGTCATATAGCGAGCCGAATAGCCCTGTGGCTGCTGTTCGGCAAAGTTGGTAATGCCGTTTTCATCAACCCAGAAATAATAGCCATCCTGGGAATGCACCGGCAGAGTCATCAGTAACAGCGTTACAGCACAGATTAGTTTTCGCATCTTAGCCGCTCGAGAAGTTCCTTGTGCAAAAGCATACTTCAAAAGGGCGCAGATTTCGACTTTAAGCGAAATTCAGAAGCAGTCTGAGTGGTGACTGTCGTGGCGTGAACTTAGGCCGGGCCAGTCTTAGAGAGGTTGTCAAGGGCTTTAAGGATTGACAGCGCAAGCTGGTTTGATTGAGAATGCCGGCCCTTACAAGCCTATGAAACAGGGGAAAAACGTGGAAATGCTATCTGGCGGGGACATCCTGATGCGGTGTCTTCAAGAGGAAGGCGTTGATTATGTCTTTGGTTACCCAGGTGGTGCCGTGCTGCATATTTATGATGCGCTGTTTAGACAAAATCGAATCCAGCACGTTCTGGTCCGCCATGAGCAAGCGGCTACCCATATGGCCGATGGCTATGCCCGTAGCACAGGACGTCCCGGAGTGGTGCTGGTAACATCTGGGCCCGGCGCCACCAACGCCATAACGGGCATTGCGACCGCCTACATGGACTCAATTCCAATGGTCGTGATTTCAGGCCAGGTGCAAAGCCATTTGATCGGTACCGACTCGTTCCAGGAAACTGATATGGTTGGCATTTCTCGCCCCATCGTCAAACACAGTTTTCTGGTGAAGAGCGCGGCCGAAATACCTCTGATCATGAAGAAAGCCTTCTACATCGCGACGTCTGGCCGCCCCGGTCCCGTCGTCATCGATGTGCCAAAGGATATTACCAGTCCCACCGAGCTGCATGAGTATGAGTATCCTAAGCATTTGTCCATGCGCTCTTACAGCCCAGCGGTAAAAGGTCACACAGGTCAAATCAAGAAGGCAGTGACAATGCTGCTTGAAGCTGAGCGGCCAATGATTTACGCCGGCGGTGGTGTCATTCAGGGTAATGGTTCCAGCGAACTTGCTGCACTTACGCGAGTATTGGGCTATCCAATCGTTAATACCTTGATGGGGCTTGGTGCCTATCCTGGCACTGATCGGCAATTTTTGGGTATGTTGGGCATGCATGGTACCTATGAGGCGAACATGGCCATGCATAACTGTGATGTTCTGATCGCAGTTGGTGCCCGTTTTGATGATCGTGTGACCAACACGGTTTCCAAGTTCTGTCCGTTTGCAAAAATTATTCATGTGGACATAGACCCTGCGTCGATAGCGAAAAATGTCTTTGTCGATGTGCCGATAGTCGGTCCGGTCAAGAGTGTTTTGACGGAAATGCTGGAGGCGGCTCAGGCTCGAATTGGTAAGCGCAGTCAGGCTCAGGCAGCTCGATTGGCGGAGTGGTGGGCGCAGATTGAGTCTTGGCGCAAGCTGGACTGTTTGCATGTCACGCCTGCCGCTGATGGCGTGACCATCAAGCCACAGCAGGCTGTGCGAGCCGTTTACAAGGCAAGCAAAGGGAGTGCGTTTGTCAGCTCTGATGTGGGTCAGCACCAGATGTTTGCGGCTCTTTACTATCCCTTTGATGAGCCTCGAAAGTGGATCAATTCAGGGGGTCTGGGCACCATGGGATTCGGTTTGCCTGCTGCGATGGGTGTGCAGATGGCCTTTCCTGACGAGACAGTTGTCTGTATCACGGGCGAGGGCAGTATCCAGATGAACATACAAGAGCTTTCAACCTGCTCTCAGTATGATCTGCCGGTTAAAATCATCAATCTCAACAATCGATCCCTGGGAATGGTTAAGCAGTGGCAGGACATGCAGTATGAAGGTCGGCACTCCCACAGCTATATGGATTCGCTACCCGACTTCAAGAAACTGGTCGAGGCCTACGGACATGTTGGATTTCAGGTCAAGTCCCTGGCCGAGTTGGATTCAGTGTTGGAGGCGGCTTTTGCGCTTAAGGACAGGCTCGTGTTTGTCGACATCCTGGTAGATCCCGAAGAGCATGTCTACCCTATGCATGTCGCACCGAACGGTGCTATGGACGATATGTGGTTAAAGAAGGGAGTGCGAACCTGATGCGAAGAATCATTTCTGTACTCATGGAAAACGAAGCCGGCGCTCTGTCGCGGGTGGTGGGTCTTTTCGCTCAGCGCAATTATAACATCGAGACACTGACCGTCGCACCGACAGAGGATGCGACTCTCTCTCGTTTGACGCTGACCACATCAGCCAGCGACACTCAGGTTGAGCAGATTACCAAGCAGCTCAACAAGTTAATTGAGGTCGTAAAACTGGTGGATCTGACGGATGGAGAGCACATAGAGCGTGAGCTGATGCTCATTAAGCTAAAAGCGACGGGCACACAGCGCGATGAGATAAAACGTACGGCTGATATTTTTCGTGGTCAGATAGTTGATGTGACCCACAACGCTTACACCATACAATTGACAGGTACCTCGGAAAAGCTGGATGCATTCCTGCGAGCCATGTCAGAATCTGTTGTGCTGGAAGTGGTCAGGTCAGGTGTATCAGGTGTTGCCCGTGGAGACAAGATTCTCGCCGTTTAGTCTGGGCCCTCTCGCACCCATTTGAGGTAAAACCGATGGAAGAGCAGCAAGAAAGGCAAAAACCTAAGGTCGCTCCTCTGACTCCTCGTTCAGAGGAACGGGCGGGGCTGCGCCGGGGCATATACCTTCTGCCTAACCTGATTACGACTGGCGCCTTGTTTTCCGGATTCTACGCCATTATTTCCTCAATGAGTGGAGCCCTCGAAAATGCCGCTATCGCAATTATCGTCGCGGGCGTGCTTGATGCGCTCGACGGCCGAATCGCCCGTCTGACCAATACCCAGAGCGAGTTTGGGGTTCAGTATGACAGCCTCTCGGATTTGGTGGCATTTGGTGTTGCGCCGGCCGTACTGATGTTTAGCTGGGTGCTGTCGGATCTTGGCAAATTTGGCTGGATGGCGGCTTTTCTCTATATGGCATGTGCTGCCTTGCGTTTGGCGAGATTCAATACCAAGCCTGATAATACGGTATTTTTCGGCCTTGCCAGCCCCATGGCTGCGGGGCTGGTGGCGTCTTCGGTTTGGGCCTGGACGGATAACATTGCCAGCACCGTGACTCTGCCGCTGGCGATTCCAATGGCAGCACTCACAGTTGGCGCCGCGGTCCTCATGGTTAGCAATTTCCGTTACTACAGCCCCAAACAGATAGATATGCATCGCGTGCCATTCATCTACATGCTGGGGGTCGTGGTGCTGTTTGCGCTGATTATCGTCAATCCGCCGCTGGTGCTGCTCGGTCTTGCGGTTCTCTATGCGGGTTCTGGTCCCGTTCAAGCTATCCTTCGTAGGCGATCAAAAGCCTAGGTACAGAAGGTTGGGCTGGGTAGGTTGGGTAAGTCAGGTAAATTAGGCTGTAGACTCAAACCGAACAAGCCTCAATCCGTTGATTGCGGTTCAGTTACCAAAGGACTTGGGTTGCAGACTGGTCAAGCACAGTAGCGAGCGCTGTCGGCAAGTCTTCGAGTCAAGGTGTTGAATACCCATCTCGGTATTGGAGAGGCAGATTGCTGATTAAAAAGCCAAGTGACATCAAGCCTTCTGAGATAACCCCAGAATCGGTCTATCTGCAGCGTCGGCGACTCCTTCAGAACGCAGGTCTCGGGCTTGGGGCCATGTTGCTTCCACGACTGGGCTGGGCCGCGATGGAGGTTGATTCGCCGGTCAAGGGGATAAGGCGGTATACCGGCGAAAAGCCTGGGCAAGTGACTGCCCCAGACTGGCTGCAACAAAAAGTTGCGCGGGCCCGGCCCGGACGGTTTGGGGCTGAAGAGTCTGTGACCCCATGGGATATTGTCACGACCCATAATAACTTTTATGAGTTTGGTACAGATAAGAGTGATCCTGTAGAAAATGCGCGCAATTTCATCACGAATCCCTGGCAGGTAGAGATAGCTGGTCATGCTGAAATAACAGGGCGCTTCAATCTGGAAGATATTCTTAAGCCTCACGATCTGGAGGAGCGCATTTATCGTTTGCGCTGCGTTGAAGCCTGGTCCATGGTTGTGCCCTGGGTTGGTTTTCCGCTGGCGGACCTGATCAAGCGCTTCAGGCCCAGTTCCAGAGCGAAATTTGTGCGGTTTGAAACCTTGTATGATCCGCAGCAAATGCCGGGTCAGCGATCTCGGTTTGCTGCACTGAATTATCCATATCAGGAAGGTTTGCGGATTGATGAGGCGATGAACGAGTTAGCCTTTCTTGGAGTGGGTATTTATGGCAACGCCATGCCACCCCAGAATGGTGCGCCACTGCGTCTGGTTGTGCCCTGGAAATATGGCTTTAAAAGTATTAAGTCCATCGTCAAGATTGAGTTTCTCGAGCGTCGCCCTGTGGGCTCCTGGGAGCGCAGCAATTCCAAAGAATATGGCTTTTATGCGAACGTAAATCCCGAGGTCAGTCATCCGCGCTGGAGCCAGGCCAGTGAGCGACGCTTACCGACTTCGATATTTGCCTCGAACAGACGATCGACTGAGCTGTTCAATGGTTATCAAGCTGAAGTTGCTCATCTCTATGCGGGTATGAATCTCCGCAATGACTACTAGGTTTGCCTCGATCAGGTTTGCCTCGATCCTCAAGCCTGCAGTATTTTTTCTTATCCTGATGCCGGGGATTGACCTGGTATGGCAGGTGTACCTGGCAGCAAATGGTCAAAGCAACGCGCTGGGTGCGGATCCCGGAAAGTCAGTGGTCCAATTCAACGGCGACTGGGCGCTTCGATCTCTGTTGCTGACGCTTGCGGTCACTCCACTGCGACAGATGACGGGTTGGGCTGAGCTTGCCCGTATTCGGCGCATGCTGGGTCTGTTTGCCTTCTTTTATGCGATGCTGCACTTTATAGCCTACCTGGCTTTGATGCTTGAGTTTAGGTTTGATGACCTGGGTACTGAGATAGTCCAACGTCCCTATATGCTTGTCGGGTTCCTGGCGCTCTGCTGTTTGGTGCCGCTGGCGCTGACATCTAACCAGTGGATGATTCGTCGTTTAAAGCAACGATGGCGGCGTTTGCATCAATGGGTCTATGTCATTGCTGTCCTGCAGATAGTGCATGTTTTTTGGCTGACCCGGAGTGACTATACCGAACCTCTGCTGTATAGTGCCGCCCTCGCGGTACTCTTGGGGTATAGGATCTTCAAGTACTCGCAACGACAAGCTGTAACAGGGCGTAGTTAAACCGGTTGAGCAGAGCGTCATTGAGAAACTGGTTTGGCGCATTGTTTGATTGAATGTTTGATTGAATG